>WTBR01000185.1 GCA_013138975.1 Bacteroidales bacterium
GAATCACCAAAAGTTTTCTTTCTGCGAATACAAAATTATTGAAAATAACTTGGATTTTAACACAATTCAATTAAATTTCAAAGTGAGCTATAAATAATTTGAATTCTTTTTTGCTTAGATGATTCAAAAAATACAAGCATAGCAGTAGTTACGGTTTTATTTTTTGAAGAAATATAAGTGAAAAAGAAACGAATTATATAGCTCATTTTGGTGTTTAGTTGGTATAATTTACAAATTAAACTATTGAAGTGATAATAACTAACTCCGGCATTTATGCCGGTGAAACAAGAATTCAAGCAATCTTGGCTTTAGCCCACAAAATGACTGGATTTAATGGTGAGCATAACGAAGCAGTTGACTTTTTAGACAGACTCTAATTTGAGCTATTTTGTTATATGTTTATATTATTCCTGAATAATTGTTTTTAACATTGTTTTTCTTGAGCGGTTATCAATATTCCTCACCGCAATACCAAGTGCTTTTCTGGTTCCAACGAATATTGCCATTTTTTTAGCACGGGTTAAAGCTGTGTATATGAGGTTTTGGTACAGCATATTAAAGTGCTGCAAAACTACCGGAATAATAACAACATCGAATTCACTACCCTGCGATTTATGAATAGTAATAGCATATGCTAAATCAAGATCAAGAATATCTTGTTTCTCATAATGAACTTGCCGGGTTTTTGTTCCAGAATTATATGTAATTTCTAATGTCATAGCTTGATTGTTAATAGATGATATTCGCCCGATATCTCCATTAAAAACTTCAAGATCGTAGTTGTTTCTGCGTTGAATAACACGATCTCCTAAACGAAAAATTCGCTCACCAATCTGCAAATTAACTTTGTTACCATCATCAGGATTAAAAGTATTTTGAACTAATTGGTTTAAGTTGCGAGTTCCCATACTACCAACAGTCATGGGGGTTAATATTTGCACCTCCAAATTTGTTCCAAGACGTTCCTTTATTGTTTTTGAGTAAAGCCTAACAACCATTTCAGATGCAACAAAGCCATAATTCAAACTAGACCATGGATGAATACTTTTTAAAATATTTTGAAGTGCAGTAGCATGATTTTCCGATTTTAGCAATAATTGAATATCGGCGTGTAAGTAATCATTGGGAACATTGAAAATATAAGAACGAACCCCACTTTTCCTAATTTCCTCAATCTCAGTTTCTGTAGTATTTTTTATATAAATATCATCTTCCTGAGTCACCGATTTGTAGTTGTCGTTTGCATCGTCAGGAGCTTTTTCTCTCACAAATGCTATACCCTCATTTTCAATTACATATTTCATTGACTTTGTTATCTTCTTAATAAAAAGCATTTGATCCTTGGTAGCTTCTTCCGAATCAATAAAAATGCAATCGGTATTTTCGTCCCAAATATTGGGTGAATTAATAGGCGATTCTATTTTAGGTATTTGTCTTTTAATAATTTGATGGGCAAACTTAATAATATGACTTTCATGTGCTTGCCTGAATACTTTTCTTAGATTAAAGCAGGGTACTTTATTGCTTTCTATTAAATCTTTAAGAACATTTCCTGCACCCACCGAGGGCAACTGGTTTGGGTCGCCAATGAATAGTATTTGCGCTGTTAGCGGTATAGCTTTTAAGAGCGATGCAGATATAGAAATATCCAACATAGAACATTCGTCAATAATTACAAAATTGGTTTTTAACTGCTCTTCTTTGTTCTTTTTAAACTGCCCGGTATGTGGTTGCCAAACCAATAATCTGTGAATCGTTTGTGCTTCCATACCTATTACTTCATTCATGCGTTGGGCAGCTCTTCCTGTTGGTGCAGCCAAAGTAACCCGTTTGTTCATTGCAAGCAGTAACTTTACTAATGCCTTTGTTGTAGTTGTTTTTCCGCATCCAGGGCCACCCGTTAAAATTGAAAATGGCTGTTGACAAGCTCCTAATACAGAATCAAATTGCTCATCACTTAACGGAAACTCCTGCTTTTGATTAAATTGGTTCAACCATTTTTTTACTCTTGCCACATCAACACTTATTGTTTTTGATAAAAAGGATTTTACAATCTCGGCTGTGTGCAACTCATCATAATAAAGCGATTTTGAATAATAACATTTAATGTTAGCTTCATTTTCCGTTTTCATTCTGATTTTAAGATCATTTTCCTGTTCCATAACTTTTATTTCAGTTACCAACAGATCTGAATAATTGGCTGCCAATAGAGTTTCAACATCTTTCTGAATATGCTCTAATTCCAAATAGCAATGACCTTGATCTCTACTAGCTGCTAATACGTGACTAATGGCAGCTCGCATCCGCTTGGGGCTATCTTTTTCAATACCCATACTTAAGGCAATTTTATCAGCCGAAAAAAATCCAATACCGTAAATATCTTTCGATAACTGGTAGGGATTGTCTTGTAGAATTTTTATAGCATCATTGCCATAGGTTTTAAATATTTTAACCGCAAACAATGTACTCACACCGTATTCTTGCAGAAATAGCATCACATTTCTTATTTCCCGGTGTTCAGTCCACGATGATTTTATCTGATCGAGCTTTGCTTGAGCAATTCCTGTAACTTCAGTCAAACGTTCAATGTCATCTTCAAAAACATCCAAAGTTTCTTTCCCGAAGTATTTTACAATACGCTTTGCAATTTTTGGCCCAACTCCATAAATTAAACCCGAACCAATGTACTTTTCTAATGCCGATGCACTGGCAGGTTTTCTTTCAAAAGTATTGTGTGATTTAAATTGCTCGCCATATTTAGCATGTTGTACCCATTCACCTTCAAACTCCATAGTAGCACCGGCAAAAACATTTGCCTGATGTACAGTTACTGTTTTCAACTCATGTGGTCTATCAATAGGACTCACTTTTAGCACTGTCCAACCATTTTCCTGATTGTGGTACGTTACTCGTTGTATAATACCGGTGAAAGTTTCCATTACAAACAAAAAAAGTAAATATATTTTGAAAAATGTGGAATTTGTCGATAAAAAAGCATCAACTATAAAGATATTTTAAAAATTGATTAATATCATGGATAATCGAGGCAAATATTGAACAAGTAGAAAAATTGTAGTGCCTCCTTTAAGTGTAAATTAAAGTGAGTTCAATATTAGAAAATACGTAAATATTTGGATCTCAATAACCCTGACCTCCTGCCAGCCAACAGGCTGGTTAGGTTAGGGTCTATAGATAAAAGCTAAGAAGAAATTTGGTAAATATTGTTATTATTTAATAATACCTAATATCCGCAGGTATTTTCTCAGTAAGTTGATTGTCAAATAATCAGACCTAACAGGTTTCGCATTAATAAGTGAATGTCGATTCGATATAATTGACTGTTAATCAATTAAAACCTAACAGGTCTTGCGGATATAAGGTAATATAACAATTTTTACCAAATTTTAATAATGGTTAGCTTAAGTCTTAAAATTCAATCATTGCGAGTTTTTATTTTGCTTTTCATCTATTAAAATTTCTAAGTTTTGTTTTGCAATTAAAGCATGTGGATGGTTAATGCCTAAGGTTTTATCAAAAATATTTTTAGCTTTTTCTAATAACACCTTCGCAGTATTATAATCCCCAAGTTCTTGAAGTACGCTTGCCAAATTGGAATAACTATCTGCAGTAGAGGGATGCTCTACACCAAAATTTTTCTCATCGGAATTTTTAGCTTTTACAAATAACACCTTGGCAGCATTATTATCCCCGAGGTCTTGAAGTACGCTTGCCAAATTGGAATAACGAACTGCAGTAGAGGGATGCTCTTCACCAAAATTTTTCACATTGGAATTTTTAGCTTTTTCTAATAATACCTTCGCAGCATTATAATCCCCGAGGTCTTGAAGTAATAATGCCAAATTGGAATAACTAATTGCAGTAGAGGGATGCTCTTCACCAAAATTTTTCTCATCGGAATTTTTAGCTTTTACAAATAACACCTTCGCAGCATTATAATCCCCGAGGTCATTAAGTACTAATGCCAAATTGGAATAACTAACTGCAGTAGAGGGATGGTCTTCACCAAAATTTTTCTCATAGGAATTTTTAGCTTTTTCTAATAACACCTTCGCAGCATTATAATCCCCGAGGTCTTGAAGTACTAATGCCAAATTGGAATAACTAACTGCAGTAGATGGATGGTCTTCACCAAAATTTTTCTCATAGGAATTTTTAGCTTTTTCTAATAATACCTTCGCAGCATTATAATCCCCGAGGTCTTTAAGTACTAATGCCAAATTGGAATAACTACCTGCAGTAGAGGGATGGTCTATGCCAAAATTTTTCTCATAGGAATTTTTAGTTTTTTCTAATAACACCTTCGCACTATTATAATCCCCGAGGGCTTGAAGTACCAGAGCTAAATTGTTTTGAAGGGTAGCAATTATAGGATTTTCAACATAAGAGACAAGTTTTAATAAATTGTTCCCGAAAATAGCCCATTGGAATTTATCTATTGGATTGTCTTTTGTTTGGTCTATTAATAGTAAAGTACTGATGGAGTCAATTAGCGGCGAAATGTCCTTAAAAGGTATATCAACCGAGTGTTTAATAACATCTCCAATAATTCTATGTAATTTATACTCTTCGGTAGTTTCATTGAATAAACACCAACCTTTAGCAACTAATTTGGATAATATTTTTTGAGTTTTGTTATGCTGATCGCCTTTTTTAGACGGGAGTACAGTATTAATAAGCTCGAAGCTATGATATAGTGGAGGTAAGAAATAAAGTTGTTTTAAAAGCCAAATTTCATCTTTACTCAATTTGCTCATATCAAAAATAGAAGCCAGGTAGGAAGTTATTTTATTGATTTTTCCTTCAGCATGCCTCGTATTTACCTCCACCGAATAGTTATCTGCAAGAGTATTTACCGCTTGTAATACATCTAATCTATCATTTTGTGCTGTTTTTGCAAGTATCTCTATTGTTAAAGTATGGTATTCCATATCTCCAACAATTTTCCGTATTTCATTATCTGTTAGCCCTGTTCTTTTATAGTAAAGTTTAAATAGTGCAACAGCTTGTTCTTCATTTAAAGAATCCAGTTCTTTAACATCAAATTCTTCTATTTTATGCCTTGAAGTAGCCAGAATATGCCAATGGGGTGGGTGAGGTAAATAATCATGAAATTGCACAATGTCTTCTTCAGCATTGTCTATAATTATAAGTGAATGCTCATTATTCTCATGGCTTAATTTTTTCAATGCCATAATAATCTGATTGAAATATTCCCGAGGTGTTTTGTCTCCCAGAGGAATATGCAAACTCTCTTTTAGGCCTGCAGTATTTATGAAATCAGCAATAAAATTATCAGAGTTGAGGCTAATCCAAGCTATATATTTGTATTCATTGTAATATTCAGTTATATAAACTTGAGCTAAAGTAGTTTTTCCTATTCCTCCCATGCCGTTAACCAACACTACCTGTTTGTTTCGTAACAATCTATTTCGTATATCGGCTAAATCAGTTTCTCTTTTTACTATTTTGCTATTTAACAAAGGAAGTTTTGCTGTTAGTTCTTTGCTTGCGCTGTTACTGTGAGTTGGAATATCCATTTTTTTAATAATAGTCTGGGTATTAACTATTACAGTATCAAGTTTATTGATAACCTCATCAATTTGGGATGAATTATCAAATATTTTTTGTTTGTAATTTTCTTCAACAAACTTGGTTTTTAATATTTCATCAGAATTTACTTTTTCTAAAAATAGATTATAGAATGCCGCTAATTGTTCGGCTGTAGGTTTTATAATATTGGGATTCCTATCAAAAATTTTCGTAAGAAGTTCTGCTGAACCATTCTCGAATAGTATGTATTTACTAAGAGATTCAAGGAGTATCTGTGAGTGGTAAAATGGAAATTTATTTGTTTGATATTTTAAACTTGTATTCTCTTTATCGTATTGAGTTATCGTTTCGTTTATGCATTTATACAATCTATCTTTATATTCTTTTGGCGGGTTTATTTTGTGCCAAATTTTTTTATACCAAATTTCATCAATGAAGATTTGTCCTAATATTTTTTTACCAACAAATAAAGCTATTGATTCAATGATCATATAATGTTTGTTTTATTTTCAAATTCGCTATAACTTTTATATAATAAGATGTCATGTAGCATTATACCGTATTTGTTAATTTTTTCTTTCTTATTGCTTAACAAATATAATTTAATTTGTTAAATAGAAACACCATACACAGGCTTTTAATTAATTGAAGATATTTATTGCTAACGAGTATAAAATTTAGTCGTTTTAAATGGGCTGTGTCCTAAGAATTCTTGTATAAATTGAATTGTCTGTTCCTGATTCTAATAGATGAGATGCAAAATTGTGTCGCATGGAGTGCAATCCACCAATATATGGATCTCCACTCTTTACTATTTTGTGAGTACCAATGTGTATAAAAACAAAAATCCTGTTGTAATATACTAAATTACAACAGTGTTAAGTGTTTTTTTTGTGTCCAGAACAAGATTCGATTTTGCACACCCTTGCGAGCACCAGCCCCAACATTTCTTTTTTCATAAATATCACCTTTGTTTACTTTTTATCTACCTCCAATGTTCACTTATTGCTAACTTAAAAATGGAAAAAAGATTAACTCAAGACACTACATTTGTTGAAAAAATATAAACGAATAATAAACATGGCAAACTGATCAATAAGGTAAACGATCAGTATTAATTAATAATTTACACAAACTATATATTTTGCGAATAGAGTAGAATACTAAAATATTAATCATTAATCATTAAAAATTAATAAAATTATGAAATCAAAATTATTACTTCTTTTCATCTGTATTGCTATTTCAGGTGCAGTATTTGGACAACAAAAAGAGAGTTCAAAGTCAAAAACCAAAATTTCAAGCGAAAATCAATACAGTTATGTTTATTTCAAAAAGGGTGCAGATACATATAAATTGCCGTACTTCAGAAATATTCCACTTAAGAATGGAAATGAACATATAAAAAGAGCAGTGATCATAATTCGCGGATACACTAAGAAATCGGCAAAAGGAAAAACCAAAGAGGCATATGATATTGCTATGAAGGCATATCGCAAAACTAAAGCTGAAGCAACTTCGATGGAAAAAACCATAATTCTGGCTCCAACATTTCCCATACAACAAAAATCAAACTTATTATATTGGGATAAAGCAGGGTGGATTTGTGGAGACGAAGCTAAAAATAATTATAGTTTAAGTTCATTTTCCGCAATAGATACTATTATACACCGATTAGTAACACGATTTAGTAATCTGGAACAGATAGTTATTGCCGGTCATTCTGGTGGTGGACAATTTACTCACAGATATTCAGCATGCACCCCAATAGTTGATTTCATTAAAAATAAATATGATATTAATATTCGATTTGTTATTGCAAATCCTTCAACATACTTGTATATGGATAATTATAGAAGAGTAAAAGGAACTACATATGAATTTAAAGAAGAGGCATCGAAATATAATAATTACAAATACGGATTGGATAATTTAATTACATATCCTAAAACTGTTGGTATTGCTACAATAAGAAAACAGATGCAATATAGAGAATGTGTATATTTTCTTGGAAATAAAGATGTAAAACCAACCATAGATAAAAGTGATGCAGCATTGATACAAGGTGCGAACCGATATGAACGCGGATTAATATATAAAAATTATTTAGACAATCATTTTTATAAAGAGCATAATCAAACATTTCATATAATTGATGGAGTAGGTCATGATTATTATCATATGTTCATGAAATTAGCTATTAGAAATAAGCTTTTCAGATAAAATGTTAAGTCAGTATTCTGAGTTTTTCCATTCATGTAATATGTTACGGTAATTGCAAGATGATTACTTATTAAAAACAAAAACTCCTGATAAATAAAATTTATCAGGAGTTTTTTTTGCTCCCGGAACAAAATTCGAACCCGCACTTCCTTGCGAACACTGGCTCCTCAAGTCAGCTTGTCTACTAATTTCAATATATGGGCAATTGAATATTATTTTATATTCCTTATGTGAGTCTACCATCCCGATAGTTATCGAAATTATTAAATCGATAAAACCTCCATTTTCGAATTTGAAGACATAAAAAATGTTAAACAAAATTTAATAATAGAAATTAAGTTTAATTATTTATTTAATATCATTAAATTTAGGACATTTACTTTTTATTTACATAACATGAATTTTATCTTGACTCTGAAGATTTGTAACACTTAAAGAAAATTACGATGAAACTAATATCTATTATCCTTTATTTAGTAAGTACTCCTGATTCAAATCAGTTAACTATTCCATTTATTGCACTTGGAGTGTCTATTCTCGCTCTGTTATTTACAGCTATTTTCTATTTTTTAAATTTGAAATTGAACCATAAAACCCATTTATTGACAAAAGAAAATATTGAGAATTTAACTCGACTTGAGGAACTTAAAATTCAGCCAATTCTTAATGTTTTTATAAAAGATTCTATCTGTTACTTAATAAATAATAGTAATGCAGTTGCAAAGGAAATTATTGTAAATTTTCATTATCACAAAACAAGCTACCAGCCTATTCATAGGTTATTTGTAGAGAATTTTGATATTTCTGGAATAGATGGAAACCCAATTTATAAATTTAACTTAATGTCTGGAGATCAATTAGAGCTTTTCGCTTTTGATAGCAATTTGGAAAACGAAATTATAAAAGCATTATCTCAAATTGAGATTAAAATCAGCTATAAGGATATTACAGGAAAACCATTCGAGGTTAATAATGCTTTAGTTTTTTATTAATATGAAAAAACTACCAGAAGACTTCTTAAAAGTTATTCTTAAATTTAATCCAAATTCTTGAAAAATAAAAAGAGGTTTAATAACTAAATGTTAAACCTCTTTTTGTAATTGTGTGTCTTGTCCTAAAATAGCTATACACAAAAAGAGCAAAAAGATGAGACAAAAGGAGAATTTTGGTTACGAACGGGAGTTAAAAAATGGACAAAAAATAAAAGTGTTACCCGATAAATTGAAACGAGAACTTGTTTCAAAGATAGAAAATGGTCAAACGAGCATTGATGAGGTTATGCTTGAAAATAATATCCGTTATCAAAGCATTATAAAAGATTGGTTAATAAAGTTTGGCAAAAACAAGGATAAATACCTCTCAGAAAAACGAATACACCTATCTCCTCAAGAGAAGATAAAGATTATTTCAAATTATAATCCAGAACAAAATACTCTCAAGCATTATTGCAATGAACTATAGGTATAGGCCCGTCAACCTTTCGTCGATGGGAGAAACTGTATTCTTGTAGCTCAAACAAAACAAGAGCGGTGAAAATGAGACGAGTACTGGAAAAAGCAAAAGAACAGCTCGTTAAATTCGTTATAAACGATGTTAACGAAGAAGAACGTGAAAAGATAATTGAAGTAATTACTACAGACTCAGAAACTAAAGAGTGGTATTTATTCGAAAAGAGAAAACACGATGTAGAAAGGTATATTAATGATGAAATGAATATTGGGGAAGCTATGGCTTTCAAAAAGTGCTAAACCGTTTCTTTGACTACAACCTTAAACTGGATGGAATTATCAGGAATAATACTATTAAAGAAATCAATTCATGTCATCCTGAATCGCTATTTAATGTCATTAAATCTGCTCGCATTCATTACTATCATTCCATTGCTCAAAAAGGTCAGAACCATAAATTTTTGAAGGGGCAGTAGTAAAAAAATGAGACTATTGAATATTTGTAAGTCTTAAATTAACTAATAATCCCTCCTTGAAATAAGGTGTTGTTTTGAGTTTGTTATCTAACTATTTCCTGATTTTTCCAATTATAAAGGGTTTCTTTAGTTGTTTTTCCTCCTAATTTTTTAAAGTGAGACTCAGCTTTAGGAGCTCCACTGAATCTTAGAATAGCCCATTCTGCAAGTCTTTTTTTAAAATCATCAATCATTTCCCCGGCAGTTTTATCTTCAGAAAATTCATGTTCTTCATCTTGTTTAGTCCAGTTATATTTTTCAAATTCTTTTTTTGCAAAATCAAAAGCATTTTTTTCATCAAGTAAACTTTTGATATCATCGTTAAAATTGAGAAAGGTTTTATAATATATAGCTATTTTTTGGAGGTCTCTATAATTACCGTAAAGCTCCTGTTCACTTATCCAGGTTACAAACTTTTTATCATTCTGTAGATATTCCTTAAATGGATACTGCTCTTCGAACTTCATTTGATGCCATATCTTTTTAAATTCTTGTGGAATATCTTCCTTAGACCTCCGAAGCGGAGGCAATTCAATAACTAATTGTGTTATTCTATCATAAAAATCAGGCAGTAATTTTTTCTTTAATTCTTCAATTGAATTATTTGATGCTAAAATAATAGTTAATTTCCCTATTATTTCCTCTTCACCTCCTACGGGTGTAATTTTATATCGGTTGTACTTGTCTGTTTGGAGTGCCCTCATCAGTTTTGCCTGAGGAAGTTTATCTAAATGATGAATTTCATCCAGAAATAGAATATTATTTTCAGCAAGTTTAAATGCTCCCGTGTAATCTTCTTTTGCATCGGTAAATGCACCTTTTTTATGTCCAAACAAAATAGATTCAGCAATTTGGTTGTTTGTAAATGTAGCACAGTTTAGTGCAATAATTATTTTTTCATTCTCAACCAACCTTGTTTTTCCAATACCCCTTTCTCCCAATAATAAAATAGTAAATCCTGATTGTAAATACTGTTTCATTTTTAATTCAGCTACTTTTCTACTTTGAGATTTAACCTCATTATAGATAGGGAAATGCTTAGTAATCTCAGAAAGTATTTTGTTAGGAATTCTCTTTATTATTATGGGCTTAAATCTTTTATCACTAACTTCTTTATTGTCATATGTTTGTAGAAGTGTGGTTTCTCGTGGAAGATGTCCTGTCTCACTTAATACCTGCCATACTACTTGAGTCTCATTACTACCAAGAGAGGAATTTATTACAAAATTTGCATTGGGATGTTCTGCTTTAATTTTATTTATAAATGGTTGTATCTGTTTAGAAATATTGGATGCATCCCTGAGGTTTTTAATATCAAACGATTTTGTTATAAACCTTTCCCCATTTGGGTAAATTTGTTTTGCATTACTATAGTTGCCAAACCACCATATTTGATCATCTATTTGGTAATGATGCATATCCCTCCACAAGGTTTTTTTCCAATATTTATAAAATTCTTTATAATTATCTTTAACAAATGAATCTTCATCCTTGATACTCCAATTATATTTATTGTCTTTTCTTTTTTTTATTATTGCTTCCCAGGCTTTAAGACTTTTATCGTTTTTAATAAAATCATCTTCAATAATATTAGATAGATAGTCAAATCTTCTACGCGATAATTTATCAAAGGTAGATTGTGGGGCTGTTAAGTAATACACTTTATCAAAAACAAACCCTTCTTCATCCTGACTAAATACATCTTTCATTTCTTCTTGGCATATACTTTCCTGATTATAAATTTCTTGCGTGCCATATTTATAAAAGGCTGAAAGGATATGTTTAAGGTATGCAATTCCATGTGTTGTATAGTGCCATGTAATAAAAATATTTTCTTCTTTCATATATTTATATGGATATATAGTATGTGCATATAAATATACAAACAATAATTTAATAATCTATAAAACCCTAACATTAAGGCTTAAGAAATATTGGCATAGGCATTGTATTTAAGAGGTTAATATAAACTTAAAATTAATTATTATGAAAAAACAAAAGTTAAGTAATCATGAAGCTGACATTAAAAACCCAAATAAGGGAACAAATGGAACAAACAAAACTTATGACAAAGTACATGGGAATAGAGGCAACGTATTAGATACAAATCAAACCAAAAAAAAGAAATAATTATGAGCCTAAATGACGATTACGATTATTCAAAAGAGGAATTGGATAATTATTCAAGACAATTAGATTCCGAAAATGACGCTTATTGGCAATCAAGAGGAGAAGATGAAAGACCAGATGATTGGCAAGATAGGTTAGAAAAGGAAGATTAAACTAATAGAAACACAAATTTAGTCTTTCAATTAATAGAATTTTCTAATAAATTATGAACAAAAGAAACAGAGGTCTTGAATAAATTTAAAGACTTCTGTTTCTTTGTGTTTTCTTATTTTAAATACATTATGCATATATTAAAGATAATTCACGGATACCCAGCAAACTACAATGCAGGTTCAGAAGTTTATAGTCAGTCAATCGTTGACCAACTAAAAAAGACAAACAAAATTACTGTCTTTACCAGAGAAGAAAATGAATACATAGCAGATTTCAATTTTAGGTATGAAACTAAAGATGGCGTTGATTTTGTATATGTAAATATGGCAAGAGGTAAAGATGGGTACAATCACAAAAAGATTAATGATAAGTTTTCCGAACTTTTGCAAACTATCAAGCTGGACATTGCTCACATAGGTCATTTAAACCATCTTTCAACTGGAATTATTGATGAATTAAAAAATCAGAATATTCCCATTTTATTTACACTACATGATTTTTGGCTTATGTGTCCAAGAGGACAATTCTTACAACGCAACTTTGATGGTGAAAGTCTATACAAGTTATGTCATAAACAAGAAGATGAAGTTTGTGCAGAATCTTGCTATAAAATGTATCAATCGGGTATTAACTCTGAAAGGGATAAAAATCAATGGAAAGAATGGATAAATCAACGTATGTCGGTAACAAAAAAGATTATTAATAAAGTTGATTTGTTTCATGCACCTTCACAATATCTTATGAATCGCTTTATCAAAGACTTTTCTGTACCAATAGAAAAGATTTTCTATCTCGACTATGGTTTCCCCACGCATTACTTAAAACCTGAAAGACATTTAAAATCCGAAACATTTACATTTGGATATATTGGAACTCACATTGCAGCTAAAGGGATAAATTTATTAATTGAAGCATTTAAAGGTTTAGAAGGTAAAGCCAAATTGAAAATATTTGGAAGAGAAATTGGTCAAAGCACAAAGGCTTTAAAAGAACTAGTAAAAGAAAGCTCTAATCCGGTAGAATTTTGTGGCGAATACATAAATCATAATCTGGCAAAAGATGTTTTCAGCAAGGTTCATGCAATCGTTGTTCCTTCTATTTGGGGTGAAAATTCACCTTTAGTAATACATGAAGCACAATCTTGTCATATTCCGGTAATAACAGCAGATTTTGGAGGAATGAAAGAATATGTACAAGACAATGTTAATGGTTTGTTATTTGAACATCGAGACATTGATTCATTAAGGGAAAAACTTCAATATGCCGTTAATCATCCTGAAAAATTAAAGTCATTAGGAAGAAAAGGCTATCTATATAATGAGAATGGAGAAATCCCTAATATTATAGAACATTGTCAAGAACTCCATAGGAAATACAACTATCTAGCAGAATTGAAGAATGCAAAAGTTATATAGATTAACATTAGATACCAATCCGGAAGATTGCAATCTTAAATGTATCATGTGTGAAGAACACAGCAGGTACAGCAATTTTAAAAAGGAATTATTTGAAACTACAGGCATTAAAGCCAGAAGGATGCCTTCCGGTTGGATAGATAAAATATTTAAAGAGGCAAAAGACCTTGGTGTTGAAGAGATAATACCTTCGACAATGGGTGAGCCGCTTTTATACAAAGAAATTGACAAGTTCTTTCAACTTGCAAAGAAGTATAATATTAAAATTAACCTCACTACCAACGGAACATTCCCCAATAAAAATGTAAAAGAATGGGCTAAGTTGATTATTCCGGTAACAAGCGACACCAAAATATCCCTTAATGGTGCGACAAAAGATATTGCTGAGAGCATCATGCAAGGGCTAACATTTAATGAACATATCTCGAATCTAAAATCCTTTATTGAATATCGAGACTTTCATTATAAGATGTCAGGATTTTATAGCAGAATTACTTTGCAATTGACCTTTATGCAAACTAATATGCATCAACTACCTGAGATTATAAGATTAGCTGCTAATTTAGGTGTTGATAGAGTAAAAGGTCATCATTTGTGGACACACTTTGATGAAATAAAAGACCTTTCATTTAAAAAAGATGAGAAATCAATTAGGGATTGGAACTCTACTGTCGATAAAGCTATAGAAGCGGTCGAGTGTTTTCGAAAACCTAATGGAGATAAAATTCTATTGGAGCAAATTGATTACCTAAATACAAAAGAAACTAGTTCTATTCCTGAAAATTACGGATGTCCATTTTTGGGTAAGGAGCTTTGGATTTCTGCAATCGGAAAAATATCACCATGTTGCGCCCCTGATAAAGAAAGAGATTCGCTTGGTGATTTTGGGAACTATCCGAATAAAACTTTTAAGGAAGTATTGGCTAGTCCAATTTACAATGACTTGTTAAATAATTATAAAAAGAAGCTTTTATGCCAAACCTGTGTAATGAGAAAGCCTTAACAGATAATATGAATCGCCCTGACTGTAAAATATCAGAACAATCTATTATTCTTAATTTTAGGGACGTATCAAGAGGTATCTCTGCAATAAAACCAAATACTGTTTTTAGAACTTCATCATTAACCGAATATCAGGATGACAATACGGCTTTAAATGAATTAAGGAAAATTGGAATCCGAACAGTAATAGACTTAAGAGCAGAAAGGGAGGTTCAAATGAATCCCTATTCCGATTCTTTCCAGAGTGAGTTTGACTGCATCAACATTCCTCTTGATCCTTGGAGTCAACCGGAATGGTTTGTTGCCGAGACAAGCACCATTTATTGCGACCTTTCAAATGCAGAAAAAGCATATTACTTTTTCATAAAGTGCTGCCAAAATCAAATTAAAATAATTTTTGAATTTATTGCTAATACAGAAGATTCAACAGCAATTCATTGTGTAGCAGGAAAAGACCGTGCAGGATTGATAATTATCTTAATAGGGATGCTTTTAGGCTCAAACTACAAAGAATTATTAGCCGATTATTTAGAAAGTGAACAAGATACCGATGAAAATAAGTTCAGAATTTTCTATGATTACGTAGTTGACGTAGGTGGTATTCATAAATATTTATATCACTGTGGGATTAGCAAGGATATTATCAGCAATTTAAAACTGAAATTAGCAAAATGAATGAATACCGAAAAGAGCTAAAAGGGTTATTTACTCAATACTGGGATTATCTCGCTGTATATACTGCATGTAAGCAGAATATCTTTGATTTGATTAAAGGAAATCATTTATCAATTCAATCCCTAGCTGATTTAGGAAAGTTTGATTTTGAAGTATTAAAACAGTTGATTTCTGTACTTGAAAAACAGGGCTTAGTTAGGTTAGATAATGACAAAATATGGCTTATTCCTAAAGGCGAAATTCTAACAGAAAATCATCCACATTCACTAAAGTACGCTTGTCTAAATTGGGGCGCAGAACATTTAACTGCATGGCAAAATCTCGATTACACTTTAAAATCAGGCAAACAAGCTTTCGATCACATTTATGGCAAGCCATTCTTTGATTATATTTCACAAGACAAGGAACAGTTATTGAATTATCATAGAGCAATGTATGAATATGCTCGTGATGATTATGAGAATATCTATGAAATCCACGATTTTTCAACACACCACTCTATTATGGACGTTGGAGGAGGGATGGGAGCTTTGATTAGCACTATTAAGCATCATAACCCAAAAGTAAAATGCTATTTATTTGAAAAGCCTGAAGTTATTGACCTGTATTTGGGCGATATTGAAACGGTGGAAGGTGACTTCTTTAAACCTATTCCTCAAATTGCGGAATCAATTATTATGAGTAGAGTGTTACATGATTGGAGTGACGAGAAATCTCGGTTAATTCTAAAAAATGTATATGATTCACTACCTCACAATGGAGTGCTTTACATCATTGAAAATTTAACTGATAAAATAGATGATGGAGCAGCAATCTTATCGCTAAATATGCATGCAATGACAGGTGGTTTTGAAAGAAGCTTTTCAGAATATAAGAAGCTCTTAGTATCTTCAGATTTTAACTATAAAGAGGTCAAAAAAGTAAATGACCTTCAATACTTAATTATTGCAAAAAAATGAATTGGAAAGATATAGAAGTTTCAGAATGTTTTACATTCTTTAAATACAGAGGACAAAAGCTTTTTAATAAAAGCTTTAAAGAAGTATTAAAATTTCATTCAGAAGGATTAGCTCCGGTATGCAATGAAACAGGTTGGTATCATATTGATATTAATGGTAAGCCTTTATATGAAGAAAGGTATGAAAGAGTATTTGGATTTTATTTCTCCAAGGCAGCGGTTATTTATAATGGCGATTGGTTTCATATAGATTCTAAAGGTGGTAGATGTTACAATGAAAAATATGCTTGGCTTGGTAATTTTCAAGAAAATGTTTGTACAGTCCGAAATCTTAAAAATCAATACTTCCACGTAAACGAAGAAGGGCAAATGCTATATCAAGAAAAGTACAGATATGCAGGTGACTTCAAGGATGGTTATGCTGTAGTAAAATTAGAAAATGGCTTGTGTAAACACATTAATAAAAACGGAAATGATATAAACGATAAGCACTTTTTAAATTTAGGGGTATTTCATAAATCTTATGCGACTGCAAAAGATAAACACGGTTGGTTTCATATCAACAAGAACGGTAAACAATTGTACAATGAAAGGTATCTCTCAATAGAACCATTTTATAATGGTTTTTCCTTAGTTGAAACTTTTGAAAACAAACAAATCGTTATTAGTGAAAATAGTAAGGAAATTGTTCAAATATAATTGTAGGCAACTTTGCAAAACAAAAAAACTCCCGACTACAATAAAGTAATCGGGAGTTTTTAGTGCCCAGGAAAAGACTCGAACTTTCACGCCCTTGCGAGCACCAGCCCCTCAAGCTGGCGTGTCTACCAATTTCACCACCTGGGCAATTGAATATTATTTTATATGCCTTTTGCGTGTTTATCATCCCGATAGGTATCGGAATCACCATTTGGGTGTTTTCAAGTGCAAAAGTAACCAAAATATAAAAACATTAAAAGATTCAATTAAAAAAGAATAAGAATAATTATCTATTAGCTCAGATCTAAAATCTTGATACTTGATACTCAATACTTGATACTCAATACTTGATACTAAATCATTATAGATTTTCAAAAATAAAATTAGTCATTCTAGTGTATAAGTGCAATTGTGTTTTTTTACCGCGAATGCTATGCGTTTTGTCGATATAAAACTGTGATTCAAACTGTTTATTAGCTTCAGTTAATTTTCTGGCTAATTCAATGGAATTCTGAAAATGCACATTATCATCACCCGTACCATGTATTAGCAATAATTTGCCTTTTAATTTGTCAGCATGTGTGAGTAATGAATTATCGTCATAACCTTCTGCGTTATCCTGAGGCAATCCCATATACAGTTCCGTATAAATCGAATCATAAAAACGATACGAAGTAACAGGGGCAACAGATATGGCCATTTCAAAAACATTAGCACCAAGAAATAATCCCGAAGCAGATAAAAATCCACCATAACTCCATCCCCAGATTCCTGTTCTGTTTTCATCAATGTATGGCAAGCTGCTTAAGTATTCTGCAGCTTCAATTTGGTCAATGGTTTCGTATTTACCCAATTGTCCATAAGTTATCTTTTTGAATTCTTCACCACGCGCTCCGGTTCCTCTATTGTCAACACAAACAACAATATAGCCTTTTTGAGTTAACATCTGATGCCATGCAAAAAACCTGGGCCATGAGTCTGTTACACGCTGCGATCCCGGCCCTCCATATTGGAACATTAACATTGGATATTTTTTTTCAGGATCAAAATTATTTGGTTTAAGCATGTAAGCATTTAAATCCCATTTACTCGAAGGAGTGTTAATTTTTAAAAACTCAGTTTGAACAAAATTGTAATCTTTTATTCTCTGATTTAATTCCTTATTATCTTCTAAAATTCGGATTAACTTCCCTTTCTGATCATGCAGAGTTATATATTTTGGCGTATTTGCATTCGAGTAATAATTAATATGATATTTAAAACCAGTACTAAAAACAGCCTTGTTTGTTCCTCTTTTTTCCGACAACTTTTTCTTTTTAGTTCCGTCAAGTTTTATTGAATAAACAGCTTTATTAAGAGGGGATTCTTCTGCCGATTGATAATATAAAGTTTGAGTTTTACTATCTAACCCAACAAAATCAGTAATATCCCATTCTCCTTTAGTAATTTGATTTATAAATTTCCCTTCAATATCATATAAATAAAAATGATTCCATCCATCTTTTTCACTGTTAATAATAAAATACTTTCCATCATCAGACGTGGTCATGTACCAGTCTTCAATTCTTTCGATGTAGTATTTGTTTTTTTCTTCGTAAATAATTTCAGAACTCCCATTATCAGTATTAGCAATAAGTATTTCTATATGATTTTGCAATCTATTTTCACGAATTATCGACAGCTTATTATTTTCTGAAGTCCATTTTATTCTTGGAATATATTGATCCGTTTCCTTTCCAATATCCATTGTGTTTGTTTCATTATTTATTAAATCGTAAACATGGATACTTACAATTGAGTTTTTCTCACCAGCTTTTGGGTATTTGAAGGCATAATTTTCAGGATAAAGAGCATTATCATACTTAATCATATTAAAAACTTTAACATCCTTTTCATTAAATTTATAATAAGCAATTTTATCTCCTTTAGGCGACCAGAAAAAAGCTCTTGTAAAACTATATTCTTCTTCGTAAACCCAATCCGAACCACCATTAATAATATAATTAAATTTACCATCAAATGTAATTTGAATTTCACTTTTAGTACTTAAATCAGATATGTATATATTATTGTTTTTTACAAATGCTACTTTATCTGCGCTAGGAGAGAAAGTAGCGTATTTTTGTTTTCCATTATCGCTTAATTTTTCTAATTTCTTAAATTCCAAATCATATATGTAATAATCAGCAGTATACGATCTTCTATAAACATAATCAGCATTAACAGCTAACAATATTTTTGATTCATCAGATGAAAATTCATAGTCATTTATTTCAAAATCATTTTCGATTGTAGAAAAAAGAACATCAATAACTTCCCCGGTTTTATAGCTGTATTTTACAATTTTATTACTACTTTCAAGCGTTGTAAAATGCTCGCCATCATTCATTGATCTTAAGCCACTAATTGTACGAGCAGTAAAAGTATTATTAATGCAGATATCCTCCAGGCTTATTCCATTACTGATTTTTTGGGATAAGGAGATTAATGATATTCCACAAAAAAATAAAAAAGTCGATAATTTGAAAAAGGTCTTCATATTTATGTTAATTTAATGATATATAAGGAGTTTGATTTAAATTTTAATTATAAAATATATAATGAAACAATTAAAATATTTACATGTTCGCTATATTTAAAAGTGAATAAATATACTTAGAGCTTGCAAGAAAACAAAGTCTTAGATGAAAAAACGCCAAGAATGAGGCTCTCGTAGTTTTGATAATCAGGAGTTTACTATGTAATTGCGATGTACTGAGCATGTCGAAGTAACTAATTTAAAAACAAGAGTAACGAAATTATTGATGTTTTTATGCTGAGACTACTTAGTGCCAGCAAGAAAACTACTTATTTTTAAGGTCTTTGATAAGAAAGTGTCAAAGACGAGGCTTTCGAAGTTTTGAAAACCAAGGAGTTCACTTTTGTGAATGACTGTTTTCAAAACGAGAGTAACGAAGTATTTGGCGTTTTCTTGCAAAGACAATTTATTAATTCTTAATGATTGGAGTTATAAGTTCTGTAAAGATTTTATATCTTTGCAAACTGGAATTTGAAAAAGATTTAAGATGATAAAAATAACATTACCTGATAATTCTGTGCGAGAGTACAACGAAGTTACAGGATTCGAAATAGCGAAAGATATAAGCCCGAGATTGGCCAAAGAAGTATTATCTGTTACAGTAAATGGAGAAGTATGGGATTTGCAACGTCCTATTACAATTGATGCCAGTATTAATTTGCACAAGTGGGACGATGTAGAAGGAAAAGAAGCATTTTGGCATTCATCAGCCCACTTATTGGCTGAAGCATTAGAGGTATTGTATCCTGGAGTTAAATTAGGTATTGGTCCAAGTATCGAAAATGGATTTTATTATGATGTTGATTTAGGTGAAGATAGAGTTATTTCTGATGCTGATTTTCCAAAGATTGAAGCTAAAATGAAAGAATTAGCTCAACAGAAAAATGAGTATACATCTAAAGAAGTTACTAAAGAAGAAGCTCTTGATTTTTTTACAAAAAAGGGAGATGAATATAAAATCGAGTTAATTAATGATTTAGAAGATGGAACAATAACTTTCTATAGCCATGGTAATTTCACTGATCTATGTAGAGGTCCGCATTTACCAAATACAGGTTATATCAAGGCAATTAAAATATTAAAAGTTGCAGGTGCATATTGGCGAGGGGATGAAAAACGTAAACAATTAACTCGTGTATATGGAATTACTTTTCCAAAGCAAAAATTTCTTGAAGAATATTTAGTTTTACTTGAAGAAGCTAAAAAACGAGATCATCGTCGAATTGGTAAAGAGTTGGAATTATTTACTTTTTCGCCAACAGTAGGACAGGGTTTACCTTTATGGTTGCCTAGAGGTGCTCAGTTGCGAGAAGGCTTAGAGAATTTCTTAAAAAAGATTCAAAAAAGATATGGTTATCAGCAAGTAATTACTCCACATATAGGTTTAAAAGATTTGTGGGTAACCTCAGGTCATTATGAAAAGTATGGAAAAGATTCTTTTCAACCAATTACTACACCCGCAGAAGGTGAGGAGTTTTTATTGAAGCCTATGAACTGTCCTCATCATTGTGAAATTTACAAACATAAACCGCATTCATATAAAGATTTACCAATTCGTTATGCAGAGTTTGGTACAGTTTATCGTTACGAGCAAAGCGGCGAATTACATGGTTTGACTCGTGTGCGTGGATTTACACAAGATGATGCACATATTTTCTGTCGTCCCGATCAATTAAAAGAAGAGTTTAAAAAAGTAATGGATATTATATTTATTATTTTTAATGCTCTTGATTTTAAGGATTTTACAGCTCAGGTATCGTTGCGACACAAAACTGACAGATCAAAATATATTGGAAGTGATGAAAATTGGGAGAAATCTGAGGCTGCAATTCTTGAAGCAGTAAAGGAAAAAGATCTTAATTGTGTTATAGAATATGATGAAGCAGCATTTTATGGTCCTAAGTTAGACTTTATGGTAAAAGATGCTTTAGGTCGTCAATGGCAATTAGGTACAATTCAGGTTGATTACAACTTGCCGGAACGTTTTGACTTGGAGTATGTCGGTGCTGATAATCAAAAGCATCGTCCGGTTATGATCCATAGAGCACCATTTGGATCAATGGAAAGATTCGTGGCTGTTTTAATTGAACACACGGCTGGAAAATTTCCTTTATGGTTAACTCCAGATCAAGTAGTTATTCTTCCAATTAGTGAAAAATATAATGATTATGCGAAAAAAGTTTTGAATTACCTAAATAATTGCGATATTCGCACTTTAGTTGACGACCGTAACGAGAAGATAGGTAAAAAGATACGTGATAATGAGTTGAAAAGGATACCTTATCTTTTAATTGTTGGAGAGAAAGAGTTTGAAAGTGAGACAGTTTCGGTAAGAATACAAGGTGATGGAGATAAAGGAAGCATGGAACTGGATGAATTTGCAGACTTAATTAACAAAGAAGTAAAAGCTCAAACAGAAGCTTATAAAATAAATTAATTATTAACTAAACTTAGGAGGAACCTAGTTATAGCGGGACCAAGACCAAGGCAAAGAAGACCTTTCAAGAAAGAAGAGCCACTGCATAAAATAAATAATCTTATACGTGCAAAATCGGTAAGGCTTGTTGGGGATAATATTGATATCCCTGATGTTTGCTCTATTCAAGAAGCTTTAAAATTAGCGGATGAATTAGAACTTGATTTAGTTGAGATTTCACCGAATGCTGACCCACCGGTTTGTAAGATAATTGATTATCAAAAGTTTCTTTATCAACAGAAAAAGAAACAAAAAGAACTTAAAGCGAAAACACAAAAAGTTGTTCTAAAAGAAATAAGATTTGGACCACAGACCGATGAGCATGATTATCAATTTAAGTTGAAACATGCAATAAATTTTCTTGAGGATAGTGCAAAAGTAAAAGCATTTGTGTTTTTTAAAGGACGTTCTATTTTATTTAAAGAACAAGGAGAGATTCTTCTTTTAAGATTAGCTCAAGACCTTGAGAGTTATGGTAAAGTTGAACAAATGCCAAAACTCGAAGGGAAAAGAATGATAATGTTCATAGCACCTAAGGTTGCTAAGAAAAAATAATATATTGTAAATTAAATTTGAAGTGAAATGCCAAAGATGAAGACAAAAGCCAGTGCTAAAAAAAGATTTAGCTTAACTGGTTCAGGGAAGATTAAAAGAAAACATGCTTACAAAAGCCACATTTTAACTAAAAAGACTACTAAGCAAAAGAGAAATCTTACTGCAACAGGACTAGTTGACAAAGCGGATTTAAAAAACATGAAGTTGTGTTTAGCAATGAAATAATCTTTTAATTAAAAATTTATTAGTAATTAACTAGGATGAATTAGCCGAAATAAGAGTCGATAAATGCGGCCGCTAATCATTCACAAAACAGAAAATTATGCCAAGGTCAGTAAACTCAGTAGCTTCAAGAGCTCGAAGAAAAAAAGTATTAAAACACACCAAAGGATATTTTGGTAGAAGAAGTAATGTTTGGACTGTTGCAAAGAATGCCTTTGAAAAAGGTTTAACTTATGCATACAGAGACAGAAAAAACAAGAAAAGAAGTTTCAGAGGATTGTGGATTCAAAGAATAAATGCAGCAGTTAGATTATACGATATGTCTTATTCTGAATTCATGGGTTTAATAAATAAAAAAGGTATTGCTCTTAACAGAAAAGTATTAGCAGATTTAGCGATGAATCATCCAAAAGCTTTTGCTGAAGTAGTAAAAACTGTGAAGAAATAAATTATTTCTATAATAAATTCAGGAAGGGAAGCCAATGTGCTTCCCTTTTTTGTATGTCGGGCATGGTAATAAGCTGGCAGAATGCAAGTTTCTGCATGTGCCGAGTTGATAGGAAACATTAGCAATTGGCAAGGGTGTCCAGAGCGATTTGGAATCTGAAAGAAGCCAT
>WTBR01000072.1 GCA_013138975.1 Bacteroidales bacterium
TTTCAAATTTCCTGATCCAAAAATCTTCTTGTTGTTTAATTATTAATTGTCGTTCTTCACTGTTTTGCCACTCGCTATAGTCTTTGTATTGCAGTTTTAATGGTGATAATTCTTCTCCTGAATAAAGTGCTCGAAATTCTTGTTCTAAAATACTATGTGATACACCATCGCTTATAATATGATGCATATCCATCAATAACAAGTTGCCTGATCCTTTAACCTCAACAATGGCTACTCGCAAAAGCGGTGCTTTAGATAAATCAAAGGCTCGTTTAAAATTATTTCGGGTAGTTTGCTCTTCAGATAATTCAATGGTAAATTTTTCTATGCTGAAATCTACTTTTTCATGTATATATTGAACTGGTTCTTCTTCCGGAATTTCAAAACTTGTACGGAAACTTTCGTGACGTGTTATCAGTTGTTTAAATATGTCTTCAATTTTATCTTTATCAGCATCTGCCCCAATTGATATGGAATATGGCATATTATAGACGATTGATTCCAAATCCATTTGTTGTAATAAATACATTCGTCTCTGGGCCGATGACAATGGATAATAATCTTTATGATCACAGATACCTATTATGGACTGTTTCTCATTCTGAATATTTTTATATAGTTCAATTATTTCTTCTTTCTTCTTTCCTATTTCATCCTTAAGGTAATCAATGGATACTCCCTTAGGAATTTTCATCTTAAGTTTACCTTTATCGATATTTATTACAACTTTATGCTTATATAATTCGGCTAATAAATTTTCAATGTCCATGTAGGTAAGGTATTAAAAGTAATTTCAATATATTGACTTGATATTCAATTCAATAAGAGCTTTATTTATGTTAAAATTTAACAGATTTTAAAATTCCATTTCCGTATATTCAACATGTTCTTTTTCTTGTTTGATATTTATAGTTATAAATAATGCCAGTGATCTGATAAATGGACTTTTGAAAAATTGTGTAAGTGGTATTTTTACACTAAATTTTTTCTGAATCCTGTTAGCAATCACCATAGCTTTTAATGAGTGTCCTCCAATATTAAAAAAGTTTGCCATTACACTTATTTTTTCTTTTTCAATATTTAATACTTCTGACCAGATTTGTGCAATTTTTTCTTCTGTTTCATTTAATGGTGCTACATAATCGTCGCCTGCTTTTACCTCTGGTAATGGTAGTACTTTTCGATTTACTTTGCCATTACTGGTTAATGGAATTTTATCCAGCTCTACAAAATAGGATGGTATCATATAATCGGGAAGACTTGACGATAAATAGCTGCGTATGTCTTCCTGATTGAAGTTTTCATTTGTAACAAGATATGCACACAGGTATTTATCTCCATTTTCTTGTATTGCTAATACTACCGATTCTTTTATGCTCTCATGCTTTAATAATACATTCTCTATCTCGCCTAACTCGATGCGGAAGCCTCGAATCTTGACCTGATGGTCAATTCGACCTAAAAACTCTATGTCGCCATCGGGTAACCAACGGGCTAAATCTCCTGTTTTGTATAATCGTTCTCCTTCTTTATAAGGATGTTCAATAAACTTTTCTGAGCTTAATTCTTCATTAAATAAATACCCCCTTGACACTCCTGCTCCACTTATACATAATTCACCTGATACGCCAGTAGGTAATAATTCTAAGTTTTTTCCTAATATGTATATTTCATAATTCGAAATTGGTTTTCCTATTGATGTATTCCCTTTATCCTTCAAACTCTCAATTGTACTTGTCTTTATAGTTGTAACATCGGTACATTCTGTGGGACCATATACATTACTTATCTTAAGATTTTTTACATCAATCTTCTGAAATAAGCTCTGCATCAACTCTAATTTTAGTTCATCGCCTCCTATTACAAATTGACGTATATTCAATGCTTGCGTTTTGTATTCTATATATTGAGCCAACATTTGTGCGTGAAATGGGGTGCCATCGGCAATCTGGATATCATGTTTTGTATAATGATTAACTAATGCTGATCCTTCAAATCGGATAGGCTCAGGTATAATATGCAGGCTATGACCTAATGTTAAAGATGGAAAAATTTGCTTTACGGATGCATCAAAATATATGGGTGAAATCAAGGATATATGGAGAGTCTCTTGATAGTTATTATATATACTTGTTGTAAGACCATTTACTAAATTAACTACATTACCATGCTCTATAATTACTCCTTTTGGTTTACCGGTTGAACCTGAGGTATAAATAATATAAGCCGAATCGCTTGGTTTGCCTTCGCTAATATTTTGACCTTTGTTATGTAAATATAGGGATGGATCAAATAAATCCAAAAATTCCACTTCTAATTCAACGTTCTTATTAACTGAACTTTGACTAAGAATAAGGTTTGGTTTACTTTCTTTTATTATATAGTTAATCCTTTCTTTAGGTGATTCTATATCCAGTGGTAAATAAGTACCTCCTGCTTTCAAAACACCTAAAATACTTATTATCATTTCTATTGATCGATCTAATAATATTCCTACAATATCTTCTGACTTTAATCCTTTTGATAATAATAATTGGGCTAACTGATTTGATCTTAAATTTAGTTCTTTATAAGTAATAACCTGATTATTAAATACTAAAGCTATACAATCTATGGATCGTTCTACCTGTTCCTCAAATAATTGATGAATTGTCTTGTCCGTTGGATAATCTACTTTTGTATCATTAAATTCATATAATAATTGTTGCTTCTCTTCTGAAGACAAGATCTCAAGACTTGACAGCTCACTATCGATATTCCCTGATAATTGGTTTATTATTTGCTTAAAATATCCTATATAACGTTCTATACTTTCTGGCTTAAACAAATGTTTGCAATACACAAAGCTTAACAATAATTGGTCGCCATAATCAACTCCTGACAAACCCAAATCAAACTTTGAGATACTTGGAGTATGGACATATTGACCTTTACCAAAATCTGTTAAATCTCCTGAATAATCGGCATGATTTAAAAGGTTAAACATGACATCAAACAAAGGATTTCGACTGATATCGCGCTCTACTGACACATTTTCTACCAAATCTTCAAATTGATAATCTTGATTTTCATAAGCTTCTAGTGTTGTTTGTTTTAGTTTCCTCAAAAACTCTTTTAAAGTTTTATTCCCATTTACTTCGTTTCGGATTGCCAGGGTATTAACAAACATTCCTACTATATTCTCCAAATCACTGTGATTACGACTGGCTATAGGGGTACCAACTATTATATCTTCCTGGCCACTTAACTTCGATAAGAGTATTGTATACATCGATAAAACGGACATGTATAATGTTATATCGTTTTCTTTTGCCAGAGTCTTGATATGCTGTGTTTCTTCTTTACTTAAGGCAAAACTTACACTGGCTCCTTCGTGGCTTTGAATAACAGGTCGAACATAATCTGCGGGGAGATTCAGTACAGGAATTTCTTCTTCAAATTTCCTTATCCAATATTCCTCTTGATTCTTAAGTTTTATTTGCTGTTCTTCACTGTTTTGCCACTCGCTATAATCTTTGTATTGTAAACTTAATGGAGGTAGGTCTTCACCTGAATATAATCTCTGGAATTCTTGTTCCAGAATTGAATGTGAAACTCCATCGCTGATGATATGGTGCATATCTATCATTAACAAACTACCCTCTCCTTTTACATCTACTTTGGATACTCGTAAAAGTGGCGCTTTACGTAGATCAAAGGCTTGGATGAATTGTTGCCTTTTTTCCTGTATTTCTTCTTTTGTAACTGTTAATTCTTCAAGATTAAATTCAACTTGTTCGTGTATGTACTGAACCGGCTTTTCGCCTTTTATTTCAAAACTTGTGCGAAAGCTTTCATGGCGGTTTATTAGTAGACGGAATACTTCTTCTATTTTTTCTTTTTCTGCTTCTGCTACCAATGGAATTATATATGGCATATTATTTACCGTTGAGTCCGGTTTCATCTCTTGTAATAAATATAAGCGTTTCTGCCCTGAGGATAAAGAATAATATTCCTGAACTTTTGCTTTTGAGATGCATACAAAGTCTTTCTTTGTACTTATTTCTATTTGACCTGCTTGTGCTTGAATTGTTGAATGTAAAAACACATCACGTATTGGAAATTCTACTCCTATTTCTTTATGTATTCTTCTTGTTAATACTGATGCCTTAAGAGAATGACCTCCTATGGCAAAAAAGTTAGCCATTACACTTATCTTTTCTCGTGGTATATTTATTACTTCTGACCAAATCTCAACTAATTTTCTTTCAATTTCAGTTTCAGGAGCTTTAAAATTATCATCTACTTCCTGCAAAATATTTAACGATTCTAGTAAATTACGATGAATTTTTCTACTGGAATTATAAGGCATTCTTTCTAATTGAACAAATTTTCTTGGTATTAAATATATAGGAAGACTTTCTATCAAAAACTCCCGAATCTCTGTCTCATTAATTCTTTTATCAGCAAGCAAACATGCCAGTAAATATTTATTACCTTCTTCATCTTCTTTAACAATTACTGCAGCTTCATTTATATTAGGATGTGTTATTATAGAGTTCTCAATTTCGTCAGGTTCAACTCTAATACCTCCAAGTTGTATTTGGTTATCTATTCGTCCTAAAAAATCAATATCACCAGAGGAACTCCATTTTGCTAAATCCCCAGTTTTATAAAACATTTTATCATCTTTAACTTCAAATAATTCATGTGTCTTTTCTGGTTGATTAATATATCCTCTTGCAACACCCTCTCCTCCAATGAGTAATTCTCCCTCATTTCCTATTTGAACCAAATTTCCTAAGCTGTCTAAAATTCGTATTTGTGTATTATAAATAGGCTGACCAATATTCAGTGTATTTTTTCCTGTAACATTCTTGCCAGTGGAATATAATGTAGTTTCAGTAGGTCCATATAAATTATATAGTTGTGTATTAGTAAGTCTTGTGAAATTTTCTTTTATAGAATCTAGCAATGGTTCTCCTGCTGAAATGATATATTTAACGTTTTTAATACATTTATTTAACTCATTATCTGCTATTATCTTCTGCAAGAAAGTAGGGCTACATTGTAAAAATAAGATTTGTTCCTTTCTTATTAGTTTCAAAATTTGCTTTATATCCAAAGATTTTTCTGAATCAATAATATTTACTTTTGCACCTTTTATTAAAGGAAGTAATGTTTCAGCGCTAAAAACATCAAATGTTACTGGGGTCAAAGAAAGTACATTTATAGTTTCATCTAATTTCAACAAATCACCTACATAATTAATTAGGTTAACAATTGAATGATTTTCAATTAGAACACCTTTTGGTCTCCCTGTAGAACCTGATGTATGTAATACATGGGTAATATCATTAGGATATTTTTTGACATATATTTTTTGATCTGAATAACATGAAAAATCAAATCTAGATATATTTATCATTCTTGCATCCAAATTTTTAATTGAATTAGTTTCATCTATTAAGATGATTTTCGGAGAAGTATTTGATATTATATGCTGTAATCTTTCGTCAGGAGCATCTTCTTCTAAGGGCATAAATGCTCCTCCTGATTTAAAGATCGCTAATATACTTATAATCATATTTAACGATCTCTGAGCTAATAAACCAACTATTGAATTAGATTGAACTCCACTTTCTATTAATTTGATTGCTAAACAAGATGCAAATTTATCTAATTGAATATATGTGAGATTTTGATCATTAAAAACAATAGCAACTCTATCAGGAGTTTTTACCACTTGTTCTTCGAACAGTTCAATTATGTGCTTCTGACTATCAAATTCATGATTAGTATTATTAAATTCAAATAACAACTTATTTCTTTCATCTTTTGAAACTTCAGCTGATTGAGTATATATATTATTGTTACTCTTTTTTGCAACTTTGATTTGTTTATGAATATTATCTTTAGCTGCTGCTAATGTAATATTATCAATAAAACTGATTGCTTCAGAAAAACTTTCGAACGGATTTGGTAAAGATTTAATTGATACCTTTCCATTAGAATTCATAGGAAGTTCGTCTATAATTTTAATAAAATAAGGAATCATATATTCAGGTAACTTATTTATTAAGAACTCTCTAATTTGTTTCTCAGAAATAAGGCTTTCTGCAACTACATAAGCACAAATCCATTTTTCATCATCCTTTTCTATTGGTATAACAACTGAGTTTGATATTTTTGGGTGCTTTAAAATTTGATTCTCTATCTCTCCTAATTCAATCCTAAAACCTCTAATATTTACCTGATTATCTATTCTACCACAAAATCTAACAATTCCATTATTATCATATTTCCCAAGATCTCCTGATTTATAAAGCTTCTCTTTATTATTATAAGGGTTTAAAATAAATTTTTCGTTTGTTAATTCAACTTGATTCAAATATCCTCTTGAAATTCCTTCGCCACCAATACAAATCTCACCAATGATTCCATTTGGAACTATTTTTTGATTTTTATTTAAAATTAATACTGTGTAATTTGAAATTGGCTTTCCTATTGGAACATCTCCATTTTGTTTCTGAGTATACTTGAAAAAAGTGGCGCATACAGTTGTTTCTGTTGGACCATATGTGTTATAACATAAAATTTCTTTTGAAAATGTGTCCAAATATTCTCCTTTTAGAATATCTCCTCCACTAATAATTATTCTTATATTATTTTTCGATAATAAATTTTTACCTAACTCATTTAATAACAGAGGTGAACTATCAATTATTGAAATAGTATTTTTAAGAATATAATTTGCTAATTTTGGCACATCTCCTACAAGTTCATTGCTTGCAATTACTATTTTCCCTCCTGAAAATAAAATAGGAAATACTTCTTCAACGAAGGTATCGAATGAATATGAGGCTTGTTGTAATATAATATCATTACTTTGAAAACTAAATTCATTTAAGAAGGCATTACAATAAGCAATTATATTTTTCTGCTCTGTTACCACTCCTTTAGGGAAACCTGTTGTTCCAGAAGTATATAATACATATGCAAGCTTACTATGATTTAAACTATAATTCTTATGAGAATATTCATTTAACTCATTTTCAATTTCAACTATATCAAGTTTTTCAATATTTTCAATTTTTTGAATATACTCAGAATGTCCTAATAAAAGATTTACACCACTATCTTTGATCATGTACATAACACGATTTTGAGGAAGATTTACATCGATAGCCAAATATCCGCACCCAGCTTTTAGGATTCCTAATATGCCTATAAAAAGATCAATAGATCGATCACACATTAGTCCAATTAACGAATCATTCTTTACCCCTTTTGATCTTAATAATTGTGCCAATAAATCAGATCTTTCATTTAATACTTTGTATGTAATATTTGTTTCATTAATTACCAATGCAACTCTATCTGGTGAATTGTTTACTTGATTTATGAAAAGTTCTGGTATAGAAGTATTCTCATTAAAAGAAGTTTTTGTATTATTAAAATGATTAAGTATTTTTTCATTTTGCTCAGTTGGTACAATATTAATGTTTGCAATAGCTCTATTCAAATCACTAAGCAACTCTCTCATTATCATCAGGAAGGGTTCCTGCAATTTTTCAATTGAGTTTTCCTCATACAATGAAGAATTATATTCAATTGTAACTTCAATATTATCCAGAGTTCTTCCAAATCTAAAAAGAACATTATGTTTTATGGTTTCGAGATGTTGCTTGTCCTGTATCCCATCAAAACAAACAGCTATATCAAAAATTGGAAATGAACTATTCTTTTCGTAGTCAAGTTCTAATAACTCAGGCATTGCAGTAATTGGGTATGCATAATGCTCAATTCCTTCTGTTATAGAATTTTTAACAGAATTTAAAAGTTTCTTAAAACTCTCAGTATCATCTAAATTTATGATTAAAGGTATAAGCGAATTTATAGGATTAATATCTTCATCATCTGAATAAATAGGCATTCCCAATACGATCTGTTCTCTGTTCTGATTTAATTCGGAAAGAAGTACTGCCAGACAAGACGTTAATACTACAAAAATTCTTGGTTCTGAATCTTTACTTAAACTCCGAACCATTTTAGAAATATCGTCAGGTAAACAAAAACTAAAGCTCTTTTCTATTTCTCCAGAATTTGAATCTAATTTATCATATGAAATAATTGTTTTCTTAAAATCTGTTCCAAATTTATTTTGCCAAAAAACACGCTCTTTAGTTCGTTCGATTTTATCAATACTATATTTTGAAGAATTTAATCTTTCCATTTTAACTCGCTTTTAATAAAAAAATGTAATCATCCTTAATTCATATAAGGCTTTATTTAAATCATATAAAAACCTTAATAATTAAAAATCTTCATTCAGTGTATTAACAATATTCTTATTTATTTTAACATTCTTGACAAGGTCAATTTCATCTAATAATATATTTTGATTCTTTGTAATTTGACCAATTATCTCTTGAAGAATCTTTACATAATTTTCCATCGAACTTCTATCAAATAAGCTCTTCTTATAATCAATATTTAAAATAATTTGATCATCTATAAAAAAACCTGAGAGAAAAAGATCAAATTTCACTCCTGTCTGCCAGACTTCTTCTTCTGTTAAAACTTCTTCATTAACATTTGCAGCTCTAACAACCTGATTATTATCAAAAGTATAGAACACATCAAATATTGGGTTTCTTCCAACTTTTCTTTCTTTACAGATTGTACTTACCAGCTCATCAAAACTATAATATTGATTTTCAAAATCATTATAGACATTCCTGTGTGTTTCTTCTAAGAAACGATTAAATTGTTTATTCCCTGATGGATAATTTCTTAAAGCCAGTGTATTTACAAATATCCCACAAATTTTATTTAAGTCTTCATGATACCTTCCAGATACAGGAGTCCCAATTATTATATCTTCATCTCCAGTTAATTTATTTAACCAGATGTTGAAAATACTTAAGATCACACTAAAAACTGTTGTCTTCTGTGATATAACCAATTCTCGAATTATATATGTTTCCTCTTCAGTTAACAGCAATTTAATTCGATCAGCTTCTGTACTTTCAACCAGATCTCTTGAATAATCAGTAGGAAGGTTTAACTCGGGAATTTCAACTTTAAACTTTTCCAACCAATATTTTTTATGTAGTTCCTGAATTTTAAGAAAGTTTGGATTCTTTTGCCAAATGGCAACATCTCTATATTGATATCTTAGGGGAGCTAAGTAATTTTTATTCGTAATTTCATTAAAATCTTCTTCAAGTAACTTAAGCGAAAATCCATCTGATATTATATGATGTATATTTACAATCAATGAAGGTTGTTTATTTGTAAGCTTAAGAACACATGCCCGAATTAAGGGCTCATTAGTCAAACTAAATGGCTTTAAAATTTCTTCAGTAAGTTCATTAAAATTTGACTCACTTGCTGTATAAACAGGGATTGTAAAATCAAATGTATCATGAATTCGTTGAAAAGGTTCATTATTGTGCACTAATATTGATGTCCTTAAACACTCATGTCTCTGTATAACAGACCTAAAAGCTTCCTCTAAAAAATCGATTTTGAAATCATCACTTAATGAAATAATCATCGGAAGATTATAATTTGCACTATCAGGCATCATCAGTTGATATAAATATATTCCTATTTGAGCTTTAGTTAAAGGGTAAAATTCCTGCTTTTCGGAATTATTAATTATAGCAAATTCATCTTTTACGGTAATTTTTATAAACTCAGCGAGTTCGAATAATATTGAATGCTTAAACGCACTAGCAAATGATATTTTTACATTAAACTTTTTATGGACTTTTGATAAAACAAGAGTTAATTTTAATGAATGCCCACCCAATTCAAAGAAATTTGAATTCCTACCGATCTTTTCATAGGGAACATGTAATATTTCCGACCATATTAATGCAAGTTTTTCTTCCGTTTCATTTGATGGGGCTACATAATCTTCGCCTGCTTTTATCTCTGGTGATGGTAAAGCTTTGCGGTTTATTTTTCCATTGCTGGTTAAGGGTAGTTTTTCCAGCTCTACAAAATAGGATGGAATCATATAATCAGGAAGGCTTGCTAATAAATATGTGCGGATTTCTTCCTCGTTGTAGTTTTCCTTTATAAGCAGATAAGCACACAGGTATTTTTCTCCGTTTTCTTCTCTTGCTAAAACAACACATTCCTTTATATTACTATGTTTTAATAAGGCATTCTCTATCTCTCCTAACTCAATCCTAAAACCACGAATTTTTACCTGGTGATCTATCCTGCCCATAAATTCTATATTGCCATCGGGTAACCAACGAGCTAAATCTCCTGTACGATATAATCGTTCTCCTTCCACTAAGGGATTCTTTATAAACTTCTCTGCTGTTAGTTCTTCATTACACAAATAACCCCGTGCTAATCCTTCACCACCAATCAACAATTCTCCTGATACTCCTATTGGTTGTATTTGATTATTACGATCTACGATATAAATTTTATAATTTGAAATTGGCTTTCCTATAAAAATAGCTCCGAATTCATCTGATGATAATTTATAATGACTTGTATAAACTGTAGCTTCTGTTGGTCCATACAAGTTCGCTATTTGTGCTTCTAAATTTAAGTCATTAATTTCATGTAAATGCTCTTTTAATAATACTTCTCCAGCGATTAATATATATTTTAAGGATCTGATCTTATTCTTTTCTGAAGAAGAAATTGAATGAGAAAATGATTTCAAAACGGTAGGCACAAAATTTATATGTGTGATTTGGAACTTATTGATTGCTTCAATTATTTTATCTGGATCTTTTTCATGATCTTTTTTTAAGATAGCCAACTTTCCTCCGCCAAGTATCCATCCAAACAACTCGCTCACAGAAACATCAAAGCAATAGGATGTCTTTAATAAGTATGAATCGTTCTCGTTTAAAGGATATGTTTCTTGTAAAAAATATAAAAGATTTACAATTGAAGAATGCTCTATCTGAACTCCTTTAGGATTACCAGTTGACCCTGAGGTATATATTATATAAGATAAATTATTGGGTCTTATTTTAATATTCAGATTTGTTATCTCTTCATTATTTATATCGACATTATCATGTAACACAATAGGTATCTTTGAATTTAATTTGTCAATATATATTTTTTGTGATAATATTAATTTAGCATTACTGTTGCCCAAGATATATTTAATGCGATATTCAGGATATGAAGGATCAATTGGAACATATACGCCGCCAACTTTAAGAATACCAAATATTCCAATAATCATATCTACTGATCGATCTATGATCATTCCTATTCTATTCTCAGAAACTAAGCCGAAACCTCTTAAATAATTCGCAAGTTGATTTGATTTCTTATTTAATTCTGAATATGTAATTGACTCTGATCCTGAAACTAAAGCAATATTATCAGGGTTTCTTTTTACCTGTTCTTCAAATAAATCTACAAGCAATTTATTTTTTGGATAATCAGCTTTTGTATTATTAAATTCATATAATAATTGTTGTTTCTCTTCTGAAGACAAAATTTCAAGGCTTGACAGTTTCTTTTCAAGGCTCTCTGGCAAATGGTTTATGATTTGCTTAAAATATCCTATATAACGTTCTATAGTCTGAGCCTTAAATAATTTTGTGTTATACTCAAAATTTAGCATCAACTGATTGCCATAATCAACTCCGGATAATGTTAAATCAAACTTGGAGATACTTGGTTTATGAACGTATAGATTTCTATCTAATCCAGATAAATCGCTTGTCTGCTCGGTTTGGTTCAATAAATTAAACATAACATCAAATACCGGGTTACGGCTCATATCCCGCTCAACTGATACTTGCTCTACTAAATCTTCAAATTGATAATCCTGATTCTCGAATACTTCTAGCGTTGTTCGTTTTATTTCCTGTAAATAATTTATTAAGGTTTTATCTCCCTTTAAGTCATTACGTATTGCCAATGTATTGATAAACACGCCTACAATACGTTTTAAATCAACATGGTTTCGTCCTGCCGTAGGGGTGCCTACAATAATATCTTCTTGTCGGCTTAATTTGGAAAGAAGAATTGTGTAAACCGATAAAATGGTCATATATAGGGTAAGACCTTTTTCATTGGATAAGGACTTTATTTTCTGAGTTTCTTCCTTGCTTAATGCAAAATTAACAGTCGCTCCTTCGTAAGTTTGAATTGCTGGTCGGACATAATCGAAAGGCAGATTCAATACCGGAATTTCTTTTTCAAATTTCCTGATCCAAAAATCTTCTTGTTGTTTAATTATTAATTGTCGTTCTTCACTGTTTTGCCACTCGCTATAGTCTTTGTATTGCAGTTTTA
>WTBR01000109.1 GCA_013138975.1 Bacteroidales bacterium
CAAGCTTCAGAATAAATTGTATTTTTACTCATATTATTTATTTTTTCAATTAATAATACGAGCATTACTGCTTTTTAGTGGCACTGCTCAAAAGCTACCCCGCTTCGGCGGGGTTTAGTTCAACAATGCATAATAAAACATAAGATTTTCAGATGCTTTAGTAAGCATTTTTGCAAGTAATACACTCCGCCAACTATCTCACAACCAAAGGGCGTAAATCTACGATTTGACGAGTAAATAAGAAATACTAAATTTGTGTCTAATCGCATATGTGGCTCATAACTATTTTGATAAGTAAACTTTTCAAAATCCCTTACAATTTCAAATGCTCACTCTTATAGGGCATTACTCGCAAGGTGCCGAAAAAAATATAAAGTGTTCTGATAATTATACGTATTCAAATACAACAACTGAAATTTAATTGTTTAAAATAGGTATCACTTCTTGATGATTGTATTTTTCCAGCACTTGTTTTAATGTGAAGTTTCCGTCGATAGTATCATTCAGTGTAACGCCATTTTTGATGAATATTTTCAGGAATTCGACAGCCCCTTCTTTAGCACCAATAGTTAAAACAGCTTGCCATTCTTCTTTCGCATAATTATTGATATTCTCAATGCTTTCTAACAACATAAGAGCTTTCTCGGAGTTGGGCAATTTAAAAAAGTAGGTATCCCAATTTAGCTTTGCACCTTTTTGTTGGGCTAATTGTAAAGCAACAATGATTTCGGAACGTTTGAAAAGCATTTGTTTATCGTTGTTTGAACTCTTTTTAGTTTTTGCATGTAATAAAATTGAATTTAATAAATCCCCGCTATCTTCTGATCCCACATGCATTTGTGCATTATTATTCAAAAGTATTTTCACCAAATCTATTCGGCCATCATCGGCAGCTTTAAAAATAGCATTGCTATTGGCATAATAAGCATTATTAATATTGAAGCCTTTATTTATTAAATAGTTCAGAATTTCAATATTACCATTCTGCACGGCGTAATAAATAAAATTATCATCAACAGTGGTTGGCTTATTTTCCAGAAAGACTTTTATGGCCACAAAATTACCGTAAATAATTGCCGTGCTTATATCATCTTCATTAAAACTGGCTCCATTCGCTAGAAGGTACTTGATTATTTTTTCAGTTGTTTTATTCTTAATGGCTATTTGTAATAAGTTTAAATCTATTAATTGTTTTGAAAAATCGGTATACTGTGCTTTATAGCTGTCAAATATTAATTTAGCGATTAAATCGTTTCCCGATTTGCATGCAGTTTCTAAGGTCTTTTCAGATATTTCCGCTTTTTGAGCTAGTAGGTAGTTAACTAAATCATAATGTCCGTTAGCAGAAGCAATACATAAGGAGTTTTCACTTGCTTTTGAGAAATTGGCTCCATGTGCCAATAGAAGCTTATATATGCGAATATTCCCGACTGCTGACGCAGTTTCCAGAAAATTTGGTTCGGAATCATTCTGAAGCATCTTTTCTACAAAATCCCATAAGCTTAATTGCATTGCCGTATACATGGGATGCCTTACTGCAAATTGATCAGCGGGAGCTTTAATATTGATACAGGCTGCGGAAAGAGGAATAGTATAAAGCAATTGTTCCAGTTCTTTTCTGCCCTCAAAATTGGGCTGGTTAGCCCATTCGGCATTAGTCAACTTATTATTCATTTTAATATAGCTTAAATCGTCCAAAAGCTTATGAATAGATGTCTTATTATCTTTTGGATTACAACTTATGCTAAAGCCTTTGTCGATTAATAGTTTTGCGATATTGTATTTGTTTTTTTCAATGGCTATATCCAATAAGCTTTCACCAGGAATACCATCTGTAAAACCTTTCGACAACAATTCCTTTACTCTGGAGAGATTATCGTTATAAATCGCGTCTTTAAAATCGTCAACAGCAAGATAGTTTAAGGCCTGTTTTGTGAACGTATTGAAAAGAGATGCGTCAATGTAAATACGCTTTTTGTTTTTGGTATGTTGCTGTTTCGTTAATTCATATTGTTTTTCAAATATATTGGTATGGATGTTTTTATATTCATTTTTCGCACTTAAAAATACCGAGATATCGACCTGAATATTTTTAGTGTATCCCGTAGGAAGTATTACATATTCGTTAATTAATAGTCGATTGCTTTTAAGTTTGTTTTGGACTTCTGTAATGGAGTTTTTACTTAATTCAATTGTGTAGCCTTCAATATCAATACTGTATTTGTAATTTAATGATAAACTAGTTTCTTCGTTTAAGCTTATTTTATATTCGTTCAGAACAGCCTGTATTTTAGTTATAAGCTCGGGATCCCAGTTTATTTCTATTTCAGATTTAAAAAGATCTGAATTCAACAATTGTAGATCTTTATTGATGCCTGTAAAACTGAGAATATTCTGTTCCGAATTTTTAGCGCAAAGGCTAGCATGTCCATTAATACGCTGGTTCGAATTAAACGGCGATGAAAGAAACAAAGCCCCCGGAATCTTATAATTTCCATTAGTTTGTATGTGTTTTTCGCCAAACTTCATACCACAAATAACCTGTTTGGAATAAGCAGAAAACGACCACCCATCGGCCTTACAAGTCCAATAATATTTCCAATACAAGGAATCATTGTCTTCTCCTGTGTAGTTTGTGATTTTTCCTTTATGCGAAGGCATATAATTAACACAGGACATGCTTAGTAGAATGAGTAAGGCACTAAGTATAGCAAATATAAAATAATTCATTTTGATTGGATTATTAACTTTTTTTAATCTAAATAGCTTCATAAAAACAAATTTGTATTAAAAAAAATTAAAAAAGACTACTGATTGAATTATTATTTATAAATAATAATTGATATAAATTTATACTTCTTGTTTATGGAAAACTATCAATTGTTTTATAATACAACTTGTATTTTGATATTAAAATAAGCTTTTCATAAATAAAACGCCCTATGACAATGCATCATAAAACATAAGGATTTCAGACGTTTACGGTTAGTTCTTTGCAAGAAATTAGCTCCGCCAACTATCTCACAACCGAAGGGCGTAAATCTGCGGACGGGTAAATAAAAAAAGCTAAATTTGTGTCTAATCGCATATGTGGCTCATAGCTATTTTGACAAGTAAACTTTTCAAAATCCCTTACAGTTTCAAATGCAAAGCCCACTGCCATAAAAACACATCCACCATCCAAATCCTTTTAAATTCACAAAATCTATTTAAATTAAATAGTGGTTTTTTACTTGAGGTTACTGCGATAGTGCGAGACACTTTCTCTGAGCGAGATTTGTTCCTGCAACCTTGCAGGAAGGTTTCACGGAATGGTGATTTTTCACAGTGGGGACAGCCTTAAAAAAGAGTCCGGCAAAAATAGTAATTCTCCGAACAAATTTATTTTTCCTGTAAACCTTCCCTAATTATGCATTGGAAATATAAAAACTCGACTAAATGAAGGATTGATGTGCTTTTATAAAGGTACTGATACAACTTAACTTGAAAAACCTAATGCCTAATACGGGTTAATTATTTGTTTATCTATTTTTAAAACACAAGAAACATATAACTAACAA
>WTBR01000057.1 GCA_013138975.1 Bacteroidales bacterium
TTTAATTTTGACATTTGAATGGTTTCGTAAACTACTCCCTGACTTGCAACAGCAGCATCACCGTGGATTATTATTGGAGCTAACTTATTATAATCGTGCTTGTATTTACCCCAAATTTTAGCTTTAGCTATTCCTTGAACTATTGGCCCTACAGTTTCTAAATGTGATGGATTTGGAGCTAAGTTTAAACGTATTTTATCGCCTTTGTCAGAATTCACAGTATTGCCATAACCTAAATGATATTTAACATCACCTAATGTAATTTCATCATCAAATTCAGCGCCCAGGAATTCAGCGAAAATATCCTCTTCTGGTTTTTGTAGGATATTAGATAAAACATTTAATCTTCCTCTGTGCGACATCCCGATAATGAATTCTTCAATACCTAAATCTGTTCCTTTTTCAATTACAGCTTCCAGCGCTGGAATTAATGATTCAGATCCTTCAAGAGAGAATCGTTTTTGCCCAACAAATTTTCTGTGGATGAAATTTTCGAAACCAACAGCCTGTTTCAGATGTCTGTAAATATGTTTTCGTTCTTCAACTGTAAAACTGGGAATGTTTTTAATCGGTTCCATTTTGTTTTGGAGCCAGCTTATAATTTCAGGATTACGAATAAACATATATTCAGCACCAATAGATTGGCAATATGTTGTTTCAAGATGGTCGATTATTTCTTGAAGTGTAGCCGGCCCAATTCCGATATTTTTACCCGCTTGGAAAATTGTTTTTAAATCCAATTCCTTTAATCCGTAATTCTCGATTGCAAGTGTTGGTGAATATTTTCGTCGAGTCCTAACAGGATTGGTTTTTGTAAACAGATGCCCGCGTTTCCGATAAGCTTCAATAAGGTTTATTACTTTAAATTCTGTGTCGAATACTTTGCCTGAATCATTTGAGCTAGGAAAATGCTTTTGAGCGAATTCAAATCCTTCAAAGAATTTTTGCCATTGAATGTCGATGGAATTAGGATCCGATTTATATTGTGAATATAGTTTGTCGATTGAATCAATTTCTGAATTTCCAATAAAAGAGAATTTATCCATCGTTAAGTGTTTAGTAATCAGTTTTGATAAAATTTAGTTTATTTGTTTTTAACTTTAATAAAGTCAATTGTAACTGCATAAATAGTTTTTGCATGAAAACTGCCTTTTTTTCAAGTTTTTGATAAGAAAGTGTCAAAAACAAGGCTTTTGAAGTTTTGAAAATCAAGGAGTTCACTTTTGTGAATAACTGTTTTCAAAACGAGAGTAACGATGTATTTGGTGTTTTCTTGCAAAGACTAAATAAAAGTAAATAAAATTCAGTGTTTCATATCCATTATCTTCGTTTAGTTTAAGTATTTTCTTGTTTTTATAGCATTGAACAATAATAATCATAGAATGTTTACAACTATTAAGCATTTAATTTAACAAATAATTAGCGTTGATGTTAACTCAATAAATACTAAATATTATATAAAATGATAATAGGAATTCTTAAAGAACCCGAATATGAAAAACGAGTGGCCTTATTGCCAGATAATGTAAAAACTCTTATTGGATTAAATACTTTGGTAATTGCTGAAAAAGAAGCAGGAATGGGAGCTTTTTATTCAGATAAGGATTATAATGATGCTGGTGCAAAGAGTGTTGATAGGAAAAAACTATTGACAGATTCAGATTTAATCATTAGTATTAATCCATTGTCAGCAGATGAGATTTCAGGATTAAAGGAAAATCAAGCAGTTTTAACGGCTTTTGCTCCTTTATCAAATGCTAATCTGGTTAAACGGTTTATCGATCTTAATATCACATCCTTTAGTATGGATATGGTACCGCGGATTTCACGATCGCAATCGATGGATATATTATCCTCAATGGCAACTGTTGCAGGTTATAAAGCAGTATTAACAGCAGCGAATCATTTGCCCACATTTTTCCCTATGTTTATGACAGCTGCAGGAACAATTCGCCCATCGAAAGTACTTGTTTTAGGTGCAGGAGTCGCAGGCTTACAAGCGCTTGCTACGGCGCGTAAGTTAGGTGCTGTAGTTGAGGCTTTTGATGTACGAACGGCAGTTAAGGAACAAGTTGAAAGTTTAGGCGGAAAATTTGTTGAAGTAGAAGGAGCAAAAGATGATTCCAGCGCCGGAGGTTATGCTGTTGAGCAAACAGAAGAGTACAAAAAAAAGCAACAAGAATTAATTCAGGATCACGCTAAAAAAGCAAATGTTGTAATTACAACGGCGCAAATTCCCGGGCGAAAAGCTCCGATTCTGATTACAAAGGATACGGTTGATAATATGATTCCGGGATCTGTTATAATTGATTTGGCTGCTTCAACAGGAGGTAATTGTGAATACACCGAAAATAACAAACTCATTGAAGTAAGCAAGGTTAAAATTATCGGAAACTCAAATTTCCCAAGTGAAATGCCATCCGACGCAAGTAAGATGTATGGGAACAATGTAATTAACTTTATGAAACTTATAATTGATGAGGCAGGAAATTTAAAGTTGGATTTTGGCGACGAAGTTGTAAAAGGAACTTGTATAACTCATAATAAAGAAATTATTAATGAACGAGTAAAATCGAATATAAAAACTTAAGATGATGGAAGGAATACTAGAATTTATATATGTAAATGCTGAAACTACATTTGGTATAATATTATCCATATTTCTGGGGATAGAGGTAATATCTCATGTTCCGGCTGTTTTGCATACTCCTTTAATGTCTGGCGCAAACGCAATGAGTGGAGTTGTAATTATTGGTGCAATAATAGTTCTTGGACACGCAGATTCTACATTTAATATTATTATGGGATTTTTGGCTGTTTTTCTTGGAACCTTAAATGTAGTAGGAGGATTTGTAGTGACAGATAGAATGCTGGAGATGTTTAAAAAGAAACCTAAAAAAGATTAATCAGTTATGGATAAACTTATTGAATTTTCAAAAAATGTACAGTTCACTTTAGGTGATTCAGTTTTAGAAATTATATATCTGGTAGCTTCAATACTTTTTATTGTTGGATTAAAAATGTTAAGTCATCCGGAATCGGCAAAGCGTGGGAACTTATATGCAGCAGCAGGAATGATTATAGCTATAATTGGTACTTTGGTTCTTCACAAACAAGATGGAGAAAGAATTAAAAATTTTGAATTTATATTCGGAGCACTTGCTTTTGGTTTAGTTGTAGGTTGGATAATTGCCCGTAAAGTTAAAATGACGAAAATGCCAGAATTGGTTTCGTTTTTTAATGGAATGGGTGGAGCCGTTGCAACTATTATTGCTATTATGGAATTCCCAAATATAGATAAAGAACTTTTGGAAGTGCATGGAATGTTGAATTTTGAAGCATTGGTAATATTCTTAAGTCTTGTAATTGGTAGTGTTTCATTTACAGGTAGTTTGGTTGCTTTTGGAAAACTAGATGGACTTGTAAAAGACATTAGGTCAAAAGTTCTAAGATATATAAATATTGTTCTTTTATTATCCATTACAGGATTTGTGGCCTATTTAATGACACGAGGCAATATTAATCCAAGCGATTTAATGCCTTATGTTTTTGTGTTATTAGGTGTTTCTCTTATTTACGGTGTATTATTTGTAATGCCGATTGGTGGTGCCGATATGCCGGTGGTAATTTCTCTTTTAAATTCTTTTACCGGTTTAACAGCAGCAATGGGAGGATTTTTATACAATAATTTAGCAATGTTAACCGGAGGTATTCTTGTAGGATCAGCCGGGATGATACTAACAATATTAATGTGTAAAGCAATGAATCGTTCTTTATTTAGTGTAATAGTTGGAGCTTTTGGAGGAGGAGGAGTGGCAATTGAAAGTGAACAAGGTTTAATTAAAGAAATATCGGAAACAGATTTGGCAATTTTATTGAGTTATTCGAGAAAAGTTGTGGTAATTCCCGGATATGGATTAGCAGTAGCTCAAGCTCAGTTTCTGGCGCATGAACTGGAAGAATTATTAAACGATAAAGGTGTTGAAGTAAAGTTTGCTATTCATCCTGTGGCAGGGAGAATGCCCGGACATATGAATGTTCTTTTAGCAGAGGCTGATGTGTCCTACGAAAAGTTAGTTGAAAGCGATAAAGCAAATGAGGATATGGATAATGTTGACGTAGCAGTTGTTATAGGAGCAAACGATGTTGTAAATCCGGCTGCAGAAGAAGATCCATCTAGCCCAATTTATGGAATGCCTATAGTTAGGGCATTAAAAGCTAAAAATGTAATTGTTTTAAAGCGTGGAATGGGTAAAGGATATGCAGCGATTGAAAATAATTTATTTTATCATGAAAAGACCAGAATGCTTTTTGGAAATGCAAAAGATACTTTGCAAAGAGTTATTAAGGAAGTAGATAATATATAGAATTTACAGATATACAATACTAGGAGGCTGTTCAAAAAGTCATTCTCTGTCATCCCCAACTTGATTGGGGATCTAATAATTAATTGTGTGCAAATCAATTAAGAGATTCCCTTTTTCAAGGGAATGACACTAAAGAGACTTTTTGGACAGTCTCTTTTTTATTTTACGATAAATCACAATACAGATTGTTATTCCCACATAAGCGAGAATTTCTTTTTACAATTGAAGTTTTAAGAGATCCCCAATCAAGTTGGGGATGACAAAATGAGAAATATCAAATAATTTATTTTTGCGTTTAAATTTTTTAATTAATTGTTATTCCGAGCTTGACCCGTAATCTCTTTTAATTTTTATCAGATATCAAACCAAATGATATATTTATTCTTAATTTTATGAGCACTTTAAAATTAGAATTTAGCTTATGAAATTTAAGAAAATGTTTGTGGTTTGTTTATTTTTCTTTGTTTCAGGGATTGTATTAGCCCAAGATTATAAATACGAACAAAATGAAGAAGGTTTAAGAACATTTCAAGAAGGTAATTTGATAGTAAAAGAAGGTGTGCCTTTCCTAACAATTAAAGGTGATTCTTATGAAATGGGATTGCAATATGGAGTTTTAATGAATGATAGGTTGATCGATATGGATCAGACTATTGATAGTTTGATAGATTCATATTTAGGAGGATTCTTTTTGAAAAAATGGATTGCCGGTTCGGTTTTAAATTCAAAAATTAAAAAGCTTGAAAAGAAAATGCCTCTGGAATATATTCAGGAATTGGAAGGAATGGCAGATGGAAGCGATCTAAAATTAAAAGAACTGCAATTCATTGCATATTTCCCACAATTGTTTTTCAAAATTAGCTGTACTGCTTTTATAATGCGAAACGAAACAGGTATTGTTCATGGCAGGAATCTCGATTGGCCGGGAATTGAGGTGATAACGCATCATCCGCTAATTGTAAATTACCATAAGAAAAATAAAATTCCTGTTACAGTATTAACATTCATTGGATATCCCGGAGTTTATACCGGAATGAATCATTCCGGTTTAAGTATGTCGATAAATATGAATGGAACACCAGCCGAGAATAATAAGGAAATTAGTGAATATAATACAGGTATGCCACTAGCTTTCAAACTAAGAAATATTCTTGAAAATGGAGATGAACTGAGCGAAGTTGATATGATGTTTAAAGATTACAGTTCGCATGCTTGGTTTATAACCGTTGGCAGCAAAAAAGATAATTCCGGGGCAATCTATGAATTAACTCGTGGAGGGCTTATTAAAAATGAAATGAAAGATGATTTTATTTCTGTAGCAAACCTTTCCCTATCAGATATAGGAAGGTATATTTACAGCCCGATTTGGATGTTTGGGACATCAAATATATCTCGTGAAAGGAAAATAAAAGAGCTATACGAACAAATTGATGATGTAGATCTTATAAGCAAATCCTATCAGATATTAACCAATACTGAAAATCATCATTTATCGCACGATCCATTTTATGGTAACTCTATAAATAATTCCAGAACAGTAAAAAGCTGTATAATGGATAATATGAATAATGATGTGTATTTTACCTATGGTGAACGATTAGCAGCGTCAAATAAATATTTACATTATAATATTGAATCGGGAGAGGTTGATGTGTATAAACAAAAACAAGTTATTCCTGATCAGGAATATTTTTCCGGGCAATTAAAATATAAGGAATGGTATAGTGAGCGTTTTTCAGGTAAAAAGAAATTCGAATCAGAAGATTATCAATCACTAATAAATCAAATTCAAACATTTAAGTTAGAACCAGCTTTTAAGGCTTATTTATTATCATATTGCTATTCAAAGTTAAAAGATGATGAGAATGCATTTATAAATGCAGAAAAGTATATAACAGAGAAACCCGATTATTATCACTCGTATTATAATAAATATGTTATTATGAGAGATAAGGGGGATTATATGGATGCAATTGTTGCCTTAGAAGAAATGATGCAAACATCAACAATAAATCCGTATTATGAGTATAAAGCAAGTGTAAATATGATTGAAATGTATGATAAACTTTTGGTTCAGAAAAGAGATGCATTATATATTGATAAAATTAATATGCTAGCAGATAAAATTAGAAAAGATTTAAGTCAATATTTTATTGATGAGAGGACAAAAAGGGACTTAGAGCTCATTAAATTTATCCAGGAAAAATACAGTAATTAGATGGAGAATAACTTAGAAGAAGCCATTGATTTAATTGTAAATTCAAAATATACTATTGCTTTTACAGGTGCAGGTATATCGGTTGAGAGTGGAATTCCTCCTTTTCGTGGAGAAACAGGTTTGTGGAGTAAATATGATCCCAATGTGTTGGATTTAAATAATTTCCACGTAAACCCGATTGAATCATGGAAAGTAATAAAAGAAATTTTTTATGATTTTTTTGGAGAGGCAAAACCAAATCCGGCTCATTTCGCATTAGCCGATATGGAAAAATTGGGTATGCTTAAAGCAATAATAACGCAAAATATTGATAATTTGCATTACGAAGCAGGAAGCAAGGAAGTTTATGAGTTTCATGGTAATTCGCGAATGTTGGTTTGCCCGTATTGTGCAAATAAAATTAAAGCATCGGATGCTGATTTAACAGATATTCCACTTTGCGATAAATGTCATGCTGTGCTTAAGCCGGATTTTATTTTCTTTGGAGAAGGAATTCCTGAAATGGCATACAAAAATTCGTTCGAAGCTGCTGATAAAGCTGATCTTTTTATAGTTATTGGCTCGACGGGTGAAGTGTACCCCGCTGCAAATATTCCACAGTTAGCAAAACAAAACGGTGCAAAAATTATTGAAATTAATACTGAAAGTACTTTATTTACAGAATCTATTACAGATATTTTTCTTAAGGGTAAGGCATCAGATACGTTGAATAAGTTATTAATAGGGATAAAACAGAAAATATGATAAAATTTAAATTGGAAGATTCAGAGTATATTGAGTTAATTAAATTATTGAAAGTTACCAATATATGTGGTAGTGGAGGTGAAGCAAAGCATGTTGTAGATGAGGGTGAAGTAAAACGAAATGGAGAAATTGAAAGTCGTAAAAGAGCAAAATTACGAACCGGGGATAAAATAGAAGTGTTTGATCAAATAATAATTATAGAATAATATAATAAATCAGTGAGACTATGATTTTAGGAACGATAGTGAACTGAAATCATATAATTGAACTGATCCCGAGCGGGCTCCACTGAGCTTGTCGAAGTGTAGTCGGGGGATCTATTGGGGCTTATTATTCGCTATGCTCATAAGAAGTTCCCCGCCCCTTAGGGCGATATAGGAATAATTCCTTAGCTGATAACCCGTCCGCTTGTGGCGGGGTAGTTCATTAGTAATACCTTAAACTAGTGTCAAGTCAAGGATGCTTTTTCAGTTGAAAACCTGACAGAGTTTTACTACCAGACTCTGGCAGGTTTTAAAAAACTCTGTCAGGTCGACCCGAAACTTAAAGCTTGACTTGACACTAGTAAGGTGATTATAATTTCAAGTCATATATATTCGTTAACTGCGGCACGGCTAATTACTTAAAATTTAAATGAATGAAAATTTACTTGCAGATATAAGGTAATAAAACAAAAAACAAAACATTCTATGGCTTTGAGATGTTCTAAATTACTATTTATTAGAATTTATTAATTGGAATTTGTATTTTTAAATGGTTAAAATTTTAAGCACATTTAAATTCTTAATAAAAGAAAAATATTAAAATATATATATTATGGCATTTATAGATATAGCAAAAAAACGATATTCATCAAGAAAGTATTTGGATAAACCTGTTGAAAAGGAATTGCTTTTAAAAGTTTTAGAAGCTGGAAGAGTTGCGCCTTCAGCGAAAAATAAACAACCATGGCATTTTGTTGTCATTACCAATGAAGAAACCCTAACTAATATAAAAGGCTGCTACGATAGAAAATGGATAGAAGCAGCTAAATGTATAATTGTTGTTTGTGGCGATCATCGGGAAGCATGGCGAAGAGCAGATGGTAAAATTCATACAGATATTGATGTTGCTATAACGATAGATCATATGACACTTGCTGCTACTGATTTAGGTTTATCAACTTGTTGGGTATGTAAGTTTGATGTTCTGAAATGTGCAGGTATTATGGAATTGCCAGAAGGAGTAGAGCCTATTGCATTAATCCCTATTGGTTATCCTGCCGACGAAACAGATGAGAACAGACACGATAAATTAAGAAAACCTTTAGATGAGATTGTACATTGGGAAAAATTTTATTACAAGCCTTTTAAAAAGACAGGAATGTAATGGGCTATAAATAAAGAGCTTATCCAAAAAGTTAAAAATATCTATACTTCGACAAGCTCAGCATGACAACTTTTTGTTAGTAAGTTTGTCACACTGAGCTTGTCGAAGTGTTATTTCTTTAAAACTAGTGTCAAGTCAAGGATGCTTTTTCAGTTGAAATCCTGACAGAGTCAGTATGACCTGTTAGAGTTTTAGCAGCAGACTCTGACAGGTTTAAAAAAACTCTGTCAGGTCGACCCGAAACTTGAAGCTTGATTGGGGATCTTGTAATTTATAAGTTACATTCAATTAAGAGATTCCCTTTTTCAAGGGAATGACACTAAATGGAATTTTTGGATAGCATCATTTTTGTTACAAAAAAGAAATTCGATAAGCCTGCCTGATGCAAACTTATCGAATTGTTTTTTTAGAAATATCCTTTATTTTATTAATAAAAAACTAAGCCTTATAGTCATTCTGTAAATAATCTTTCATCAAGCTTATATCCAGCGTGCTGATTCCATGTTTTATTAATATATTTTGATCTTCAATAAAAGATTCCAGAAATTTATTAAAATCTTTATCCAGGATATTTAAGGCTTTCGTATAGCTTTCAATTGCTTTAGTTGTATCGCCGGAACTCCAATAAACATGACCTATGTGTATTAAATCAAATTCATTGCTTTTCTTCTCCAGAATCGTTTGGTAATACTTTATTGCAGTATCAAATTTCCCAAGATAAAATGAAATCCAGGCTAGTGGGTTTTGAATTTTTTCATTTTCAGGGGCAAGATATTCAACTTTAAAATAATATTTTAGCGCCTCTTCATATTTTTCTAATCGCATTAAAGTATGACCAATAAAGGCTTGAATATATAGGTTTTCAGGATCGAGTTTCTCGGCTTCCATATAATATTTTAAAGCTTCTTTATGATTATCTAAATATCGATAACAAAGTGCAATTTTCTTAATAATCCATTCTTTAGTTTCATCCAGAAGTTGAGCACGTTTATAATAGGTTAAAGCCTCACTATATTTACCTAATCGTTGATAGCAATAGCCAATTTTTTCGAATAGCTCAATATTACTCTCTTCCGTTTTTTCTATGATTTTGAATATTTCCACAGCCTTGTCATAATGCTCATTTTCAAGGAAAAATTCGGCAATATTTCTGGTAACTTGTTTGTCTGTTATTATTTTATTGAAAAAGTCGGAATTCTGAACATCGAAACTCCATTTGAAAATATCTGAGAATTCATTCTTATGCGGATTTAGTTTATAAAATCGATATAAATCCTGTAAATATTGGGTAATGATATTTTTAGATATGGCAAATTGATTAAAAAGATTTTCATCTTTAGAAACCTCTTCCATGCTTTGCATTTCTTCATTAAACATTTCCATCATCATTGATTTATGCGATTCAGGAACCAACTGCAAATTCAAGCAAAAAGAGTATTTATCGGAACTACACATGTGAAATGATTTCTCAAGCTGTTCAATAAATTCTTGAAGATTCGTTTCTTCTTTTTCAACAATTATGTCGATGTGCTCATTTTCTTTATAGAAAGGCGTAAACCAATTGCTAATTTCATTGAAAAATGGAAAGTTTTTTAGTTTAGAAAATGCACTCATAAATACATCGGAACCCTCAATTTGCATTTGCGAGAAATCCTGAAGTTTATCGAGTAGGTTAGGAGAATCTTCAAAAACCTTTTCCCAATCGGGGTTTTTATCTTCCATAAACTGATCGTTAATAATATTTTCCAGATCAAGATTCTCTTCAATTTTAGGCCGCATTTTCATCATTTCAGGTAAAATCTCATCTTCCCATTTTTTAGTGATTTTCTCTGTTTCTTTTGATTTGAAAATCTGAATTAATACAGTCTCAAATTGTTTATTGATATCTTCAACTTTTGAAAGTTTTAGAATTTGTTTACCTAATTCGGGATATAATTTTATTTGTTTGTCGTATTTATATAGAGCCAATATAATACCAACCAAAGCACGTTGCCAAACCTGATTTTCGTTAGTATGATAAAAATTAAGCAAAGCAATAAATTTCTGCACATCAAATATCCGAAGTAAACTTAAGGTAAGTGCACTTACAATTAGGCTTTTATCGTGCCATGGAATTTTGTCAGAATAACATATCGAATCAATGGTTTTATTTTCAACTTCCTGATACGAATCTGTTAACCAAAGAAAATTAAAAAGCTCTTTAAGAGCTTTTTGTCTTGATGTAATTTTAGTGTCATCATTTTTATTATTCGTTAAATCAATATTATTCTCTTTAAGGATTTTGTCAAGTTCATTATCAAAAGTGAGATTGTTGATTAAGGAAAAAGCTTCATCCGAATGATGTTCCAATTCTTTTTCAATCGACCACTTCATTTTATAAATGGTAAGATTTGAAGACTCGGTAAGTAAACATTCCTTTATTTTATCGGTAAGTTCGATTAATGATCGTTGAACATAACAATAAATATTGTCTCGCTCAGGGTCATCGATTCCTAAAAATGAATGCTTTAATATATTTAAGTAAGTATCCTTAACTTTCTCTATTTGAACTTGATGGAATTGTTTTTTAGTATTGGAAGCAAAATCAAACAATTCTTTTATTGCCGATGAAATTTCTTTATCTAATATTAATCTTGAAATATGTTGATGCTTTTTTTTAATTTCTTTATAATCCATTACAGCTCTTTTTGATAATATATTTCTAAGATAATCAAATATTATTCCTAAATATTATTAATGACAATATAGGGTGATTTCTTTGATTTTGTTATGTTATAATGTCATAAATCAATATTTTTTTTTAAAAATTACGATAATATTTTATCTTTAGCTACTTAAACAAAAAAATATAAAATTTACGTATTACATTAAATTCGCAATTCGTGGCACGGATTTATTAATAATCAGTAAGTTGATTATAATTTCTTGTAATCTATATTGCTTAACATTAGCACGACTAATTGCTTAATATTTAAATGAATGATAACTTACTTGCGGATATTGAGTATTACGCATTACTAAATGTGAGATGTTCATTTAATTTAAGCAAAACAATAAACAATTTAAAATATTTTATCTTAAATTGGTTTGATTCGTAATTTGCAAATAATAAAATATTTATAATAACATAAGTAAATCCTTAAAATAGAAATTATGACTTATACATTAATCGGTTTTATATTTTATCTGATAATTGTTTTTATCGTTGGTTTCATAACGTATAGAAACAATAAATCGCACAGTGATTTTTTTATTGGAGGGAGAAAACTAAATCCTTGGGTTGTAGCATTCTCAGAAAGAGCATCGGGTGAATCGGCATGGTTATTATTAGGATTGCCGGGAGCAGCAGTAGCGGCTGGTTTTATGGAATCGTGGACGGCAGCCGGTTGTGTCTTAGGTATTATATTTTACTGGTTTGTAATTGCAAAAAAATTGAGGATCGAATCGGAAAGGTTAAATGCAATAACTTTACCTAACTTTTTTGCTGAGAGATTTGGCGAGCAGGGTAAATATATTCGGGTTTTAGCAACCATGATAATAATTTTCTTTTTTACATTTTATTTAGCCGCTCAGTTTAATGGAGCTGGTAAAGTACTTTTTGTAACATTTGGTATTCCGCATGTTTGGGGAATAATAATTGGAGTAGTTGTTATCGTATTTTATACCATGATGGGAGGTTTTCTTGCTGTTGCATGGACAGATTTAGTTCAGGGAATAATAATGATAGGAGCACTTGTAATTTTACCTATTTTCGGATTTATCGAAATTGCTGAGCGAGGCGTATCTTTTTCTGATGCGATAGGAGCAGAGGGATCAAATTTTAACAGTTTTGTAAATAATAAAACGGGTTGGGCAGCAGCGGCAATCATTATTAGTGGATTAAGCTGGGGTTTAGGTTACATGGGGCAACCTCATTTGTTAACACGATTTATGGCGATTAAAAGTGCCGATAAAATAAAAACCAGCAGAGCAATTGCAATTGCATGGGCTATTCCTGCATTTGTAGGAGCAATGCTTATAGGGCTAATTGGTTTAGCACTACACGGAAATGGATATTATGCCGATGTAGAAGAAATTATGCCACATTTAGCAAATACACTTTTACCAACATGGCTGGCAGGTATTTTTATTTCAGGAGCAATTGCAGCAATGATGTCTACAGCCGATAGCCAATTATTGATTATAACATCATCGGTTATAGAAGATTTTTACCATAAAACATTAGGGAAAGATGTAACGGAAAAACGTCTATTGCAATTAAGCCGAATAATTACAATTGTTGTTGGAGCAATTGGTTTTATAATAGCGATATCTTCAGAGAACTTAATTTACGAGTTAGTATCATACGCATGGGCAGGATTAGGATCTTCATTCGGGCCTGCATTATTACTGATTCTGTTCTGGAAAAAAATTACGAGCCAAGGGGTAATAGCAGGAATGTTAACAGGCTCTTTTTCAACAATAATTTGGAGTAATATCGATGCCTTGGAAAATATTGTTTCTGTTCGATTTGTTTCTTTTGTTTTGGCAATTTCTGCTATTTATATAGTTAGTAAGATTACTTATAAGGAGTAGTAGCGTATAAACCGTGTTACGGATTTATTAATAATCGCCAAGTTGGTTATTATTTCGGTTTATCTATATTAGTTAACCGTGACACGGCTAATTGCTTAATATTTAAATGAATGAAAATTTACTTGCGGAATTAATGTAATAAGAAAACCTTGTTTCTGTATTACATTTTTATATGAATAATAATTTCTAAGAATCTATTATGGTAAAAAAAGGCACACAAACACCCACAATAAAAAACGACCTAAGCCAGGCCAGAAAATTAATAAAAGAGTGCCAGAAAACCCAAAACTCCTATTTGGATTTGGGCAAGTGTGGCATTACAAATTTAAATGATCTCCCAGAACTTTTTGAATGTATTCATTTGGAAATTTTAATATTAGCTAACATATGGTGGAATTTTGAAGAAAATAAAGTAAGTCAAAGCTCTAATACAGGTACAAAAAACAATTTTGAAACAATTCCTTCAAAAATTACAAATCTAAAAAATCTAAAAAAATTTTACATGTCTTCACTGCTATCTGGTTGGGGAATTTCCGATATTAGTTTTTTAGAGAACCTAACCGAATTACAAACTTTAGACTTTAGCTATAATAAAATTTCCGATTATAGCTTTTTAGAATACCCTACCGGATTAAAAACTTTATATCTTGGTCATAATGAAATTTCCGATATTCGTTTTTTAAAAAACCTTACTAGATTAGAAACTTTAAGCCTGCACGATAATAAAATTTCCGATATTCGTTTTTTAAAAAATCTTACTCGATTAGAAACTTTAAGCCTGCGCTTAAATAAAATTTCCGATATTCGTTTTTTAGAAAACCTTACCGGATTAGAAACTTTAGTCCTTCGCAATAATAAAATTTCCAATATTCGTTTTTTAAAAAATCTTACCAGATTAGAAAAATTAGTCCTTGGCGATAATAAAATTTCCAATATTCGTTTTTTAAAAAATCTTACCAGATTAAAAACTTTAGATCTTAGCTTAAATAAAATTTCCGATATTCGTTTTTTAGAAAACCTTACCGGATTAGAAACTTTAGATCTTAGCTTTAATAAAATTTCCGATTATAGTTTTTTAGAAAATCTTGTTGGATTACAAACTTTAAACCTTAGAGCAAATCAAATTTCCGATTATAGTTTTTTAGAAAATCTTGTTGGATTACAAATTTTAAACCTTAGTGCAAATAAAATTTCCGATATTAGTTTTTTAGAAAATCTTATCGGATTAGAAACTTTAGACCTTAGCAATAATAAAATTTCTGATATTTGTTTTTTAGAAAACTTTATCTGTTTAAAAAAATTAAATCTTAGCTCAAATAATCTTAAGAAAATTCCAGTATTCATTTTCCAATTAGAAATGGAAATAAATTTAGATAAATATGGGGGAGAAGGGCTTTGTCTTTATGATAATCCCATTGAGTCGCCTCCCATGGAAATTTTAAAACAAGGGAGACAGTCGGTTTTAGATTGGTTCGAAGCCACAAAGCAAAAACTCGATGAAATAAAAGTAATTTTAATTGGTGAGCCTAAAGCGGGTAAAACATCTTTATTAAGAAGGCTTAAATTAGATACATTTGACAAAGATGAAGTACAAACGGATGGTGTTAATATTGAAGATATAGAATTTGGAGAGTGTGATACTTTTCAGGAACAAAAATCACTACATAAATTAACAGGGCATTTCTGGGATTTTGGAGGGCAGGAGATTATGAACGCTACCCACCAGTTTTTCTTAACCAAACGTTCTGTGTATATATTGGTACTCGATGCACGTAAAGATGCAAATGTATCAATTCAAATAAGGCAATGGGTTAAACGCATTAAAGCAACGGGTGGTAATTCGTCTATAATTATTGTTGCTAACCAAATTGATGTAAACTCCGGTTTTGGTTTTGAAAACGAGTATGAATTACAAAAAGAGTTTCCACAAATAAAATATTTTATCAAAGCTTCGTGCAGCACTAAAAAGAATATTGATTTATTAAAAGAAAAACTGGAAGAGTTTATACCAAAAGCGGAATTATTCGATACAGACATTGACGAAAGATGGATTAGTATAAAAGAGAAATTACAGGAAGAAACAAAAGCAGGTTATTTTCTTGACGAAACCAAGTTTTTAAATATTTGTAAAGAATTTAAACTTAATGATAAATCCGCACAAAAAAACGCCATTACCTTTTTACATGATTTAGGACTTGTCCTTCACTTTGAAGAAGTGGAATCTTACGATTATTATGTGCTCGATCCCTATTGGATTACATATGGTGTTTATCAGATTCTAACTTCGGCTTATGCAGGAGATAAAAAAGGAATAGTGAGTATTGATAAGCTTGATTTTATTATTAATGAAGAAGAAGATAAAAAAGAGATATACCGTACTGCCAATTCTGAGAAAATACAGTACACAAATAATCAAAGACGTTTTTTGGTAGATATTCTTTGTCAATTTAAACTCTGTTTTTATTTGCCGAAACGTAAACAATTTATTATTCCTGATTTGCTCGACACAAACGAACCGATGGTGATAACCGAACCAATAAGGGATTCAAAAGACTGTATTCGCTTTGTTTATGAGTACGATTATTTGCCGAAATCAACCATGCCTCGTATTTTGGTAGAAATGCATTGCTTCCATAAAGAGATTTGGCGTACAGGTTGTGTATTAGTTTATGATGGATGTCATGCGCTAATTACAAATTACCGAAACAGAATTTTTATAATTGTAACGGGTGAACATAAAAAGAAAAGAGAATTTATGGCGATCATTCGGAATCTAATTAATTTAATTAATGAGAAACTGAGTGATAAACCAAGAATGTTAATTCCATTGCCGGATGTTGAAGCTTTTGTTGATTACGAAGAATTATTGGAACGAGAAAAAGATGGTGAAAAGAATTATACTATTTATAAACCAATAAAAACGAAGTTTCAAATATCGGAGTTATTAGAAGGTGTTTCAAGTCAGGATGAGGTATTAAAAATAGTAAAAGAATTAAAAGGAGAGATTGATAATGTATCTTGTGGTATAGAAGAACTAAAATGTGACCACGAAACAATTCTTGATAATCAAGAAGAAATCAAGAAAAAACTAAAATCACATTCTGAGTATTTAATAAATTTACTTGATAACAGTAAAATTACAGATGCCAGCATACTGGAAGCAATAAAAGAAATAAATGCAAAACAAACGGCTGAAATTATCGGTGATATTATGCAATGGATAGCCACTGCATTTGAACATTTTGATGGAGATATGGATGACAAATTAAAGGAAATCTATACCGATTTAAAGAAAACGGATAATTTTCAAATGAAACTAAAATTATCTGTTCCATTTATAAATCTTTTAGGCATTAACTTAGAAACAGAATTTGATGTTAAAAACTGGGCAAGCCAAATGTATAAAAAACATAAATTGAAAATATTTAAATTAATGGGCTTATTGTAAATATTGTCTGTTTTTATCCCTTGTCCGTGTCCGTAGTATCGCTTTTTTAAGCGATGCAAGGGATTTTTGCACAAAGTATTGTTTTTAGCGATGCAACAACGAATCAATGTATTGCTTAATATTTACGTACCACGGCTGGAAGCCGTTGCACGCACTGTGCGCACTGTAAGCTGAAAGCGGTTGTACGTATCTTAAATTGTCCGTTCCGGTTTCGTTTACAAATAAGTTAATCCGAATAAATTGAAATAGAAAAATGATTAATAAGCAAAGCAAAATAACAGAAACAATTCGGGACTTAATGGTTGAAATTCCTAATGGAGAAATAACCCTAAGAGATGATAGATTGAATCAACAATGGACTGTGACCATACAGCCATTTTTGCTTTCAAAGTATTTAATATCGCAGGATTTGTACAAGGAGATAAGCAATAAAAACCCAAGTGAATTTAAAGGAAAAAAAAGACCCGTTGAATGTGTTTCATGGAAAGATTCAATTGAATTTTGCAACTTGCTTTCAGAAAAAAGTGGACTAAATCCATGTTATATAATTGATGCAGAAAAAGAAGAAATAAAATTTGATTCCAAGGCAAATGGATTTCGACTTCCTTCAGAAGCTGAATGGGAATTTGCTTGTAAAGCAGGAACGAAAGAAATTAGATATGGAGAAATTGATTCAATTTCGTGGTATAAAAAAAACTCTAATGGAGAAACCCACGATATAGGAACAAAAGCACCTAATAAAATGGGATTGTATGATATGTTGGGAAACGTATGGGAGTGGTGTTCCGATATTTACGATGAGACTGTTTATGGTTCATATAGGATATTTCGTGGAGGCGGTTGGAATGATGAAGAAAGAGGTTGTTTAGCAACAAATCGTCGAAGAAGCCACCCAATTGCGTTTAAGATTGATGACCTTGGATTTCGAATAGCCAAGAATATAGATTAATAAAAATGAAAAATACAAAGCGTCATTATATACCTAAATTAATCCTTCGAAACTTTATTTGTTTGTTTATGTCCCTTGTCCGTAGTATCGCTTTTTAGCGATGCAACGGATTAATGTACAAAGTTTTGTTTTTAGATTTAGTCCTTGTTCGTAGTATCTCTTTGCTCGTGGTATTGCTTTTTTTTTAAGCGATGCAAGGGGGCAAGTATTCTGTACCACGGCTGAAAGCCGTTGCACGTAGTGTAAGGGTTTAAGAAACTTTGTTTGGCTGTTATGTTCGTAGTATCGCTTTTTAGCGATGCAAGGGATTAAATTAAAGTATTGGTTATAAGCATACTATGGCTAAGAGTTATTGCACACATATGACGTACAATGCCAAGGCTGAAAGCCGTTGCATGCAGTTTATTAAAACATTGTGTATGCAGAATCACTTTTAGGAATGCTATGGATTTTTGTTCTGCGGATTGTTAGCGATGCAACGGATTAAATTCAATATGTGCGTACCACGGCTGAAAGCCGTTGTACGCACTGTAAGATTAAAACTTTACCAATACTCCATCTAGCTTACTTAGTTTATCCGAGTTAATAGAAAAAGAACATGGTTCTATTGGCTCTGATAGTAGAAATGAATATGAAGAGCATGCGCAAATGTTCTTCGTAAGTGAAATGCTAAAACTCTCAAACAATTTGTAGTACAATATTGTTGTAAGCCAATAGAACTTATACCAAGATGAAAGAAGAGTATTATAAAACAAAAGAATCGGTTGAAGAATATATCGAATTAGCAAAAGATGTTAATGGAAGTCAATTGATTGAAAAACTTAAACAGGTTTTGCCAATTAATTCAGATGTTCTTGAAATAGGTTCCGGGCCGGGAACAGATTGGAAAATCCTAAGGGAATCATACAATGTTATTGGTTCTGATAACTCAATTGAATTTATGAATCATCTGATTAGTAAAAATCACAAAGGGGATTTCCTTGAATTAGATGCAATTACCTTAAAAACGGATAAGAAATTTGATGGAATTTATTCAAATAAAGTTTTGCATCATTTAAAGGATAATGAATTGATAGATTCCGTTAAGAAACAATATGAGATTTTAAATTCTGATGGAATAATTTGCCATTCTTTTTGGAAAGGAGAAGGTTCTGAAATTTTTAAAGGTCTTTTTGTAAATTATCATAGCGAAACGGTACTAGAAGAAATTTTTAAGAAGTATTTTGGGATTCTATCAATCGAAGAATATAAAGAGTTTGAAGACAAGGATTCACTTTTGTTAATCGGAAGAAAAAAGTAATGTATTTGTCTGTCTGATTGTGTCCGTAGTATCGCTTTCCGCAGTATCGCTTTTTTTTTAAGCGATGCAAGGGGTCAAGTATTCCGTACCACGGCTGAAAGCCGTTGCACGTAGTGTAAGGGTTTAAGAAACTTTGTTTGGATGTTGTGCCCGTAGTATCGCTTTTTAGCGATGCAACGGATTATTAGTTTGTACGTTAAGCCTAATATGTGCGTACCACGGCTGGAAGCCGTTGCACGCACTATAAGCCGTTGCACGCAATGAAAGATTAAAACTTTACCAATACTTCATCTAGTATGCTTTGTTTCTCAAATAGATCATCCTCCAATGAAATGATTTTCAAGGCAAGCGTTTTGTTTATTAAGCTTCCGTTTCGCAATCCCAGATAGTCTCGATATGAAGAAAATTCCCAATCTTCATTTTTAACAACTAAGTTAGCATCTACAGGATTATTGTGAATATAATGAAAGCAATAATAATCGTGTCCAATATTTGAAGGTTTTGATATTTTACCATGGAAAATATCATTTATAGGTTTAATTTTTGAATTTTGTTGAAAAAGTGAGCCTGTTCTATTTCTTTGTTTATTAATTGCTTGTGTATAACTACTTAGTCTTTGCAAGAAAACGCCAAATACTGCGTTACTCTCGTGTTGAAAACAGTCACTTACAAAAGTAAACTCCTTGGTTTCCAACACTTCGAAAGCCTTGTCTTTGACGCTTTCTTATCAAAGACTTGAAAAAAGACAGTTTTCTTGCTGACACTACTTAACATTATACGAAGATTTTCAGAGAAAATATTGGCTACACCTTTACCATACTTTTTTGTTTTAATGGAATTTTCATTCGCATGAATCATAAAATGAAAATGATTTGGCATTAAGCAATAAGCCAGAATATCACAGTGAGGGAACAAATGTTTGCGAACTTTTTGCAGGAAAAACAAATAATTTTTTCTATTAAAGAATATCTTTTGACTATTATTCCCTCTATTATATAAATGATAAATTATATCTTTTTCCACCTTATTCAGAGATTTGATGATTGTTTATACCTAATATCAAATTTAAATAAATTGTGTGATTCAGAATAATGGAATTAAGAAAAAAATTTATGGTTTTATTGTACCTGTGACCGTGGTATCGCTTTTTTTTAAGCGATGCAACGGATTACTATGTTTGTGTCCGGTTTCGTGGTATCGCCATGGTAATGCAACTGACTGAAGTGTAATGTGTTAAGCTTTATATGTACGTACCACGGCTGAAAGCCGTTGCACGCAACTTAAGAAAGCCGTTGCATGTACCAAAATTTGTCTGGTTTCGTGGTATCGTTATTTTGCGATGCAACAGATTAAAATGTATTTGTTAAATCTAATATTTACGTACCACGGCTTTTTGCCGTTGCAAGACGTAAATGAAGCTTTGCTTTTGCACGTACCACGGCTGAAAGCCGTTGCACGCATCTTAAACTGGATGAAAGTCGTTGTATGTATTTTAGGACTTTGTTATTTTAAAGATAAACCCACTTCCATGAATATTTTCAATTTCAATATTGGGATCATTTTTTAAATATTTTCGGAGTTTAGTAATATAAACATCCATACTTCGGGCAGTAAAATAACCATCTTCGCCCCAAATTTTATTCAGGGCTTTATCACGATCAAGAATTTTATTTTCGTGTAAACAAAGCATTTTTAATAATTCACTTTCTTTTGGAGAAAGCTTTACAGAATCATCTTTAATACTCAGGGTTCTTAGTTCCGAGTCGAATGTGTATTTACCAATAGTGAAATTGTGTGAATTATCTATTTGTTCTGAGTTTCGTTTAATTATTGCCTTTATTTTGTAGAGTAAAACTTCAGAATCGAATGGTTTTGTAACGTAATCGTCGGCACCAATTTTGTAACCTTCCAATACATCTTCTTTTAAGGTTTTAGCTGTTAAAAATATTGTGGGAATTTCGGGATTCAATTGTTTGATTTTTTTGGCAATTGTAAATCCATCTACATTAGGTAGCATAATATCTAAAATGCAGAAATCAAATTTTTGAGAATTAAATTTTACTATAGCACTTGCGCCATCTTTAACCCACAAAACGTTAAAATCATTCATTTCAAGGTATGATTTAAGCACCGAACCAAAATTTTCATCATCTTCGACTAAAAATATATTATGTTTATTTTCCATTGCTTACTGGTATTATTGGTAAAATAATTTCGAATCGTGATCCTTTCCCAAAATCACTTGTTACATGAACTGTTCCATTGAATTCATTTACAATGGCTTTAACATAACTAAGTCCCAATCCAAAACCTTTGACATTGTGGATGTTTCCTGTCGAAACTCTATAAAACTTATCGAATATCCGAACCAGTTCTTCCTTCTTAATTCCTATTCCTTGATCTTCTATGGTAATTTTAATACTTCCATTCTGGTTTTGCGTACTAAGGTTTATATGTAAATCGTCAGGAGAATATTTTATTGCATTGTCGAGTAGGTTATGAATTATATTTAAGAAGTGAGTTTCGTCAACCAAAGCAAAAGGATTCTCGGCATGCAGAGAGACATTCATTTTACCACCCTTTTCAATCACTTTTAAGTTAATATTTTGTATTACGGCTTGGATTAGCTCATGTAAATCAAATTCCGATAATTTAACCTTGAATTTTTCTTTTTCTAATAAAGATATTTGTAAAACACTTTCCACCTGATTATTCATTCTCCGGTTTTCTTCCTTAATAATTTTCAGATAATGATTTATTTTTCCTTCATCGGAAATTATTTTTGGATTTTTAATAGAATCAGCTGCCAAAGAGATCGTTGCTATTGGAGTTTTAAACTCATGTGTCATATTATTTATGAAATCAGACTTGATTTCTGATATTTTTTTCTGTTTGAAAGTGATTCTGATTGTGATGAAAAATATTAGGATAATGATTAGTGTGAAAAATATAGACCCTAACAACATTAAAGAGATTGACTTATAAATAAAATTGTTTTTGCCGGAAAGGTATAGATATAAAAAAGTTGATTTTTCTACTAAATCTTTTGGAAAGAGATTTGCTTTGTGAGATTTAGAAATAAAATCAGGAATGAATCCTTCTGATTGCTTTTCAATGCTATCATTCTCGCTATTTATTATTGCAAATTCATAATTTGAATCCAGTCCTTTTTCCAATATTTCATATTTTATTAAAGTGTCAAGTTTAGCAATGTCAATCCTCTCTATAGGTTTTAAGCGAGTTTCATATTCAACCAACATTTTGGTAAATGCTTTATTATACTTATTTGTAATGTTATATGAAACTGTTTTTTGATTATCACTAACTATTGAGTCTTTAACAATGATATAATTTTCATCTTTATTTCCAGAATGATTTATGGAACTTAATATTTGAATATCCTTTGTATTTTCTCCTACGACCGTTAAAAAATTAGTATTTGTATCCTTATTTGTAATTAAATTAAAATGATTGTCTTTATCTGTTTTGATTTTTATAACAGCCTTATTGATATTTACAGCACTGTCATCAGAAAAATAGTGTATAAGATCTTCAGTATTAATTTCATCTGATTTTACACCAATTCTCTCTATTGTGAAATTATCCAGGTTTTCAGTAATAAATACAGATGTATGCTTTATATCAATTTGATTAATAATATTATTAATTGCTTCACGGATATTTTTCTCATATTCAGCCTCTTTAACAAGTATTGCATTTTTAATCCAAAATAACTGTACTACAATTATTCCTATTAGTGAAATAGTCATAAATACTACTATAAAATGCAATCCATATTTTTTCATAAATTCATATTTAGTGTCAAAGATAAAGATAAAATATACCTGAAATTTAACTTTAACATTTCTTTAACTAAATTTAACCGATCCTTAACTGCTTTGCATATCAAAGACTTGTAGTTTTGTTCTGAAATCAAAAATTAATAATTTAACTAAAACGCATATTATGAAAAAGTATTTATTAACCACCGTAATTATATTCTTTGCAAGTCTATTAGCTTTAAATGCTCAAGATCAAGAAAAAAAGAAAGTTCATTTGAAGATAGTAAAAGAAGAGAATGGTAAAGTTATTGAAATTGATACTGTATTTGAAGGTACAGATAAAGAGGGCTTGTATCATTTTGGGGATATTGAAGGAATGGATGTGAATATCGACAGTATTTTAAAAGAGTTTAACATTGAAGGTCATGAAGGGATGAAATTTATTGCACTATCTGATAAATATCATTCAAAAGATTCCTTAAAGCATGTTTGGCATACGATTGATGCGAATATGGAAGGAGATTCTGTTAAAATGAAAAAGATGATTTTTATATCAGAAGATGGTGATACAAAATTAGTGGAAAGCGAAGAAAATATGATTTTTATAAGTTCTGGTTCTGATGATATAATTCGAGAGCATATAATAATGAACAATGATGGTAAAAAAGTAAAAGTTATAAAGAAAGAATGTGGAGAATCAATGGTATGGACAAGTAATGAGGACGGAGATCTGAAAATTACGGAAGAGGGCAATGTAATAATTATCAAAACAGATGATGAAACTTATGATATTCTAAAATCTGAAAGAGGTGAGAAAACAATTATTAAAGAAGTAATAGTTGAAAAATCAGGTGACACGGAGAAAACAATAAAGGTAATAATAACCCAAGATGGAGATCATTCAATCGTAAAAATAGAAGGGGATGAGGATGATTTGAAAAATGTAGAAGAAAAAGTAAAAATATATAAGTATAAAACGGATGATGGTAAAATTACCGTTAAAGCAGAAATAGATATTGAAGATAGTAAAGACAAAACAGTAAAAAAGGAATTCAAGAAGATTAAAATTTCTCCAAATCCAACGGAAGGTAAATTTAACTTGGAATTTGAATTAAGCAATAAGGAGAGTGTTGTTGTTAAAGTAAATAATGAATCAGGAAAATCTGTTTATTCTAAAAAAGTGAAAAAGTTTAAAGGTAAATTTTCTGAGGAAATAGATATCTCGAAAGAGGAAGCAGGAACTTATATTGTTTTAATAAAACAAGGTGACAAAATAATAGAACAAAAGATACAAAAGAAGTAAAATAAAAAGTCTCATTACTTACTTCGTTCGTTAAAGCTCAGTTCCCTTGAATAGGAAACTGAGCTTAAGCGAACTCAACGAATTTAATTATCATGTAATTGATTTTAAACAAATTAAGAGATCTTCGATCAAGTTGAGGATAACAAACTATGACTATTTAGAGTCTGTCCATAAAGTCCGATTTTTTCGTTACGCTCATTGCAAAAACAGTTACTTCGACATCGCTCAGCACATCGCATTTACAATTGTAAACTCCTTGTTTTTTGCAATTTCGCAAGCCTCAAAATCGAACATTCTGAACAAGACTCTTACTTTATGGACAGACACTATTTAGTTAAGCTTTTTACGGGATTCCAAAATAGATTAATTCACTCGCCATAATGGAGATCCACCCCAAAATTTATCAAATTTCTTACAATGAACAATAATTGATTGATACTCTTGTAAATTAATTTCATCTGGTATTCGATATTTAGAAGCACCTTTATAGGTATTAAGTTTTGCAATAAAAACTGAATTTGATATATCATCTGCATTGCTTGCATCAATATTATCCAGTGCTAGTTTCGATATATATAGTTTTAAATCGGGTGCTTTTTTGGTGCTAAAATTATCATGTATCAATAAATAACTACCTTCATTATTTTCAATTATTTCCCAATTGCCTTCAAATGTTATAAAATAGCTATTGGCCTTCCAATCTCCTTGACTAATAATTTTATCTTGTGAAAACAATTGTAAATTGAATAAGGAAATAATGGAAATGAGAAGCATCCTTTTCATGATTTTTATTTATTATGATGAACATTCAAACAGTCGTAAAAAATTAAAAAACTGACAAAATCGGTTATTGATAATGAAATAGGAAAAAAGAATTTCATAAAGTTATGATTGAAGTAATTTAAAATTTACAAAACCTCATTTTTTATACCTAGAGTTTAGAACTAAGTGTCTGGAAAATCGTTCAACATGTAATATTGTTAAACGATTTTTTCATTTAGTTATGAATTTAAACCACAAAATAGTATGAATAAGATTCAATTACAATCTGTAATTACATGCCCAAACTGTGGACATGAAAAGGAAGAAACTATGCCAGAAGATTCGTGTCAGTTTTTTTATGAATGTGAGAAATGCAAAACAGTTATAAAACCAAAAACCGGTGATTGCTGTGTTTATTGTTCTTATGGAACAGTAGCGTGTCCGCCAATACAAGAAAATAAAAAATGTTGCTAATTCAGTGAAACTATAATTTCAGGAACGATAATGAACTGAAAGTATCTAGTTGAATTGATCCCGAGTGAGATTCGCTGAGATTGTCGAAGTGAAATTGCGAGGGATATCTTGGGTCATATTCCCAACCCCTCGGGGTAAAATTAAAGAGAAATACTTTGTTGATAGCTCGTCCATTTGTGGCAAGGTAATTCATTTTTAAATGTAGTCTTTAGAAAACTAAAAGAGCTTACATCAATTTGATATAAGCTCTTTTAAATTAAACCAACAATTAACCCTAAAACTAAATCTATCTATGTTTTTTTATCAACTATAAATTATTGTACAAATTTAGGCTTAAACAATTAAAATGATACAAAATATATGGTGATATGCATCACCTTAATTGGGTGATTTATAATAGTATAAAGTGTTTTTGGTGTATGAAATGCTTAATGGTAGTGCTTCGGAGGATTTTTTTGAAAAATGAAATATCTATTGTTTTTGTACATCAATTTCTAAAGTAAGTTTTACTGTTGAATTAACATTCTGATTATTTTCAGTTGCAGGAATCCAATAACCGGTATCTTTCATTACACGAATAATTTCATTATCAAATATTGTATCCGGCGATAGAGTAAAATTAAAGTTGCTTAGTTCTCCAGATGTTTCAACAGTAAAGGAAAATTCAATGGTATGATTCCCTGTAAAATTATTTAATTTGGAGTAATCCAGTTTATCAATAACATATTTTATAAATTTTGTTTTATTCTTCGTATTTGATGGTTTAGCTTCTGTTTTTTCATTTTTATCAGTGTCCTCTACTGATTTTGCAGAATATCCCAAAGCTTTTTTATCTCTTTTTATTCCTATTGCTGTTACAACAACTTCATCCATTTCTAATACATCAGGTTCCATATAAACTAAAATATTAGAATCGTCTTCAATGTTTATTTCTTGCTCTTTCAATCCCACAAAAGATGCAATTAATGTTTTAAGTTCTTCTTCATCGTTAGGAATAGTTAAACTAAATTCTCCTTCAATATTTGTAGTTGTTCCTATATTACGATTATCTTCAAGTGCAATACTAACTCCTGGAATACTTAAATTATCTTCGGCTCCTATTATCTTACCTGTTATAACACGAGACGATATTTTTTCTGTTGTAACAGGAGCAGACTCTATTGATCTTTTTTTGGACTGAGAACTTTTTTCAACATTTACACTTGAAATTTGTTCTTGAAATTCTTGGGACATCTGGTCTTCATTCGATAAAACCTCAATTTTAGTTTCGGCAGCTTCAGTTTCATTAAAAACTTCATCATTTTCATCTAATTCTGCTATTTCTAACTCATTATCAAGGCTCAAAACTTGATCATTTTCAACTTTAGTCTCATCTGATATTAATTCATCTTCAACATCATCATTAATTATAACAGTTTCTTCTTTTGTTTCAAGCATTCGATTATCAGCAATTAAATCTTCCGGTAAATCTTGGGAAGTATCTTTTTTGCTTTGGGCAATCTTATCTATTTCTACATCTGTTTCAAGTATCATGCTGTCAATAATTCCCATTTCTTCGGAAATTTGTTCCTTTAACATTGAATCTTGCCAAAATCGACTGTTTAAAAAGAATATACTAAAACCAATACCTATTAAAATAACCACACTTGCAGCATATTTATACCAAATAGGTAATAAGCTATGAGTTTTAATCCTATTCTTATTTATTCTTGATTTTATGTCAATAATATCCTGTTCTAATTCATCATTGCCAAGTTTTGATAAACCCTCAAATGCATCTTCTTCAAAAGAATCTTGCATCATATCTTTTTCAAAAGTATGTTTATCCTTATTCGGCAGGTTATTGCTGAAGTATTCTTTAAACTCTTTATATGTCAGTTTTCGTTTCGACATTTTATTTCCTAATTTTCTATTCCGGATTTGGAATGTTCAAGGCAGATTTTTAAGTTTCGTTTTCCATTTTGTATAAAACTCTTTACTTTACCTTGTTCTATATTTAATTTATCAGATATTTCTTTATAACATTTCTTTTCGTAATAAAACAATAGTATGCATTCTTGCTGTTCTTGTTTTAATTTTTCAATACAGTTTTTAAGTTCATTTTCCAGGTTTGATTCCGGAGCTTCATCAATAGGGTGCAAAATCTCTGTCGATTCCATAAAATTTTCTTCAGAATATTCCTGAAGACGCTTTTTTTCGGTTTTCCTTTTACGAATCTCCATTAAGCAATAGTTTTTTGTAAGCACATAAAGCCACGATTTGAAATTCTGTATTTCGAATTTAGGAATTTCAGTAATCAGAATCTCAAATATTTTACTCACTGCATCTTTACTTTCATCTCTATTATTTAAATATTTTAAACAAACACCATATACTAAATGGATATATATATTGTATAGTTCGCCTAATATTTCAAGATTACCTGTACTCATAAATTGCTGTAGCAATTCAGATTCATCCCTTTTACTCTTATTTTTTGAAAAAATATCTTCCACGTTATATTTTAAATATCAGGCACTTATTAAATTTTAATAAAAAAGATGAAATATTTTTATGCATTTTTATTATTCCGTGCACCCTATAGGAAACGCAAATTATTAAATAATATAAAAACTTAAAGTTATGAAAAAAAATGCAATTCTTATTTTGATTTTAGCAGTATTATTAAACTGTAGTCTTAGTGCTCGCACTATTAAAGGAACTGTAATCTCTTTAGAAGACAATTTGCCTATTCCAGCTGTATCAGTTGTATTAAAAACCAATCCTGGTATTAGAACAACCACTGATATTGATGGTATTTATTCTATTCAAGCCAATGACTATGATATTTTGGTTTTTAGCTTCGTTGGAATGAAAAACGAGGAGGTTAATGTTGGAACTAAAATAATTATTAATGTTGCTTTAGAATCTGAAGTATTAGAAATGGATGAAGTTGTTGTATTAGCATTTGGAGTAAAAAGGGATAAAAAAGCTTTAGGATATTCTACACAATCTACGGGTAGGATAAGTAGGCCTAAAAAAGAGTATGCAAATTATGCTGCACCAATTATATATATGCCCACTGAGGATTTTAATCGTGAGGGTTATTCAGCAATTCACGAGAATGGTTATAAAGAGGCCATAAAAACTCCACTTTCAACATTCTCTATTGATGTAGATGCTGCTTCATACAGTAACATGCGTCGATTCCTTAATAATGGACAAAAACCACCAATGGATGCAATTCGTATCGAAGAAATGATAAATTATTTTAACTACGATTATCCACAACCTGATAACGGACATCCTTTCGCAATAATTCAGGAATTGGCTAATTGTCCTTGGAATAATGAAAATATGTTATTGCATATTGGTTTGCAAGGAGAAAAAATAGCTATGGATAATCTTCCTGCTTCAAACATTGTGTTTTTAATTGATGTATCAGGATCAATGAGTTCTCCGGATAAACTTCCATTACTAAAAAAAGCATTTAAAATGTTGGTATCTCAATTACGCAAAGAAGATCGTGTTGCAATCGTTGTTTATGCAGGTAATTCAGGATTAGTTTTACCATCAACTTCAGGAACTCAGAAACAAACAATAATAAACTCTTTGGAAAAATTACAATCGGGTGGATCTACAGCAGGAGCAGCAGGATTAAAACTAGCTTATAAAGTAGCCGCAGAAAATTTTATTGAAGACGGGAACAACCGAATAATTTTGGCTACCGATGGCGATTTTAATGTAGGACAATCAAGTAATGCCGAAATGGAACGATTAATCGAAAAAGAGCGTGAAAGAGGTACTTTTATTTCTGTACTTGGTTTTGGAACAGGAAACTACATGGACGACAAAATGGAAACAATTGCCGACAAAGGAAATGGAAACTACGCTTATATCGATAACATTATGGAGGCTAAAAAAGTATTGGTTAACGAGTTTGGCGGAACATTATTTACAATAGCTAAAGATGTTAAAATACAAATTGAGTTTAATCCTCAGATTGTTGAATCGTATCGACTAATTGGTTACGAAAATCGTTTGCTTAACGATGAAGATTTTGAAGATGATAAAAAAGATGCTGGTGAATTAGGTTCAGGACATACCGTAACAGCTTTGTACGAAATAAAGTTAGCAAATACAGGATCGTTAAAAAAGAACGATTTAAAATACCAAACAGCAAAACTTAATACTTTAGCTAAAGAAGGTGACGAGCTTGCAACGGTAAAATTCAGATACAAAAAACCAAAGGGAACAAAGAGTATATTGCTGGAAGAAATTATTCCTTACACAAATAACTATGCCAATGACATGTCCGATAATTTTAGGTTCTCAGCAGCTGTAGCAGGTTTTGGAATGCTACTTCGCAACTCAGAATATAAAGGAAACACTACACATAAATCAATAATTGATTTAGCAACAAATGCTAAAGGAAAAGATCAGGAAGGTTACCGAAGCGAATTTATTCAGTTAATTAAACTTGCTGATCATTTATAAATAAGAATATAGTATCAAGTATCAAGAATCAAGAAAAACATAGGTATTGTCTTGAATCTTGATACTTGCATCTTCATACCGAAATGTCATTTTTTGTAATTATTTATCGCATAGCATGTAATACCAATTCTTCATCAAAATATCCGTCCAACGACTTGTTGGTTTATAATACTTTCTCCACAGGCTTGCCAGACTACTGTCAAGTCAAGCTTTAAGTTTCGGTTTGACCTGACAGAGTTTTTCAAACCTGTCAGAGTCTGGTATAAAACTCTGTCAGGTCATTCTGACTCTGTCAGGATTTCAACTGAAAAAGCATCGTTGACTTGACACTAGTTTATACAAACATCTCATTCTATTTAGTAGAATGGGATGTTTGTTTTTTATTATGGAACAAAAGGGCAGGCAATGAAAACATTAATATTATTCTTCCAAAAAGGGGCTGTCCAAAAAGCTAAGCTTTAAACAAAAACATTTTGCCCCTTCGACAAGCTTAGGATGACACGAATCAGTGTGATAAGCTGATTAGCAGATGGTTGTTGTATTGAGCTCGTTGAAGTATAGACAGCTTTTTGTGCGGTCATCTGATTAAGTGAGTCGTACCACAGCTATTAGCTTAAACTACAAGCGAATGAAAATTCACTTGCGGATATGAGGATACTAATAATTGCCACAGATTCACAGATTTTTAATGAATCATAATTATGGTAATGTGTCCAAAAATAGTTGGTGGATTTGTTAAAAATAATTTCTTATGATATTTTCTGGTTTATATAATCTGTGAATCTATGGCTTTTTTATAAAGTTAAAATTATGAATATTGCCACTGATTTGTTGCAAATTGATATTTGGTAAGGATAACTAAATATTAGTAATTGTTTTGCTTTTCAAAATATCCGTCCCACGGCTTGTTTATAATTCTTATCCACAGTCTAGCCTGGCTATAAAATAAACATTCTTTTTCATTATTAGAAAAGGAATGTCCGTTTGATAATTTATTACTATCATTGCACAATTTTTATTTTTACAGAAAGTAATTTGTGTATTGATTTAGTTGAATAATGAATTAGAATAAGTGTTTCTAAGTTTATTAAAAAAATATTATGTATGTGATTTTTTATTTTTTAGTATGTATACGAGATTATTGATTCTGCGAGAGTTGTATTAGTAGTTTGCAGTTACACAAAGTAGACATATGTGTAACTATAGCGCATGTAATTTTGTTGCGTGTAAAGCTAACCCGAAATATTATTGGCATTGAAGAAGAATAAATATTAAAAACCATATACTATGAATTCAATCATAATTTCTTTACTTTCTTTCTGTTATCATTCTCGGTAATTCAAAAAAAAAATGTTTCAACTAACGAATATTCAGAGTTAAGAAATAGTGAAAAAAAATATTACTACACAGTTGAATCAAGTAAAGGAAAGAATAATAACTTAATAAGTTTCATTACTGCAGGAATAAGTGTTATCTCAATTTTTATAGCATGGCTATCAGTTAAGCGTCAAATAAGTTCAGTTGAAAAAAATATAATCCGAAATTTTGATTTAACTGAAATTTCAGAATTTCAGGAAGTCTTTGGAAAGATAATAGTTGAAATACTCAATGATGATAACGGTAAGTTAAGACAAATTAACTATGTCTCAGATAAACATAAATTTTATGTTCATTCAATACTTCTTTATTTAGACCAAAACAATATGGAGGAAAAGATATTAATTAATCTTCTACTAAAATTTAAGCGAGAATCTATAACAGACAAATCAAAATGGATTGATGAATTAATTTTTTGTGCTAAAAAAGTGATTCAAAATAAAAAGAAAAGAATATGAACTTAACATCAGTAGATAACTACACTTTAAAGGATTTACTTTTATACAATCCTTGGGATAAACAGAAAAGAACTTTGGAGCTGACAAGAATTTTTCCAGAAGAAATCTTTATCAAGGATTTGCTTATAACTCCATCAATTTTTACGGATTTAAAAGAAAATCTAGTTCAAAGAATTAATCCCAAAGACATGTTTTTTAAACCATTTTATATTCTATCAGGATATAGTGGTAATGGTAAAACAACTTTTTTATATTGGTTCAAAGATCAAATTAAGCTTGAGAATTATTACTTTGAAATAATTAATATCATTGATAAACACATTCAAATAGATAATGGTATAAAGCTTGTTCAAGCATCTTTAGTTAAAAAGTATTATAAAAGTTGTAATTCACGACCTAAGAAGAAAACTATAGATTTTATTTTAGAGAACGGCTCTGTTTATCGAGATTACTTGCAAGATGACATTGACAAACTTTCAGATTTGGGTAACAATTTTTACGGAGAAGAATCGCCGGCTAATTGTAATGAAATAAATTCATTTTTAGAAGATATTTCTTTCGAGAAATTTTTAATAATATTTATGACCGATCAGGTTTTTGAATTTAAAGATAATCCAAGTTTAAAAAACAAAACCTCTTATGTTTATTGTTTCGATAATCTTGATGAGATAGATATGGAGTATATCAATCCGCAAATGTGGAAAGCAATCAAAGATCTATCAAGTACTATGGTAGCAATTTCAGAAGAAACAAGTCTTGATTTTGAATTCTCAAAAAAGATTACTTTTTTATTGGTATTTCGAGAAGCAAATATTGCTTGTGGTAGTGCACAATTAAACGATGCTATTGGGCATCAGGTTGACTATAAGCGTTTCATTTATACTGGTGGGGCAAAAGAAATAATACTTGAAAGAGTAAAAAAATTCAATGGAATAAGAACCGAAAAAACTAAATTACTTATAGATTTCATTAATATTATTTGCCATGAGTATCTTTTTGATTATTTTCTAATGCCACTTTTTAATTATGATTACCGATTAATATGTGAAGCCTTTGTGGCTTTTATTGAAGATGAAACCATTGATAACAAAAAATATCAGCTTTTATCAGTAACCATTGAACAATACAAAAGTATCCCAAATACATATAAATGTCTAAAACGAGGGATCTTCATTAATTCTTTTATACGTTTTTTTGCGAAAAATAACTACCTAAAGAAACTAGCTCCAACAAATAGAGAAGAAGAAAGAAATGAAAACTCAGCATATTGTAATAAAGCAAGACTTATGCTTACAGTTTTCTCTAATTTTTCTTTTCCCAATCCTAACGGATTTCCAATAGATGAAAGAGAACTAGACGAAATAAAACCAATTCAATTTTCCTTAAAAAAAGCTTATAAAATATGTAAGGTCTTTTTGAATAATTGTAGTGAATTCTTCGAGATACTTTCTGAACTTATTGACCTAAATAAATCAAGTTGGGCTCATTTAATAACTGTATATGGTAAGAAAGCTAGCTGTGATGTTGAAACTTATAAGTTTGATTTCTCAGAAGAAATCAGTATTCTCGAAAGAATTGATAAGAATGAGATATCAAAAGATGAAGATCAAAGAATTAGTAACATTTATATATCATTAAATGCATCTGCATATGTTTATTTAAGGCATATTATTCCTAATTTTGAATATATATCTGGATATAAATCTCAGGAAAAAAAAATAGATTGGTACCTATTAAAACCATTAGTTCAATTAACAGACATTACTACTTTTTCCAAACAATCTGAATTTGAAGATAGAACAGAATTTTATATACTATGGGAATTCGAGAAACAAATTAATATCGTTTATGATAAAGTGTATTTATATGCAAAAAACAATATGAATTTCTTTCAAAAGGTATTTAAGAATTATAGCAAAGAGGAATACTGTAAAACCAGTGATTACAATTTTAGAGGAGATTATGTGTCTCATAAGTTAATCCGTGAATCTAACATTCCCAAGAAAAGATATAGTTTTTTTATTTCTCGACTCATTTCAACTCATATAAATTATCTTGAGCATTTCAGACAATATATAACAAATGAAGGTTTTACGAATATTGAGTCAAATATTAATAAAAAGGACATGGCGATACCACAGAATAATACTAAAACTAAAATTAATAATTTTTTGCTAAAAAAAATTGAAAATTATATTGATCTGTTAATTGAAGTTGATGATCCATCTTTAAAATCTGTATCAAAAAAATTAAAGGATGCTTTAAACATGGCTAAGCAAAAACCATCATATTGGATTAGTTGCAACCAAGCCCAGCACCCAACATAAAATATAATACATCTGGTGGATAGTGCTAAATGTGAATATAATAGTAGTAAATTGAAAATCTGGAGCGTTGAAATGCTAAACGCACCAAATTCAAACTGTCTAAAAACTCCCTTTATGCTTTCTAACGCTTCGTATAAATTTTGTTTTTTATGTTTAATTTATGTTCATATCGTGCTTGAAAATATTTTGTAAAATCCATAATTTAATTTTCACACTACATTCAAACATTCCTTAAAAAGCTTAAAATGTCTGAATTTTGATCTAAATTTATACACTGAAGCAGTTTTTAGACAAACTGCCGTTATAGAGCCTTTTGCAAAACGATACGAGAATGAGAATAATTCTGACAATTTCAATTTTTATATTCCTAATTTATTCTGCAACTGGACAGGTAAATAATCTGCAAACGAAACGGATAAATGATGAATATTCATGGAGAACTCTTTCAAATGCACAGCTTGACAGCTTTTACTTTAATCTTCAACCAATTCAGCAATCAAATTACAAAGTTCATCTACGAATTTCTCTAACAGGTCAAATTGTTGACCTTTATAGCTCTAACATAAATGTTTTTCAAGGTTCTCTGACAAATTATATTTCAGAATATAAATCAGTAAAGGACAAAAGTATTGGATACGAACAAAGTAAACAATACCAATATATATTTGAGAAATTAATACTTAATCCTGCTGTAGTTGAACAAATGGTTCAAAGAATAATAAAAACAGGACAACCTGAAATCCCAACAGACACTCTAATCACTGCATGGAATCATTTATTTTTACATTGCAATACTCTAAATTTTGAGTTTAACCAAAATGGAAAATATTGCCAACAAAGTTTCCATTGTCCTTGGGGGCAAGAAGATACAGTTCAATTTAGAAATATAATTTTAGAAAACTATAATTCCTTAAAGGCTGAATTCCAACTTGATTCTCTTTATAAAGAATTTGAGACTAAATTGACAAAAGGAAAAACATATTCAAAAGACGGACATATAATGATGTATTTATTCACTGAAAAGCAATCTGAGAACTGGAAGAAAAATCAACCAGTTAGGGATTATTTGAAATCCGTGAAAGATACAATTGACAATAATTTAGAAACAGAATTATCTAAGAAAGAAATTCAATTAGATGATATAGATTGCTTTGATGATTATTTGTTAATTTTTGGGAAAAACGGAAAATTAAAAAAAGTAAATGTTCTATACTATAAACCCAAATTAAAAGACGGGCTTATTTATTACATAGAAGACAAAAGAGAAATTCGAAAATGCAAAAAGAAAATTAGGAATATATTTGAGAATATTGACTTGAGTTATCTTGATTTAAAATATGAAATTCAAAGGGTTTTTAGTTTTAATAATAAAAATGAATATCAATTAAGAGATGAAACAAATTATTAGATAAAACGCCCTATAACAATTAAGTATCGTTTTCGGTTTCCCCGAATATCCCACAAGCGGTACAGGTTATGCTTTATGTTGAACTTACCTCGATTTAAACCGGAATTCCAATATTGAAAAACTATCAGGAAAGCATGCTTTCTAATGATTTTTATAATCTTTGGCTTTTCAATCTCATTTTAAGCCCATATGTTGTCCAAAAATATTTTGCAAAATCTATAATTTAATTTTTACCCTACATTTAAACATGCCTTAAAAAGCTTAAAAGTGTCTGAATTTTGATCTAAATTTATACACTGAAGCAGTTTTTAGACAAACTGCTGTTATGCACAATGTTTATGATAGAAACGGCAACATGATATGAAAAAAAGTAAACAGATAACTATTAAGAGACTTCAAATTTATGACAGGATAAGCTATTCTTCATTAATTGTAGCAGTGGTTTTAGCTATGATCAGAAGTTTGATAAAGAATCATCTCTCTGTTGAAGTAATAAAAATTTCATTATATGTTTCAGTATTTCTTGGATTAGTTTTTATCATATTTGCTTTATTGAAATTTATTGAGAAGAAAAAAATAGAGCGAAAGACATCAAACTATGATAATTTTTAGATTAATTTAATAAGTTCTAACTTAATTATATTTGACAATAACGAAAGTAGTTAAACACAGTGCATAACACTTAAGCATCGTTTTCGGTTTTTCCGAATATCCCGTAAAGCGAGACAGGTAGTGCTTTATGTTGCACTAAACCCGGATTAAACCAGAGCCGTTTTTGGACAAACTGCCGTTATAAAATATGATTGCTCTAGTGCTAGGATTGAAAGGAAGTAAATAAAATTGTATTTTTGTAAAAAAAGAAGTTATGAATATTCAAGCAGAAAAAATAGAACTAGTAAAAATGATACTAGAGACAGATAATCCAAGTATTCTCAACTCGATAAAGAAAATACTAAAGAGAGAATCAAAAAAGGACTTTTGGGATACTTTACCTCAGTCTCAAAGGGAAGAGATTATGAAAGGAATTGAAGAAATTGAAAATGGAGAAATAGTGGATTATGAAGATTTTATAAAGAAACATAAATAATGAATAGAAAGATTGTCCTTTCAAAAAGAGCATCCCGGAATTTAGAAAAACTGCTTGAATATCTGGAATCAAAATGGTCAAAAAGAGTAAAAGACAATTTTATTAAAAAATTAGATAAGGCTTTAAATATTCTTCAAGAAAATCCTGACACCTCACCAAAATCAGAAGTAATTAAGGGACTTTTTAAAAATGTGATAACAAGACAAACTACAGTTTACTACAAGTTTGATAATGAAAAATTATATATTGTTACAGTTTTTGATACTCGACAAAACCCTAAGAAGCTGAGTAAAGAAGTAGAATGATAAAAACATCGTTTTCGGTTTTCCCGAATATCCCGCAAGCGTTACAGGTAATGCTTTATGTTTAACTAACCCCGATTTAAACCGGAGTACCTATATTGAAAAGTATCAGGAAAGCATGCTTTCCTGATACTTTTCAATTCTTTGGCTTTTCAAACTCATATTAAGTCCATATGGGGTTCAAAAATATTTTGTAAAATCCATAATTTCATTTTTACACTACATTCAAACATTCCTTAAAAAGCTTAAAATGTCTGAATTTTGATCTAAATTTATGCACTGAAGCAGTTTTTAGACAAACTGCCGTAAGCACACATTTATGAAACGACTTTACACACATAAATAGTTATGACAAGAAGACATTTTATTACGTTATTTATAAGTGTTTTAATATCATTAAATACGTTTGGAGACACAGATAGTTGTGTGAAATTTGAAGTGGAACTGACACTTGAAAATGACAGTATTATTAAAGCATTTTATGTTCATTATGGAATGTATCTTGGATATTTAGATTTTTTAAGTTTTGATGATATTTGTCAAGCGAGAATGAGAACTCCAAAGGAAAATGATACTTTAATCTTTTATAAGCAACTAGATAAGTTAAAATATTCAGACAATAAAGAAGCTACATTTTATGCATGTACAAAAGATGATATTATAAAAGTTGCATTAGATGATATTTCAGCAATAACTCATGTTGTAAAAGAACCTTGTTTTCCTGAAATTGAACCTTTAAACAAATATCATAGTTGTGGATTTTGGCCAGTAGTAATTACAGAACTTGACAAAAAAGAAATAGAACGAATTAAAACTGAGAAACCCAAACATGGTTTTACATATTTAAATAACTATTTTGATAGAGGCTTTTCATATTTGATGATAATTTCATATAATGAAAATTTAAATATAGAAGCAATAAAAGAAAAATTAGCTGAAGACATAAATCAAAACTTAAAGGGAGTTGAAGTTAATAATTCAGAATGGACTGAATATTATTTAAAATTACAAGCTGAGTTTGCAAGAAAAGACATTTTATTACTGAAAATATTTTATTATAACTAAAAACGTGTGCTAACAATTAAGCATCGTTTTAGGTTTTCCCGAGTATGTGCTTTATGTTGAATTAAGCCCGATTTAAACCGAGACACCTTATACATTGCGGAATTAATTTTTAAGATTAGCGTTTTATTTATTTCTTAAAGTGCTGCATCCTAATGTGATAGGAGAGCTTAGGGTTTATTACATTAATATTTTCATACTACTCCTTACTGAAATTATCCGTTCAAGATTCATGGCCAAAAGCAACGGACGGCATTGTCCAACAGTATTCTAACAACAATTTCTTGTGGGAATAGGATGGATTGAAGAATACTGGAATCACAAGCTTTATATTGTTAGTTAATGATTCTATTTTTATAAGTTGATAGAATACTATTTTATCTTAGGTTTTAAAGTGCTTTTCGGCAACAATAGGATAATTTAATTGTTAATATTTAAGGTTTACTTTATTATTAAAAAAATAGGTGTAATTATGAATATAGCAGAACTGAAATTAAAATTTTTTAGACAAATAGACGGTCTTGACAAAGACAAGTTAGAAGAGTCATATGGAGTTTTATTAAATTATATAAACAGCACAGACGACCTGGACGAATGGAGTAAGTTGACAGCTGAGCAACAAAAAGGAATTATTGACGGCATTGGACAAATTGAGAATAATAAAGGCATTGCTCATAATGAAGTAATGAAAAAATATAAGAATAAGTACAATGCCTAGAGTAATTATTTGGTCTCCATTAGCTGAAAAAGATTTAAGTAACATTCTTGAATATCTTTCTAAAAATTGGAATCAAAAAGTGATAATTCGATTTCTTAATAAAGTTGACCTTGTTATCGATCAAATATCAAAAGTCCCTAATCAATATCCTTTAATTAATAAGAAACTTCAAGTACGAAAGTGCGTTGTAACAAAGCAGAATACTTTGTTTTATCGAGAAATTGAGAAGCGAATTTAAATTCTAAGATTATACGACACTAGACAAGACCCAAAAAAATTAAAATTTATTTAAGCTTATGATGCGTAACACTTAAGCATCGTTTTCGGCAAAGCCGAATATGTGCTTTATGTTGAACTAAGCCTGATTTAAACCGGAGCACCTTTATTCACCCACCCTAAAATAGCTTGACGCTTTTTTGCAAAAGAAAGGCAGGCAACATGAAGTAAAAAATTTTGGACAAAATCCTGATTCCAATTTACATCATAAAATCAAACAAACACTACAAATAATACTTAAGACGGATTAACAGTTATTAAAACTCTGCACTCTTTATCATTATATTGTAAAAATACTCGCTTGTCGAATCTATACCATCCATTAGAATTTCCGTTCCATCCCATATTCAGGTGAATAAGGAAGTGATTCTTTTTAAACTTATATCCATCAATCACCATGGCATGCCCAAACTTTCTTTTCGAATCCTCTACATAGTATAACAATGGGCGTTTATTATCAATTTCATTTTGTACAAGTATTATAATACTATCATATATAGCCTCGAATTCAGTTTGCAAATACTCGTAATAATTAACTTTACAATCATAATGTTTTTCCAATATTGCATTTACCTTAACCATATCCGACTTATAACCTCCGGTTCCAAAATCTTTCTGAATTATTGCTGCAGTGCAAAAACTATACATTGCAACATCATTAATATGTTCTTGTGAAGTTTCTTTATTAAGTTTCTCGGGAAATTCTTTTGAGTTAAAATGTATAGTATCAAGATTAATCTTGATACTATTATTATTGCTCAGTGTATAATCTATTTGTCCTTCTGGGAAAAGACTATGATAATAAAATATTTGTGCGAATGAAGTAGACCAGCATCCTATCATTTTATTGCCAGGACTATACTTTGCATAAAGTCCTTTTTGATGCCAGTTTGTTTTTAATAAGGGAGCAGATTTTGTTTCCTTTATTTCTTGACTATTAGCTGAATAAATAGAGAATATAAATATTAATAAAATAATTAATTTGGATTTGGTCATAATATATTTGTTTAATCTGTTTGCATTTATTTTAATTACTATTTTTTTAAACAGGTCAAATATAGAAAGGATTTTTAATGGAATTTGTCTATTAATTTTAATAAAGCTTTAAAAATGTTAAATACAAATTGAATTTGTAGTATAATTATTTTGAATCAGGTTTTAGAACAAAAATTGTAACAAGCGCTAACAATTAAGCATCGTTTTCGACATTGCCGAAAACGATGCTTTATGTTGATGACTCCGATTTAAATCGGGATACCTTATATATTGTGGAATTGACTTTTCGAGTTTTTGGCTTATTTGTTTCCTAAAGCATTGCATTTTAATGAGATAGGGAGAATCAAAAGTTTATTACATCAATATTTTTATAAGTTAATAGAACACTAATACTTTATAGACAAGTTTTTCTTTAGCGCTGTGCTAAAGAATTGACCATTTTAGTATGAAAGCTTCTCAAATTAATAAGTTCTAACTTTTAACTTTTTATAAAATTATGTGGATAATTTGGCATACGATTCTGAAAAGTTAAAACAGACTCTTTTTTAATTACACCATCAAGGGTATTAATCGCATTTTTAATTGTGCTATTTTCCATCCAACTTTTACGGTTTCCTAAAATTGTTGGTAAATAAACAATTAATGCAGCAGATATTGACCTTGAAGCACTTTCCCAAAGATAACTTGGTGTATGATCTACAGCATAATAGTCGATGTTTTCGATATGCAGTATTGGTTCTTTAAAACTTGTAGGCTTTGCAAAATAGAATCCCATGCCTTCGTCGCAACTAACATCAATAATTAAGCTTCCTGATTTTAAAGTATCTTTTTCATCTTCTGTTACAAAATCGATAGGATTGTCTGTATCCTGATACGTGCCATTAATAATTATTTCAGATTCACTGATTAATTCAGATAAAGGTCTAACTGTGCCATCATGTTCTATAGTTACCATTCTGGCCTCCCCTTTATTACCTTCACGAATGCGAACATAATGAACATCTAAAATTTCTTCCCGTACTTCATAATCAGGTCGCTGAATACAAATGGTTATATCTCTGAAACCATGAGATTTAAGTGCATAAATAGCTCCTCTGCTAACTGCTCCAAAACTAAAAATAATTACTTTACGCTGGTTGCCATAATGACCATCAATACCCCTTAATTGTAAGGCATGAATAACCGCGCAATAACCTGCCATTTCATTATTCTTATAAAATGTATGTCTGCCCATTTGCCCATTTGGAGACCAAATAAACATGTCTTCAAAAGCAATTAGTGTTAATTTTCGATCAATTGCAGTTTGTGTAATTTCACCTTGTTGTGCACAATGCGGATAACCCCAAATAAAGCCTCCTTCACGTATTTCCTGTAAATCAGCTAACACAGGTTTAGCAATAATAACTGAGCCAATTTCAGTTAATAATTCATGTCTTGAAGCAACCCCTCCGGTTTGAGAAACAAAAAAATCATCATCTAAACCAAAAGGTGCACCATATCCTTTTTCAAAAATTAATTGTTTCCGTACGTCTTCCGGAAGACGTGATAAATGATCTGGATGAATTGGGACACGTTTTTCATCTTTTTTTCTTGAAGTTCCAATAACTCCTAAGGTTAGCTTTTTCATAAGTTCTTCTCTGTTAAATTTGCGATAGAATAAATTAATGTCGGCTCGACAATCTGTAATTCAAAGAGAAATCATTTGCTGGAGTGAAAGATTGTATTATTTAAGCAGCAAAATGGAGTAATGACTGATTGAAATCAAAAATGGTAAAAACCAGCTTTAAAGATACTCATTTTTTTTAAGAGAGTCGTGAATTATATTGATAATAAACTAATTAATAAAAAAAACAGCCTATAACTCTTAAATATTGTTTTCGGCAAAGCCGAATAAGTGCGTTATGTTGAACTAAGCCCGATTTGAAACGAGACACCTTATATATTGTGGAATTGATTTTTAAGAATTGTGCTTTTCTTGTTTTTTAAAGCATTGCACTTTGATGAAGTGGGGCGAACTTAAAGTTTATTATGCCACTAGTTTTATACTAATCCTTACAGAAATTATCCGTTCAAGATTGAATGTCAATAGCAAGGGATGGCATTGTTCAACAGAATTTTATCAATAACTCTTAATGGGAATAGGATGGATTGAAGAATACAAAAATCACAAGCTTTGTATTGTTAGTTAATAATTCTATTTTTATGGAAACAGTTTATAGAACACTAATATGTTAGCAATAAGCAATGAAAAAATCACTATGACCCAATAAGTACCACTTGGAAAAACATATTCTGGATAATTTTATAAATTCAAGTAAAAAGGATGAGAAAGAAAGCAGAATAAAATGTCCAAAATGCAACTCTAATAATGTAAAATTTGGACATGCAATAGATTATAAATTAGATATTTTATATCTAATTTTCTCTTTAATGATAGGATCACCATTTCCTCTCTTTAGAAAAAAGTTTCATTGTTACGACTGTAGTCACAACTTCAAGTAATTGTAGCTCTTAATAATCGCTAATATTCAATTATAAAAATTTTCGGTATGTTGGTTTGTAGATATTTTTTTATCTTCAATTTTTTTTAATTCGAGATAAAGAAACGCAGCAAAATCACACATATGTTTATATACTAAAGACCTTGTGTGTTAAGGTGAAAATGATTTGTAATTATAAGCTGTATTCTAAGTTAGTTGGATCTGTTTTTGTAAGCTTAAGGGCTACAAAAAATCGTAGTGCGTGGACTTGGAAGCCTGATTTCGACACAAATTTTGATAATTCTGCTGAATTAATCACCGAATTAAACAACTATCAGTTGCTAAATGCCAGTATTAAATTTACTAACGCAAAAAGTTGAGTTTATTCATGAATGTTGGAAATATCTTGGGACAAGATATTCAAAGCTTGGATGATTCTTTAATTGAAATTGAGGGAGAATCAACATGGAGAGTTGGATGCAATACTAATCTCTAGAATATATCTTTTAATGAATAAATAGCTTAAGCACAAATTGAAGCACTTACGAACAATAATATGTGTAGGATATTTGGTACACAGCACTTAAAACGAAGCGTCTTAAAGTGCTAGAAGTAAAATTCATAGAGGCTTAGGTTGTTTAAGGCGGTGCACTTATAAAATCTGAATAAAGTGTAATTATCTTTTAAAATAATTAAGACATATTGGAATCGTAATTAAGATTTTTTTAGAATTTAGTCTAAACAATCAATTATTTCTTTTGTTTATTATGACAAAGTTTAATTTTATTAAAGAAACTATAATTTTTTGTTGAAAGGCGAGGGTAGTTGAACTTCATGAATTAGTGTAAAATTTAAATAATACAGATCCGTATTTTTTAAGCTAAGTAATCTTTAGAAAATTTACGTAAGCTATTAGCGTTACAATAAATGCGGAATTCTAACCGATATAGAAACAAATCAAAAATATATATTAGTATACCTATTTAACCTTATAATAAAAAAATAAAAACGTAAAATGCCAGATGATAAACCTACATATCAAGATTTGGAAAATGAAATTATCAAACTTAAAATTGAATTGAATATTCAAGATGAAATCATTAATACAATTCCTAATCCCTTGTTTGTCAAGAATAAAGATTTTAAATATACAAATTGTAATGATGCTTTTGCAAGTTATCTTGGTTTGCCCAAAACAAAAATTATAAATTCAACAGTTTATGATATTTCACCAAAGGAACTAGCTGACAAATATTATATTGCGGATTGTGAATTACGTGACAATTCGGAAAACCAAATATATGAAAGCAAAGTAAAATATGCTAACGGGACTTTACATGATATAATATTTCATAAAGCCTGTCTAATCAATGAAAAAAATGAGTTTTACGGTATTGTCGGAATAATGCTTGACATAACTAAACGTAAAGATGCTGAACAAGCTCTAAAAGAAAGCGAAAAGCAATTAATAGAACTTAATGCTACCAAAGACAAACTGTTTTCAATCATTGCACACGATTTAAGAACTCCATTTAATAGTATTCTAGGGTTTTCGGAATTGTTAATAGGAAATGTCAAAGATTTTGAAATTGCAAAATCTGAAAAGTATATAGGATTAATAAATTCATCCACAAAAGACTCACTTATTTTACTCGAAAATCTATTGAAGTGGGCACAATCTCAAACCGGACAAATTAAATTCAAACAAAAAAGAATAATTTTGTCATCAATTATCCGAGAAATAATAGAACTATCAAATTCAATTGCAATAGTTAAGGACATATCTTTAGTTCATAATTATTCAGATGAAATTGAAGTTTATGCTGATGAGAATATGTTAAAAACAGTATTGCGAAATCTTATTTCTAATGCTATTAAATTCACAAAAACAGGAGGAAATATAAATATTTCATTGATATCGGAACAAAATCAAGTTGAAATTTCTATTTCCGATAATGGAGTTGGGATAAATGAGGAAACACTTAAAAAGTTATTTGATAATTCTACAAATATAACTTCTCGTGGCACAGCAAACGAAAAGGGTTCTGGTTTAGGCTTAGTTCTTTGTAAGGAATTTGTGGAAAAACACGGTGGTAAAATTTGGGTTGAAAGCGAAGTTGGAAAAGGAAGTGATTTCAAATTTACTTTGCCTTCGAAAAAGTCATAAGGAGAAAGAATAAAAAATGCTTATTACATCGGTACATAAGGCATGCTGGGGTTTTAATCAGCTAGATTCCAATCTTTTTTCTATATCACTTCGTAAGCGAATTCAAAACATTACATGATTTGGACAGAATTCAATTATTCAACATAACAAATCCAAAACTATAATACGGACTTAATGATTTGTGATTTTATTTTATTTTCCCAAAGGTATTTTCCATAACATCAAGAACAAAACGAGAATTTACAGTAACAGGCTCAATTTCCATATCAATGGCAATTTCAAGAGCTTCTATTACTTCATGAATAGTGGCGTCGTCCTTATACGCCTGTTCTTTCTGTTATTGCATGCACGATTTGCAGTTTGTAACTGCGCCAATTGCAATTGTAATTAATTCTTTTGTTTTTTTTGGTAAAGTTCCATCACAATAGATAATGCAAATAAGTTTACAAATGAGCAGTTTATGAAATATTCATTTTTTTAATTGTCTTGTGTAAATACCAAAATGAAAGTACTCCAATAACAATATTAGCAATAAATCCAGCCCCAAACACACCATTTAGATCAAATATTTTTGAACCAATCCAAGCTAATGGAACATATAAAATAAACATTCTGATTAGTGAAAATACAGCTGAAGGATAAGGTTTATTTATTCCGTTATAACTTGCTGTGCTTAACATTACTAAGCCTTGAAATCCATAACTTGCGCCAACAATGTAGAAGTATTTTTTTGTAATTTCAATAACAACTATATTATCGGTGAAGACTGAGGCAATTGCTTGTCCAAATAATAAAAGAATCACAAATACCAAAACACCCCAAATTAATGAAAATTTTAAGGCGTAATTTAAAGATTTGAAAATACGCAGGAATTTTTGCTTACTTATATTTTGACCAATAAATATAATTAAAATGGAACCCAATGATGCAACAACCATTAGAACAAACATTTCTATACGAGAAGCAACTCCAAAAGCTGCAACAGCCTCTTTTCCATAACCAGCAATTATTTTCGTAATAAATCCAATTGAAATTGGTGTTATAAGCATTCCTAGTGATGCAGGTGCGGCAATATGTATTACATCTTTCCAAGTTGCGAAAATGTTTTTTAAACGACCAAAATAAAAAGTCAGAAGCTTTTCTCTTTTAATTAAAATAATTAAAATAAAAACTAAACTTGTGCTTCTTGCAATTACAGTAGCAAGTGCAGCGCCTTTTATACCCATTTCAGGAAATGGGCCATATCCAAATATTAATAAAGGGTCAAGTATTATATTAATAACTCCTGAAGAAACCATTAACATTCCCGGCGTGAAAGTATCGCCGGTTGCTCTTATAATATTGTTTCCTATCATCGGAATCACCACAAAAGGAACACCAATATACCATATAGTCATGTAATCAGAAATATAATTCAAGATATCATTTTTAGCTCCTAATGCGCTGAAAGTAGGTCGAATAGTTGATATTCCAATTATAACAAAAGCAATTACCACAATCACACCAAGCAATATGGCGCGGCTCGCCATCATTTTTACATCTTGGCGACTAGTAGAAATAATATTTCTTGAAATTAATGAACTAGTACCGATTCCAATACCTTGTGATAAGCTATTGATAAACATCACTATTGGAAAGCTAAAGCTCATGGCAGCTAGTTGATGGACTCCAAGTTTGCCAACAAAATAGGTGTCGACAAGATTGAAAATAACTATACCCATCATTCCAAATAACATTGGCCAGGTTAAATCGAAAAGCTGTTTTTTTATGTTACCTTCTGTTAGGTTTTTATTTCTATTCTTCATTTTCTTTTAGTTCATTAATCTTATTTTGTGCATTTTCTCTCATTTTTTCTAGAAGAATAAAAACATCTATTTTCTCTTTTTCGCTAAAACCGTCTAATAGTATATTTGTCCAAGATGAGAATACTTTCATTAATGCACTAAAAATGTTTTTTGTTTTGTCGGTGATATTAATATTACGTATTCTGGCATCCGTAGATGAGATAGTTCTTTTTATATAAGCATTTTTTTCAAGACTTGCGAGTTGTGATGTGACAGAAGATTTATCCAGTTTAAGGTATTTTGTTAGTTCAGCCTGAGTAATACCGTTATTTTGAGAAATAAAATGCAATGTTCTTACTTGAGCATGTCCAATTGAATATTTTTTAAATTGTTGATTAAAAAAAACATGAGCTGCGCGCGATAATTCACCAATAACTTTACCCACTGATTGATTTTGTTCTTCTTTTTCATTTTTCATATTGCAAAAATATCTATATTAGTTGGAATTCCAACTAATATTTTATTAAACTTTATTATGATAATGAATTTTAGAGATTAAAAATGATAGATGTAATTAATGTAAATGATACGCCTTAAATTGTTGATTTTGGCTCCGATTTAATTCTTACACCTTGGGTTATGGGCAGAGATGAGTCACTTGAAGTATATGGTTTTGAAGCCTTTTCTGTACCTCATAGCACTTGGCCAAATGCTTGGGGTTTTCGATTTACTTCACCCAATAAGGTAATTGTTTATCAGGAGATTTATCGCCTACAGAAAAAAAATGTTGAATATGCAACAGGGGTAGATATCCTTATTCACGAGGTTTATTCCAATGCAGGATATGAAACAAAGGATGAATTCTGGAAAAAATATCATTCACGAAATTACACATCTATGAATCGAACTTGCCGACCTTGCAAATAAAGTACAAGCCAAATTGATTGTATTATATATTATTATGGGGTGCTAGTGATGAAGAATTACTAAATGAAATATCGGAAAGCGATAATGGAAAGGGAATAGTTGGCAAAGATTTGGATATGTATTAGAAATAAAAATACCCTCTAGTAAACTGAGTAAACAAAAAAACATCGGGACTTATGTTCCGATGTTTTTTTATAATTATATTTTTCTTGCTTAGATTTTAGCTAACACAAAACTCCAATATTCGAATTTACCATTAGTAAACGATTCGAAACGCTTTGTACCTTCGGTACCTGCAAAACTTTCAAATGATTTTCTTAACATTCCCGGAACTTTTTTATGAATAAGTTCTTTTCTGCGAATAGTATCTTTTTCAAGTCCTTTAGCAACATTTTTTGTGATCTCAGTTTCTGTTACTATTTTAAAACCACAATTATGAAGTTTCTCGCGAATTTCTTTTACTTCTTCTTTTTCAATCATGTCAGCAAATAGAAAATGACCGTCAGCATCTAAAACTTTATGCACGCCTCTAAAGAAAACTTCTATATCACGATAACATCTTGCCGATTCAACGTTAACTACTGCATCATAGCTTCCTTCATCAAATGGTATTTTTTCTGCTACACCTTGTACAAAAGATAAACCTGGTACATTATAAAATTTATTACAAAAATTTATTACACCAGACGAAATATCAAGACCCGTGTATTTTTTAGTTTTATGGTAACGAGAAATGAAATGAGCTCCACCACCTCTACCAGATCCTACTTCTAATACTCTTTTATTCTCAAGATTGACTCTGTTTACAACATGATCGTACAATTGAATACAATATCTATTTTTTTCATCATCTTTTTCCAGTTCAATTGCTTTATCGCCATTAAGACCTGAGTATCCATAGTTCATAAAGTTTGCAGTAACATCTTTATCGAAACGAATAATTAAATTATGCCAAATACGCCACATTGGTCTTTTTAAAGCAATAGGGAATTCACAATAATTGTCTACAAAATTAGCCATGTAAAATTGGTTTTAGTTCGAGCCCAATATAAGACGAAAAATAATGTTTGAAAAACAAAAGGGCTGTATAGTAGTGTTAAGTGGCAGAGTAGGGTTTATTTGGGGTGAGTGGTATTTGTTTAGTGGCGAATAACACAGCTATTCACCTGTATAAATTACTTCTTTTACCTGTGTTAAATATTGTCTTGAAATAGGAATCCCCTCTTCTAAATGGGTCATTTTTAGACAATAACCACTGTAATTGCGCACTAATTTGTCGATGTGTATACTATTTACAATTCTTGTTCGATGACAACGAATAAAACACGTTTGATGCACTAATTGCGATTCAATATTTTTAAGGGTACTTCGGATTAATCTTTTTTCAACAGAATCGTTTTCAAGATAAAAGATTTCAATATAGTTATCAGCAGATTTTATGGAAACAATATCTTTATATTTTAAAGTTAACTTACCGGATTTATTATCAGAAATGATTTCAATTTTTTCATCATCTCTATTTTTTTCATCATCTCTGATTTTTAAAAGATAATTTTTGTTTTGCTCTTTTAGAAGTTCAATAGTTAGCTCCAGTGATTTGTTTTTATATAAGATTACCAGAATAAATATAGGAATTAGGCAAACTAAAAACACCTTAAACATTATGTAAAGGCTTATCGAAACCTGACCAACATATCTGATATAAAATGCAAATGCGGTTGCAGTTAAGGTTAGTAATAATGCGCTAAGAATATATGGAGGATCACTTTCCCATTCACTTATTTTAAACCACTGTGGAATTATAAAGGGAATAAGAATAAAAATAATACAGCCAAACAAGAACGTTATTGCACCAAAGCCTGTAACATATAATAATCGATTATTATAATCAAGCATATCGAGAGGAAAAGGCTGGAAGAAAAGAATAAAAAGAAAAACACCAATACAAATAAAGAATAACCTTCCTAATTCATTTTTAAAAGAATAAATCATTTTGTTATTGTGTTTACCCATTTTTTGTTTTTTGCTAATGTAACATAAAGATTGATTATTTTCAATAATAAAAAAACTAAACGTTATATGCAAAAAAAAATGAAATGAGCCTTAGTAAAAACATATGGTTATTACAGGTGATATTCATGAACAAAGCGTGATAGTATCTGTCTATTATGGTATTAATATAATTTCAGAATGCAAATTATTTATGAAAACCTTAAGTTTTATTTTCATTATTTGTTTATTCAGCATATCATCTTGTGGTCAACAGCACGAAAAAAATAAAATTATGAATTCAAAAGAACATAAATATTCAAATCAACTTATTCATGAAAGTAGTCCATATTTGTTGCAACATGCGCACAATCCTGTAAATTGGTATCCATGGGGAAAAGAAGCTTTGGATAAAGCTAAAAAAGAAAATAAATTAATTATAATAAGTATTGGATATGCAGCTTGTCATTGGTGTCATGTAATGGAACATGAAAGTTTCGAAGATGAAGAAGTTGCTCAATATATGAACGAAAATTTTGTAGCTATTAAAGTCGACCGTGAGGAACGTCCAGATATAGATCAAATATATATGAATGCAGTACAATTAATTGTTGGGAGAGGAGGATGGCCTTTAAATTGTATTACTTTACCTGACGGACGACCGATTTATGGTGGTACTTATTTTCCAAAGGATCAATGGCTTGATATGCTTTTACAGGTTTCGAACTTTGTGAAACAAAATCCAGATAAAGCTGAGCAGCAGGCAATTTCTTTAACGCAGGGTATTCAAACAGGTGAACCTATATATTCGAATTCCGAAAAAGGAGATTATACTATAAACGATTTAAACAGTATTTTTAATTCATGGAAAAGAAATATTGATTATGTTAATGGAGGAAACCGCAGCGCACCAAAATTTCCATTGCCCATAGGATATCAATTTTTGCTTCATTACAATTATCTTTCTCATAATGCAGATGCTATAAAAGCTGTTTTATTAACATTAAATAAAATGGCAGATGGTGGAATTTATGATCAAATTGGTGGTGGATTTTCACGATATTCTGTCGATGAGTTATGGAAAGTTCCTCATTTTGAAAAAATGTTGTATGATAATGCTCAACTCGTTAGTTTGTATTCGGCTGCTTATCAGCAAAGCAAAAATCCTTATTATAAAAGAGTTGTAAAAGAAACACTGGATTTTATTGAAAGAGAATTAATGTCCGATGAAGGAGGGTTTTACTCATCATTAGACGCCGATAGTGAGGGAGAAGAAGGTAAATTTTATATTTGGACTCATCAGGAAATGAAAGAGATATTGGGTTCAAATGCAAATTTGATTATTGATTATTATAGTGTAACAGAGAAGGGAAATTGGGAAAACGAACATAATATATTGTTTAAAACTAAAAGTGATAAGAAAATTGCAAGCAAATATAAAATCACTGAAAAAGAATTATCAGAAAAGGTTTTAAAAGCAAAAAAGATTTTATTAGAAGAAAGAGCAAAACGAGTTCGCCCCGGACTTGATGATAAAATTCTTACCTCATGGAACGCTCTCATGTTAAAAGCATATATCGATGCTTATAGAGCTTTCGATGATAATGACTATTTAAAAATAGCATTGAAAAATGCTGAATTTATTAATACGAAAATTAAATCGACGGATAACAGGTTAAATAGAAATTATAAGGATGGTAAGATTTCTATAAATGCATTTTTGGATGATTATGCTTTTACAATTGAAGCTTTTATTGCTTTATACCAAGCTACTTTTAATGAAAAATGGTTAAACGAAGCTCTGGATTTATTGGATTATACAATGGATCATTTTTATAACAAAACTACTGGTATGTTTTATTTTACATCAGATATTGACCCTGCATTAATAGCTCGTAATACTGAAACAATGGATAACGTAATTCCATCGGGTAACTCCCAAATGGCGAAAAACTTATTTATTCTTGGAAAGTATTTTTACAAGGATGATTTAATTCAGAAATCAGAAAAAATGCTAAATAATGTAAAGCAGGATGCATTGAAACATGGAGCTTATTTTGCAAATTGGGATATTCTAATGTCTTGGTTTGCAAGTGAACCATTCGAGGTGGCTATTGTTGGAAATGATGCTGAAATTAAGCGAAAAGAGCTTGATCAGCATTATTTGCCTAATGTATTTTTATCGGGAGGAAAAAAAGAAGGAAATTTAACTTTACTTGAAGGGAAATTGATAAAAGGGCAAACAACAATTTATGTTTGCCAAAACAAAGTTTGTAATCTCCCTGTAAAAGATACGCAACTTGCTATGAAACAGATTTTAAAATAAAATGTGCAGGTTTATTCGATAGCGCTATTTTGTATTCTTGAATTACCATATTATTTAGAGGTATAAAAATCGAGTTTTCTCCTGCACCAATATTTTCTCCTGTTTTCCGGTTAAGATTCCAATTGCCTATCTAAAAATCAAAATATTCGTTCGGATTTAGATCTTTTATTTGCGTTTGTGATTGAAGGTGAAAACTAAATGCTATTAATCCAAGTATTAAATAGTGTCAGCAAGAAAACTGCCTTTGTTTCAAGTCTTTGATAAGAAAGCGTCAAAGACAAGGCTTTCGAAGTGTTGGAAACCAAGGAGTTTACTTTTGTAAGTGACTGTTTTCAACACGAGAGTAACGCAGTATTTGGTGTTTTCTTGCAAAGACTAAATAAATCTTTTTCATTAATCAATTATTGTGTATAAATTCATTTTCGCTTCATAATGAATTTGTTTATTTGTTGAACTTTATTATAATCAGATCTGTTCAAAATAAGATATTTAATGTCAATAAATAATATTCACGCAACGTTTTGATTAAATAAGACATCATTATAATAATATTTGGCTTGGTTTTTGGTAAGCATAAAACAAAATTTAGAAAATGAAATTAATTTGTTTAAAAAACGGAAAAGAGATCTTTTGTAAAGATCCTTTGGACTTAGATTATATTGAATATGATGTGGTAAATGATTATTTGAAAATCATAGGACATTTTGAAAAAAACCCTAGAGCTTGTATAGAGCTTGACTTAACAATACCTTTTATTCCAAAGTATAATTTAGTGAATTGTAACAGTGTATTTACACAAAAATTTAATCAAGTTATTAATAGGTAAAAATTTGGCTTAAATAAATGACAAGATCAGAAAAGGCTCTGGAATATTTTAATAATGGATTTAATTGCTCACAGTCGGTTATAATTTCTTTCTCAGATATATTAGAAATTGAAGAAGAAAAAGCTCTTCGGATAGCTGCTGGTTTTGGTGGAGGAATGGGAGGTATGCAAGAAACTTGTGGAGCTGTTACCGGATCAATTATGGTAATTGGCTTTTTAAAAGGAAAGTACAAGGATGGTGACGATGATTCTAAAGATCTTACCAATGAATTAATTAAGGAATTTACACGTAAATTTATTGATAGGTACAAAAGTATTAATTGTAAAAAATTAATTGATGTTGATTTAAGTACAAAGGAAGGAAAAGATAAAGCCGTTGAGGAAGATGTTTTTGCTAAAAAGTGCACCACATTTATTAATCATGCTGTTGAACTACTCGAAGAAATTTTAATTGTAAACAAATAGTGAGTAGAAATTTCACATAACTACTCACTACTTATTACTCACTACTCAATATTATTCGTACCTCAAAGAATGTGCAGGATTTAATCTTGCTGCCTTTAAAGTTTTATATGTTATTGTTAATACTGCTATTGTTAAAGCAATAATTAATCCAATTAAAAAATCAAGAATATTTAATTTTATCATATACTGATAGTTTTTTAACCAATTTTTTGCAACATAGTAGACTACAGGCCATGCTATAATTGTTGAAACAGAAACTAATATTATGATTTCTTTTGAGATAATATAAAAAATGGTTTTTACCGATGCGCCAAGTGCTTTTCGTATCCCAATTTCTTTGGTTCTTTGTTCTACAGTAAATGAAGTTAATCCATATAAACCCAAGGATGCAATTACAATCGCCAATATTGTAAACACAATTGATAAACTTGCATTTTGTTGCTCTTCTTTATAAAGTTCCTTTAAGTCTTCATCCATATAGAAATATTGAATAGGTTCGTTTGCAGTAAATTCATTCCAAACTTTTTCTATTTGCGTAATTGTGTTTGCAGGAGCTTCCGGTAAAGTTCTTATGCTTATATAACGTGTATGCATATCTGCTTCTTTAAACCTGAACATATATGGCTGTATTTTATTATGAAGTGATCTGAAATGAAAATCTTTAACAACACCAATTATGGGCATGTATTGTTTTTCAGCTTCAGGATTATCATTAGATACATTAAACCTTGTGGTAAATGGATCTTGGATACTATAACTTTTAACGGTACTTTCGTTTATAATACATGCATCTTCGTCTGTAGGATATGATTGGTCAAATAATCGACCGGATGTTAATTTAATCCCATAAGTTTCAAAATAATCGTAATCGACCCAATTTGTTTCAAGCAAGAAAGATTCTTGATCTCGGCCTTCTATAGTATAACCATTCCCATTATTGTTGTGAGCCGGGGCTGCGGTCGATCCTGAAACTATTTTAACACCTTTTATTTTTAGTAGTTCATCTTTAAATGATTGTATTTTTTTATCTAAAACACGGGCTCGTTCTATTACAATTACGTGCTCTTTATCAAATCCTAAATTTTTATTCATCATAAAGTTGATTTGTTTAAAGATAATCAGCGTACCAACGATTAGAATAATGGAGATACTAAATTGAAGAATTACAAGTACGCTTCTGAGTCTTCCATTTTTCATACTATTTTTTATACTTCCTTTTAAAACAGATACAGGCTTAAACGATGAAAGAAAAAACGCTGGATAACTACCAGCAAGAATTCCTATAGTTAATGCTAATACAATTAATCCCGGCATTGTATACCATGTATCAAAATAATTTAATGACAGGTTAGAATTTAAAATAGTATTAAAAAAAGGCAAGCATACCTCAATAATAACAATTCCAATAATTAAAGAAAATATGGATAATATAGTCGATTCAGTAAGAAATTGACCAATAAGCATTCCTTTAGTTGATCCACTTACTTTCTTTATACCAACTTCTTTCGCTCTTTTTGCTGCTTGTGCTGTTGATAGATTCATAAAGTTTATTGCTGCAATCACAATAATTAATAATGCAATACTTCCAAAAATATATAAGAATTTCGGGTCACTTGCAGGTTTTACTTCATGATCAATACTTGTATCAAGATGTATATCTAATAAGCTTTGCAATTCAAATGCATATTGATTTCCGCTACTTAAAAACTCATCAAAAGAAATTTTAAAGAATTCTTGGATTAAAGGGCCCACGTATTTAACTAACATCGGATGAAACTTTTCATTAACTGAATTAGGAGATGTTCCTGGTTTTAAAATTACGTAGGTTTCAAAACTATTCGATAGCCAGTTATCATCGTTAGCGCGTTGACTTGATAAAAATGAGCCGAAAATATCTGCTTCAAAATTAGAATTATCGGGAATATCTTCCATTACCCCTGTTACTTCGTAAAGTGATGTATCAGTTCCTACTTTTAGCATTTTGCCAATTGGGTCTTCAATACCAAAATATTTATCGGCAGTACTTTCACTAAGAACTAACTTGTATGGAGCATTAAGAACGGTTATTTTATCTCCTTTGATTAATTTAATCGAGAAAATTTTAAAGAATGATGAATCAACATGAACAACTTGATCCTTAGTAAATTTCTGATTTTTGTATTTTATTACAGTTGAGCCAAATGAATTGTATCTTGTAAAATCTTCAATTTCAGGAAATTCACGAAGCATTGTTGGCCCTAAAGGGGAACAGCTTGAAGAAACATGAGCTTCCTGTCCGCTAATTTTACCATGTAAATTAACTCTGTAAATTCGATCCTTATTTTCTTGAAATTGATCGTAACTTACTTCATTAATAACAAATAAGGCGATTAGTAAACTACAGGCTATTCCAATTGACAATCCAATTATATTTATTAGCACATAACTTTTTTGTCTGTTTAGTGCTCTTATACTGTGTTTGATTATATTTTTGAACATAATAATGGATTTCATAAATTAGTATATTATTATAGACGATTGTTTTTGTAAGTAGTTGCAATTAAAAATAAGACGACCTTATGATTATATAGTTACAGTTTATTTAAGTTTTGTAAAAAAAATACATAGCCTAAAGTGCAATAATTAAAAAATGATGCGTCAAGTATATTATGAAAGTCGAAAAAGAACATAAAGGCTTAAAATCATTTATTTCATCGGAATACCGGAATCTGGTTTCGTATGTGCGCAAATATTTCAATGAAAATTATTATGATATAAGTGCCGAGGATATTGTTCAGGATGTAGCATTAAATGTTTTTTCGAAACTGGATTTTGACGCTCATGTTGAGAATATTGCTGGATATGTTTATCGATCGATAAGAAACAGAATTACAGATTTTCAAAGAAAAAAAAGGAAAGAAATTCCTTTTGAAAAGTTTACTGATAATGATGGAGAAGATCATTTTTCAGAGAATATTTCTGAAGCTCCAGAGTTTATTTTAAACGAAATTGATGATGAAAAATTTTATGATTCAATGCAAGAAGCTTTGAATAAATTGAGTCCGAATCAGCAAATGGTTTTTGTTGCAACAGAAATTGATGGATTTACATTTGAAGAATTATCGGACAAACTCAAGATACCTATTGGTACTCTTTTATCGTGGAAACACAGAGGAGTTAAGAAGCTAAAGGAAATTATCAATATCGATGATTTTTACATTAAAAATGATAACTAATAAAAACAAATAATTAAAAATTAATATTATGGAAAGAGAATATAAAGAAAAAAAACCTCTATTAGAAAGAGGATTAAAGATTTTTGGATGGGTAATTCTAGGCGCATTGGCAGCTGCAGGATTTGCATTTATTTTTGGATATTTTGTTATGATGCTTTGGAACTGGTTAATGCCTGAATTGTTCAGTTTAGCTATAATCACTTTTTGGCAAGCAGCAGGGATTGTTTTACTGGCTCGTTTAATTTTTGGAGGTTTTAAACATGGTCCCGATCATTCGAAAAAACATTCACCAAAACATAAATTCTTTCATAATTGGAAATCAGAAAATTATAAGGAAAGAAAATGTGGTGATTGGAGACATTTCGATGATTACTGGAAAAGTGAAGGAGAACTAGCTTATACTGAATATATTGAACGTAAAAAGGAGCAAGAACAGAAATAAAAACAACAATAAGTCGTTAGCTACAAGTTTGTAGGTAGCGACTTTAATTGAAAAAACGTCATGAAAAGTAAAGTTATGAAAATAAAAAAACATGAAGCAAGACCTGATTTAACAGGCGAGCATCCTTTAGGAGACTTGGGGCAATTAATTTTGCTCATTGTTTTCATATTTGTTTGGATTGTAGATATCTTCTTTATTAATTTAACAGAAACACAATATCTTAATTTATCTTTAAGTATTAGAATACCCATTGGTATAATTATTTTAATAACGGGTTTTTATCTTGCTTTTAAAAGCATGAAATTAGTTTTTGGCACAAAAAGAAAGCAAGCTGAAGTTATTAGAGATAAAGTATATGATAAAATAAGGCATCCAATGTATTTAGGAGCATTACTTTTTTATTTGGGTATTACAATTTTGATGTATTCAATTCCATTATTTATTACGTTTATCGTAATTTTTATTTTTTATAATTTTATTGCAAAATATGAAGAACGATTATTAATTAAACGGTTTGGAGAGGATTATGCAAACTACATGAAACGAGTTCGTAGATGGATTCCAAAGTTTTAGAAGCTACGAACTTTTGTAACGAAACTTATCTTTTGATAACTAAAACATTGTTTATAATTCTAATTTAATTTAACATTAATATATATATTGGTGTTTATATATGAATGCATGAACTGGTATAAAAGTAAACGAATTGAATTAGTATATGAGAGACGTGGATGTACCTTATTGTATAGATTTAGAAACAATTCCTAAACCTGAAGTTGGAACAATATTAGTTTCCGGAGCAACAGGGTATATAGGGGGTAGACTTGTTAAGGAGTTATTAATTAGAGGGTATCATCTTAGAATATTAGTTAGGTCGGCTTCATCTGATCATGATAAACGATGGCCCAATTGTGAAGTAGTTGTGGGAGATGCGCTTAATTATGAAAGTTTAATTGATGTATTTAAAGGAGTGACTGTTGCTTATTATCTTATTCATTCTTTATTACATGGGAGAAAATATTTAGAGGAGTTAGAAATTAAAGGTGCTGCAAATTTTAGAAATGCTGCTGAATTTAATGGGGTTAAACGAATTATTTATTTAGGAGGATTAGGAGATCAAGACTGCGAGTTGTCAACTCATTTGAAAAGTCGAAATAATGTAGCTGTAGAATTGGTAAATGGGAAGATCCAGGTAACAGTTCTAAGAGCAGCAATAATTATTGGTTCAGGAAGTGCATCATACGAAATTATTGGAAATTTAGTTAAGAATACACCTGTTATTTTATTGCCAAAATGGGCAAAGACTTATTGTCAACCCATTGGTATCAGAGATGTAATTAAATATCTTGTTGGTGTTTTAGAATTAGAAGAGACAGCAGGGAAATGGTATGATATTGGAGGAAAAACAAAGCATACATATACAGATATGATTAAGATTTTTTCTCACTTACTTGGTAAGAAGAAAATCTACATTAAAGTTTTTATTTCAGGTTATAAATTCTTTGGATATATAGCAAGCTTATTAACTCCTGTGCCTGCTCCAATTGTAATGTCTTTATTCGAAAGTATAAAGAATGAAGTTGTTTGTAAGAATACAAGCATTACTGAAATTCTGAATTTTGAACCATTGAGTTATTCCGAAGCAATTACTCTAGCACTAAATATAGAGCAGCAGGATGCAATTGGAACCAGATGGTCGGATGCTTATCCGCACTCACATGATTTAGATACTAAGTTACATGAATTAGGATCAGCCAAATTTATTAGCTCTTACTCTCGTATATCAAAAAAAACGGCTAATTCTCTCTTTGATACATTTTGTAAAATTGGTGGTAAGGAAGGTTGGTTTCATAATAACTGGATGTGGCGTTTGCGTGGTGCAGGAGACAAAATGATGATGGGAGTGGGGACATCAAGGGGGAGAAGGAGTATTAGTAAACTTAGAATTAATGATGTTATTGGATTTTGGCGTGTTGAGAATATAGAAGAAAATAAAAGATTACTGTTACGTGCTGAAATGAAATTGCCGGGTAAAGCTTGGCTTGAATTTAAAATAAGTGATGAAGAAGACATTAATCACTTATCCGTAATTGCATATTTTCATCCTAAAGGTATTGCTGGTAAAATTTATTGGTACTCTTTTGTGCCATTTCATGCTTTAATATTTAAAGATTTGATTAAAGATATTGAAGAAAGAAGTTAAAAAAGATGATTATCAATATTAAAGTCATTCTGAACGAATTGAAGAATCTGTTTTAAAACAATAAGATGCTTCACTTTACTTAGCATGACAATTAAGAGTTGCCAGACGATTATTATTATTATATTTCCTCCAATAATCAGTACGTCATCAATCTGGCGATAATCTCCTTTCCATTCTTGGAATCTCTGATCAATAATTTTTGATTTGACCTTCCAATACTTTATATACAAATCCTTTTAAATTACCGTTTTCCTCCTTATTTGTTATAAAAATACCTTTATTTCCTTGATCTAAAATAAATTGTGCTAAACGATCGTAACTGTCGCTTGTTTTTAATTGCTCATCTATACTAAGCATCATTTAGGTGCTAAAATTACGAACTTTGTTAAGTCGTTCGTCTAATTTTTTACGTAGGCTAATATCATCAAGCCATACTAAAACATTGTTACTAAATTCATCCGCTTTCATATTTATTGAATACCATTTCTCGATTCTTGGAGAATACCATTCTTCTGATGCATGTGCTTTTGTAGTGCAACTTTCATTAATTAAATTCTTAATAATTTTCATCTGTTGATTTTCAAATAAATCTTGGAAATTTTTGACATTGTATTTTGTAAAGAGTTCTTTGGTTTTTCCTTCTGAAACAACAATCTCGCCATCGGTATTAATTACAAATGCAGGGTCTTTTTTCTCAATTGGTAAACGAACCAGTAAATTTAAATTTCTATTGCCAAATTTTACAGATGCTTTTGATAAGGATTGAACAATTATTGGTACAATAAAAGGAACCATGGATGAGAATAATCCAATTCCCTGAAAATAATTAATTACAACACCAATTAACAATGCCATAAAGTAGTTTAAAGGGCTAATAAGTTCTTTAAATAAAAATTTAAAGTATATCAATATTGTTTTAATTGTGTTTTCCATAATTTAGTAATTAGTAACGAGTACAAAGTACATAGATTTAAGAATGATAATATTTATTTTAGCTAATTATTAGATATCTTAAATACTCTTGGTCTTGTGTTTCATATCTTATATCTAAAATCTATTTTTAGCTTAGTCGTATTTATATAAGAAACCTGACAATCTTGGTTTTGTTTAAAGTAAACTTGTTGATTAATTAACTAAAATAAAAAAGGGTGTGATTTAGGTGTTTTGTAAGTAGAGGCAATTTTTTTTAATATAATTGGATAAGGATATTTTTTTTATTAGATATTTTGAGAATTAATTATTCTTTTTTTACAAACAGAAAAACTTTTTTATGGGTTGATATTTATAAATTAACGCACTTATCTTTATACTTACAGTATTCAATAAATATGATTAAATATCAAGTTTTTCCTTTTTACGTTTGACTTGAAAGTTAAACATAAAATTATAAGATAGATTTGCTGAATATTGGGTTTTACTGCCTTGAACACCATTGTTGTTTACCATTGCAAGACTGAGGTTAAAGTTGTGTTTTTTTCGAAGTGTATATCCGCCTGTTAATCTTACATTCACAATATCTGCTATTGTTCCCTCCTTATTTGCTGAATTACTATAAGAGCTTATTAACGAAACTTTTAATTGTTCAAAAAATGCTTTTTGAACTGAGAGATTAAAACTCGTAACATTCATCGTCATTTCGGGCATCTGGTTGTTATTATAATTAACGGTTGTAGAAATATTTAATCGTTGTGGAATTAATGAAAACAAGTATGAAATGGTAGAATTATAAATCTGATTACCGGTGAACTCTTGATCATCCTCTTGCTGTTGAGAAGCTTCTTGGTAAGCAAAACCAATATTTAGGTTTTGACGTTTTGTTTTTGATGCCTGAATAATATAATTTAAATTGGAAGAAACCGTAAAATTAAGCTGGGTAAAACTTAGTGTATCTAAGTTCTGAAATTCATTGGTTTGTGTTATTTGATCGTATATATCACGGATATGGACATAGGTTTGTAAGTTTGATAAGGAAACTCCTAAGTTTAATTTCTTGTTTAGCTTAGCATTGACATTAGCTGAATAGATTAAACGTGAGCTTTCATTTGTCTTTTGTCCATTTAAGTTATCTCTTTGGTATCCGGCATCTAATGCTATATTAATCCTTTTCTTTATCGAGGTTGAGAAGTTAGCTGTAATGTTTTCAAAATCATTATTAAAGTAATATGCCCCTAAGGTTTTATAATTTGGTGATACTCTTTCATAACTAGCTCCAATTTGACCTAGCTTTGATGTTTGTGATACATTTGATTTAAAAGCGTGATAGTAAGCTAGATCTCCATGTTGTTCGATCAAAAAGTTGGAAGAACCATTGTTAATACTGTCTTTTTTGCTAATGTCATGATTAATTGCACTAATAGCATATTCAGCTGTAATCGAAAAATTATTGATCATTTTTAATTTGACCTTTGCACCTGCAGTTATATTATCTTGGGGTTTAACAATGATGCTGTCTGTCAGATTATAAGTTATTGAATTAATATCATCTTCAGCTTTAAAAACATTTACACTTGCGTCTATGTTTTTATTCATATAATCGAGCTTTATTCCACCGCCCATTCTTCGATAAGCTGGTTCTGTTCCAAGAGTGTCAGGGTTAACACTTCTTTTTAAGCGACCGTACATTACAGCGATTTTAAATGACTTGTTGGGAGTTAATTCAAGCCCTCCACCTAGAAATTCGTGCCCTGCAAGAGTGTAGGGCGAAAAGTTCATTGATGCATAACCAATATGTGCTGTAATCCATTTATATGAAGGTGACATCGATAAGCGATTAAAAGGCTGAGGTACACTACTTGATATTTGGCTATTTGTATACGCAAAAGAAAAGGGTAAATTTATTAAACCATACAGATTTGCATTTATATTTCCTGAAAGAAAGTATGAATATGGATCGAGTGTTTGATTGGTATCCGGTGAAAAGTTCCCAATTTGACTAAATGAAATGCCCCCACTGGTTGTTAGAGGTGCAGCCTTTAGAATTTGTTCAATATCTTGGGCACTTACATTCATGGTAAGCGCAAATACCAGAAAACTTAAAGTGATTATATGAAGTTTTGACATTATGATTTTTACATTTTTACGATAACAGTATTGCTCATTATTGATGTACTACCATCAGTATAAACAGCTTTGATTGTGTATTTGTAAGTTTTTTCCGGACTTAGTTTTTTATCCGTAAAACTATCTTCTTTACTATTCCCATACAGGCGAGTGGCTTCTTCGCCTACACTTCTGTACACAAGAATTCGTTCTATCTGTTTATCGGTCTTAACAGACCAGGTGAGCTTTACTCTATCTGTTTGAACTCGTTTTTTAAGTTTAATTCCTTCGGTAATTTCCGATTTAACCTTGAAATAGCCTATGTTTGATGCCGGTGATTGAAGCTTACTATCATCTTCTGCAATGATATAGTAAGTATATTCTTTACCGGGTTTAACCGTTTTATCTAAATAAGTTGATGTAATGTTTTCACCTTTACCCAAGGATTCAAGCACAACAGTAAGTGAATCTGTTTCTGATTTTCGGAAGATATGATGATAAACAACATCGCTACTTGAACTATTAACCCACGTAATTTCAGGCTTAGTTTTAACATCGGCAATATTTTTTATTACAGGTGAAACAGGAGGTATAATGTCGGGGCGTGTGATAGAAAGCATCTCTGAAAAACCGGATTGGTTTTGTCTTTCGTCAATGGCCCTTACTTTATAATGTATTTTTTTAGTAAGTGTTTTTAGGTTAATGCTATCAGCAAAAGTTGTATCAAGAATTTCTGCAGATGAGATTAACATGAACTCGAACCTAGGATTATTTGCCCGGTAAACCCTATATCCATAAATATCTTCATCGGTGTTTGCTTTCCAGGAAAGTGTTACTTTTCCTGTTGTATCAATTTTTCCTGAGAAATATTGTGGTGGAGCAGGAGGAAAGCTATCTACACGCTCACAATAAGTTCTTAGCGGCGATAGTTTTTCTGTTTTATCACTATAAACCGAAATTAAATAATAATTAGTGAAACTTGGAGTACTATCTTTATATTCTCTTGATTTTGGTTCTTTACCATTGTAAATCAGTGTTTTCTTTCCGCTTGGTTTTTTCGAACGATAAATGTTAAAACCTGTAATGTAATCGTTCATTTTCTCGGGATAATCCCAGTAGAGTTTTACAAAATTGTTATTGATAACTTCGTTTGTAACAATAACAGGAGCATTTTTTAAAGGTAGAGTACCCTTACCAAAAATAGAATCGGATGCTGGGCCAACTTCTCCAAATGTACTTATTCCTTTTATCCTGTAATAAGCGGTTGATTTATTGTCGAGCAGGGTATCTATTTTATACATGTAATGGGGATTAATTCCTTTATCTGCTACCTGAACAGTTGCATTTTCGCTAATGCGTTTAAAGTTTTTACCGCCATCTGTAGATTTTTCGACAATATAGCTGTTGTATATATGTTTCAAATAGAGAATGTTCCATGAAAGATTTACCTCTTTGTCTCCCCATTCCGCAGCTAATTCAATAGGTTTTGGTAATGGCTGATATTCTGATAAACCTGTAAAATAAAATGCGGTATCTACAGCCAATGAATCGGGACAGTTGATATACACTTTGTATAAGTATTTTTCTTTGGGTAGGGCAGTTTTGTCTGTAAAGTAAAGGCCGGAAAGTTTAGCCGTGTGTAAGGATTGGTCAGCAGCATATAAAGCAAAACTAAAACGATGCTTTTCTTCTTTATATTTTTTATAGGCAATATGTGGATTTCCACCAACAGAAACTCCTTCTAAAACAGAACCGTAAATACACTCGGCAGCAATACCCACGTATTTATCATCGGCATATTTTTCCCATGTTTCTATTGCAGCCGGCTTTAATGGTTGTTGGTTTAATATTGTTTCCGGTATTACTTTCGGTATTTTTTTACCTTGTAAAAGCGTATAGCGTTTTACTATATATCCGTAGGTATTACCTAAACGCCACGTACTTGAATTTGTGGGAGCCCAACGTAATAAAACAGAATCCTTTCGAGGACTTGCAATTAATTTCACACTGCTTTTTTGGGCTTGTGTTGGGTTTATGAATAATACAATACTTAGTATTGCAATGAATATTGTTCTTTTAAGCATTAAATTCACTTATTTTATATTTGTCTGACAATTATTTTTTTACTCTTATTTTTTAAAATGCAGGTGCAGAAATCATTTCCGAGCCTTTTTTTTACTACTTCAACTTTTATTCTTTTCAATTCACTTTAATTTACATTGAACGCCCGGATTGCAAATCCGCGCGAGCTGGTTACTATATCTCCTTAATGTTAAGATAGATCTCAATAGCTCCGCTGGCGCGGATTTGCAATCCGTGTCTTCTATCTTTTCACCCATATGTTATTAACTTTTGATCCAACAAACAAACGTCTATATAACTATCTATATCAGCATAATTTCTTGCTGAACTAAAAATATAATCCTCAGGCTTTTCAACAATTAAATCTTCAACAGGATTTTGATGAATATAATTCAATTTTTCATATAAAAATTTTTTGCTAAAAATCACCTTTGCCTGACTTCCATCTTGCCATACTTTAAATTTTTGTTCCCTTTTTAAATGTTCACAAGCATCTGAAAACAATTTTAATAACCACTCTCTTCTGCTTTCCGGCTCTTCTGTAATTAATTGAATAATTTTCTTTGATGTAAATTTTTTAAAATCTCTTAATATGTCCGATAAATTGAATCCATCATCTGCTTTGCAAATCATATGTAAATGACTTGGCATTAAACAATAAGCAAAAATAATTAAGCCTTTATTCTGTTGACAATACTTTAACGAATTCAGCATCATTAATTTTTGTTCTTTTCGTGTAAAAACATCCACCCAACCAACAGTTGTTAATGTTACAAAGTAGGCTTTATCGTTATCTCGTATTTTATATTTGTCTGACATTTACTTTTTTACTCTTATTTTTTTAACGTTGGCGCGGAAATATTTTCCGTGCCTTTTATACTTTTTAAATCTATTAAACTCTGCCCTTTTACTTCTTTCTCTTAACATTTGCACGGATTACAAATCCGCGCGAGCTGGGGCTCATCTGGGGAATTTTTTTTACAAATAATCAAAATAATTGAATTCTTCAATAGATATTTGTTCTTCACCCATTACATCATATTCGATAGTTTGATTATTATAACTTACATATGATATTCTCTTTTCTAATAGCCATGTTTTCCTTTGTTTATTATAGTTAAAAACCAAAGTGTAAGTTTCCATAGCATCAATTGCAAATTCTATTTCTATCTGATTTTTTTTATAATAAATTCCTCTTAAAGGATTCTCATCATATTTATCCATTATTTCTTTTAAATTAGAATCCAATTTTCTATAGCGCTCTATTGAATAGTCTTTGAAATAGATAGGATATAAATTATGAAATAATCTTGCTAAATGAAAAGAGCTATCGCTATGCTGAAAGTAGATTGCCACAAAAATGCTATCTCCATCCCTTAAAGTTTCTTTATTGTAATCAAATACGAAATCTTTTAACCCATCATTGTTTAAGTCTAATGGTTTTTGGATATAACTAACGACATAACCATCGGGAATAAAAATATTTTTTGGAATTGGTATATCAGATTTAAACACCGTTTTTATAGCGCATGTTTCATTTTGACTATAGGAGCTTAAGGTTAAAGTGAATAAGGATAAAATAATAATTAGTTTGTTCATTGTGATTGTTTTACTCATTACAAAGATTAATTTTATATATATCTAAAGAAATTCTGTTATATTGAATTTGGCGTTTATCCAAACCATGACTTCCACCATTTACATCATAAGTTACCTGGGGGCAAGTTTGACTATTTATTTTACCAACTCCCTCTTGATATTTCATAATTTTATTATATCTAAAGTGAAAATATGCAACTGCAGAATAGATGATATCCTTTTCCTTTGAGCTAACATCATTATAATTTTTCTCCCAATCAAAACTTTCACCTTTAAAAATTAAATTTGCTTGTTCGCTAGTACCTTTGTATATGCTTCTTCCCGTAAGCTGAATCGCTCCCCGTCCTCTATATTTGGAACCATCTTTACTACTCAACCCTTTATTTCCATTAGTTTCAGAATATATTACGTTAAAGAATTTAGCACTTACATTTTCACGTTCATCTTTAGGGACAGAATACTTTGTATAAATACCTTTTTCATCATCTTTCACCTTTCTACAGTTAGGGTTCCCTGTTGGTATTTTTATAGTATTTTCCCCTTTAGTGTATGTTTTGTAATTAAGACCTATTTGATCTCCATTCTTTTTATCATTTTTCAACACTCTGGTATAAAAATAGTCTAAATGGTTATTATCATCAAAAAAGGATTGTTTCATAAGAACATTTTGAACATCTACTTTTGTTGAATGCCAATCTAAAGCTCCATCAAATGAATATCCAGCTCCTTCAATATATTTAGTGAAACCAACAGATTCAATATAAACTTGAGAGAAGAAATGTACATGCATCTTACATGTATTAAAGCCACCTAATTTTAAAGCTTTATTAAACAAATCTACATGGCTCTGTGTCAAATTTTTATTGTTAGGAAAAATTTCTTGTAATCGAGTTAAAGTAACTGTTAAATCACGTCCACAATTCTGACAACAAAATCCAGAAGTACAATTTGTTACTACAGCTTTTGATTTATCAATCCAATGCCCTTCTATTTCATCTTCAACGACACCTTTAACTTTAATAAAATTGCCACATGATTTATAACCAATAAACTCACTAGATTTTTTGTACGTTTCTTTAGTTTGCTTTTCTGAATATGGAAGAGGTATCGCTTGATAATCTTCAATCAATTTCCAGTTTAACTCTTTCTTTAAAGTTTTTACTTGAGTTAGATTATTTAATGATGTATACTCTATTCTTTGAGTTGTCTTAATTTTGATTTTTGCAACATCATTGTTTTTATCATCTTTTACTTTATCTAAGATTGAAACTTGTGTGCCTTTTGCTAAGCTGTTAGATTCTTCTGTTGGCTTAATAGCTTTGTATGGTGACTCCTTTTGTCTAAACCATGCATCATTGTCAGTTACAAAATAATCATAAGTTAAGCTTTCGTCAATTTCGATTAATATTCCCAAAAACTTCAACCATTTTTCTGCAGCTAAAACATCATATCTTCCACTTATTTGAATTATAAGAGAAGGTTTTGACTTGCCATTTTCGTATAATGATAAAATCCAGTAATTACGGCCTTCGTTAACATCTACATATAAATGCTTCAAGTTTTCTGCTATTGATAAATCATCAATTCTACTAACCGCTACTTTAGTAAAAATTTTATTTAATGTAGTTGATTCACCCTGTCCATATATTGCAACATTGAAATCATAATCGTTGAACGTACATTTAACGATATAAACTTTGTTTTGCTGGGCATTAATTTTAGAAATTTTTGCACCCGCTGGTGCGTCTTGAATAGCTTCAATAATGTCAAGTAAAACATCGCTGCTTTTTCTTGCACGTATTTCCCATTTTTTCACCCATTCTTTTTCTTCATCTGTTAGTTCCGCTAGATCGCTGTCATCAAACTCAGGGGCAAAATTAGAAGTTTCTCCTTCTTGAATTTTATCATAGTATTCAGTATTTAGAGTATAATTCTTACTATAAACTTTGTTAAAAAGGACTTCGTATTTTTTTCCGAGCACTTCATGTATATACTCCCCTTCACTTTCATCCTGCAACCAACCAAACAACATTTTATCTGGCGACTGAACTAATTCCCACTGGTGTTTCCATAAGTCTGTACCACCCTTATAGTCCATTAGGTTTTGGGTAGTGTGCTCAGTAGCAATAAAATTATCAGGGCTAAAGGTGTGCCATAGGTTAAATGCACCATGACCTAACTCATGTGCAATAATATTATCATTTGGGTTATCATATATAAAACCTATTTGTCTTTGCAGTGGCATGTAACCAGCAATACTATTTTCCTTAAATGTTACATTTTCTACAAAGAACAAATAATATGCATTATTTTCTAATTTACTTACTTTATCTTCAAATGTATTTACTATAGTTCGTTGGTCTTTATTATAAACAGAGATGGCGGAAGTTCCACCATGAGTCATGTTGGTTTCTTCGAAAACAATATCAGATAAATTTCCAAGTTTAGTTACTTGCCAAGAGGTAACAGCTTGAGAATATACTGTATTTAAAACTTCCTGCAAACTTGTTTCGTCGGGAGTTGCAGCTCCATTTACCGAAACTATATAAAGTTGTTTGGCTTGTTCGTCAAAACTCAGTACGTTTAATTTGCCGGCAATTTTTTCTATGGTATCATTAATAACTTGATATGCATACAGAGCTACATCCGAACCATTAGAAGATCCTCTTAAAGTTATATCTTCACCTGTCTTAATAGCAGGTATACCCATTTCATCTTTAAAAATAATATTGTTTCCGGAGTTAGACACCCCTACAATATCGGTACTAAAACTGGCTATACTTTTATAAGCAGGTTTATATCCATTATTAAAGCTTGGGTATTTACTCTGTAAGCCAATTTTTTCTTCATTGTACTGATCGAAACCGTACTTTTGGATCTCATTGGCGTTAAAATTAACTGTAATGTTTTCTGAAAGATTATTTTCTTCTTTTTCTTCGTTATAATCGTCTACTGCACCATCATTTCCTCCACCGGTATTGTTGTACTCATCAAGACCCATTACTTCGCCATCGCTAGTTACTACATACTCTTCACCATCTTCGCCTTCAATAAGTGTTTCTTCAATATCATCAACATCATCACTTATAACAATTTCCGAAGTATTTCCATTTTCATCTACAACGACAGCAATTACCGAATCACCTTCATTTACATAAATAGTTGTAATGGTTTCATCAATTGTTAAGGTATCATCTATCTGTATATCGGTTGTAAGAGTTGTAATAACACCTGCCAAGCTATCTAAATAATCTATGGTAGCATCTACATCAACCAGAAACTGGGGATTGTAAACGCTTTCAAAGTCCATATTAACAATAACATCATCGGTATTTACTTGTAAATCCCAATAATTACAAATGAATTTCAGTTTCCAAATTTCGGCCCAAAATAAAAATATTCCTTTATATACTCCGTTACCTTGATCTTCAACCGTTTTTAATATGAATCGAGATGTTCCTGTTTTATTTATAATTGTATCACCCGGCTGAAGATCGTTACGTATGTCAAAATTTTGCAGTTCAACATCAGGTATATCATCATCACAAACACAGTCAGGACAATCGGCAGTATCTGGTGGTTCAGGCGTAGGAATACTTAATGTTTTCCATTCGGAGAAATCACTTTTTGAATCAGGGTCACCATCACAAACTGCTTGCACACGCATTTCGTAAGTAGCCCCATAATCAAGATCAAAAAACTCAGCTTTATTTTCATAGGACTCACTATTAGCCATCCAGTTTGTTTTAGGATTTCGCATTTCGACATTGAAAGATGTATGATTATCTTCAGGATTCCAGGAAAAAAGACCATTTTTACCTCTATGCGAACTCGTTAAATCTGTAATACTATCGCAAGCAGCTTTATATATGAAAGTTCTTATCTCGCTATGGCCATTTTGTTCGAAAGGAACAAAACCACTAAGATCAGAGGCCGTAACTCTCCATGCATATTGCATTCCGGCCTTCATTAGTAAATTGGTTGGATAAAGGGAATATAATTTATTGAAATCAGTATGTTCGTGAAAAATGGGCATTGAAGCAGCCACAACGTTTGGATTGATTCCCGGCACATGCATTTCCCACATTTCAAATTTATATTGAATGGTATTAGCCGAAACAGGACTTCCCACATTGCTTGATAACCAAGAGAATGTTAGTGGCATTCCTTTGAACTGACCCATTTGAGCATTGTTCTCAGGCAATTTTAAAACCGGTGGTTTTCCTAAGGCAATCCATGCTGTAGCTGTTCCCAGATTAGAAATTACACGATTTGTATTAAAATGTAAAACTTCAACTGAAAATCTATAAAAACCTTCAGGTAATTGACCTGTGCGATTATATGCCTCTTTGCTGTATCCTTTAAAAATTAAGTTGTTAATGTTGAAATAATCTGTTAGATCGTTTCCAAATAAGATACTGGTAGATCCACCGTCAATATAAATAGGAGTGGTGGCAATTGTTGCCGGGTTCTCAATAGTTACTCCTGTTGTTTCTAATTTAATTCGAAGTTTAATAGGGAGATTAGAGATATTCAGGTCGTTTATATGAATAGTAATCATTAATTTCTGTGAACCAAATTTGCTATAATCACTTAAATTAAGCGAATAGGGAGGAGATAAGGTCGGAGTTACAAAAACAGGATAATTGCTTTGAGCATTTACTGATGATAGTAAAACCTGGAAAATGAAATATATAAATAAAAAGATTCTGCGCATATTTTCTTTTTTTTCTTGTTAGCTTGTTGCACGCATTGCAAATGCGCGCTAGCTGTGAGACTTAAGCTCAATTTCTATTTTTATTACTTATTCAATAATAATTTTAATTTGTTTTCTTTCGTTGTCGGCTGTCACCATAATTACATATATCCCCGAATTCATTCCGTTTAATTGGTAATAAACTTCATAATAATCCTGTCCGAATTCATTTCGTAAATCGACGGTTTCTCCGAAATTAACGCTGAAGACGACTAGTTGAATATCAGCAATTTCTCGAAGTTCTATTTTTAGCATAAAGTTTCCGTCGGTAGGATTTGGATAAACCGAAAGTTCCTTAATCAAGGGATCTATATAACCGACATAATCATCATTATTATTAATAGTATCATTGGCTTCAATAATTTCCACTTGTTTTAGAGTCTTTGAAATACATCCACCTGAATATGCCCAAAGACCTACATTATAAATTCCTGATTCAATACTTTCCAATTGAAGCATATAATTTGGAATAGATTCATCTATAATATTATTAAATGCATTTTGACTGTATTCCCAGTAAAGACTGTCCAGTTCAATGTTTGAAAGTTCATAAATGAACAAAGTGTCACCCAAATTAGCCTCAGTTGACATTAAGAAATCAGACTGAAGAGCATCGTTGCCGATCGAAATGGATATATCATCCCAGGCAAAACAAGCTATACTATCAGTTACTTCCAGGTAATAATCATCTTCAGAATCAAGACTTACAAAGCGCTCGTTTGAAAATACTCCTTCGGAATTAGTCCACTGATGTGTTGAAAAGTTCTGCCCATCAATATCTATTGTATTTCCGGGACACATCCTAATATCTTCGCCTAAATCAACTATAAGCTTATCAGGTTCAATAATTTCATATTCTTTTTGGAACGAACAGTTGTTCGAATCGGTAAGTGTAACCGAATACGTTCCCATATATAATGAATCAATTCTTTCACCTGTTTCATTATTTGACCAGCTAAATTGGTAATTACCTACTCCACCAAGTGCTTGTAGTTCAATAAATCCATCCTTGTAACCAAAACAGTGAGCATCTTTAAAATCTGTAACAACTATTTGTAAAGTATCGGGTTGCGTTACTTCGAAGTATTTTACGGTTGAACAATTATTAGTATCACTAATGGTTACGGAATGAATTCCTGCATTGTAACCAACGGCAAATTCACCGATATCTGAATTAGACCACGTGAATGAATATGGTGCATAAGGTATTGCCGGAGTTACATTAACAATATTTGCTGTTCCGGTAAAGCCTGCAAAGCAAAGTACTGGTGTAGTGTCAATATTTACAACAATTGGATTTGTTGATGGGCTGATTAATTGCTCAAAATGCTGCAAACAATTGTGAGCATCTATAACATTAAGAGTATAATAAGCATTTTGGCTTAATTCGGAAACCGTATTTTCGATTCCAAATGTATTACTGTTAAAGTCTGTCCATTCATATTGATATGGCCTTGTACCTCCTTGCATTACTACAGAGATTGCACCATTGTCGGTATCACAAGTTGTATGCGTAACATCAATGGCATTGAATAGCAGGGAATCAGGTTCCGGCATGTAAACGCTAACTGTATCTTGCCCTACACAATTATTACTGTCGGTAAAGATGTAGGTATAATTGCCCTCCGGCAGGTTACGAGCTACAGTATCTTCCAGCCATAATCCAGACACAGGCATTTCATATAATGCGAGTCTGTAGGGTCTTGTACCTCCATTAATGTTAAAGAATACATTTCCATCAATAGCGCTTTTACAATCAACGCTATCAATAAATTCGGTATTGGCTGTTAAATAGTCTGGCTCAGTAATTATAATCGGAATACTGTCAACTACACCCATTTTATCGGTTAGGAAGAAATAATGTTCACGAAGATCTAAGTTTAACCAAGTATCACTGTTTGAATAATATGTAGCAACATCTTGTTTGAACTGATAGTCACCCCATCCACCGGTAGCATTTAAAATTACGTATGCATTCTCATAATCTTTACAAGTTTCGTTGCGATATTCTGATATTGTAATTTCCAGTGGAGCATCAGGTTGTTCAATGATTAGAGTTTGAGAAATTGAATTGTTGTATCGATCGGTTACGGTAATGCGATAATTTCCTGCAATAGCATTTGTTATTGTACTTGTGAATTCGTTATCATTATTATTCAAAGGATCAATAACACTGTCAAGGTATTCCCAGTAAAAACTATTGCCTCCTGCACCGCCTGCAACAACAATATTAATTGTTCCGCTTGAATCATTAATTTCTTTTGCATGGTTAATCTGAATTTTATCAAATGAAAACTGTGTATATGGTTCTATATCGAACTCAGCACATGTTTTTTCTCCAATATTATTTGTAGCCATTACAAAATAGCTACCGCCTTTAAGATTCCTTAAATAAAGATTATTGTTGTCTTCATAGAAATCGGCTGTAGAATCTGTAACATTATAAACTGTTTTTACATTTTCAGGACTTATAACTTCAATATTAACAAGAGATTCAAGATTTGAAAGTAGTTGAGCAAATCCGTTTTGTGCCAGATATGACGTTTCGTGTTGTATCTTTATTGTTTTAATTGCCATATCTGATATGTTAGGTAAATAGGCACTTTTGGATTGAGAGCATCCATCTTGTTCACTTACAGTAAGCTCATAATAACCTGATGAGATATTTGAAAGAACGGTACTTGACTCGGTTAAAGCACTACCAAATAATTCTTTCCATGTAAAGTTTAAGGGTGATTTTCCTCCCTTAACAAAAGCTTCAATAGATCCGTCACTTGCGCCATCGGTTGAAGGGTAGGTAAGTTCAAAATCTACAATGTTAATTAACTCTTGATCTGACAAATTAGTTTCCAGTTCAAACTTACAAGCATTATCATCTTCTATATGCAGTAAATAACCACCTGCCGGTCGATTGGTAATTGTATAATTTTGCGGAGTAGCAATTAATGTTGTATCAGATGAATTGTCGAAGAATAATTTATAAGGAGCTACACCTCCGTTTAGGTTTAAAGAAAGACTTCCATTTTCACCACAAGTAGGATCTAAAAAATCGATTAATGTGGCTTGTAGACTGTCTTTTGGTTCATAAATAATTAAAGTATCAGTAAAAATAGCTCCATATTTATCTTGTACACTAACGATATAATTTCCGGCATATAGATTTTCAAAAGTATTAACATTATAGAAACTGTTATCAACAGCTCTTTTATAACTATATTCTCCCCAGCCTCCAAATCCTTCTATTGTGAAGCTTCCGGTTTGAGCCTTACACATAGCATCGTTTTTTTCGGTAACAATAAAACCAAGTTTATTTTCAGGCTCTATTACTGTTTGTGTTGGAGATGTGTAAGTACATCCCTTTCTGTCAATTACATACAAATTGTAATTGCCTGAATACAAGCTGTCAAAATGCATTTGAGATTGATTTCGTTCAAATTGTTGATCTACAATTGCTGCATCTGCATCGAATAATCTTATATCTTTTAATTCACTATTACCACCGTAAATAGTACTGTAAATTTTTCCGGTTTTCGATCCTTTGTACAATGCCGGAACTATTGTATCAATTATAGCATAAAGAATAGTGTCGGGTTGATTAACAACTACCGGATAAGGTAAGTTGGATATACAAGAACTGTCATCTATTGCTCTTAGTTCATACCGACCTTTAAGCAGATTATTAAAGGAGTTCGCAATGTCGTTAATTGTATCATTATAAGTAAAATTCAAACTTCCTAGTGCAATTCTATCAACTGCATTTGTTCCGCTTGTATTTATTACCTTAACTTCTCCATTTGATTCTCCATAACACTTTACATCGGTAATTTCGATACTATTAATCCGGGGATTGAAATATTCATCCAAATCAACATTATGGGAGTATGTACAATTTTTATTATCTGTAATATTTAATCTGTAAAAACCGTATCGGAGCGAATCACCCAAATGAGCAATTGAATCCTCCTCTAGCGCGTTATTCGAGTAAAACGGACTTCCGTTGTATGTCCAGTCAAATTGGAAATATCCATTTCCTCCTTCAGCTTCTACATAAATTTCACCATTATCTAGCTCACATGTAGGTTGAACAATTCTAATCGAGTCGAAATCCAGTGCTTCAGGTTCAGCAATAGTGAAAGTAGTTATTTTAACATAAGGGCATCCATTACCAATATCTTGGAGATAAACATCATACTCTCCCGGTGATAGTCCTGTAGTTTCAGTTTGTGGATCAGTCCATAAACCATTATTAATGCGATATTCGTATGTTCCACTTCCCCCTGACAAATTATAAATAGATACTTTTCCGTCATTTGCTCCTGCACAAGTTACATCTGTTGGATCAATAATACCGGTACTAACCGGTTTTGGCTCCGGAATTGTAACAGTAAAAAGATTAATTATTGAGCGATTAAGGGTTATGGCGTTTCCGCTTACAATAGTATCACTGGTGTTTTCATCTTTAATATAATACTCAAAGTTACCTCCTGTAACCGTAAAGCTTGTTGTTGCATCAAAATCTACACCATCGGTGCTAATGGTCATGTCTGCTCCATCAATACCTCCTGAGGGAGTTAATTTTATTGAGCCATTTCCTCCCGGACAATCAATATCATCTATTATCAAATATCCATTAGTAATAGGTGTTGAAGGATAATCAAATGTATAAACATCAATATTATTTGCACCATACACCATATTCAGAGTGTATGTATCGTTGTTTTGAACTAATTTAGAAAAAGACCTATTTTCAACACCTGTGACAACTTCTGGATTTGAAGAGTTTAATAATCGGAAATGATAAGGACTGATTAAAGTTCTTTCTTCTAAGCTAATAGAAATTGTGGCATTATCATCAGTCTCTTCAATAGTTATATTTGCTGTAAATTTAGGTTCTTTAACTTCAAATTGATCTGAAATAATACAGTCACGGTTATCATCATCTGTATGAGTTGCGGTGAAATTGTATATGTCTGGAGGTATCGATTCGTCCACTTTACCATCCGGTGCTGTATAATTAAAAAATGAAGCAACATCTAAACCCCAGATTACACCTTTTGTATTATTTTCTAAGGAAATAGACACACTACCTGAACCTCCAATGATAGTTGCATCTACTATTTCAGGTTCAGATACTTTGAAAATATGACTTTCAACTATAATTCCGGGTTCATAAAAATAACATGAAGAATTATCTTCTTTTTCTACTTCAGCCTTGTACGAACCTGCCGGCAAATTTTGAAACGCACATGAGTTGGCATCTATTGTTTGAACATATTCTTTATCAGTCTCTTCATTAGTTAAAGTGTAGATTTTTGTACCAGATACATTATTTACATTTACTATAACTTCACCATTTGCAGGGGTGCATGTTTGATGCATTACCGAAGCAGATGTAATACCATTTGTAGCGCTACTGATTTCAACATCATAGTCAAAACTTGTAGTACTCGTTCCATAACTAAATTTTACTTCTTTTGTTCCATACCCTAATCCATCTATAATAATTTCGTCATCAGGCTCACTTAATTCACCTGCAGAATTCACGTATGGAGGCAAACCGCCACCATGATAGATTATTTTTACTTCACCACGGTTATCACAGGCATCTGAAGGATATTTAATAATTATTTGTTCAAAATTGGGATTTTCAGGAGCATCAACATCAATAAAAAATTCATGATCACAACCATCAGCATCGGTTAATCTTAAATCTTGAACTTTATTTTCCGGTAGTTGATTTACCATAAAGTCAGGTATGGGTACTTTTACACCGAATTTTTCTTCCAGCCACTGCTCTTTATATATTGCGTAAAAATCTTCATACCAGGTTTGTGCAATCCCTTTATCCGGATATACATTGCTTAGTATATCATTTTCTGTCCATAGTGTTATGGGAATGTCTGCACCATTTTTTCTAAAAATATATTCAGCTTTAAAGCCGGTTGTGGTTACAGTGATGTAATCAACATCATTATAGGTAGAAGAAATGTCAATGCTGCTGGCATCAAGTATTGGAGATTTCCTTGCTATTTTATAATCATAATAACTATTTTCTCCATGGGCATGAATGCCAATATGCGAATGAATATGACTATGACCAGCAGAATGGGTGTGTGAAGTGTTTTCATTATATGTATAATCAGGAGTAGGATCAACGATGTGCGTATGAGTATTATCGCATAAATCGTGAGGATCGGGATTTACAAGTCCATGTCCGCTGCAGACATAATCACTTATTTCATCTTGTTTAGTTGCTGATTTAGTAGAGGTTTTACCTTCTTCTAGTTGACAATAATGTGTGTGTGTATGTGTGTGTTCGCATGTATGTGTATGATAGTGACTATGGTATGTATAAATATAAAACGCATTTTTTCCATTGGGGTGATTAATTCTATATGATGGTGATCTTGCATTTTGATCAAAAAACCATTCCTTGTACTTAACATAAAAATAGTTTTTATATGGACTATCATCTTCATAAAGCATCTGGTCAAAATCTGATTCAATTTCATCGTTAAGAGCTATTTGTTCTTCTTCACTCAACTCACCGTATGGTGTTGGAATTTCTGAAATTGATACATTAAAATCAATTCCATCAGATATGGTATATGGCCTTCTTAATGCAGAAAGCTCATAAGGATCATCAATGTCAAGCAATACATAAGGATTGTTCATACTCGGGAGATTATAATCCGTACCATTTACATTATGAATGTTAAGCTTTTGATTAATAGTAATGTCCTCGGGTTTACCAGGAACAGTAAATGGTTTTGTACATGCATAATCATCAGCTTCCTCACCCTCTTCCTTAATAAACTCTAATTGTAACTCACATGGAAGTGAGTTTGGTTCTCCATAAAAAGGATCTTCTTCAACTCCTGTATCATTAAAAAACTTTATTTTAAAAATATTTGCATCATAAAATAAACCATCATCATCGTTCGTTTCATCCATCTGGCAATTATAGAAAGTTGCTTCATTAACATAAGCTCTCCAATTAAACTTAGTTTTATCTAAATGAAGGTAATCTATATCATTACTATTTTCAAGTTTTATATATACAACAACACCATTTGAACAGGATGTGCGTTTGGTTTGCAGAATAGTATACTGTAAGCCTTCCGGATAAAATCTGATGCTTGTAACTATATTGCCGGTTGTTACTTTGTTATTCTTTAGGGTTTTAACAATTCTAAACCTTAAGCTTTTACCCATCCATTTGTAAAAGTTAGAGTTCTGATCATCTTTTCTTCCTGCAATATCTTCATAGTATAAATTAATGGTACTGTTGGGGCTGATTATTACTTTTTTAAGATCTATCCAATTGTCGGGATCAGTATCAAGTGCCACTTGTAGAAAAGGTTTATCAGCATGACCGTTTTCATAATAATTGTCCACTTTTAATGAAAGATTTTCGTATTCAAGTTTATAACTGTTGTCTCCTGTATAGCTTATATAAATAGGATCGTCGATATAAATCTTGGTAGTCATGGTATAACCTTCGCGGTTAGTGCTGATAAGGTTATTACACGGATCTGATGCTTCGTGGGATTCTTCATATTCTCCTACAACCAGTTCATCCATGCGAAGTTCGTAATATAAATCATGGTCGTTTTCTATATCATTGGTGTTAGTATGCACATGTATTTTATGGATTGAAGAGTTTGATTCTCCATATAGATATAATAAATTTTTGTCTTGTTGTGTATTTGTAAAAACATGTTCAAATTCAAGTTCTTGATCTAATTCATTAGAAAGAATCCTTTTTGACAGCGAAGGTGCTAAATTAAAGATAAGCTCAATATCTGCATAATCAAAATCAGGATCGCTACTGCAATTTCCCCAAGAGCTAAAACTTTGTTTTACATGTATGCTATACAAATTGGGTATTGTATCCTGATCTTGAGCATTTAACTTATCGGGGAATAAAGCTAATATTCCTAAAACGATAATAAAATATGGATAGTAAAACTTTTTTTTCATAATTTAATCTTTAATACAACGAATAGAGCCATAAGCAGTGTCATAAGCATACCTTCCAATACCGCTCGATGAATTCGAAAAGACCCTACTTGTATAACTCATATCATATTTAAGTGTAGATGAATATATGTAAGTACGTTCGCCATCAGCCGAATAAGCACCCAAAAAACCGCCTGCAGGTAATATATTGAACATATAAAAATCAATCCCATTACCATCTGAACCATCATAATCATTCCAACCTGAAGTTGTTTTAAGGATATTTCCAATATCCAAATCTTCACCTCTGTAAAAATCCAGATTACTAGTGGAATATCTATTAATTTCGTCTTCGGACATTCCCAGAAACCGTTCCAATTCTTGCCATTCTTCATCGCTTGGTACATGATATTCTATGGGGCAAGGATTTTTACCTTTAGCACCTTCACCAAATGTCCAATTTGGGTTATAATAATATCCGTAAATATCGCTTTGGCTACTAATTTTATAGTTGTAAAGCATTTGCGTTCCATCTTGCCATTTGGTAGTTCGCAGATTTTCTCTGAGCCAGGTTTGTTCACCTATTTTTGTAATATTGTAAATATTAAAATCAGCATCGTGTACTTGGGTTGGATCCAATGGCAATGCTTTAATCGTATCGGTTTTTGAACTATGATTAAGCTTACCATACGCTTTTACAAAAAAACTATATACTGTGCCATTCTCTAAACTCGTCAATTCACATGTGCCGATACCCGCATTTATAATAACAGGTTGAGCAATTCCACTTACCTCTGGATCAAATGTAATTTCAATATGATCAAGGTTTTCAGGGTCGTTCCAGTAAAGGTTCGCAAATTTGTGTCCTGATGAATATCTTAGATTGGTAACTGATGAGAGAATAGTGAAAAAATGAAATACATCACTAGTGTTGTCTAATTCCTGATCTATTGCATTATTGTAAGAGTCATTTATTGCTGATACTTTCCAGTAATACTTTAATCCGGGTTCAAAAGAGTAAAATTTGGGCGAATTATTATCAAGATTATCCAGCGTTATACCATTATATGCTTCATACGATTTCCAATTAAGAGAATCATTACTTACATATAAAGTATAATAAATATCATCATTTTCAGGATCAGTACTTTCCTTCCATTCAAATGTAACAGAATTGTTGTCTGTAATCGATCCGTTTTCAGGGATTTGCAGTATCGGAATACTTGGTTGTTTATTTAAATTCTCTTCTTTTTCGCATGCGAGTACAAATATAAATGCTAATACGCAGATAGTCAGTGTTATTTTTTTCATAATTAATCTATAAATTTTGTTAATTCTATTGATCTTGTTACGCTTGATGTAATAATATTTTTCCCCGGAAGAGTATAATTGACCTGCATTTCGTATTTACCATTTCTTATACCCGGTATATTGTCTTCTTTTAAAAACTTAGCTACATTATTACTACTGTTGTTTACATTTACGAGTTTATTTGCAAGTGCATTTCGCAAAGCAATAAAATCTCTGTCGATATAATATGCACTCCTGTTATGAAATGCACCAAATGATGACACAAATGGACGTGAATTGCTTTCGATTATATCTTCTGAAAGTTGATTATCACGGGTCATTGATTTAATTTGGATAACTTCAACATGATCTGGCGGTTTCAGCCCAGACATCCCTGCAGCTGCAAGCATTTCTTTGTTTTCGTATATTAAATCAGAAATTTTATTATTATACCAATCCGTTTTACTGTAAATTGGTTTTATTCGAATTAAGTTATTATCAGGGAATAATGAATTACTTTCATTTACATCAAACATTTCAGAAGTTGATGCCCCATCATATAAATTAGATCCCAATAAATGCACATGTGGATATTCTTGCCAAGCAACTCCTTCGTAGTTTGGAATAGCATTCATTTTCTCAACAAATGTATTATAGCTGCTTGTTCTGAAATGTAGTGCATATATTTCTTTTTGTTCCAACATATCGAGTGTACCTTCAGCTTGTTGAGTTGTTACCGAAATATCTTCATTATCATTTAGCTTACTTTCAGATGTAGTAATGTTACCAGAAATACCTGAAGAAGTATTTTGAGGTACATTAACAATAGTCATCTTATATATTTCATCATTACTAAAATTTATATTTTGGGTCGAATAATCAATTTCCAAACGAATATCATTATCGGCGCTATTTGCTTTGTATGAGAAGTTTGTTTGAGATTTTTTTTCATCTGTATCGGTAAACATCATAACCTGGTTAAAACCTTCAGGTTTTTCTGTTGAGAACAAATATGAATAGTTTTCGGTAACAAAGATATATCCACTTTCGTGTTCGTTTGGATAGTAATTATATTGCATAGCAACCGGGTAGCTAAATTTTACATGTTCAGGAAGAATCTCTTTTGGGCGATCACCTGATTTGAATTCTGCTTCTTTTATTTCATAAAATGGTGATCCGTCATTGCCTTTTACATCAATCCAAGAACCATTAAGTTTGCGTTTAAAACCAACTTTTGCAAAAACTACCATATCTTTTTGGCTTTCGAATGGCTCCGATGGGTCTAGCATGTATAATTTGCCATCGTCACCAAGTTGCTTATATCCTTCAAGAGCTTGATTAGTTTCCTTGTAATAAACTTTAAATTCTTCGAGACTAATTTTATAAAATACTTTATGACCTTCTTCATCAATTTCCATTTCCAAACCTACTGGAATGTTAAATACAGCTTGTGGAGATGCAAAAACATTAACATCATCTTCACCTGAATCAGGTGTAAGTTGTGCAATAACATCAGCACCAAATGGGTTGCCGCCTCTAATAATACATTCTTCTCCTATTTCGAAATCGAAATCACATTGTCCTGAAACTAAACCACCTAATACACTGAAGCGTCCACCTACCGCACCGGTAAAATAGAAAGGATTGGGCCCTGCACCGGCCAGTAATGCACTTGCAGACATATCAAGAATACTGAACTTTCGGGTTTTTGAGAATATTTTTGCTTCCATTCCAATGTCGGCTTCTACCCAGGCCCAAGCTTGAGCACGAGCATACCATCCATTTATACCTAAGGTTGAGTTTCCACCAAGGCAATATGCGCTTGAACCATAATTTTTAAGTAAAAACTCTGAACCTAAACCAGCGCCAATTTTAGCATAGAAAGGAGGGAGGGTAGCTTCAAATTCAACACCAAGAGATAATCCGAAAGCTAAACCACTTCCTGTTGCTTGAGCTCCTTCAGTGCGCTGGCTTAACTGGTCTTGTTTTTCCTGACTAAAGTTTTGCAAAACTTTTTGCGGTGGTAGAGGTAGTTCCGGAATATCATCTCCAACCATAAAATAGCCATCAAGACGTGCAAGCCCCAGAACTTCTACTCCAATTCGATCTGATGGTGTTCCAATATATGTATACCATTTGTCTTGGGAGAAATATGCGGAAGCCCATCCCATTCTGTCGTTTGGTCCAACTCCTTTTACAAAGCCCGCATTTAGGTAGGCGCTTAAATCGGCAGAGAAAATGCTATTGGCAATATCAAATTTTATATTCATTGAAGCAGTAAGAAAACCGCCTGACTTATTTTCTGGAACTTTTAAATCGCTTTTTGCAGAAAGTTTCAACTTTCCACCAGCTTCTTCAAGTTTTTTTACTTTATCATTTATATTATCAGCAAGTTTTCCCCATTTTTCAGGTGAGTCCATGAATGCAGCATCACCACGAAATTGAATAAAATTTAATCCTCCATATTGGTTAAATTGCATTTCAAAAGAGACCTTTGCATTAAATGTTGAAGAAGAACCTACTAATCCAAACTTTGTGGCAGCCATTAAACCCATACCAACTTCTTTGTCCGGAACATAGTTAATTCCGGAAAGAGATTTGCCAAATTCTGAATCAATATTGGTGTCATAGGATTGTTGCATTCTTTTGTAAAACCCACCACCAAAACCATAAAATGAAAGGGCAGGAGGGATAATAATTCCTGAAGATGGAGACAATTCTAAAAATACATCGGTAAGAAAATATCGATAATCGTCTTTTTTCCCAAATACAGCAACAGCATCCAAGTTTAATTTGTCAATTAAAGAAAAGGCAACTTCTCCTCTAAAACCGCTTCCATAAATTTCGTCGCCGTTTTTAAACATTACACCACCTTTTATACTAAAGGCTTTTGATTTAAAATCGACCATTATTTTATCGACACCAACTCGGTCGAATTTCCAAGCAGCATAATCGCCGTAAAGCTGCAATCCGGCTTCTCCACCAAACATATCGTTTAGTTTTACCCCGGCATCAAAAGCTAAACCGGAACCGGAATTATTGCTAAATGAACGAATATCAGAAATTGATAATTCAAATCCAGCGATTTTTGGCGATGTAAGATCACCTGAGACACCAATTGCACCAATTTCTACATAAGGTTCTTCGCGACTAATTTTTAAATTTTCGAATGTAACATCCGGTAAACTGAATTTTTTAGTGCTGTCAGATTTGCTAAGAGATGCATTTATTGAAATTTTACCCGTAGCATTTAATGTAGGATATACATCAGCATCTTTAAACATTACTTCAATAGTTGATGTTTCGTTAAGTGAGAGAGTACTCATCAGAACAGGAAAATCATAATCGCCGGATACATTTACTGCAAATGAATATTCTTGTGTACCGGGATTAAAAGTGGCCATATAAGGAAGTAAAGAGCTATTACCTAGTGGAGGAATATTAAGATCTCCCCCAAACCCAAAGCCTGAAAGGTCGTTTTTAAGTATGCTTAATAAAAAATCGTTAACAGAAATGTCCCACTTCGATTGGTCAAGTGCATCACTACTCATAATGTTTTCGGCAGTAACTGTACCTGAAAAACCATTATTATCAAGAAGAACCTGTGTTAATGCGATTTCAATTCTATCGGATGATCCCAGCAAAGAACTGTCATTTTCATTGGTGGTATCATTAGTAGCACTCGATTTTTTAAAAATTTCAGGCAATGCAATGGAAGCTTCTGAAATCGAGATTCCTCGCCATAATTTTTTTTCATCCTGATTACTTCCGGAAAAGTAATCCTGAGGAAACTGAACCATAGCAGAAGTTTCTATATCACTTTGATCTAATGTTGCTCCTCGTAATGTAAAGATTATATCTTTTAAACTTTTTAAAGAAAACGATTGATCGAACGAAAAAGAAACAGTAAAATCATCAAAATCTCGAAAAGTAGCATCGAATTTTGAAGCTAACGGTTTACTGGAAGGAGCTCCATCTTTATTTACTGCGAAAATATTTTCTGATGTAACAATTAAATCAATTTTTGCTAAATAAGATTCAATGCCATCACAACCAAAGTTTACACGTGTTCCACTATTGAAAACAAGAGCAGCTTCTTTTCCTAAATTTCTGCGAACCGGAGCAATTAATTCCAAAAATCCATTTGTGCCTAAACCTTTTTTGCCTTCAATATCAGCACTGCCTTCAAAGGCAATTTTTTGTCCATCATCTTTAAACTGAAATGCACAAGTCGCAAAAATTGAAGGTTTATCCTTTTGCGGGTCGTAAGTAATTTTTTGTATAATTAACTCATATTCACCTTTTTTAATCCCAACGGGAAGCGTTATTTCACCATTACCAATCAAGTCACTTATTGATTCGATATAGGCCCCTGCTTTTTTAACGGCCTCCATTGCGGCAAAGGCAGCATCAATTTTATCCTTATGTTGTATCTGCAAACTTTCAACTTGAGACAAGGTTTGATTAGCTTGCTCTTGTTGTGCGTAAATAGATTCTGAGAATACTGAAAGAAATGAAATTAAGGTAATTGAGAGTAGAATTTTTTTCATCGGCTGATTTGATATGTTGGGTTGTTGATGAACCAGTTTCGTGTTATTTTTAATGCTTCTTCATAATCATTAGTTGCCAAACTCCCCGTAGCATCGGTTTGTAATGGAAAATCGATAATTACCGGAGCAAGTAATTCCATTATGCGATAAGCACAAAGAATAAATTCAGGTTTATCAGGATTAGGTGAATAACAATCCTTTTTGTTGCTATGTATAATTTCTATGCAATAATTAATAGCTTGATTCTGTCGTGTGTAAATAAGATCGGGAATAAGGTATGCCACGAGATCACTATTAATAGAAATATTTTTTACAAGTTCAACACAGTATTTTGTATGCTTATTGCTTCCTTGCCGTGCAAGTGCTAATGCCAAAGCCCATTTTGTTTCATTTTTTACTTCGGGCATTAAAAACTTTTTTTGCATGGTTTCTTGTCCGGCACCCACCATCCCGGCTAGCATGGCAAGTTTCTTAAAATGAGTTATTTGTTTTTTATCAAGTAAATTGTCAATTGTGTTTTTTGCAGATTCATCAAAACTTTCAGGTGGAAATTCTTGAAGATAAGAGAATAATTGTCCAACTATGCCTCCATTTTTATCCTTACAACCTGCCAGCAATTTTAAAACAACTTTTTTCTGTGTATTTGCTTCAGATGTTAAGCCTTTTCTATAAGTAAATTGATACGCTTTTTGCCTGACTACAGTAGTTGAATCAGCATAAAAAGGAGTTAGTTTCTCTATTAGTTCTAAATAGGAAAATTTCTCAATAATTTGTTTTTCCGTTTTATAATCCGACTTACCTGAACTTTTAAAACTGTTCATGTAATCACTTATTTCATCGGCAAAAAGGAAATTACTAGTTATAAGAAATAACAAAGTTAATTTTAATCTCATTGTAAATTAATAGGTTCTTTTCGAGTATAAATGTAGAGTTTATTAGCACACCTACAAATAATTAATTAGTTATTATTAAGCTAATTAATTATTTGATTACAGAGCAAAATAGATGGATTTGATATGGACAAAACGATTATTTGTTGAATTAAGGAAGTCTGAAAATCTTGAATGTATTTAAAATGAGAATGTTGTTCGTTTAACTGGATTTATTAAACGTATTAAAGGCAAGGGTAAAAGTTGTAGATTTTTTATTTGATATAACTTCGACATCACCATCGTGCATATGCATAATTTGTTTAACAACACTCAGTCCAATTCCTGAGCCTGTTTCTTTTGTTGAGAAAAATGGAACGAAAATCTCGGATAAAATTTCTTTAGGAATTCCTTTACCATTATCAATAACATGAAGTAATATATGTTGAGAATCTGACTCAGAGTATACTGTAATGCTCTTATTTTCGTTACTTTTAAGAGAATCAATAGCATTGTTAAAAAGGTTAATCAAAACCTGTTCAATTAGATTTTTGTCGATATTAATTAAAATATTTTCTATTTTATTTTCTATTTCAATCTTCTCCTCTTTAAAAATCGAATTCATACTATGAATGACATCATTCATAAATTCGTTTAAGTTAATTTTCGAGAGTTTTGGTTGAGGGATTCTAATAAGTTTTCTATAATCGTTAATAAATTCGTTTAACCATAGACTTTTATTGTGAATTGATTTAAATGATTTTTGAATATGTTCTATATTCTTTAAAGTTAAATCCTGCAATTTTTTTGGATTGTCATTATTACTTGAAATATTATATCCGGCTTCCGAAAGAGATATAATTGGTGTTACTGAATTCATTATTTCGTGTGTCATTGTACGAATTAATTTGTTCCAGGCGAGAAGTTCGTTTTTTTCCAGATTAGATTTTATATTCTGAAAATTAATGATTTTAGCATCTTCTTTAAGTAATTTAATTGGACTAATAGAATAGGATAATTGAATTGATTTTAAATCATGATTTAACATGATTAATTCACTTTCAACATGCTTTTGATTTATAATACTTTTATAAAAATCAGGGTATTGATTTTTAATAATATCGAGTGAAAAGATTTCTTTTAAAAGTAAAATTTTTTTTGCAGAATTGTTTATAAGGAATAATTTAGTTCCCTTTAAAACAATTATTCCTGATGGAATATTTTCCATTAATATTTGCAAGAAGTTGTATTGAACTTCTTTTTCCATTTTTGTGGTAAGAATGATTTTCTTAATGCGATTTATTGCTTGTTCAGATTCTTTAAATCTGGGGATAAATTGAACGTTTCGAAACGAAGTTGATAAATCATCATTTTCAAGTGAAGACACAAGATTGTCCAGATCGGTTTTTATGCCAAAACTAAATCGAAAAAAGTCGATTATTTGATAAATAAGAATAGCTCCAATAATACCCGATGTAAAAAACCATTGAATATGAATAATTAGAATTGAAATGACCATCATATTTAATAAAATCAAAATAATTCTAAAAATTAATAATATTCTGTATTTACTTAATTCCATATTTTTCTAATCTACGATAAAATGAAGATCTCATTAAGCCGAGTTCTTTAGCTGCTTTAGTCATGTTCCCATTGTGTTTCTCAATAGCCATTAAAATCCATTTCTTCTCCATTTCAGAAAGATTCAAGGACGTTTGTTTATTTTGGTTAGATAATTCACTAGAAATAAAAACTTGTCCAATATCAAGCGTAAAACCATCGCTAAGAATTACAGCACGTTCCATAACATTCATTAATTCTCTTACATTACCCGGCCATGAATGTTTCTTAAATTTATTTATGATTTTTGCATTTAACTTCAGTTTCGGCTTATTGTATTGTTTTGAAAATCGATTCAAATAATATTCCGACAAAATTGTTATATCATCAATTCGTTCATTTAATGATGGTATGAATATTTCAAAAGTATTTATCCTGAAATATAAATCTTCCCGAAATTTGCCAATGTCAATAAGCTCTTTTAATGATTTATTTGTAGAACTAATAATTCTAATGTCGAGATCAATTTCGGTGGTAGAACCGAGTCGTGTTATTTTTCTATTTTGTAATACTGATAATAATTTTGCTTGTTGATTTATGTTTAGAAAAGAAATCTCATCAAGAAAAAGAGTTCCTTTATTTGCAATTTCTAATTTGCCGGGTTTTGATTCTTTTGCATCAGTAAAAGCACCTTTTTCGAATCCAAATAGTTCACTTTCAAATAAACTATTTTGAATTGAAGGAATATCGACCCTATAAAAAATTTCATTTTTTCTATCAGAATTAGCATGAATTAATTTGGCAATAATTTCTTTACCTGTGCCACTTTCGCCTATTATTAAAACATTTGCTTCAGTGTTTGCGAGTTTCTCAATGTTCTTTTTAATATTCTTAACACTGTTTGATTCTCCAATAAATTCATTCGTTTTATTGAAGTGAGTTTTTTTCAATTGATTCTGAATTTCTTCTAATTTCTTTTTTTCGGATTTAATCTTATTAAGCTGAATGGCAGATGAAATTGTGCAAATGAATTTATTATTGTCCCAAGGTTTTAATATAAAATCAAAGGCTCCCTTTTTTACTGCATTTACTGCTAATTCAACATCGGAATATGCTGTAATTGGAATGATCGATATTTCAGGATATTCTGTTTGTAATTTATCTATCCAAAGAATTCCCTCTTTTCCGTCGTTATAACCCTTAACATAGTTCATGTCAAGTAGAACCACGTTTATGTTTTTCTTATTTAATATTGGCTTGCTTGCATCAGGATGCTTAATACAGAAACATTGGTAGCCTTCATTTTCTAATAAAACTTCGGTAGTAACAAGAATATCTTTATCATCGTCAATTACTAAAATGTTACCTTTACTCATAAATGTAATTTTTTACAAAGTACAAAATGTCCCAATAACGGACAAGTATTTGATCTTATTCGTGCATTTTAATTAAAACTCAAACTTGGAACATTGTATGTAAATAATTGTTTATTATATGTTTATTGATATTGGTATGATATATGAATATTGCAAACTTAAAATTGGGTAATTATTAAAATTCAAATCGATGTTTAAAAATTATATTAAAACAGCAATTAGAAATAGTTTCAAAAGTGGGACTACTTCGCTAATTAATTTTTTAGGATTAACAGTAGGCTTAGTTTGTAGTTTTTTGATTTTTCTTTATGTGAATCACGAAATAAATTATGATAAGTTTCATGAAAAGTCTGAAAGAATTTTTAGAGTATTATCCATAGATGAGGCCTTAGGAATAAGTAGTAATTTTGTTGGAATTACTATACCTGGTTTAGCTCCGGGAATGAAAAGAGAGATTCCTGAAGTTGAAAATATTGTTAGAATTAGAAATTCGGGTAGGGCACTTGTAGAATATAATAAAAGAGTTTTATACTCTGAAAATTTAATTTATTCGGAACCCAGCTTTCTTGAAGTCTTTGATTTTGAACTTAAAGTTGGAGATAGAAAAACTTGTTTAGTAGATCCAAATACTGCCATATTAACTGAGTCTGCTGCTAAGAAAATCTTCGGAGATGAAGATCCAATTGGAAAGATATTCTCTGCTGATGGAACAGACAATTTGCAAGTCTCAGGGATTTTGGCTGATCAAAAATTTCCAAGTCATATTCAATTAGATATCATTGTTTCTATGACGCCTGAACCAAATGATACAGCAACCATTGATTATTATGATTCATGGAATAATATTTCGATGGTAGAATATGCTTTGCTAAGAACATCAGATGATGCCAATAAAGTAATTCCTGAAATGGATTCATTATTAAGACGAAATGATGTACGTCCTGCTTGGAAAGCAACATTACAACCTCTTGATGAAATCCATTTACATTCCGAAGAAATTCTATTTGACGTTTTAAATTATGAGAAAGGGAATATCAATTATGTTAAGTCTCTTTCACTTATAGCAATAATTATTGTATTAATAGCTTGTTTTAATTATATGAACCTTTCAACTGCTCAGTCTGCTAAAAGGGCAAAAGAAATAGGAGTAAGGAAAACTATTGGCGCCAGGAAGAATCAGTTAATTATTCAACATTTATTTGAAGCAATAACACAAGTTGCGTTATCTATAGTTGTTGGATTAGGAATTATTGAGCTAATTAATAATAATTATTCTATTATTGATACCTCTATTTATTCCTTCTTTGTATCGACCCCAATCTTTATCTTTATACTTATTGCTTTGACTATAATACTTGGAATTTTTTCAGGCTTATATCCCGCACTAATTTTAAGTGCATTTAAACCTCAAGTAATACTTAAAGGAAAATTTATATCAGGAAAAAAGGGTCTTTGGTTAAGAAGATCATTAGTTATTCTTCAGTTTGTTGCGACCTTTGTAATGATTGTAGGCACTATAGTTGTTGTTAATCAGTTAAGATATACATTAAGTAAAGATAAAGGCTTTAATACTGATCAAATTGTTAATTTAAGACTTAGTAGCAGGGAATTATATGATTCCTACGATGCACTAAAAATTGAGCTTGAAAAAATTCCGGGAGTAGAGATGATTGCATCTTCAGGTTCAATGCCAGGTTTGGGTTACGGAAGAACAGGAATTATTCCTGAAGGAGCAAGTGAAGAAGATGATTGGATTGTTAGTACAGTTTCCGTAGATGAGAATTATATTCCATTGCTAGGAATGGAAATAACCGAGGGAAAAAACTTTTATGAAAATATTAGTAATGAACCGATTCCAATTATTGTTAATGAAGCTTTAGTAAATTCTATTGGTTGGGAAAATGGTGTTGATAAAATTATAGATCTCGGGAACGACAGAAAAGCTCAAATTATTGGAGTAGTAAAAGATTTCCACTTCACCACTATGCGTCATAAAATTGAACCAATTATGATTCGGTATAGAGCAGGAGCAAACAGAGTTATTTCTATTAATGTAAATGCGAATAGCATTCCTGAAACGCTAAATGCAATTGAACAACAATGGAGTATTATGAACGAGGGTGTCCCCTTTGAATATGAATTTTTTGATGATCGATTTCAAGAACTTTTTGAAAAGGAACAAGATTTTTCACGAATGTTTTTCCGATTTACTCTATTATCAATATTTGTAGCAATTCTTGGCTTATTTGGTTTAGCAGCTTTTTCAGCTGAACAACGTACAAAGGAGATTGGGATAAGAAAAACTTTTGGAGCCACAATAAAACAGATGATTGTATTACAGTCACATGAGTACACTAAATTGGTTTTAATCGCAATCGTATTTGCAACTCCAATTTCAATTTTTATAATGAAAAAATGGCTTCAAGGATTTGAATACAGAATTGAATTAGATGCAACACCATTTATATTATCAGCCGCATTAGTATTTGTGGTAACAATATTTACTGTTAGTATTCAGGCATATAAAGCGGCTCGAAAAAATCCAGCAGAAACTTTAAAATACGAATAACTACTTGTGTAATATTTTAATTAAACCGGTTTATAGTTAATTCTATAAACTGGTTTTTTATATCTTTGAATTATACTAAAGAATACTTCTTATGGCAAGCTTACATTTTAAAGAATCTCAAAAGAATAAATTAACCTGGCACTCAATATTTTTTATTTGCTTATACGGATTAATGTTTTGGTCTTTTTCTGAACTGTTAAAAGAGGAAATTGATGTTGCTGCCTTAACTTCAATTGTGTTTAGTTTGTGCTTGATTATTTTTTTTCATATAGTTATTATTATAATGAGGCTCGATGTTGAAATAGATGAAGCTAAAATTACTTATCGATTTAAACCTTTTCATTTAAAACCACGAATTATTTATTGGGATGATGTTTCTGATTTCTATACTCGTGATTACAGGCCAGTAAAGGAGTATGGAGGACATGGCTTAAAGCGAAAAATGAAATTTGGAAAATCATATTCTATTTCAGGAAAAAAGGGATTGCAATTAATTCTGAAAGATGGAAAAAAGATTCTTTTTGGAACACAAAAACCTCAGGAGCTTGAAAGAATTATTGGAAAATTAAAAAAGGGGCAGTAAATGTGATATAATGCTTCGACAGGCTCAGCATGACATTCAATTGAATTTGTCACACTGAGCCCGTCAAAGTGTATTTATTATAGAATTTGTAACGTTTTTAAAACAATTTATCTAAAATATCTTTTACAGTTTCAACATCAGGGGTTATATCGAAAACATGTTTTGGTTTTAAATATATAATATCATTCTCACGTTTAAATTTTTCTTCACCACCTCCGGTAATATTCAGCATTATTAAATCATCTTTTTTAACAGTACCGTCATTAACAGCTTTTATTAAAGTGGATGTTGCAACAGCTGCAGCAGGATGAATATCATTTCCTTCTAATTCTTCAAAAAGTTTTCCTGCTACTTCTAATTCATCATTATTAGCTAAAAGTACATCTCCGCCCGCATCTTTCATGGCATCATATAAACCACCAATAATTGGATACGGAGGTTTTCTATTTGAAAGTACCTTTGCTATAATTTCTTCAACCTGATTTCGTGCAAGATTATCTTCTAATGGCAACATTGCTCTTGAATCGGCTTTCCAAGCATCATGAATAGGAACAAAAGGTTCATTTTGTGAAACCATTAATTTCATTTTATTATTACCAAAACGACCATCTTCAATTAATCTTATATTAGCTTCCCAAGCTGCAATTGCACCTGTTCCGCTTCCAACCGCCTGAAAATAGTAATCAGGAATTTTACCAATTTCATGAACTGCAGAAAGAACTGTTGTTGCCATACCATCACGCCGAGCAACATTTTTTGCTCCACCTTCAGGAATAAAACCGTCTAATTGGCAAGCTAAGTTAGATAAATGAATAGCATCAAAGTAATCGCTTCCACTTTTTGTAACAACAAGTTTTACACAATCTTTTATAGCTGTTCCAAACCATAATGCATTAAGATTATCTTCGGGTACACAAAGTAACAATGGAATATCATTATCGGAACATACTCGTGCAAAAGCACGTGCAGTATTACCTGCAGATGCGACAACTAAAACCTTTTTTTCGTTAGAATTTAATCTGCCACCAACGGAAAAAGCTTCTGTTTCTTTGAATGATCCGGTTACAAAGTTTGCACCTTTTTCAGGCCAATATCCACTAAATGTGATATAAAGATTGCTTAAGCCTAAATGTTTTGCTAGTCCTTCACTTTTGTAAGTAACAGGAGCCGATGATCCTTCTAGTGTTTTATGTATTGGTAACCAATCTGCAAAACGGTAAATACCATGCGTTTCGTCTTTAACTTCTATTTGTTTCTTTGCATAAATTGCTCGTATTAGAGTATGCTCTTTTTCGTCAGGTGCATCCAATGTCCATCCTGCATCATCAAATTGCTTTGATGTGTTAACCGATTGTAATTTATACTCTGTAGGTTTAAATTCTTTTGACATGATTATAACGTTTTACAAATTGATTGGTAAAAATATAAAAAATGAATGGTTTACTTAATATTTAATGCGAAACTTATAAGTTAATATTATTCTAGTTAGTGTCTGTACATAAAGTCGGGTGTTTGGTTCAGAAAGTTCGAGATCAAGGCTTGTGAAGTTTTAAAAATAAAGAGTTTACTTATGTAAATGACTGATTTTTAAAACGAGCACAACGCAGATATCGGACTTTATGGACAAACACTAGTTAGTGTCTGCAAGAAAACTGTCTTTTTTAGTCTTTGATAAGAAAGCGACAAAGACATTCCGATAGCTATCGGAATTCGAAGTGCTGGAAACCAAGGAGCTTACTTTTGTAAGTGCGATGTGCTGAGCTTGTCGAAGTAACTGTTTTCTGCACGAGAGTAACGAAGTATTTGGCGTTTTCTTGCAAAGACTAGTTATGATAAATAACATGTCGCCTGAACAATAGTTGTTGATTTACGTCTGTACCTTTGATAATTCAAATTTTAAAGTTTTAATAATTATAATAAAGATATGAATACAATAAATAAAAACGAATTTATAAAAGATATAGAGCTATTTAAAGGAATGTCGGAAAGTGAAATCGATATTTTAGTACAAAATATGGAGCAAAAAGAATTTGCTAAAGGAAAGCTTTTATTTGAGGAGCACGGGCCAAGAAAAGATATTTTTATAATATTTAAAGGAGAGGTGGAATTGTTTAAATCAATTCATTTTGGCGCTGAAACTCGTTTGTCATATTTTAAAAAAGGTGATTTCTTAGGAGAAGGATCCTGGGCTGATGATTCACCGCATTCTACATCTGCAAGGGCTGTGCAGGACACAATTGTTTTAAGTATTAATAAAAAATACTTTAACGAAAATGGACCTTCAGCCGTAATAATATTTAGCAATATAGCGCGAGTTATTTCACGCAGAATGCGCCATGCAAATAATCGCATGGTTAATGTTGCTGCACAATATGAGTCGGGCAGAACAAGGACAGAACATGACTTACTTGGTGAAAGAGAAGTGCCAAATGAATATTTATATGGTGTACAAACCTTACGAGCAGTTGAGAATTTTAATATTAGCGGAGTAACTTTAAGTTTTTTCCCAATTCTAATTGAATCACTTGCTATGGTAAAATTGGCTGCAGCAAGAGCAAATGGAGAACTTGGTTTATTGGATGATTCTGTAACTAACGCTATAGTAAGATCTTGCAATGAGATTATTAATGGGAAATTTCATAATCATTTTATAGTAGATATGATTCAAGGTGGTGCCGGTACCTCTACTAATATGAATGCAAATGAGGTTATAGCAAACAGAGCCCTTGAAATATTAGGTTACAAAGCAGGTCAATATGAATATTGCCATCCAAATAATCATGTAAATTTATCGCAATCAACAAACGATGCTTATCCTACTTCAGTTAAAATTGCATTAATAAAAAGTAATGAAAAACTAGTACAGGTTCTTAAAGAGCTTGTTGCTTCGTTTCGTAAAAAAGGACAGGAATTTGCTCATATAATAAAAATGGGACGTACCCAACTTCAAGATGCTGTTCCAATGACTTTAGGACAAAGCTTTGAGGCCTATGCTGCTACTTTAGAAGAAGAAATAGCCAGATTAAAACAGAATGCTGATTTGTTTCTTGAAATTAACATGGGAGCAACTGCAATTGGAACAGGTATTAATTCAGAACCGGAATATGCTGAAAAAGTTGTAAAGCATTTACAACTGATATCAAAACTGAAAGTTAAAAATGCAAAGAATCTTGTAGAAGCTACACAGGATACAGGAGCATTCGTTATGTATTCATCTGCAATTAAACGTTTAGCAATAAAGCTTTCGAAAATATCTAATGATTTACGTTTACTTTCTTCAGGTCCACGAACAGGTATTAATGAAATTAATTTGCCACCAATGCAACCCGGTTCATCTATCATGCCAGGAAAAGTGAATCCTGTTATTCCAGAAGTAGTAAATCAGATAGCCTTTAAAGTTATTGGTAATGATTTAACAGTAACAATGGGAGCAGAAGCAGGGCAGCTGGAATTGAATGTTATGGAGCCGGTAATTGTTCAAAGTATTTTTGAGTCTATAGAAATGCTTGTAAATGGTATGAAAACCTTCAAGCATAGATGTGTGGATGGAATTACTGCCAATGAAAAAAGATGCAGGGATTTGGTAATGCATAGCATAGGAATTGTTACTGCATTAAATCCAGTTCTAGGATACGAAACATGTTCTATGTTGGCAAAGGAAGCATTGAAAAATGATTTAAGTGTATACGACTTGGTTATAGAAAAGAAACTGTTGTCGCAAGAAGAACTCGATGAATTACTGAAACCTGAAAATATGATTACTCCAAAGAAAATGAAAAAGCAATAATAATTCAGAAAATATAAATTTAGCGATTGTAATAGGTTTTCGCAGTTGTCACACAATTGTGATTGTTCGCAAGAATCCTGTAGAATTATTCGCTATGAATAGTATCAATAAAAATTAATATTTAATGCGAATCAAGGGGTGAAATTATTTGTTTTTCAGGCTGAAAGCCTAAATGAAACTCCTCGCAGCAAGCTGACGAGGTATCTCTATGGAATATTTTATTTTCCATACACACCAAGGTGCGGGGAATATAAGCCTTGAGATCCCTCGACTACTGCTCGGGATCAGTTCGGCTAGATGATTTTGATTACAAAATCATAGTCTCACTGATTTAATTCAGCCCAATGCGCAGCATTGGGTTTTGCATAAGTAGAGATTTACGCCCTTACAAGACAATTTAAATTAAGCTGCCTTTTCAAGGCGAATATTTATTCACAATAATTCAACCCAAGGTCTTGCCTTTGGGTTGAAATTAACTGCACTTTCAGTGCGTTACATTGAAAAAGCTTTATCAAGTTTCAAGCCTTGATTCGCATACTTAACAAAATGTTAATGATTGTTAAAGAAATGTTAAATAACTAAATAAGTATACATTTTATTGCAACGTTTTGTAATTTGAGGAGTCCTTAATATAGATTCCTTTTTTATTGAATAATTTATAATGTAATGGAAAATAACAATTCGGTACTAACATAATACAAGTTATTACAATTTGCTTGAATTGGGTTCGTTATCATATTACTTTTGATGTGAAAATAAATTAAAAATTCTGTCACAGTTTAATGAAATTTTTTAAAAGACATATAGCTCCAAAAATAATCTTAAATATCTTTTTGGGTTTTGCAATATTTGGGATGATTTCTATTTTTTTAACTGTGAATAGAATGAACCACCTTTTAAATACTGATCTTGGTTTTAATAAAGACAGTGTTGTTGCAATTAGAACTCACAATAGCAAAGTAATTTTACCTGATACACTAGTTTTTTCTTCTGAATTGCCGGGCTTTCCTATAAAAAACTTCATTGAAATTAATACTGAAAATAAAAGGGAGAATATTGAAATAGCACATCAGTTTATTTCTGATACATATTTTGATTTATTCAATTACACAAAGTTAAGTGAAAACACTAATTTATTTTTTGATCATGGAAATGCACAATTAATTTATATAAATGAAAGTGCTGTTAAGGCCTTAGGTATTTATCATATTGATGATGCTGTTGGAACAAGAATACTTACAGCAAATAATCATGAATTAGTTATTTGTGGCGTAGTTGAAGATTTTGAAAATTTGTGTCTTAATCCAGGGAGTCAGGCAAAAATTTATCAACTAAATAGTGAGCATTTAACCTACGCATTTTATGATAAAACTTTATTAAATGAAAAAGATAGTAAAAGTATTATAACGGATGGAGCAATTACTTTTCAAGATAAAATTCAAAACCGATATAAAATTATAGAAGATGCTATTTATAGTGTATTCTTTTTTATAAATCTAATAATAATACTTATTGGAATAGGATTTATAGGCAATAAATATACAAGCAAAAGAGAAAAGGAGTTTTTTAAAATACTTGGAATTGGTATTCATATTTTAACATTAGTAATTTCAAAAACATATATTTATTTAATTGTAATCTTAGGATTTGTAGTTAGTCCTTTAGCACTTTTAATTCAAAAATTTTGGTTAGGAATATTTGATTACAGAATTAATTTTGGTCTTGCTGATCTATTTATTATTTTATCTATATCCTTTTTAACAGCTTATTTAGTTTGTTGTCCGAAAAAGAAGATAGAAAAACAATTAGAAGGAGATGCGATTCATGTAAATCCCTAACGAATAAATAGAATTAAAAAATACAAGTTAAATGAAAGATTGTGAGCTGATTAAAATATTGTTGATATTAATGCCTGCCTAATGGATTATTTTATAAAAGCAATTGTTAACAATGTATAAGAAGTTAATTTGAAACGCTAATGCATGAAACAGGTTAATTAAATATAAGTTTACTTTCTAAATGGTGAAAAACTTAAGTTAGGTTTTCAGAGCGAGGCGCAATGTCCTCGCTTTTTTATTTACAGAAATTCATTTGGGTATATCCTTATTATTCGTTTTGTAAGGTATTTGCAGGATTTTCTTTAATATAAGTTAATGTTCTTAAACTAATAATTAGAAACGACATTAGAATGCTAAAAATAATTGGAATAATGAAGTACAAGTATTTATTCTCAAATGTGAAAATAAAGTTATTTAACCAATCGTTGGTTAAAAAGTAACTTATAATACATGCTCCAATCCAGGAAAGCAATAAGAGTATAATATATTTTTTGTTTAGAATATAAAGTAAATTCTTAAAATTGGCTCCTAAGACTTTTCGTATTGCAATTTCTTTTCTACGTACTCTTAGCATTAAAAAGTTTTGACCTAATAAACCCGATAAAGCAATAATTATTACAATAAAACTGAGATATCTTAAAAGTTTAACAAGAATCATATCATTCTGATATCTATTTTGTAATTTATCTTCTAATGAATTTTGTATAAAGAAGTTTTCAGAAAATTCATTGTTCCACATTCTTTTTAATTCTTTAATATCTGAGCTTTTAATTTTATCAGTAAATTTAATACTAATGAGTCTATTATCTCTATTCCTTTTATTTAATAACATTATATATGGTTCAATTCTTTCACGAAACGAACAAAAAAAGAAATCTTTTGATACTCCAATTATTTTATATTTTTTATTTAAAAAAGTCAAATTCTCACCTATTGGATTGGATAATCCCATTTCTTTGCAAAAAGATTGATTAACAACAACTCCAAACGAATCTGTTGGAAACTCCATTGAGAAAAAACGTCCTTCGATAATTTCTAATCCATAGGTGGTTTTAAAGTTATAATTAACATAATTATAGTTTGTTTGCAGTTCGGTTTTTTCGCCTTCCTTAATTAAGGATATGATAAACGTTGCGGGTTCTTCTGCCAAATGAGACATTGATATGCATGTAGATTTTATATTCGATAATGTATTGAATTTTTCATTAATGATTTTAGCAGAATTTCTTTCCCAATTTACATCAACCAATAGAATGTTTGATTTATCATATCCCAAATCATGATTTTGAATATATTTTAACTGTTTACTAAATACTAACGAGCATATAATTAAGGTAAAAGCAATACAGAATTGTATGATAAGAATAAGTGAACTGTTTGAACTTTGAAATGAAGCTTTTGTTTGTAGTGAAGATTTTATACCCAAATTAAAAAGAATCTTTCCGGAAAAATATCCGGGAACAATTCCTACAATTAATAAAGCAGAAATAATGCCAATAATAATTTTCCAATTTATCAGATAATTTAATGTAAATTCTGAATTGGTCATTTGATTATATTGGGGCAATAAAAAGTAAAATAAAAGCAAAGCAATTAAGAAACTAAGCAAACAAATAATAAAAATTTCAAATAAATAGCTAAGGATTAATAAAAACTTGCTTTGCCCCATAACCTTTTTAACATAAACTTCCTTAAATCTGGTAATGTTAATGTTAGTTGTAATTAAGATAAAATTTACACAAGAAATAACAAAGACGAAAAGTGCAATAATAAATAAAATCCAAAGATTGGAAGTTGAACTGTTAGGCTCTAATTCTCGATCTAAATGTGATTTTAAATGAATATCTGTTATGGGGAAAAAAATCAAATCAATATCCGCTTTCCAATCTTTTTTAAATATAAATAATTCCTTATCAATAAAGGCTTGCTTATTAGATTTTATTGATTCAATTGACTCTTTATTTAAACTGCGAAAATATGTATAGAAATTAACCCTTCTCCAACTTTCTAAGGCTGGACCTGAACCGATCCTATCTTCAGACATTGAAATCATCGAAAATAAAAAGTTAAATTTAATATGCGAATTAATTGGAGGAGATTTCACAACTCCAGTAACTATAAATTCCCGGTTGCTTGCTTTAATTATTTTTCCAATTGGGTTTTGATCGCCAAAATATAATTCTGATATTTTTGTAGTTATTACAACGCTATTAGGTTTGCTTAATACTGTTTTTGGATTACCACTTATTAACTCAAAAGAAAAGAAATCAAAGAAATTTTGATCAGCATAAAATAAACCATCATGTAAAAATTTAGTTTCTTCGTATTTCACAACGGTATTAGGTTGCAATCGATATAATCGAACAAAATCTGTTATTTCAGGAAAATAGTTTTTTAATGCAGGTCCAAGTGGAGCCCAAGCAAATGCATAATCGGTTTTCATTTCGGCAAAACCACCACTAAAACTTACCCGATAAATATTATCTTTCTCATGAAATTTATCGTAACTTATTTCATTATATAAGTAAATTCCTATAAAAAGACTGACTGTAAAACCAATAATTAAACTAGTAAAACCGATTAAAAAACTTAATCGGTTTTTGAAAATATTTCTTAAAGTTAATTTAATTGTTGTCATAAAAATGATCTTTTATTTGTTTTTGGGTTTTGAGAATTTTATAGTTTATTTCTAAATATTTTTCGAAGAATTAAATAATACATATATTATGAATTATAGTTGATCAATATATATTGGTACATAATATGCAAATAAAAAAATATTTAGGATAATAGTGGGAATAATCTTTTTCATTGCTACAGCTTTACTTATTTATCTTTGTATTTCTATTATTAATTGAGATTAGATACATTCTATTAAATTGAAAATATGTTTCTTTTCAATAACGAAAAGATAAACTATTAGGAGAATGGAAAAACTCAATCCTGATTCAAATAAATAGAGAAGAAACTTAGCCATTCTTTTTCTTATTTTTGATTTCCGTAAGCATTTTCATTATTTCATCAATTTCATCTATATCAAGGTTTTTGCTCTCCGAAAAAAAATTAACCACTTGCTTTAAAGAATTGTTGTAGTAATCTTTGATTAAACTACTCATCAAACTTTTACTATATTCTTCTTTGCTAATTAAAGGGAAGTAATCATAAGTATTTCCATATTTTTTAAATGTTACGATTTCTTTCTTTACCAATACTCTAACAATTGTTGAAACAGAATTGTAGGGTGGTTTAGGATTAGGAAATTGCTCCAGTATATCCTTAATAAATCCTTTCTCTATCTTCCAGAGAATCTTCATTATTTTTTCTTCCGCTTTTGTTAATGTTGTCATATTCTTGTTCATTATTGTAATACAGTGAAGTGGGTTACAATATAGTTTTCTTGCTTTTGGCTAATAGCCAGAGGCTTTGAGCTTTTTGTTTTTATCTTTCTAACTTCTTTTTTTTTATTAAATTCTAACTTTAATCTCAATTTTTTTTTGACTGTTAGTTTTAATTATCAAACTATTAACTTATTGTTTAGGTGCTAAGCGATTAATTATATTTGAGATATAGTTTTTATTTATATAACATTTGTTTAATAAATTCGCGATACAATTATACAAATTAATACCAAATATTACAACTTAGTTTTAAGTTAGTGTATCGATTTTAAGTTGAGATACTTATATCTTGTTGAAAATTAAGTGATTAATTTTTAATTTTATTTTCGAAATAACAAAAAACAATAATAAATTGTAGATCTTGATATATTTAAATCTTTATAAAATTGAAAAAATTAATACTTCCTTTAAGGCTAATGCTTATTAATTAATTATTGTGATACAAATAATCGGTCAATAGATAGTATTGTGAAGATTGTAGTTTTTTATACAAATGATAAACATGTTGGATGGAGCCAACAAGGGATTATGATAGTGTTCCCGGATTAGTTAGTATGTGGAAAACAATTGAAAAATATAAAGTCGCAAAGAAGCACATGATAATTCATAGCGTCTTTGCGACTTTGTAGTTATATAGGTTTATGTTATTTTATTTCTGTTTCATTCCAACCTGAGCGATCTGGTTCTACAGGAGCATTTGGTTTTTTAACTGGATTTGCATCTAATTCTTTAAGCAATACTTCAACAGCTTTTTCAACACTTGGATCAATTCCTTTTGCTGTTAAATGAGGTTCGTCAATAACTTCAATATCCGGATAAACGCCTATGCCTTCAATTATCCATTCACCCTTTTCATTGTAAATTCCAAATCGAGGAACGGCAATATAACCGCCATCTACTAAACCTTCATTACCTTGCATTCCAACTAATCCACCCCAGGTTCTTGTACCAATAATAGTTCCTAAACCTTTTTTTCTAAAATAATAAGGGAAAGCATCGCCACCTGACGATGAATAACCATTAATAAGCATTGCTTTTGGTCCATCGTGAGCAATTGTAGGTGATTTCATAGGATGTAATTTATTAACGTGCCAGTAGCTTAGTGTTTTACGCTCAAGCATATCTGCCATGTTTTCAGGAATAAACCCACCACCATTAAAGCGATCATCAATAATTAATGCTTCTTTATTATGATAAGCATACATTCCACGATGTAATTCGTAATTTCCTTCTACAGCAGTATTTGGAACATGAATATATCCTATTCGACCATTGGAAAGTTTATCGACCATTGCACGGCGTTCTTCAACCCAATTTAAATAGAATAAGGTAAGTTCACTGTTAATTGTTTTTATTGTATATGTTTTAGCACCCGATTCTGATGGTGTTGAGTTTACAGTTATTTCAATATGTTTATCTGCTGCATTTTCAAGGAACTTATAAGGATTATCAGCTAATGTAACATTGTTACCATTTAGTTTGATTAAATAATCTCCTTCTTTAATATTTATCCCTTGTTCTGTTAACGGAGAACGGCGATCTTCTGTCCAATTTTCGCCTTTATAAATTTTAGAAATAATATAGCGATTTGCATTTTCGTCAACTTTTAAATCTGCACCTAATAAACCTCCATCAATACGTTTAACTCGTTCGAAATCGCCGAAATTATCATAAGCATGTCCTGTATTTGATTCTGCGATTATTTCTCCGAAAATATAATCTAAATCGGCTCTATGACTAACATAAGGTAATAATTGAGCATATTTAGCTTTTAATCCTTTCCAATCGGTATTATGCATATTTGAAACATAGAAGTAATCTCTGAAAATTCTCCATCCATCAGTATATATCTGTTCCCATTCTTTTTTAGGATCAATCTTCATTTCAACATCACTTAAATCTAATTTACCATCTCCGGCTTTTTGATTTTTTGATATTCCTACAATACCATAGTTTCCTTTTGAATTGTAAAGTAATTTCTTACCATCAGCAGAAATTGAAGCATCATTCACATCAGAAATAATTAGTTCATCTTTTTCTTCTGAAATATTATATTTATGTAATCCATCTTCAGCTCCATAAAGAACTCCACCATCAATGGCCTCGAGGTATCTATAATTACCATCAAAAATTGGAAAATCCATAATTCGAGTTGCAATCTCGTCGAAATCAATCTTAATATTTAATTCATCTTTTTTAGGCTCATCATTTTCTTTTTTATCTTTTTTCTTTTTTGAAGACGATTCATTTTTTTCTTCCGATTGTATATCAACTATATCATTTTTAAATTTGAACAGTTTCGGACTGTCTTTTCTTAAAGCTAAAGCATATATACGAGTTGCATCATTATATAAGTATGTAAATTCGAAACTTGAAAAATCAAGGTTGAAATCACGATTTGATAAGAAAAATAAATAGTTCCCATCTTTTGAAAATGTTGGGCTGTAATCGGTAAATGTATCATCTGTTATTTGATGATTTTGACCGCTTACTAAATTGTAAACCCAAATTGCATTATTGCTGTTTTCGCTATTATTGGTATAAGTAATCCATTTTGAATCTGGAGAAAAACTGTAATCTCTAATTTCTTCTGAATAAGCACTCGCAACAACTTTAATTTCGCCGGTAGCTGCATCAATATATTGTAGTTTTAAAGTACGATCAGAGAAAAGTAGATATTTACTGTCGGGCGACCAAGTAGGATTGTATTTCCATGCTTTTGAATTAAAACTTAATTGTTTAGCTTTTGCGCCTTTTTTATTTTCTAAAAGATAGATTTCGTATTCTCCTGTTGCATCAGAAATGTAAGAAATATATTTTCCGTTTGGAGACCAGTTTGGTGACATTTCACGAACACCTTGCGTATTTGTTAAGTTAACAGTAAAACCATTCTCGGCAGGTACTGAAAATATATCTCCGCGGGCATCGAATAAAGCACGTTTACCACTAGGTGAAATTGAAGCACTTTCGATGAAATCACTTACATTCTTGAAATAAGGAAGTATGTTTGGATTATCGAAAGTAATATTAACAGTTACTTTCTCTGTTTTTCCGGTTTCGACATTTAGTTTATAAATATGCCCTCCATTTTCGTAAGCAATCATACCATTTTCGCCTGATGGCCACATTACATCAAACTCAGAATGAGTTGTTAACTGTTTTGTTTCTTTGGTATCAAGATCATAACTATAAATGTTTAGAGTTAAATCTTTATCCGAAGCATAAAATATTTTGTTCTTATGCCAAACCGGAATTTGATCTGATCCGGGAAAATCAGTAATTCTTTCTGAGTTATCAGTTTTTAAATCATAAATCCAAATATCAGCAGCACGACCCCCTTTGTAGCGTTTCCAAGTTCTGAATTCTCTACTTATAGGAGTATAACAAATTTTTGAAGCATCAGGAGAAAGTACACCGAAACCAGCATCTGTTATTTGTAATGCTTTTTCGAAACCACCATCAATACTTACTAAGAAATATTTACCGTTTCTTTCTCCAAATGGTGTTCGATTACTTCTTATCAGGATATTCTTACTATCTGGAGTCCAGTCCATAATAATATTATCGAAACCACCACGAGGAGGCATTTCTCCAACATCATTATAATATGTTAATTGTTGAGGAGTTCCGCCTTTTGAAGGCATAACATAAACTTGTCTGTTGCCTGAGTATTCTCCGGAGAATGCAATCCATTGCCCATCGGGAGAAATTCTTGGAAATAATTCTAATCCTTTATGAGATGTTAATCTAATAGCATCTCCACCATTAGCATCAACAGTCCATATATCTCCTGCATAAACAAAAGCAATTAAGTTATTGTTAATATCAGGGAATCGCATTAAGCGAGCATCATTTTGAGCCTTTGTGGAAAAAGCTGAAAATACAGCTAATAAGGCTATTACTGTAATTGTAATTTTAAATTTTTGCATATTAAATTTGTTTGATTTGATTATATAGACACATAAATACTGAAATCGATTAATTTAGAAATGAAAGTTTAAAAAAAATAGTACATTCGAAACATCATTTTGTTTAAAATTATTGTGATGGAAAAGAAAATAATCAACGAAATTAAGGTAAAAATAATTACTGAGATTGATAAAACAAAAAAATCTATAATAGAATATAAAGAAATAACAAAGCCTATAGCTCCCGAAAATGCTATTGGTAGAATTTCTCGAATGGATGCTATAAATAATAAAAGTGTAGCTGAAGCTGCTTTGCGAACAGCAGAAGAAAAGCTTGATAAATTAAATTATATGTTAACTCAAGTTGGTGAAGCTGATTTTGGGGTTTGCGCAAAATGCAAAAAACCTATCCCAATAGGTAGAATACTTTTAATGCCACAAAGCAGGCATTGTGTTAATTGTGCTACTTAAACATTAGATTTATTTTTCAGAAATAAATTTTATTGAGGTTTTAACATTTAAAATAAAACTTCAATTCTTTTAAAACGTAATATTATAAATTATCTAAATGTTAATATTTAGGATATAGAAAATAATAATTTGATTTTTTTACTAAAATACTAAAATACTAAAATTCAAATATGAATATGAATTCAAAAAGAAGTATTAGTCGTAAAGTTTTAGTTGCAGTTTTTGTAATAACGACATTATCGATGGCGCTTTTAGCATTAGTATCCATATTTGCAAAGAATTATGAATGCAAAAAAGAATGTAAATTGATAACAGAAACATACATTAATGAGCAAGATTTAATTGTTAAGTATGAAGTTGAAAGAGCTGTAAATGATATTGAATTTAGGATTAAAAATTCTGGTTATACTCAAGAAATATTGCAGAATAAAATTCTGGAACTATTAGCGGATGCTCGGTTTTCAAATAAGGGAAAAGAGCAAGGAATATTTTTTGTAAGATCTTATGATGGTGTACAAATGTTAAGTGTTAGTAAACCTGAATTGGTAGGAAAAGATGTTTCGCAATTAAAGGATTCTGATGGATTAATAACACACGAACTGTTTATGAATATTGTGAATGATTCAAAAAGCGGTTTTGCCGATTATTCATGGTTTAACCCGGTAACAGGAACAGTTCAAAAGAAAAGATCATTTATTAAAGGTATCCCGGAATTGCAATGGTATATTGGGGCTGGTTTTTGGTTTGATGATATAAATTCAGTTATAGAAGAGAAAAAAATACATCTTAAAACGGTTGTTCGAAATTATATTTTTAGTTTATTGATAATTATTCTAATTTCATACATAACTATTTTTATTGTTGCACGAAAAATTTCGAAAAAGATTAGGGATAATTTCGAAAAATTCAGCTTGTTTTTAAAGACAGCAGCAAGTCAACATGCTTTTATTGAAGAAGGAAGTCTGCATTATTTAGAGTTTAATAAATTAGCAGATTCTGCAAATAGAATGATTTCGGAACGTATAAAGGCTGAAGAAGACTTAAATATTATGGCACATGCCTTTAAAAGTATTACAGATTGTGTTACAATTACAGATCTTGATAATAATATACTTTTTGTAAATGATTCTTTTCTTAAAACATATGGATATAATCATAAAGAAATAGTTGGTAAAAAAATTGATTTGTTTGGATCACCAAAGAACCCAGAAGGTCTTCATGATCAAATTTTAAAAGAAACATATAAGGGAGGTTGGAGTGGTGAGTTATGGAATACACGCCATAATGGAAATGAGTTTCAGATTACACTTTCTACATCGGTAATAAAAAATAAATTAGGCAGTGTGACTGCATTAGTTGGTGTTTCGAAGGATATTTCGGAGCAAAAGCGTGCAGATTTATTGCAAAAAATTATTTACAATATTTCACTGGCAACGAGCACAACAAAAGGACTTGATGAATTAATTGATTTTATTAAAAAACAATTAGAATTCATTATAGATGTTAGGAATTTTTATGTTGCCTTTTATAATGAAAAGGACGATACATTTACGTCTCCATTTATGCTTGATGAAAAAGATAATTTTGATACTTGGCCTGCCGGAATATCGCTTACTGCCTATGTTTATAAGAATAATAAGTCGAGCTTATTAACAAGAGAAGGTATAAAAAAATTAGAAAAATCGGGAGATATTGAAGTTACAGGCACTATACCGGAAGTGTGGCTGGGGATTCCTTTAATAGTAAAAGGTAAAGTATATGGAGTTTTTGCAGTTCAAAGTTATAGCAATGAAATAGTTTATACTCAAAATGATCGTGAGATTCTTGAATTTGTTTCGCATCAAATAAGCATTTCTCTTGAAAGAAAAAAGGTGGAAACAGAACTACAATTAGCATATGAAAAAGCGATGGAGTCTGATCGTTTAAAGTCAGCTTTTTTGGCAACAATGACACATGAGCTAAGAACCCCACTTAATGCTGTTATTGGATTTTCGGAGTTAATTAATAAAGAAAATAAATTAGATAAAATTTTAAACTTTTCGGGGATTATAAATCGTAGTGGACATTATTTACTTGAAATTGTAGAGGGTATCTTTGATGCCACATTAATGGAAGCAGGACAAGTTAATATTGTAAAGAGAACATATTCAATATCATCTATAATGCAATCTGTTCAAGAATTAGCACAGGCAGAGCAAATAAAATTTGATAGTAGTATTCAAGTAAATTATAAGCCTTTAGATGACGATGAAATGCTTATATATACTGATAAATCTAAGTTGAAGCAAATACTCATTAACCTTATTAAAAATGCTATTAAATTTACAAACGAAGGATATATTGAATATGGCTATGAAAAGATTAAAGAAAATGGTATTTCGCAATTAAGATTTTATGTTAAAGACACAGGAATAGGAATTGTGAAAGATAAACAAAAGATAATTTTTGATATATTTCGTCAAGCTGATGATTCATTAACACGAGATTATGGTGGTACAGGTATTGGTTTATATGTTGTGAAAAGGTTTACCGAGATACTTGGAGGAAAAGTTGAACTGGAATCAGAAAAAGGAAAAGGCTCAACATTTTATATATACATACCTATTACTGAGCCAATACAAACAAATAATAAGCTTATTCAAGAAAATAAACAAAAAGGTACTAGTTCTTATTCTGATAAAACTATTCTTATTGTTGAAGATGATAAAGTTAGTGCCAAACTTTTAGTAGAAATATTAAGTGATAAAAAAATAAATTATTTAATTGCTGAAGATGGCAATGAAGCTGTTAAGGCCTGTTCCGAAAATCATAATATTGATCTTGTTTTAATGGATATTAAGATGCCAGATATGAATGGTTACGAGGCTACAAAATTAATAAAGAAAAAGCGACCTGAATTAATTGTAGTGGCGCAGACAGCACATGCTGTTTCCGAAGATAAGGAAAAGGCTTTAAAAGCCGGATGCGATGACTTTATTACAAAACCAATAATACAAAAAGACTTGATCAGAATTATTAATAAGGCTTTGAATGTAGGATAAAATAATACCTCATTATATAAGAAAAGCTTACGAAGAGTTTCTAAAACACATGGCAGAGAATAAATTAGATTCGATGAAGAAATCAAAGAATTAATTTTTAAGTACTATATTTGTTATTAAACTTCCGTGGTTTTAGAAAACTCTGGAAGTTTTTTATAACAACTATTTGAAAGTAATATGAGATTAATTACCACTATTTTAGTCGTTTTGTTCTTTTCTGTTATTTCTTTTGGGCAACAAGCCGATATAGCACATATTATTCCACAACCACTTGAGTTAAATCCTGCTTTTGCCGGCAGTTATTTCCAATACAAAGCAGATGTATATCTAAGTGGGTATTATTTGGGGATAACGGGATCACCTAAGAATATTAAACTTAGCTCAGATATTGCACTTGAAAAATTTAAAAGTGGATTAGGATTACTCTATCATGGTGAGGAGATTGGATCTACAAAATCAAAAATTATGGAATTAGCATATTCTTTTAATACGCTTATTAAAAGAATGAGCCTCAACATAGGAGTTGGAGTTAAATATCATAATAATAGGTTAAATTTTGATATGTATTCCCCAGATTATTCTTCAGATTTAGTAATTAAAAATGGATCTCTTAATCGATTGGCATTATCAGGAGGACTCCTTTTATATAATAAGAGATTTTATATGTCATTCTCATATATTGATCAATATATTTATGCGGATTCTGAAGAGATGGAACCTTTTGGTATGGGAGTATTTAATATAGTTTCAGGGTATCATTTTTTTAAAGGGAATAAAATTTCATTTTGTCCTTCAATTTATACACATATACATCGTAATTATGGGAACATTATAAAATTGAATTTAAAAGCAATGATTGTAAATAAGGTATGGTTATCTACAACATTAAGTTCTGATGAATACTATGAATTTGGTGTGGGAATTGATATATGGAATTACTATGTAGGATTTAGGGAAATAAGGCCTATAGTTAATGATAATTATGTTAATTCCAGTAAATTAGAAGTTTTTGCAGGTTTTTATTTCGATAAAAATTAATCCAAATAAAGAATAATATTTTGCTTTTTATTAATGGTATTCAGCTCAGATTATTCTTCTCAAAACTATTCTTTATTTGATAATAACCGGGCAATAGCTTTTGGTTCATAAGTTAATTTCGAGAAAGGATTTCTTAAATTTTAATTTCACAATATAGTTACTTTCATTGGCGTAAATATGAGATTTATTATCTAAGTTTATGGTTTTTTTGCTTTGATTAAACTATTACGTAAAAAAGTATCTAATAGTAGATTATTAATTTCTAACTAATTTCAAATGATTAAAAATTATTTTATAACTACAATTCGAAATATAAAAAGAAACTCTTTTTTCTCGATTATAAATTCCTTTGGTTTAGCAGTTGGAATAGCTGTTTCCATATTTATTGTATCTTGGATTGTTGATGAGATAAGTTATGATCGATTTCATGAAAATGCGGATAGAATATTTCGAATAGAACGTAATTTTAATTTTCAAGATTTAGTTCGTGAAATTCCGGTTACGAGTGGACCCTATGCACAAAAACTTATTGAAGAATTTCCTGAAATTATAAATGCTACAAGAATTTATCGCGAAGAGTCAAATTTTAAGGATAATCTAAATATATACCGTAAGGAAACAACTTTTTTTGTTGATGGAGCTTTTCTCGATATATTTTCATTTAAACTTCTCAAAGGTCAAAAGACAGCTTTGCAGGAACCTAATTCGGTTATTTTAACTGAGAAAGTTGCAGCAAAATATTTTGGCGACAATTTTGCTTATGGCGAAATGCTAAAGATGAATTTTGGAGATCGGGAATATGAATTGAAAGTCACAGGAATTCTTGAAGAGATTCCTTCGAATTCTCATTTTCATCCTGAAATGTTAGTGTCTTTAAACTCTTTATCTGAATATAAGGTTTATTTTGAGGATTGGCGTGAGAATTTTATGTACACCTATATTCTAGTTAATAATCCAAATGATAATGAATCATTATTAAAAGGATTTCCTGAGTTTTTAACCACTAATGTTGAATCAACATATAAGAACTTAATAGAAGATGGTAAAGGAATTAATGATATTTTTCAATTAAAGCTTAAACGAATAACCGATATTCATTTACGTTCTGGTCTTGAATTTGAGTTAGAAGATAATGGTGATATTTCACTTGTTTTATTGTTTGCAGCGGTTGCATTTTTAATATTGCTAATTGCAAGTATAAACTTCATAAATCTAACAACAGCAAAAGCAGAAACTCGTGCATTAGAAGTGGGTATTCGAAAAGCAGCAGGTGCGCATAAAAAACAATTAATTGTACAATTTATATTCGAATCAATATTTATTGCAATCATTTCATTTTTTATTGCTTTGATTTTGGTTGAACTTCTATCGTCGTATTATAATAATTTAACCGGTAAAGTTTTTCATTGGATATTCTTTAAAGACCTGAGTTATTTTATACTACTTATACTGATTGTTTTAACAACGGGATTATTGTCAGGTGTTTATCCTGCATTTTTCCTTTCCAGATTTAAACCTATTGAGGTTTTAAAATCAGGAAAAAAGGCAGGGAATAATAAGTTCTCATTAAGAACCGCATTGGTTGTTTTTCAATTTTTTATTTCAGTGAGTTTCATCATATTTTCAATATTAATTTATTTTCAAATTAATTTTATTCAACAAAAGGATATTGGTTATAACAAAGAAAATTTAATTGTTATACCAGTCGATAATTCAAGTGTTAGAAATGATTATGATTTCATAAAAGATGAACTTCTGCACAGAACTCCATACTTTGAATCAATATCGGGAGCTTCAATATTAACCGATAGTCATATGTATGAAACTGCGCGTTTGCTGAAACAAGGTGAAGACGAGCCGCATTTTATAATTTTCTTTGATGTGAATTATGATTTCATGAAAACCATGGAAATGGAACTTCTGGCAGGGAGGTTCTTTTCGGAAGAATATACAGATACAGCACATTATAGATTTGTTTTAAATGAGGCTGCAATTAAAAATATGGCTTATGAAAATCCGGACGAGGTAATAGGAGAGAAGATAAAGTTTCTAAATAATACCGGAGGTGAGGAAACGGGTGAGGTTATTGGAATCGTTAAAGATTTCCATTTTAAATCTTTACATATGAAGGTGGAGCCATTACTTATACTTTTGACACCGCAAAAAATGGGATATTTTTATTTAAGAATTAAAGATGGAAAAGAGCAAGAAGCAATTTCAGAAATAAGTAAATTATGGCAAACAAGGTTTCCTGAGTCTGAATTTAATTATCACTTCTTATCCGATAATTTAAAAAATCAGTATGCAAGTGAACAAAAATTGCAGGATAAATTATTAATGGCAACCATGCTTACAATATTTATTGCCAGCCTTGGTTTGTTTGGTTTATCTATTTTTATTTCACGTCAAAGGGTAAAAGAAATAGGAATCAGAAAAGTTATGGGTGCTTCTATAACATCAATTATAAAACTTCTTAGTGTAAGTTATGTAAAGTGGATATCACTTGCTACTATATTGGCCTGGCCTGTTAGTTACTTTTTTATTAATAACTGGTTACAGAATTTTTCAGTAAAAATCGATATTATAGAGTATTGGTGGGTATTTTTATTATCAGGAATATTTGTATCGATTTTTTCATTATTGGTAGTATTATTTCAAACACTAAAATTTGCTTCAATTAATCCAGCTGAATCTTTAAAGTACGAATAATAGATAGCATCCACCTAGCCGCTAGAGCGGCTTGGTGGATAAGATTAATATCTCGAAACTTATTTATTGTTAAGAAATTTAAGATTATTATATCTTTTTATAATTTAAGCGCCTTGTTTATTAGACGGTTGAGTGTTTTTTTTATTTCTGTTTATAGTTTGGTTTTTGTAAATTTGATTAAGAATGTTACAAACTAAAAAACCAAATTATGAAAATCTTAAATCTTTTATTAATTGTATTTGCATTAAGCATTGTATCGTGTAATAACACAAATGATTCGATTATTGAAACAGATCAAAACGCCGAAGAATCTATTAGTCTAAAAGATGGTGCATTTATACATGTAAGTAGTGGTTATGATAATCCTCAAAAGGCGCTAATGGCTGTAAGTCTTGCTGTAAAATTGGCTGAGTCACAAGACGTAATTTTATTCTTTGACATTAAAGGTGTAAAACTGCTAACCAAAACCTCTGAAGATATTGATATGGAAAGCTTTTTAACTCTGCATGGTGCATTAGATAAATTAATTGAACAAAACATTCAAATAATGGCTTGCCCGATGTGTATGAAAAAAGCAGGAATTGAACCAGAAGATCTAAGAGAAGGAGTAATTGTGGCTGAAGGAGAAAAATTCTTCAATTTTACAAAAGGCAGAATACTTACTTTAGATTATTAAAGTTAGACCTAATATCTGTTTTAACTATTGTTAGAATATTTTCGCCGGAGTTTACAAGAATGGTAATAATAGGAAATATTTTAGCTTGGCCTATTGCATATTATGCAATAAATATGTGCTTAGGGAGTTTTGCTTATCATACAGAGTTATCATGGTGGCTGTTTGCTTTAAGCGCAGTATTGTCAATCGCAGTTGTAATAATAACAATTGCTATCAATCGTATAAAGCAGCAACTAAAAATCCTACTAAGAGCTTACGGTATGAGTAGTTTCGATTTTTAATTAGCGAATTTCATTCGAAGTTAAAAACTATGGATTATAAATTCATAGCGGTTTATTTTCTGTTTTCTAGTCTTTGCAAAACATCATTTTTATAGCTTCTGCTTATTGGAATTTCATTTTTACCAATACCTATTGTTTCGCTAGTAAAAGAATCTATATTGGCTATTGAAACAATATATGAACGATGTACTCTTAGGAAATCTTTTTGAGGAAGTTTAGCTTCGATATTTGATATTGTTTCCCTGGTAGTAACTGTTTTATCGGTTAAATGGATTTGAATATAATCGCTTAAACTTTCAATGTATTTTATTTCTGAGAATTTGATATTAATCATTTTCCGATTTGAACGCACAAAAATCGAATCGTTCTTTTCTTCGGCAAATACTTCTTTTATAGTTTGAATTATAGGAGTATTTTCATTTAAGTATTTACTTATTGCCTGTTGTAAACGTTCAAATGAAATAGGTTTTAATAGATAATCTACAGCTTGCAAATCGAAACCATCAACAGCGTATTCTCTATAAGCAGTTGTAAATATTATCTTAATGTCTTTAGTTATCGATTTTGCAAATGATAATCCTGAGATTTCGGGCATATTAATATCTAAAAAAATAAGATCTATTTTGTTGGTGTTTATTTTATCGAAAGCCTCTATTGCATTTTTACAAGTGGCTATAACTTTTACTGATTCTATTTTTGCTAAATGATTTTCTAAAATTTCACAAGCAACAGGCTCATCATCAACTATTATACATTGTACAATTTTAGACATTTTTTATTGCATTTAAATTTGATATTGAAAGTTTTACTGTATACCAATTGTCTTTAACTTCTTTTTTAAGACGATAGTTCTTTGCATAATGTAAATCAAGTCTTTTTTTAATGTTCTCCAGTCCAATTCCAATTTTCTCATCTTCTTTACTATAATTTAAAACTGAGTTTTTAACCGTAAAATCCAATTGAGTATCAGTTATAAGTACATCAATTTCAATTTTTAGCGATCCTTCTATTATGTTTCCATGCTTAAAAGCATTTTCAACAAAAGGTATCAGAAGCATAGGAGCTATTTGAATATCTTCATCAATTTGCTTGGAAGAGAACTCAATTTTAAGTGTATCTTGAAACCTTATTTTCTCAAGATCAATATATTCTTTAATATGCAATACTTCCTCTTTAAGGCTTACTTTGGGTTTGTTTATTTGGTATAAAATATAATCCAATAGATTGGAAAGTTTAAGAATTATTTCGGGTGTTTGTTTTGATTGTTTTATTGCAAAGCCATAAATTGTATTTAAGGTATTAAACAAAAAATGAGGATGAATCTGATTTTTTAAATAGTTCAGTTCTTGTTCCTTTAGCCGCAATTGTGTGGCTAATATTTTATTTAGTAGCTCTTTATTTTTTGAATCTATCTTGAAATTATGATTTAAAATACTTACAAAACTTACCATGCCAACAACTAAATAAACTAATATCAATATAAATAAAAAGTTCTTGCTCATTGGTGGCATTATGGAAATATTAAAGCTAAGTAAGAAAATTAAACAAGCATATATAACTAAAACGATAAGATAAGATGAGAATATTAAGGTGTAAAAACTGTAAAGGGCAAATTGCCAGTATTTCTTTGCTAATAAATATTTGGGAATTAGAAAATAAACAATGAAATAAGTTACAATCATGGTTAGCGGTAAAAGAAAACTTGAGAACCATTTGATATACCTGGTGTCGTTAGAGTTATAACTAAAGAAGTACATATAGAAGAACCATACAGCTACCCAAAAGAGGATATGGAAAAGTATTGTTTTTGTTTTTTTTATATTAATTAACGCCATTGGAACAATAATACGAAATTTCTTTGAACCAATAATTAATAATAGACCAATAACCAAATTAGCATCCTTTTTTGCAGAAAAAGAGTTAATTTTCCAATTTACAAAACAAAATAGGTTAAAAAGAGATGTTAATGCTGTAACCATCGCAAAAAAAAATATTCAATTGAAATCCTTTTTAGATTTGGGACAGTATTAATTAAAACAAAAATATTATGAATCTTTGGAAAGTAATTATTATCAAGTTTAACGAAGGCGGCCCTTTTCTAACTTATCCAATTTTATTATTGTTATTAGTTATTGTAGCTTTATTTGTTAAAGCCTTATTAAAAGAAAAAGACTTTAGTAAAACTATTTCCTTAATTAAATCTTTAAGTTGGTTTACTATTGCTTGGGGCTTTTTAGGTCGTACTTTTGGACTAATTGATGCCTTCGATAATGTAGAAGCTGCAGGGGAATTAACACCAAGTCTTTTAGCCGAAGGATTAAAAATGGCATTACTTAATCCGCTTTTCGCGATAGTAGTATTCTTGATAGCTCGAGTAGGAATAATTGCTCTTATTATTATGCAAAAGAAGAAATTGGAAGATTAATTATCGATTAATTTATAATAAGAGCTTAGAATTCTTCTTGCCTAATACTCTTATATTTAATACATTTTCTTTAAGCATCAATCATGGTGCTTAAAGAAAACAATATTTTGATTGCCTTATTATACCAATTAAACACCAAAATGACCTATATAATTCGTTTCTTTTTCACTTATATTTCTTCAAAAAATAAAACCGTAGCTAAGGCTATGCTTGGATTTATGGAATCATCTAAGCAAAAAAATAATTCAAATTATTTATAGGCCATTTTGAAATTTAATTGGTATTATTAATAACAGGATAAATCCTGCTTATATAAATGTAGATATGTTAAAAAAGAATTTAAAATTAGCTTTTAGAGTATTTTCAAAAAATAAAAATTATTTTCTGTTAAATCTTTTTAACCTCACTTTAGGATTGGTTTGTGGAATTGTAATATTGCTTTTTTTACAAAACTTTAATAGTTACGATAAACTTCATAAAAATCATTCGAAGATATTTAGAATTGGATATGATTTTACAACTTCGGCAGGTAGGTCAATGAAAAAAGCGCTGTCCTCAGAGAAAATTGGTGGCATGTTAAAAGAAGAATGTCCTGAAGTTAAATCATTTGTTCGATTTAGACTCAAGGCTGAGGCTGTAATTAAATATGAAGATAAATCTTTTGTAGAGAAGCAAATTCTTTATGCCGACTCCAGCATTTTTAATGTATTTACACATGAATTTATCGAAGGTAATAAGAGTACTTGTTTAAGTAACAAAAATACTATTGTCATGGTAGAAAGTATGGCAAAAAAGTATTTTGGTAGTAATACTGCAATTGGTAAAATAATAAAGATTGATACGCTTAATTATGAAGTAACCGGAGTAATAAAGGATTTGCCGGATAATATCCATTTAAAATTTGATGCTTTAGTAGACTATAAAGAATTTGGATATGGGTGGTTTACTACAACTTGTTATACATATCTTTTTTTAAATGAAAACGCAAAAGTTGATGGTGTTTATGCAAAGTATCCTCAATTGTTTGAAAAATATATGTCGGAAGAATCACAAGCCATAAAAGCAAGGATAGATATTATTTTAGAGCCTTTAGCTGATATTCATTTTAATTCGGATTTGCCACAAGATTTTCCTCAAGGTAATAAAATGTATGTATTTATTTTAGGTGTTGTTGGTTTATTTATTGTCATAATAAGCAGTATTAATTACATTAATATGTCAACTGCTTTTTCTGTAAATAGGGCGAAAGAAATTGGATTGAAAAAAATATTTGGAGCAAATAAAAGAACGCTCAGAGTTTATTTTATTGTTGAATCAATGCTATTAACAATAATTGCATACTTAATAAGTATTGTAATTGTCAGGCTTATTCTGGAAGCTAATTATTTAAATCAATTATTAAATTCAAAACTTCAATTTAAGTTTATCGAAAATATTGATTTGTTAGGAATGTCTTTATTGTTAGCTTTAACGGTAGGCTTTATTTCAGGATTATATCCATCATTTCATTTGTCATCAATACCTCCAATTAGTGCGATTAGTTCAGGTTTTAAGCATAAAAAGGGGAGTGCTATATTTAGAAAAGCATTGATTGTTTTTCAGTTTATACTTTCTGTTAGTGTTTTAGTAGGAGTTATGGCAATGAACAAGCAAATTAACTATATCAATAATAAAGATTTAGGATTTAACAAAGATAAGTTAATTACAATTCCTTTGGGAAATACAGATAATTCAACCATATCGGTTTTAAAAGAAAGCTTATCTAAAAATCCAAATATTTTATCAGCATCAACAGCTTATATCCTTCCAAATTCGCAAGAATTAATGTGTAATTTTAGAGTAGAAACAGAATCAGGAATCGAGGAACAGTTATTTAATTGGCTAATTGTTGACTGCGATTATATTAAAACAATGGAGATACAAATTCTTGAAGGAAGAGATTTTGATAAAAATATAGTATCGGATGTGAATACAGCATATATAGTTAATGAATCATTTTTAAAACATATGGGCTGGGAGCAGGCAGTTAATAAAAAAATGCAAATCATAAATGGAGGATATTTTAGATGGCCTGAAGGAAAAATTGTTGGACTTGTTAAGGATTTTAATATTAGCTCATTACACAAGGAGATTGAACCAATTATTATCGTTTTGTATTCTGGCGGATATTTGCATCTTAGATTAAGTGAAGACAATATGGCTAAGACATTAGAAGATATTGGTGCCATCTTTGCTGAAATAGCTCCTAATTGTTCATTCGATTATTCATTTATGGATGAACAGATATTACAATCTTATTCAAATGAGGTGAATCAATTTAAGTTAGTAAAATTGTTTTCAGTAATTTGTTTTCTGTTATCATGTTTAGGTTTGATTGGTTTATCAGCGTATACAATAGCTAGAAGAACAAAAGAGGTTGCTATACGAAAACAATTAGGTGCATCAATAATTCAAATAATTTCAGTATTGTTTAAAGATATCGCTGTTTTAATATTAATTGCAATTTTAATTACTATTCCTCTATCTAATTGGGCTGTAAATTTATGGTTAGAAAGTTTTGCATATAGGGTAAAGATTGGGAGTTTTATATTTATTATTTCAAGCTTAATTGCGTTCTTAATTGGATTTTTATCTGTTTTATATCACTCTTTAAAAGCTGCTTATATCAATCCTGTCGAAGCATTAAAATATGAATGATCTGGAAATTGATTTAATAAGAATATGTGTAGTTCTGATTTGTAATACCAATTAAACATCAAAATGCCCCTTATAACGACAGCAAGGAAACGGCCTTTATTCACTTATATTTCTTCAAAAAATAATTCAATTTAGTTAAATAGTCGTGCTACGGCTAATTACTATACTTTTTTCCTCAAGCCGTAGTGCGTATCATTTATCCGTGCTACGGCTTGTTAATTATGCAGTCGTGCTATGGCTAACAGAACTTGTCCTCAGGCTGTTGCGCAGTTTTATTCAAAAGCCGTAGTACGGATTTACTAAAACCACTGTGTTAATATCCGTGGCACGACTTGCTAATGATCTTAGCAAAAAATAATTCAAATTATTTATAGATCATATTGAAATTTAATTGGTATAGTAGAGAACTATACAAACTTTTCTCTCTTTTGTAAATTAATTAGCGACCACAATAAAGAAATAACAGAGCCAATAACAAGCATTAAGCGGTTTTGATATAGTATATTTCTCCAAACCGATAAGCTAATATCACTTGGTACATTAAATGGATTTAAGAAAATATTCCATTTGCTATGTTCAAGAGGCTCGCTTAAAAATAAAAAAAAGAGTCCGATAATAATGATTACTACAGCAGCTCCACTTGCATTTCGTAGTAAAGTAGCAAACAGAAAAGACAAGCATGATAAAAAAAGTAATGGATACATTAGCTCATAAACCATTTTAAAAACAGGGAAATGTAAAATTGCAAAAACAGAAAACCATGCCATTAAAAGAAGAATTACAAAAAGCAAAACCATACTTATAATAAATCTTATTAAATAAACTTTGTAACGATAGTTTGGAACTCCAAAAATGATTTCTAACATTCGAGCATCCTTATCGTTCTGGATGTTAAAAATTACAGGATAAAAAGCGATTAGTATTCCCGGGAAAATTAATGTTGCAAAAATATCTTTTTCGGTAACAGATATATTTGAAAACAGCATAATTCCTATTACCATTAAATAGAATGCTAATGATGCAATTAAGAAGAATATAAATTTATTAGCAAATATTATTCTTAGGTTGTATTTTAGGATATCTAGTCCTAGTTTTATTTTATCTGTTATCATTTGTTTTTAATTCAAAGTTAAAAAAGTTAACCGCAAAGGCGTAAAGTTTCAGATTTCAAATTTCAGATTCCAGATTTCAGATTCCAAGTTCCAAGTTTCGGGTTTCAAGAATCAGGTTTCAGATTTTAGTTTTCAAGTTTAATGCATCTGGTATCATGTTTCTTTTTACTTTAATCTTGTATCTTTTATCCTGTATCTTGCATCCTGTATCTTGTATCCTGTTTGTTTTATCTTTTTACTTTTACTTTTATCTTACATCCTGTATCCTGTATCCTGAATCTTTCGTCTTTCATCCTGTATCTTTCATCTTTCCTCTTTTTACTTTTATCTTGATTCTTGATACTAGCATCTATATACTATTTGTCGTGCGTCAATAAATACAAATATGCATCTTCCAGGTTTGCGTTTGCTAATTTTGCTTCCGGTGTTGGAGCTTCGTCTGCAAGGCAACGACAGCGAATGTTATCGCCATCTTTCATATGATGAATAATTGCATACTTATTTTTTAATTCTTCGAAATCCTTAGCAGGAATATTAAGCATCCAAACTTTTTCTTCAGCAATTTTAGCCATATTAATAGGAGCGCCCAGATACCGTACTTCTCCCTTTTTCATTACTGCCACCATACTACACGAGCTGGCTACATCTTCAATAATATGAGTTGAGAATATCACAATTCTATTCTTGCTTAATTCAACCAATAAATTTCTAAACCGGATTCGCTCTCTTGGATCAAGACCTGCTGTAGGTTCATCCACAACCAAAATTTTGGGCAAATGGAGTAGGATTTGAGCAATACCTATTCGCTGCTTCATACCTCCCGAGAATGATCCAATCTTTTCGTTTTTATTCTCTTTCATATGAACAGCTTCTAAAACATATTCAATACGTTTGGTACGTTCTTCTTTATTATATAATTTCTTTAGAATTCCCATATAATGTAAGAAATCCCATGCAGTCATATTTTCGTACATACCAAATTCCTGAGGTAAATATCCAATTAAGCCTTGTAATTCTTCGCGCTTTTCTCTTACATCAATACCGTTAATTGTAATCTGTCCATAACTTTGTTCCAGAATTCCACAAATAATTTTCATTAAAGTAGATTTTCCTGCACCATTTGGCCCCAATAAACCAAACATTCCATTTTCAATATTAACAGATACACCTTTAAGTGCTTTAAAAGGGATTTTCTTTTTACCGATTAAAGGTATAAGCATAACAAATCGATAAAATCCTTTTCTTAAACCTTTAAATTTTCCTTTTATACGATTTATATTTATGTTTTTCTTGTATAAATTGTCAGATGTTACCTTGATTAATATTAATAAATACCACAATGCACCCATTGGAATTACTAAGCCGAGTAAGCCGTATTTGTCGTAAAATAAATACATTGCAAAAGCAGGAAAAGCCAGGATAAATAATTTAATGGTAAACATTAACAATCTTCTAATCCCTTTTCTTTTATTTTGTAATTTTAAATTATGGGCGTATTTTTTAATTGGAGCCAGTATGTATAAAGTAATTATATACAGTATTATTGGCAATATAAAATACCATAATCCGCTTTCCAGATGGAAGTAAATGAAATATATTATAAACCCAATTAGAGGAGCTTGCCAAAATATTTGATCAAAGTCTTTAATTGAAGTATATTCATGTTGAATCCCTAATCGTTTACGGATGTTAATTCCCGATTTCCATTCACGTATAAATCTACTGTCCCAATCATATATTTTTACAAGATTTCGAATTCTAATATGTAGAGTATCATTTTCGCCAATAAGCTCCTCGCTAGCATTACGCAAACTATTCTGAATAAAATATATTATTGCAGGGACACTTATCATTAAAACTAGAAAAACAATAATTTGCCAGACTCTACTATCAACTTCGGTAAAAATTAAGTATGTTCCTATTATCCAAATCGTTATTTGTATAAGCTTTACAAAAGATTTTTGCCCACGCATCCATTTTAAGCTTGCTTGCAATCCAGAATTTAAAGTTGGAATAAAAACTAATGTTAATATAGTACTAACTGCTAATCCACCAATTATGGTAACGGCGAAGGGTGTTCCAATTAAAGAAACATATTCGGCTTTACCCAGAGCTAAAGGTATTAATGCAATAATTGTAGTAATAGCTGTTATAAGAATAGGACGCAATCGGGCAAGTCCTGCCATCATTAATGCGCGAGAATCAGAATACCCTCTTTGGCGTAATACTCTGGAATAATCAATTAAGATAATGCCGTTATTCACTACTATTCCGAGTAATATTAAAAATCCTGTTAAGACATAAGGGTTTAGAACAGATGTGCCTGTTAGGATAAGAAATAGTAAAGAGCCTATTGTTGCCATTGGAATTGAGAACATCATTACTATTGGTACTGAAAATGACTCAAATACGGATGAGAGAATCATATATATCAGAATAAAAGCAAATAGTAATAAAAACCCAAACTCAGCAAGATCATTTTCTTCATGTACAATTTCTAATGCTATTCCTGAAGGTAATGTCATGCCGGCAACTAATTCATCAATTTCCAAACGGGCTGCTTCCAATAAATCTTTTTCGTCGTTTACTTCATTAATAAATTGATAAACCAGCTCCAATTGTTTTTCTTGATTTGTGCGTTGTATGGTGGATAATCCTTCGGCAAAATTAAACTTACTGATGTCTTGTAACTGAAATAGTGCTTCTTGTCCTCGAACAGTTAGAACTTTTAAGTCTTTTAAATTTCTATCTTTTTGATCCTCGTAAGCAATAGTTTTGATTTGAATATCATATTCTTCGTTTCCTTGTTTGAAAGTAACGCCACTTGAAAATTCATGCTGAAAAGAGTTTAATTCAGACAGAACGGAATTAACCGGAATATTATATAAAGCCATGAGTTGCTTATCGAAAGTCAGGTTTAATTCAGGACGTTTATCAGGAATTCTAATATCAACCATTTCAACTGATGTTAGTTGCCCTAAATAGTATTTTACATCCTTAGCCTGGTTAAGCATTTTATCAAAATCCTGACCTTTAATAAGTACCTTTTCTCTTTGTGACCCAATACCCATAAATCGGCCAAAAGCATCGTCATCATAACTATTACCTCCAAAACGACCTGTTGCAGGTGGATCCCAACTGAATTCTGCAGGGTTTAATTCTTCCAATTTTTCCAGTACTTCGTTCTTAATTTTAGGAATTGAAAAATTTCTTACATCTTTAAAATCATCAATTAAAGTTATGGTTAAAACGGCTTCTTCTTCATAAATCTGACTTACAATATCTTTCTTTTCATCAAGGTCTTCCAGCTTTTTCTCAGCTTCGGCAATTAAAATATCAGTATTTTCTAATGTTGTTCCACTAGGCAATGTAACGTATAATGTAATGTCTTTTATTTCTGCTTCTTGTGTTGAAATCAGACTTATACCCAAACTAATTAATAAGGTAATAAAAAATATACCAAGCGCTCCTAAAATTGTTTTCCCGGGACTTCGCATACAGGTTTTTAATATTACCATGTAAATCTGAATCAGTCTATTATGATATGATACTTTTTCGAACTGAATGGGTGTGTCATTTTTACGAAATTTCAAAAATGCATGAGTGATCATTGGGATTAATAAAAGAGCTACAAACAAGGATACCAGTAAAGTTGATATGATAGAAACCCCAATGTGTTTCCCGATTAATCCGATGAAAAAATCAGATGAAAATACGAATGGTAGAAATACCGTAATGGTAGTTAATGTAGCAGCAAATATCGATCTCCAAACTTCTTTTGTACCTTGCACAACCGCCTGATCAGGATGCATTTTTTTGGATGCAAGTCGATAAATATTTTCTAATACCACAACGCTATTATCGAGCAACATTCCTATTGCCAGAGCCATACCCAAAAGCGTTAAGCTGTTTATGGTGATTCCAAATGCATAAAAGAAGTTAAATGCTGTAAATACAGAAATTGGAATTGCCAATGCAATGGCAACAACTAATCTAATATTTTTTAAAAAGATCCATAAAACAAATATGGCTAGTAATCCTCCAAGCAAAGCCAGTTGAATAATTGAATTGATATTATCTTCCATAGTTTTTGCATCATTTTTTTGCACAACCATTTCGATATCTTTTCCTTTTAAATCTTCGTTTAAGACTTTAATTTGATCTTTTACATTGTTTGCAAGCTCAATAATATTAGCCTGAGAATCTTTTGTAAGGCTTATTGTAACTGCCTCTTTACCATTAATTCGACTATATGATTCCTGCTCTTTTACGCCATAATGGATTTTAGCAATATCTTTAAGTTTAATCTTCCCTTGTTCCTTAACAACTAAATTGTGAATGTCGTTGATATCGTCAAATTCGGAGATTACGTTTACAAAATGTAACTGATTGTTTTGTGTTACTTTTCCCGCAAAAGTTCTGGCTTTACTATTGTTGTTTAAAGCAGTACGAACATCAGCAGGTGTTATTCCATAACTATCGCAAATATCCTGTTGAAGTATTATTTCTATTGATTTTTCTCGTCCACCAAATACTTCTGCATTTGCAATGCCATCAATATTTTTTATCTCATTAATGATTTCTTTATCTGTAACATTTCGAACCCTGTCAATACCACCGCTACCACGCACCTGAATGGTCATGAACATATTATTTAATTGATCAAGTTCGAATTTAAATGTTTGAACCTGAAATTCTTGAGGTAGTGATTTTTTTGCTCCGTCTATTTTTTCAACCAGCTTTAGATATGCATATTTTAAGTCTGTATTTTTCTGATACGATATCTGAATACTACCTGATTGCTGTCCTGATGTAGATTGAATTTTTTCTATACCTTTAAGTGTGCCAATTGCTCCCTCTAATGGAATAATTGCCTGATTTTCCATGTACTTCGGATCAACTTCTAAGGGTGACGCAACTTGCACAAAAAGCATTGGATAAGTTGCATTAGGATATAGCTCTACCGGTAATTGTTTATAAGAAATATAACCAAGCATAGTAAGCCCTGTAAAGAGCATAGCTATTAGTACTTTTCGTTTTATAATGAAATTCATTGAGTTGGTTTCATGTTTAAAGTTTCAAATTCAAAGTTTTTTTTCTCGCAAAGCCACAAAGGTTTTTTTTTATTTCTCGCAAAGCCGCAGAGACGCAAAGGTTTTTCTGTTATAAATTACTTGCTCATTTATTTTTTTCTTAGCGTCTTAGCGCCTTTGCGTGATATTATTTTACTATGATTTATAAATTATTAACAATCCTTGTTATTCCGTCTTTTATTAATTTTTCATTAAAGTTTATTAATAAGCCGAGTTTTAATTTTGTTATTCTTAAATAAGTTAAAAGCTGTTTTGGGTGCACAGGCGCAATTGTTTCGACTGATTTTAATTCAATAATGACTTTATTTTCAACAATTAGATCTGTTCTAAAACCAATATCCATTTTAACACCTTTCCAAAATACAGGAATACCTTTTTGTCTTTCAACTTTTAGGTTTTGTTCTTTTAATTCATAATAAAGTATTTCTTCATAAACCGACTCCAATAACCCTGGGCCAAGTTTAACATGAATATCGTAACAGGTATTGACTATTATTTTAGATATTTCGTTTTCAGTCATTTTCTTATCTTTTATTTCTCGCAAAGCCGCAAAGCCGCAAAGGATTTATTATTACGTTATATTGATTTTACGTGATTTGCAAATTGTTTACGATTTTTATTATTCTGTTTTTAATTATTGATTTTATTTTTTCTTTGCGCCTTTGCGTCTTTGCGTGATATTTTTTTATTTTTTCAAGATATTTATTTTTCTTAGCGTCTTAGCGCCTTTGCGTGATTGTTTTTTTAATATTATCGCCTTTGCGTGATTTTCAATTTTAGATTCTCAAATACATAATATACACACGGAATAACAACCAATGTAAGTAGGGTAGAGCTTATTAATCCTGCAATTACTGCTATAGCCATTGGAGATCGTAATGCCGCACTTTGGCCTATCCCAAATGTCAAAGGTAAAAGAGCCAAAATCGTTGTTAAACTAGTCATTACAATTGGTCGTATACGATTTTCTCCGGCCCTTATAATTGATTCGCGTAATGATAATCCCTGAGCTTTAAATTGATTTATTGCATCAACCAGAATAATAGAGTCGTTTACAGCAATACCTGCAAGCATAATTATTCCGATATACGCCATTATACTAAGCGATTTTCCAAGAATAAAGAAAGCCCAAACAGCACCAACTCCTGCAAGAGGAATAGTAAGTAATATGGTAAAAGGATGTATTAATGATTCGAATTGAGATGCCATTACCATATAAACTAATGCAATAGATAATAGTAATGCAAAGCTTAATCCTGACATTGCTTCCTGTCGTTTTTGTTCTTCACCTATAATCTCAACTTGATATTCTTGGGGAAAATCGATTGTAGCTAATTGTTCACGTACTTTGGTTATAACCTGATCGAAGGAAATTGATCGATCAATATCTGCCATAACTTTACCAATTCTGTTTTGATTTCTGCGGAACAACTGTTTTGGTGAAACGGATTTTTCGATTCGTGCGACTTCGTATAAAGGGACATTATTGCTGCCATTTTTCAATGTAATAGAGTTAAATTCAGATAAACTCATATCAGGAAGTTTAACCGTAATGTCATTCATTTCTCCATCTTTTTCGTATTTACCGGCATTTTTTCCCATCAGTAAATCTTTCAATTGAGAAATAATATCATCCACACTCATATTATAAATACCTGCTTTATAACGATCAATAATCACATCGATTTCAGGCGCACCTTCTTCAATATTGGTTTTAATATTTATGAGTTGAGGAATTTCAAGTAATTTTGTTTTTATCTCAGAAGAGATCTGATCTAATACCTTCAAATCTTTACCTTTTATTTCAACTACAAGTGGAGCTTCGTCTGTTCCTAAAGTTGATTGTAATGCTGTTTCGTCGCGAATTATAGAAATTTCAGCATTTGGAATCTCACCCATTAATTCTTCGATAGTTGATATTATATATTCCGATTGTGTTATAAACTCATCTTTTAATTGGATTTTTAAGGATGCTGTATTTTCATTTTGGAATACTGATTTTTCTGAACTTGAAGAACCTGATGGGCCAATCTGACTATACAGAATTTCCATTTTGTCTCCCAATAAATCAGTTAACATCGATTCAATGTTTTTAACTGTTCCCGAAGTCCTTTCAAGTTGAGTTCCTTCCTTTAACTTTATTTCAATACTAAATTCTCCTGTTCCGCTTTTAGGTAAATACTCTGAACCAACTTTTGGGAAAATATAAGCTGTTAATGCAAGTAGAAGTATCGCTGAACTTAATACAATTCCTTTATTATCAAGGATTTTTGATAATAAGTTCCCATACCAACCAATACTTACAGATTTTATTTCTTTTAGATGTTTTTTCTTCCCATATGCATAATTAAACAGCATAGGAATTACTAAAATAGCTACAAAAAGAGAAGCTAATAATGAAAAAGCAACTGTCCAGGCCTGATCTTTAAATAATGCACCTGATGCACCGTGTAAGTAAACTATTGGTAAGAAAACAACGATAGTAGTTAAAGTTGATGCAACAATAGCTCCTCCAACTTCAGCTGTACCATTAATGGCTGCATCTCGCACAGACATGCCTTGCTCCATATTTCGGAAAATATTTTCCATAACAACAATAGCATTATCCACCAGCATTCCTGCACCTAAAGCAAGTCCGCCTAAAGTCATTATGTTTAACGATAGGCCATTGAAATACATTAGGTTAAAAGTGGCAATTACAGAAATTGGAATAGCAAAACTTATAATAGCTGTAACTTTTATTCTTCGTAAAAAGATAAATAACACAAATACGGCAATAAGAATACCGATTAATGCAGTTTCCTGGACTTCATCAATAGAAGTTTGAATAAATTCTCCTTGATTTTGAACAATAATAAATTCATATCCGGGTAAAGCTTTTTTTATGGATTTGAAAGATTCTGTAAGATCTTCAACAGCTTTAACGGTATTAAAACCTGTTTCTTTAAAAATTGATAAACCAACACATCGTTGTCCATTTATACGAACAATGTTTTGAGCATCTTTATTAACAAAACTAACTTTAGCAACATCCTTTAAAAAGATAGGCGCTTTATCGGCACCAACTTGATTTTGAGTCGCATCAACAGCTTTGTAGCTTAACACTATATTTCCAATATCTTCTATATTATTTACAAGGCTGGTACCTTTAATAATATATTTTTTGCCCATTTCAACAATTGTACCACCCGAAACATTTCTGTTCATGTTCTGAATTTTCTGTACAATCTGACTTGTAGTAACACCATAAGCATCAAGTTTGTATTGCTCCGTTTCAATCAGAACTTCCTTTTCTTCGGTTCCTGTTAAGGTGACATCTGCAATTCCTTCTAAACGAATCAGCTCATTACGAATGTAATTTTCTCCAACTTTACGAAGTTCATCCATATCGGTAATCTCAGGATGTAACATTCCTATCATCATTACCGGAGATGCGTTTGGATCGTGCTGTGTTATTGTGAATTCATCAAAATCAGAATTCTGACTATATGCAGTTAAGGCTTTTTGTAAGTCAAGAAAAGCTTCATCCATATCTCTGCCCCAAGTGTATTCAATTGTTACTCTTGCAGAACCAACCATACATACCGAAGAGATCTGTGATACACCTTTTTGACGAATTGCCTGGGATTCTATATCTTCTATATATTGTTTTTCTATTTCTTCCGGTGGGCGTTCGCCTGCTTTTATTTCGACAAATATTCGTGGTGCATTCATGTCGGGAAAAAGATCGACGCTTAATTTCCCAAATGAAATATAACCTAGCAAAATAATTGCAATAACAATCATCGAAACCGTTACAGGATTATTAACCGAAAATTGGGTAATTTTTTTCATTGTTTAAAGTTTCTCGCAAAGCCGCAAAGCCGCAAAGTATTTTATTAATGTGTTTAACATAACAGAAATAAAATATTTGTGATTCTTGTTTCTTAGCATTATTTATAATTTTATTTATAGTGGTTAGATTTTTTTAAGTAAAAACTCTGAACTATAAACTTTTAACTTTCAACTTATTTAATAACTTTTACTTTAGATCGATTTCTTAGGGTTTCAAATCCCTTAATTACTAATCGGTCGTTTTTTTCTAAGCCCGAAATAATCTGAACCTCTTCGGGATTTTCTAAGCCAAATGTTACAACTCGCTCTTGAGCCAAACCCTTATCAACTACAAAAACAGTATTTCCACGTTGTTTCGAGAGAATAACACTTTTAGGAATTACGATTGTACTATCAGCGGAGGCTACAATAATTTCTCCTTTTGCAAACATTCCAGGTCGCATTAATAAATCAGAATTCTTTATATCAATAACAGCTTTAAATGATCGTGTATCAGCATTAATAGCCGGAGATATTTGTGATACGATTCCCGATAAAGTGTCTTCAGGTATTGTGTAATTTGTAATTTTTACTTTCTGATTTGTTTTTACAAAGGCTAAATCTTTCTCAGCTAAATTAATTTCTAAATACAATTTACTGTAATCCATTAATTTAAACATTAATGAATTGATATCTATTTTTACTGTTGGTGTGTAATATGGTAAATCAACAATTACGCCTGAAAATGGAGCTTTAACATGCATTTTTTCAAGACGAATAAGTGCATCTTTATAGTTGTAATCTGAATTTATAAAATTTATTTCAGCATTTTTTAACTCACTTACAGTTACACCACCCTTTTCGAATAAGGATTGTTGTTTTTCAAAAACCTGTTTCGAAATCTCAAGGCTTAACTTTAGGGAATTGATTTTTACATTATTTTCATATTCTTTATCTTCCAAACGAATAATTTCATCACCTTCTTTCACATAATCGCCCAGAGCAAATTTCTTATTTGTTTTAGGATTGATGAGTAAAATATAATTCCCGGCGATTTCAGATTTTTTGCTGATTTCTTTAACAGGATTTACTGTGCCTGTAGTTTCAATATACTTTTCAATTGACTGAGGTTTTAACTCTTCGACAGAAACAGGAATGGAGATATCTTTGTTTAGATCCTTTTCATCTTTATTACATGATGCAAGTAATGTAACTGCAATTATAAATGGGATTAATCTTTTCATTTTATATTGTTTTGTATGGTTATTTTAAGTTTCATTTCTATTAGAACGCAGATGACACGGATCAATAAATTGAACGCGGATTAACGCTGATTTCTATAAATTTAATAAGCAGATTCTTGTAAGTTCTTTCTTGTATTCTCATATACTTTTCTTTTAAATTCGGGTTTCTTTCCAAAATTAAGAAGTAATCCAACTTCCTTATTTGTACCTCGCAAGTAGTTTAATAATTGCCATTCAAATTCTTCAACAACATATTCAGCAGCTTTTAATTCAAGAATAATTAAATCGTTAACTATTAAATCAGCGTAATATTCTCCAACTTCTTTACCTTTATAATAAACCTTAATTTGTTTTTGAGCTTCTACTTCAAAACCTCTTGATCGCAGTTCCAGAAACAAAGAGTTTTGGTAAACTTTTTCCAGAAAACCATAACCTAATTCATTATAAACATCGTAAAATGTTTTTAATATAGAATCAGTTAAATCTTTGTGTAATAAGTTCATATTGTTATAATCGATTTTTTATCCGTTTTATCTGCGTTCCCGTTTTCGGGATCAGAGTCATCAGCGTTCTATTTAATTATTTGAGATGTTATTTTGTAATTCCTGTGGAACAAATGATCTGTTATTTTCGAAATCCCACAAGGATTGTATTTTTAAGTTTAGTAGCTCTAATTTATAGTTGATTAAAGCATTTGACAGATTCATTTTCTTTTGTGATAATTGATTCTGAAATCTTTCAAGGTCTATACTTGTTAAATCTCCATTTCTATATCTTTCTAAGTTGATTTCGTAAGTTAATTGAGCATTTTTTTCGTTTTGTTCTGCAATACGAATTTGTGTATTTAAATTTCTAAGATTTCTAGTTACCTGGCGAATATTTATTACAATATCATCTTCTAAACTTTTAATATCAATTTGTTTAGATTCAACTTGTAATTCAGCAGCTCTTATTCTTGCTTTTCTTTCTCCCCAGTCGAATAACGGAACAGAAAATGAAACACCCACTTGCGGGTTATTAGTTGGTTTAGCATAAATGTTATGAATTTGTTCATTGTTTCCCATAATTCCTACCGATAGATTTACATCACCACGAAATTCATTTGTAGCCATTGTTTCAATTAAATCAAACTCTGCATTATTATAATCAATTTGACGTTGCGATAATTCTAAACGTTGTGTTAAGCCGTTTTCAATTGCTTTTTCTAAATCTACAACAACAGGCTTATATTCAATATCGGTTGAAATTTCAATATCATCATACAATGAAATACCTATTAATCTTTTAAATTGATCATTGGCATTTTCTAAATCTACTTTTGCATTATCTAATGTAGATTGACTCGTAGCATAATTTAACTCCCCTTGAAGTAACTCTTCTAGTGCTGATAATCCACCTTCAACCTTACTCTTTATGATTTCAAAGCTTACTTTTTGGTTTTCAAATTCTTCTTGAGCAATTTGAACCGACATTTGCTTCTGATAAATGGTATAAAATGCTTGAGTAACTTCTCGTTCAATATTTAACATTTGAATAGAGTAGGCGAGGGTTGAATTCTCCAAAGATAATTCTTGCCTTTTCAAATTCATTTTAGTTTTGTTATAAGTAAATAGGGGTTGATTATAGCCTAAAGTTAAAGAGTTGTTAAAACCTTTGTTGGTATTCGTAACTTTAGTAGGATTGTCCAGGTCTAAAATATTAGCCTCATATGATACAGCGGATGTTGATTGATAATTGAAATCATTAATTAAACTTATTGTTCCGTCAGTCCATTTGATTGGTTGTGCTACTGTTAATCTGCCTCCAGAGTTTATTTTTTCAGATTCATACCATTGCTGGAAGAAGTCGTTATAAGTTTCACTATTTGAATAATTAATGGGAGTAACATCTAAAGAAAATTTTGATTTTAACATAGCCAACTGGGCGTTTAAATATTCCCGATTTTGCTCCATTGAAATTCTTGATTGTTTGATGCTTGGGCTATTCTCCAAAGCAATGTTCATAGCGTCTTCCAGAGTAAGGATTTTTTGAGCATGTACATAAAAGGTACTTATGATCAATGTTACGGTAATTAATATTTTCTTGAGTGTGTTCATTTTTAACTAGCTTTTAGCCATTAGCATTTTGCTTTTGGCAATTTTAAATATTCTTAGTTTCTATCAAAATAGTAAATAATCAATAATCAATTGTCAATAGTAAATTGTCAATCCGTTTTTACCCACTTAATTGCATCTGCAAATACCATTTTACCTACAGATTTATTCGTTAGTTCAACCCTGGCATTTTCAGGTGAAATGAAAAAAGTTCCCATGTAATTCCATCCAATTTCCAGTTCTTCATCAGATAATGTGATATCTTCTATACCATCGTTATGATATATTTTAAAATTGTAATTTGTTTTCTTTTTGTCGCGATCCCATTCAATATCAATTTTATCGATACTGCAATATACATCGTAATAACCATCAGATTGTAAATCTGCATTCCATTGCGCTAAACGATTTCCTTCGCCCGATTTAGTATACATTCCGGATCGCACATACTTCCCATAAAATCCACTGCGTAGAATAGGTTTCCATTCCGCAGGAGGATTCCAAAAATGTATCCCATCATACTTATAACGTTCTTTTTTATTTTTGTTAATTACTGTTTTTAAATAACTTTCATTGGTCTCTTGAATGAATTTAAATCCTTCATCTTCATTATCAACAATAAATTCATTTTCATTCGTCATTTCACTAAAAAGAGGATAGTCTTTAGTACCATCAAGCATTGGAACTCTTTTTAGTTCATCAAATCCTGTGAATTCGTAAATTAAATTATTAGGTAAGTTTTCAGATATATTAGTGAAAATATTCATCCGAGTTGGCTCTGTAGGAAAAATTATTCCAATTTCTTTAGCCGATTTCGCAGGAATATGTATTTTATTTGAGAAATCAGGTTGCTCAGGTGCATCAGATGTAAAACTTCTGGTGTTACTTTTATCGTCTAAATCAATATTTATAGTAATTATTCCATCAATATTTTCGGGATTCGCAATTTTAAACCGAACCTGGTATTTGGTATATTCACCATCTAAAACCTTATATGTTTCAAGGTCTTTAATTAAAAATCCCGGTAATTCGGTTTTTGTATACCATTGATTAATTTCAGATGCAATTGAGTCTTTAAAGCTATTTTTTATGGAAGCTTCAAAATCATCGAAAGAAAATGCTTTGTGCTGATTGTTTTTAATTAAATCATCGAGCAAATTATTGAATTCTTCTTGACCATATCGGGCTCTGAATAATGAAAATAAATAATCTCCTTTTGCAAGTATTACATCATTTATAGTCAATTGATCATAATCATCTTCTTCTTTTTCGTCTTTTTCTACCCCTTTTTTAATTAGCTCTTTAAGGCTGGATTCATTTAGTTCCAGATTTATTTTTTCACCTTCACTCAGTCCTCTGTAAAACCATCTATAGGATGAAATATTGTTAACATTCCTTTCTCTTAAGTATACCTCCATTGCCATATTCAGCACAGGCCATTCTTCCGATTCCAATTGGGTTACCTGACTAAAATAATGTGGAATTAAGCTATAAGTATATTTATCTACCACTTCCCTAAATTGATACCATTCGGTTGGTGGAGCCATTAAATTTCCACGAATAAACCGTTTAAAAATCCTGCATTGCAACTCTTCAGGAGATACTTCTTCATTGTTTTCTTTCATTTGTTCTTCGAAGCCTTTTTCCCGTTTTTTAAAATCGGTTTCTTCCATAATAATTCCTTTCTCGGGATAGAAAATCATTTCTGGCTGAACAGCATCGCTGGTAACCGACCATAAATGTTTATCTAAAGCAAAATGAATAGGAATTTCAGCAAACGAGAAACGATCGAAACCATAATTTAAATTTAGTAAAGTCCCGTATTCATCTCTTAATTCACGAATTATTGCTGGCATTGTATCTTTAAACTCAGTAAAATGTTCAAGATAAAAATCATTGCCTTTTGTTGAGTATATAGCGTATTCTACCGAATCTACCGTAATCGAATATTTATCGTAATCGGCAATTAGTAAGCTAATTTTAGGTAAAGCATATGTGTTGTTAAATTCAAAAACACCATTCTCTGTAGTTGTTGTAATACCCTGCGATACAGCCACAAGATCATCCGAAGTTTTAACTTTTAATTTAAAGCTTGTAAAATCGGGTTGATAAAATGCCGGTTTATCTGTTGCGTATGTTACTCCCGAAATAGGATACCATAATGATTCGCTTGTAAGGCAAACAAAATTATCTTGAAGATATGCAAATCGTTTACGAACCCTGAACATTTCAAGCGGGAAATTGTCTTTGTAATCTTCTAAATTAACATCTAATAAATGAGTGTTTTCGTTAATACCTCCTTCATATTGTAATGTAATTTGCTTTGAAGATTTGGCTTCGAATTGTTTTGTACAAGCAATTTTAACAAGATGCAATTCTCTTATAAACTCTGTTTCCTTATTATTAATCTTAATTGTATTGATTTTTAGCGCAGGGTTGAGGCTAAAAATTAAAGTGTCAATATTCTTATTGTTTCTGTTTGTAACTTGCAAGTTTGCTGTCACCTTTATTATATCCTCAATATGCTCAAGATCCAGATTGCAGCTATCGATATATACTTTGGCCGAATTAGCATATTTATTGTTTAAGGAAATTATTTGTTGTTTTTCTTCTATAATTCCCTTCTTTAAATTAACATAGATATACCCTAAATATACTCCTGAACCAATGAAAATCAATGCAAATAGAAGCGGAAGAAATCTAAACGCTTTTGATTGAGGTAATCGATTTAATCTAAAAACGGTGAAGAAAATCAATCCTAATCCAATTAAGAAATATAGACTTCTGTGAATTATTATTTCAGTTAAATTCCCAAAACCTCCAATCATGGAATTCATCATTGGAACTCTGTAGGCGATATAGTCAAAGAGATGATAAAATTTTTGATCAAGATAGAAAATAGTTAATGCGATATATCCTAAAAGTAAAATAAAAGTAATGGCTTGATTTTTTAGAACCGTCATTAGAAAGAACGAAAGTCCAAGTATATATACCAAAGTCGGTATACTAATTAAAATAGGGTAAAATAGAAATTCAAATCCTCCTTTTGCAGAATCGGAGCTTAAGAAAGAGAATCCCATACCAAGAATTAAAATTATAAAATTCAAGATCATAAATACGGAAATTACTCCTAATGCTTTTCCAAGTATATATTCACCATTAGTCATTGAACGAGCGTAAATAACTTCAACCGTATCGTTTTTACGATCTTGTTTCATAAATTCGGATGCCAGAAATACGGCTACAATGGCTTGCCCCAGGTTCAAAATAATAAGATCTGCATAAGGGATGACAGCAGGTAAAGCTCTATAAAACCATGGAGCACCACTAGCTTCAACAAATACGGCTACATTGAAAATCCCTAGTCCAATAATAGATAATCCTGCAAAGATTCTGAAAAACCAACTCCTTAAGAGTGTTTTCATCTCGAACCGGGCAATCATTTTTATAGTTTGGTAAGAATTCATACTAAAAGCTATTTTGACTAGTTAAGTATTCCATAAAATATACATAAGCATGTTCAAGATTAGGCTCTATTTCAATTGCATTTTTAACATCAAGTTTGTCGCCAACCAATTGAACTTCCCATCCTTCTTCCGACGGTATGGTCGATATAATTGCATATTTATCCTTTAACATTTCGTATTCTATTCCCGATGTTGTTACCTGCCATACATGCCCCTTGGTTTTTTTGATTAATTCTTCAGGAGCACCTGTAAATTCTAATTTACCTTTATCGAGTAAAGCAAGGTTGTTGCACATACTTGAAATATCGCCTACTATATGAGTCGAGAGTATAATTATAACGTCTTTCTGGCTAAGCTCTGAAAGTATATTCCTGAATCGGATTCGTTCCTCGGGATCAAGACCAGTGGTTGGTTCGTCTACAATTATTATTTTTGGATCTCCAATTAAAGCCTGTGCAATTCCTAATCGGCGTTTCATTCCCCCGGAAAGTTTATTGGCGCTTCGTTCCCGAACATCAAATAATCCAACATTATCAAGCCATTCATCTACTTTTTGGGAGCGTAGCGTTTTATTTGTTATTCCGGATAAGCCAGCAGCATAATCGAGAAATTCCCATGTTTTTAATTTTGTAAAGAACCTGAAATCCTGAGGTAAATAGCCCAGAATTTTCCGAATATCTCCACGGTCATTCATTAAATCAAATCCGTTAATATTAGCAGTACCGCTACTGGGTTTCATTAAAGTAACAAGAATTCGCATTAAACTGGATTTGCCAGCACCATTGGGGCCAAGCAAACCAAACATACCACTCCCAATTTCAAGATTTATATCCGAAAGTGCGTGTTTCCCGTTTTTGTAAATCTTGTCTAGATTTTCAATTTGTATCTTCATTCTTTATATTGGATTCCGGTATTTATAGTTTTTAAACTTAAAAATTGATGTGAAAATTGTATCTAACATCATAGATTTTGATGTTAGACGACTAAGTTAGTAAACAGTTACAGTTAATTATTACATTTTTATTAAAAAACGAAATAACAATAGTAATACAAAGATATATATAAATTTTAGTACTATGCAAGACAAAGTACTAAAATATTTAATTTAGCTACAAATGTGTTTTTAATGGGGACTTATAAAACCAGCCGAATAAATTGAGATTGGAACATTTTTAAGATCATTTGTATGTATATGCTTCAATTATTTTGTTTATTTTTCTACAACATGCGCAAAACAAATATTTGTATTAAATTTGTTATAATAACAAGTTAGCGAAAATTTGAAATTGGCAATTGATACTTATGAGAGAACTTGAAAATAAAAAACAGAATGTAGACTCTTACATTGCTGGAGCAAGTGGGGGCACTTTACTTGTATTATTGTCGAGTAATTTATCTGATAGTAGTACAATAAAATCATGGTTAATTATCATTGCACCTTCCATTACTGTCCTTATTTCATATTTATGGCGTATTACAAGAATTAGATTAAATAAGAGAATAATTAAGAAAAGGATTCAAGAACAGAAAATATATATTAAAACTGTATTATCTGATGAAGTTTCAAAATACCATGAAGAAAGATTAATAAGATATTCTGAAGATTTGGATGTAAAATATCTAAATATCTTAGATGATAAGTCAGACTTATTTAATGAAGTTAACGGAGATAATAAAAAATAGAAATGGAGAATATTAGCATACAAGATATTATTATCAAGATTGAAGAATTGTCAAAAAAAGGCGGTTCTAAATCAGAATTAGCCTCACTCTATTTGCAATTGGGAGATGTTTATCAAACATCAGGTCAATTTGAAAAAGTATTACATTCTTACAAAAATAGCCTTGCAATATATATAGATTTATATAAAGAAAATCCTCAAAATGTGACCTATAAATATGGATTGATAATTTCATATGAAAAACTCGGTTCAGTAAATATTTCACTAGGTAATACCGAAGAAGCGTTACGTTTTTTTGAAAAACGTTACATACATAGTAAAGACCTTTATGAATCTGAACCAGAAAATTTATCTTTTAAAAATGGTTTGGCGATTTCATATGAAAAACTTGGAGAAACGTATACTTTATTGGGTAATTTGGAAAAAGGATTAAGATTTTTTGAAAAAGAGTCTATTTTGTTTAAAGAATTAAATGAAGTCTATCCTCTTAATTTATCTTTTAAAAATGGTTTGGCGATTTCATATGAAAAACTTGGAGAAACATATGCTTCTCATGGTAATCTCAATAAAGCGATGACATATTATAAAGAGAGTTTATTATTATCAAATGAACTTTTTGAGTCCAACCCAGAAAATTTATCTTTTAAAAATGGTTTGGCGATTTCATATGATAAACTTGGAGAGACATATGCTTCACTCGGCTATTTAGATAAAGCATTAAGATATTTTAAAGATGAGTCCGTTTTATTTAAAGAATTATATGAAGCTCACCCCCATAATATCTCCTTTAAAAACAGCTTTGCTATTTCGTATTCAAAGTTAGGAGAAATATATAAAGCATTGGGTAATATAGATAAAGCATTAAAATATTTTAAAGGTCGTGCTAAACTTGGTAAAGAATTACATGAAATGTATCCGCAAAGTATCTCTTTTATAAACAGTTTAGCAATTTCATACTCAAATCTTGGTTCTGTTCACAGTTCCTTAGGCAATTTAGATAAGGCTTTGGAATATTTCGAAATCGAACAGCACTTATTTAAAGAACTTAATATTGTCAATCCACAAAATGTATCATTTAAAAATGGTTTAGCAATTTCATATTCAAAGTTAGGCGAAATTCATTCGTCATTAAGTAATTTAGATAAAGCATTACGTTATTTCGAATATAACTTGCATTTAACAACAGAACTCTATGAATCCAATCCAAACAATGTATCATTTAAAAATGGTTTAGCAATTTCATACTCTAAATTGGGCGGAATTTTAATGAGTATAGAAAATTATTATAATTCTAAAAACTATTTTCAAATGGCAAACCAAATTTTTAAAGAATTATATAATGAAACAGGAAATTACAGTTTTAAGAGTAACTTAGAAAGTACAAATGAAATAATAAAAACTTTCGCTAATTTTGTATAAATAATGACAGGGTAAGTAATATGGCTCGTTTGAACTGCATGTTGGTTTAATAGGTTAGAACCGCGCAATCTGCTATGCCACATACAACTTCGTATTAGCTGCAAAGTTAACAAAGACTAGTTTATGAATGAATTATCGATAAATATAGTACACCCGATGGATGGTCGTGTAATCTCAGTCACACTAGATAGCTCAATGACTCCAAACGAAATAATTAGAGAATTGATAAGCCATGAGTTTATTGGAACGGAAATTTATTCATTAGGTATTAAAGGAGGTCATATATTAGATTTATATAAGTCAATTTATCAATCGGGAGTTAAGGATAATGATACTTTAAGAATAATACCTTCAGTTTGTGCAGGATGAATAAGTTATTTAAGATAAATAAGATTTCAGAACCAAAAGGAGATTTAATAACCCCCTTAACAATTGATAACTACTTAGATTCAATAAAAGAGAATAGAGATAGGGTAAGATTACATTCTACACAATTAAGTAGCATTTGTAGTTTATTACTTTCTGCAATTTTTATTGTGATATTTTTTTTAATAAAAGAGAACTATTGTGGAGTGCTAATTAGGATTATTTATGTGACAATGTTTAGTAGTGTATTTTTTTTGATTATTACTTTATTATTTACGATTTTGTCAACTTCATTAGTAAAACCCACAGCTATTTCAAATGTTGGTGAAAAATTAAATTTACAAATCAAAATTTATAATTCAGAATATAAAAAAATGAAAATAGGACAATTAACATTAATAATATCAATAGGATTATTTTCTTCTGGTCTTTTATTATTCTTGATTTTAGTAAGTATGTAAGATCATGTAATTGAGATGATGGGAGATTATCACGTATGTTTTTGAGAGAGCTTGAGTGAAAATTTCTTTATCTACTTAACTACTTACTGTTGTACACCATTGCGCAAGGAATGATGATTTGAGATAAAAAAACTATCTTCGTATAAACAAAATGAAGATTTAAATTATGTCAATTAAAAAAAAAGATTCTAAAAACTTACTGACTGATTTAGTAGTTCTAATTGAAAGAACTAAAACCGAGGTTGTTTCTCATGTAAATAGTTCTTTAACTGTATTGTTTTGGCATATAGGACAACGAATATTAACTCACGACTTACAGAATAAACGAGCAGAATATGGTAAGCAGATTATCGTTACATTGTCACGAGAATTAGTTAGCAAATTTGGAAAGAATTATGAAGAGAAGAATTTGCGTCGTATGATTCAATTTGCAGAAATATATCCCGATATTGAAAATGTCGTTACACTGTCACGACATTTATCCTGGTCACATTTTCTAATACTAATACCTGTGAAAAACGAACAAGCAAGAGGTTTTTATGGTAATCTTGCATTTGAAAATTTGTTTGGAGTTAGAGAACTACGAAAGCAAATTGAGAATAAAGTATTTGAAAGAATAGAAAATGCAAATATTCAACTTTTTAATAGTGAAATAATCGCTAAAGGTGTCTTTAAGGATCCATATTTTCTTGACTTTTTAGAGCTAAAAGATGGATACTTAGAAAATGATTTAGAATCTGCAATTCTGAAAGAACTTGAATTATTTATATTGGAACTCGGGACTGGTTTTACATTTGTTGAACGACAAAAAAGAATGATAATTGATGGTGATGATTTTAACTTGGATTTATTGTTTTATCATCGAAAATTAAAAAGATTGGTTGCAATTGAATTAAAAATTGACAAATTTAAAGCTAAGTACAAGGGGCAAATGGAATTGTACTTAAAATGGTTGGATAAATATGAAAAACAAGAAGGAGAGCAACCTCCAATTGGATTAATTCTTTGTGCTGTTGCAAGTAAAGAACAAGTTGAATTACTTGAGATGCAAAAGGATGGAATAATGGTGGCAGAATATTGGACTGAATTACCTTCAAAAGAAATTTTAGAAGCAAAACTGCATGAAGTATTAATACAAGCAAGAGAAAGAATAGAAAGAAAACTGCTTAGGAGATAACAAAATACGGCAACCTTACTATAGCATTAATCCTTTCGTTTAACAACGAAGAACAAAGAGCTAAGAAAATGAAAAGACAAGAATAAAATAGATGAAATTAGCAGAGGCTATATATATTATGGTATTATTACTATACGATGCAATTGTTCGGTAGCTTGGATGTTAAACGAATATTTTATTAAATTTATTATAACAACAAGTTAGGAGCCATTAGACATGAAAACAAGAATTTATATATTATCTTTATTCATAATCCCTTTTTTCTTAAGTTGTGGTAATAGGAGAATTGAAATGATATCTGAGAACTCAGGATTGATATTGCCAAAACATTATAAAGTTTTAAAGAATGAAACTAAAAGTTTTGGAATTTCAGATTTTGAAGTTACGGTAATAATTGAATTTAAATCAGATTCGTATGAAATTTTGGTAGCTCAAATTGATAAGCTTGCAGATTTGGATAATAAATGGCAATATGGCGATAGTTTGATAAAATATTTTAATCATTTGAATGCTTCTGAAACTGAAACAATTTCAATTAATACTGAATTGAAAAGGCTAACTTATAAATTTGAGCATTTATGAGACAACAGGTTTTTATATTTATAATCTTTTGTATGTTTTCTTGTGAAAGAATAACCCCTTGCAGCCACACGAATCCTTTCGTTTGGCAACGAAGAATAAAGAGCTAAGAAAATGAAAAGAAAGGAATAAAATAGTTAAAATAAGCAGAGGCTATAAATATTATGATATTATTATTACAGGATGCATCGTGCGGTAGCGTGGTAATTAATGTTAGTAATCAAAAAATTTGCAAGCCTTTGGATACGATGATTTAGAATGATACATTTAATACCTGAAAACAAACAATTACAATTTAAATATGAAGCAGAAAGAAAATTTGAAAAAAATATTAACTACAAACAAGTTCGGTAAAATATTATTTACTGTGTATTTAATATTGATATTCATGATGCTTTCATCTTGCGAAAAAGATGAAGATTTGGAGTATTCAGAGTGGATTAAAACTGAATTGTATTTTGGCATGGATATACCCAATGGTGGTGAAGTGAGCGATGTTGAATGGGAAACATTTTTAGAAACTGAAATCACACCTTTATTCCCGGATGGATATACAGTTTTTACTGCAACCGGACTATGGGCTGATGAAGATACAAACGAATCTATATCAGAAAGAAGCCGTGTATTATCAATTGTTTACAAAACAGAGGAAGAACAAACTGTTAATAATAAAATTACGATAATTTCCAATAAATATATTGAACAGTTCAACCAAAATGCGGTATTAAGAATTGATACGCCAGTTATAGTTACGTTTTTATGATAATTAATAATTGCTTGAGATGCAAAATGAGTAACATCATTTGCTGCCGCATGAATACTTTCCAACGAAGAACAATGAGCTAATAAAATGAAAATAAAGGAATAAAAAAGATAAAATTAGCTGAGGCTTTTTTGTGTGGATTTGTATAAAAAGAACTTTATGATGGGAGACATACCCATATGTTTCTGAGAGAACTTTGATGTAAAATCCCCCTTGTCTACTACTCACCGATGGGCTGTATTTTGTAATTTCAATTTGGCATTCCGACAAACTTTAGTTACCTTTGACGTTAGTAACGCAAAAAGAAAGCATGATTATATCATTTGGTTCAAAAAAGACTGAGAAAATTTGGAATGGAGAAAGAGTAAAAAATATCCCAACAGAAATTCAACAAATTGGACGTCGTAAACTTAGGATGTTGAGTAACTCTCAAAATATTCAAGATTTGCTAATACCACCATCAAATAGACTTGAAAAGTTAAGTGGCAAAGCAAAGGATTTTTATAGCATAAGAATTAATGATCAATGGCGAATTGTTTTTCAATGGATCAATAACCATGCTCAAGAAGTTGAAATAGTAGATTATCATTAAAAAAAAGGATTATGGAAAAATTAAATAATATTCACCCGGGCGAAATATTGAAAGAGGAATTTTTATTACCTATGAAAATTACGGCTTATAGACTTTCTAAAGATTTGGACATACCACAAACACGTATATCTTTGATTTTAAAAGGGAAAAGAAGAATTACAGCTGATTCAGCACTTAGATTAGCATCTTATTTCGGAAACTCAGCTAAATTCTGGCTAGGACTCCAAGATGATTATGATATTGAAGAAGAAAAGTCATTAAAACGTGAAGTTTTTATACGCATAAGTAGAAACAAAAAGGAGCAAGAAAATCACGTATAATAAAGACATTAAAAGGAAGTTGTATATATAAAACTATTAGCCTTAATACATTTTTTCATCATGACAGATTCTTTATCAAATTGTAAACTTTGTTTGTCTGCAAAAGCGGATGAAACAGGTTCACATATGTTGACTGCATGGATAATTGCTTCCGTTTTTGATGAAAAAGGTAGAAAACGAGACAATGAAATTATTTATAATCTTGATGACCAATTTTTTAGATTTCCATATTTTGGTAGAAGTGTATCTCTTGACAAAATTAATGAGAATATTGGTCGTGAGCTAAGTGATAGTGAAATTGGAAGTCAAAAAAACATCTTTATTGAAGACCATGTTTTTTGTGGAAATTGTGAGAAAAGATTAAAAACTATTGAAGATGCTTTCTTAGAAAAGGTTCATCGTAAATTGACTAAGGAGAAATTTGAAACCCAAGATATTATATCTATTGAAAAAAAATTAATTACAAGGGTGTTTTTTTATTCACTAATATGGAGAGCTTCGATTTCAGAAAGTATCGACTTTAAATTGCCACAAGCATTAGAAAACAAGTTGAGAGTAATACTAAATGATACTTTAGAATTAACTTTAGAAGAAACAGTTGAAAATTTAGAAAAACATAGTTTTGTTATTTTAAGTTTGCCAATGATTGTTGTTAAGCTTGAAAAGACTGAATATCCAACTGAAATGCCAGTTCTATTTCATACAAAATATAAGAAACCCTTAGCATTATAATTAATGACTATGTTGTTTTATTATATGAAAAAGAAAGTCACTTGAGAAGCGTAAAGCAAGATTTTTTTGGTATCACAAATATGTTACAAGAAAATTTAGTGAATTACAATGAAGCTAATTTTAAGATAAGTTATTTTGAAGTTGAAAAAGTTAAGCAAATTATTCAAAAGCTAATTAATGCCCAAGTGGAAGCAGACTACGATAATATGCGAAAACTTTATAGGGAAATGTTTAAAAGGCAATTTGGTCATTATCCCAATGAAAACTTTGTAATTAAATTTTTTAAAGAGCTTGCCATTAACAACAAGAAGTTAGGTGTAAAAAGAACTAAAGAAAGCATCTTGGAAGCAATGAATAAATCATTAAAGTAAAAATGAACAATTACTAAAATTACTAGTAATTAGGGGGAGCGGTTACAAAGTTGCTGCCGTTTGAATCCTTTTGAGTGGCAACGAAGAACACAGAGCTAATAAAATGAAAAGAAAGGAATAAAATAGATAAAATTAGCAGAGGCTATAAATATTATGATATTATTACCATAGGATGCAAATTTTGCCGTAGCATGGTGATTAATGTTAGTAATCAAAAAAAATGCAAGCCTTTGGATACGATGATTCAGAATGATACATTTAATACCTGAAACCAAACAATTACAATTTAAATATGAAGCAGAAAGAAAGTTTGAAAAAAATATTAACTACAAACAAGTTCGGTAAAATATTTATTACTGTATATTTAATATTGATATTCATGATGCTTTCATCTTGCGAAAAAGATGAAGATTTGGAGTATTCAGAGTGGATTAAAACTGAATTGTATTTTGGCATGGATATACCGAATGGTGGTGAAGTGAGCGATGTTGACTGGGAAACTTTTTTAGAAACTGAAATCACACCTTTATTCCCAGATGGATATACCGTTTTTACTGCAACCGGACTATGGGCTGATGAAGATACAAACGAATCTATATCAGAAAGAAGCCGTGTATTATCCATTGTTTACAAAACAGTGGAAGAACAAACCGTTAATAATAAAATTACGATAATTTCTAATAAATATATTGAACAGTTCAACCAAAATGCGGTATTAAGAATTGATACGCCAGTTATAGTTACGTTTTTATGATAATAAATGGTAGTTAGAATAACTGTATTTTCTGGATTAACAAAATCTTAAATAGGTTTGAGTATAGATGTAAAGGATAAGGATAGAAAGCTTGGATTTGTTACCAAGATTTGGTAATTTTGAAATAAAAATTCAAATGGGGAAAAATACATCAATATCATTAGGTACTCATTTTGAGGAATTTATCAATTCAGAAGTGTCATCGGGAAAATTTAGTTCTGCAAGTGAGGTCGTAAGGTCAGCATTGAGATTACTGGAATCAGAAGAGAGGAAGTTAAGTGAATTAAGAAACGCTTTGATTGAAGGGGAAAACAGTCCTATGATTGAAAACTTTGATTCAAAAAAGCATCTTTCTGATTTACATCGAAAATATGTATGATTAAAAAATACCGAATAAGTGAAAAAGCTATCTCGGATTTGGAGAAAATCTGGCTTTACACCTTAAATAAATGGTCTGTAAAACAAGCAGATAGATATCATAATCTTATCATTGATGAGATTGAATATGCAGTAGAAAACTTTGATTTAAGTCGAAGAATGGATCATGTTCGCCACGGATACCGGGTATCCAAAGTGAAATCACACCTGATATTTTTTAAAACAGCAAAAGATGGCATAATTGAAATTGTTAGGATTTTGCATCAAAATATGGATATTGAAGATCGTTTAAAAAAAGATGATTGAATTAATAATACCAATTAAATTTTAAAATGAGCTATAAATAATTTGAATTATATAGTTCGTTTTGGTGTTTAATTGGTATAACTACACAACAAATATTCAGAATAGTAAATCTAGAAATAGTATGATTTTTTGGCAGTCAAAATTTGATAAGGCAAAAAGAAATAGTGAATGTAAATATAATCGTGGACCATTTTACAGTAACTATAAAGATAATAGCTTATTTGTTCCTAGTCGATTGGGATATGGAATGGAAGTAAACATTGCTCACCCAAAATTCAGAAGGTCTTTGCTTTATATAGCTATTGGAATTATAGTACTTAATGTGATTGCAGCTCTTATTTTTTAATAATTGCTTGTGGTTGTAAAATGAGTAACATCAATTGTTACATCACAAGTCCTTTCGTTTGGCAATGAAGAACCAAGAGCTAAAAAATGAAAAGAAAGGAATAAAATAGATGAAATTAGCAGAGGCTATAAATATTATGATATTATTACTATGCGATTCGTTCGTGTGTTAGTGTGGTTCCAATTAAAAAGCATTATGAAACATTTAATTATATTTTTAATATTAGGATTAATAGGATGTTCAGGACGAAAGACTGAAAAAAAAGATACTATTGACAAGTTTCGTGTAGAAAAAGTCACAAATGATTGTCCTTTAAAAGAATACATTAAGAGAAGTGATGATTTTCTAATTAAATCAGTTTTTGCATCTTGTGAATCAGATTGGAAATATAAACTGCAAATTTTAAAAAATAATAAAATTGTATATCAAGCGGATTCATTAATGGAGTTTGAATTCAATGATTCGTATTGGTCTGATTATTTGAAAATATCAGAGGATACTGCTCAAATTCTGTTAGATGTAAATGATAGACCTTTTAAAAACTATATTTTATGTTTGACTTTCGTAAAAGATAAATTAATCAGCTCAAATCGGTTTCCTTTGTTTGAATCAAAGCCATTAGATTTTGATAATGATGGGATATTAGAGTATGCAGGTTATTCTTATACTTCGGAAGGATATACTAATGATTCATGTTGTTATAATCCAATTATTTTTATTGAAAAAAGCAATTCTGGGTTACATTTAGATGTTAAATTAACAAAAAGCGTTAATTCATTGTTATTTGGTGAATTTCATGGATTCGAAGTCAATCAAGAAATAAAAGTAAAGCAGCCTCCAATAGATAGTTTAAGGAAATATTTGAATAATTAACTGGTTACCCTAGCTGCCGCACGAATCCTTTCGTGTGACAACGTATTTTCAGCTAGTAAAGACATTGTGTAAACTAAAGAATAAATAAAATGAAGAAAAAAATATTTGTATTTCTATTTGATGGATTTTCTGATTGGGAAATTTCATTTCTTACTCCGGAAATAAATAAAAGCGAACAATTTGATTTAGTTTATTTTTCAAAGGATGGAAAGCCAATAAACTCAATGGGAGGTTTACAGGTTACACCAACAAGCTCGCTTAATGAATTAAAACTTGAGGATATAGACCTGTTGATTCTTCCTGGAGGCACAGCCTGGGAAAGTGGTAAAAATATGGAGATTGAAGAATTAACAAGAAATGTATTTGAAAAGGGAAAACCAATTGCTGCTATTTGTGCTGCAACTGCTTATCTCGGGCAATTAGGATTATTGAATGATTTGAAACATACGAGTAATGATTTGAATTATTTAAAAGGAATTGCTCCGAAATATTGTGGAGATAAGAATTATGAAAACGCATTAGCGGTGACAGATAAAAATATAATTACTGCGAATGGGATTGCTCCAATTGAGTTTGCCAGAGAGATTTTTAAGACAATTGGATTATACAATGATGATAATATTGAGAAGTGGTTTCAGTTGTTTAAAAATGGAATTTGGAGTGAATAAAAGCCCAATATTCACAAAAAAAGAAGGTTGAATTATAGATATTTACAGAGTATTCAGTGCATGTATAATGAAATGATGGGAGCTAAGCTATCATTTTAAAGCATCCGAATTAACCATATAGTAATAAATAGAAAGGACTGCTTCAATGAAACAGTCCTTTTTGCATTATATTTTAAATGTTCTTAGAAATGTATTATTTCTCAACAATCATTATTTTGCTTTTGAATTCATGATTATCAGAAGATATTACCACATTGTAAATTCCTGGAGAAGCTTTTAGAGAAAATGATATTTCTTGAGTGTCAGTGTAATTATCATTAAATATTAAGTTTCCGGTATTGGAATAAACTTGAATCTTATAATCATCTACTTCTTTCAAACGAATATTAACTTTTTCGCTGGTAGGATTTGGGTAAATAATTGCTTTAACCATTTCCTTGTCATTGAAAATATTAGTTGCTTCATTAAAAGTAAGATTTATTGTAACCGTACTATCGCAGCCAACAGAGTTTTCAATTACTGCTACATAAGTACCAACTTCATTGTAACTCGTACCATCAGGTGCAGTATAATTGTCTCCGGTTTCCTCAATATCAATTTCAGATGAACTACTTTTTAAAATTGTTAATTCTAAAGTAGCAACTGAATCACAGCCAACAGAATTAACCAGTGTAACGGTGTGCGTTCCACTTTCGGTGTAGGTTTGAGAATTTGCTTGCCATGTATAGCTATCACATTCAGAAATGGTTTCAGAACCTGAGGTGCTATTATTGATTGTCAAATTCAAAGTAACTACGGAATCACAACCTTCGGTATTTGTTAAAGTATGTGTTGCGGTACTGTTACTTTCGGTATAAATTTTGTCATCAATCCAAGTGTAAGAATCACAAGCAGTTTGTACGTCGGTACCTGTACTTGCTTCTTTAATAGTTAGGTTTAATGTTGCTGTTGAGTCGCATCCTGTTGCATTTGTTAAAGTAGCTGTATACGTTCCGCTTGTAGTGTATGTTTCACCGTTGGCAGTCCAAGTGTAGCTATCACATTCCGAAATAGTTTCAGAACCTGAGGTGCTGTTATTGATTGTCAGATTTAACGTAACTATGGAATCACAACCTGCAGCATTAGTTAAAGTATGTGTTGCGGTACTATTACTTTCGGTATAAATTTTGTCATCAATCCAAGTGTAAGAATCGCAAGCTGTTTGTACGTCAGTGCCTGCAGTATTGGTACAGAAAACGTAAGGAGAGAAGCTAAAGATAAAATTACCAGCTGTACCTCCTGTACTTGTATACTGATTGTAGTTCATAATTATAATGTAATATATACCAGGGGGAACCACATGTTGCGGGTTATTTTCATCAATTGGGGCATCATTTATTGTATTAACCCATACAGGTTCGCTGACTCCGTCTTGCCAGCTACAGTATGTTCCTAATAACATTGTATCTTTAAAGCCACAATTATTTCCAATTTTGTTCCAATATTCCAAATCGCTCCATTCAGATGGGGTTTCCACTTTAGGAGTATAAGCGATAATGCTGCCCGAATTAAGTTGATAATCTAGGTTTTCAATTCGTAACGAACCATATTCTGGTATTGTAACCTTATAAACCAGTGCCAGGCAACAAGCAAGGCTATTACAGCTTGTACCACCAAGAGTGGTAATGTAAACTCCATTGGTTATGGTGTTTATGCTTTCTGTATGTGGAAAATCGTTTACTTCTATGGCTTCAGCAATGGAAGCTCCAGGTTGTGCCCATACAGTTATACCAAATGCCATAACAATGGCCGTTAATATGCTCTTTAAATGTACTTTTGTTTTCATGTATTGAATATTTTATTTAATTATCACTTTAGCTTGGCAATGATACGAAAAGTACATTTTGGCAGTTGCTTATTGATGTTAGCAAAAAGTAAACATAAATGGTATGTAAAAAGTATACAAAATAATTGTAGAAAATTTCGAAACTACTCCAAAACAATATGGTTATGATTCTGTTATGGCAATATTTTTCATTTTTTGATAAAATGAATCGATAATTCTTGTTAATTTTAAAACTGCGATAAATAATTTTCGAGATTTGTACCCTTTTCGAGGTCTATTTTTTTTCGTAACCTGTAACGAGCAACTTTTATACTATTCGGCGAACAGTTCATTAACGAAGCTATTTCTTTATTAGCCATCCCTAAAATTATAAACGAACAAAGTTTTACATCGGAAGGTGTAAGCAAAGGGTGTGTTTTTGTTAAATTGCGTGTAAAATTGGCATGTACGTTTGAAAAAGAAAGTTTAAACTTTTTCCATATTTCCTTTTCATTCATGCCTTTTAATTCACCGCTAAGTTTCAGTAACTTTTCTCCTACTTTTTGGGGTTCTTTTTCAATAAGTAATACAAGGCTTTCCAATTTACGAGAAAAATCAGAAAAAAGACGTTGATTTTTTATAAGGCTTAAAGTATTTTCTGTAAGTTTTTGCTTATGATTATTGATTAGCTCTTTGTAATAGCTTGTAATTAGCAAGGCAGCTTTAGTTCTGGCAATAAGCTCTACAGGCTCTACCGGTTTTCTAATGTAATCAATTGCACCTGCATCAAGTGCCATTTTTAGATGATTGGTATTTAGCATTACAGCGGTAGCCATTATAACCGGAATATCTTTGGTTATCTCATTATTCTTTAACCGATAAATAAAATCAATACCACTAAGTTCCGGCATTTCCCAATCGCATATAATTAAATCGGGAAGAGTTTGAGAGGCAATATCCAGCGCTTTTTGTGGGCTATTTGTTTGAAGAGTATGATAATCTGGTTCGTGTTTCTGAAAAATAGATACAATGGCTTTTAAATTATCTACAAAATCATCTATTATTAAAATTCTATAATTGTTCATAAATAATTAAGGTTCAATAAATCTATATATTGCTCATTGTTATCTGCGTAAATGGCATCATCCAACTCCTCTAGCCATTCAGTTATCCCATCACTATTGGGTTCAATATTTTCAAGTATTTTATTTATCATCCAAATTTCGTAAACTTTCAAGTTTTGAAGCTTATGCATAAAGGGAGATAAATATTTTTTTTCTTCTTCAGAAAGTGCCAATTTCTTTTTTTCAAAATAGGTTTCAGTAGTTTTTTCTGTGTTGGAACAAATAGCATTAGGTAGAGTAAGCCAAAAAGTAGTACCAACTTTTGAGTCTGATTTAACGCCAATTTTACCATTGTGTGCTTCAATAGCCATCTTACAAAAGGCTAAACCTAAGCCTGTTGAACTGCTTTGAAATTCTGTATTATCAAGTTGTTTGTATTTTTTAAATATCTCTTGTTGCCTTGTTTTGGGTATATCTTTACCAAGGTTAGTTATAAAAACACTAATCTTTTTTTGTTTATAATGTAATTCTATTTTAATTTTTTGGTTATTAGGTGAAGCTTTTATTGCATTAGTAAACAAATTAATAAATACACGTTTAATTATGTCCAGATCGACTTTAAGCTCATAACTTAAATAAGCTTGAAATTCAAAACTTACCCCTTTTTGCTTTGATAAATAATGCACATCGCTAAGTGCCATATTAATTATATTGGCAATAGATTGTTGTGTTTTATTAAGGTTTAATTCGGCATTTTCTGATTTATAAACATCGAGAATGTTTTGAACGAGATTTAACATCACAAATCCCGATTGTTTTATAATACGAAATTTTGGGTCTGTTTTTTCCTTTGGCAAAACATTCATAATTGTATTGAGAGGGTTTTTGAGATCGTGTATTATCATTCCGGTCATATCATCTTTAAACTTAGATAGCCTGTTCAGGTGGTTATTCGTTTTTATCAATTCGATGGTTCGTTCTTTCACCTGTTTTTCCAGTTCATTCTTTTGTTTTCTTTCAGAAAGGAATAAGCTTTGCTGCATCATATTTTTTTCATCTTGCAAAAATTTAAGACGATATCCTAAGGCAAATGAAAACAGCACCAGTTCTACTAAGGATCCAATTATAAAACCATAACGTGTGATTGAGCTAAAGGCGATTAATCCCTGATTTACCAGCCCTATCATCATTAATCCTGATAAATAACAAGACATTGCCAAAATATAAAATCCTGAGAATTTAACCTTTTTTTTATAACTGTAGATTCCTGTAAAAAAAAGAAAGAACATAGATGGAGGGCCAAACCAAACCAACCACTGGTAAAAGTAAATGTTGACAGGTATTAATAGCGCAATTAAAAAATATACTAAACTAATACCAACTAATAATCTGTCGATTGATTTTAGAAGTTGTTTCGTATTTAACAGTTCGCGAGTAAATAATGTAACAAATGCTCCCATTAAGGCTATGGACATGTCCAGATTATATAATATTTTTATGTTGGAAATCAGGTGTTGAGTATAACCAGCGTATGTAAATGCAAACACAATAAAACACATTACATAGGCAATATAGAAAAAATATAGTTTTTCTTTTAGATAAATAAACAGAAAAAAATTGTATAAGAAAATGGCTATAGCAGCACCAAAATAGGCCCAGTACCACATTGTGGTTTTAAGTTCTTCATTTAAAAAATAATCAACATCGGAGACAACAATTCCTGCCATCAGAGCAAAGTCAGTATAAGCCCGTAGGTAAATCTGTTTAGTCTCATTGGGTAACATTGTGATATGAAAAAATGGACATCTGTTGTGAACATCTCGTTGGTCCACCAGTAACATAAGTCCGTTGGTTTTGGAAGTCCAGGATGAATCCGTTTTATAATAGATATCAACTTTTTTAAGAAACACTTCGTCAAATCCAATAACATATTCAGCCTTTTGGGAGGAAAGATTTTTTATACTAAATGTAAACCAATAAGTTTTCTCAATAGATTTAAAAAAATATCGTGATTTTGTAGGTTTAAACTGCTCATGCAATGTGCTTATTTCATTAATGCATCGGTTATTACTTGAATCAATAAATACATTAACCATGAAATCACTGTTGCTTAGCTGAGGATAAGTAAGGTCATATACAGGTGCTTTTTGGGCATTTGCACCATTTGTACTTATTAAAATTAATATAAATAGAAGTATTTTTCGAATCACTCAAAAAAGGTTTACATTATATGTAACATTTCAATTTATCAATGAGGCTGGCCAAAAAGCTGATTTTAAAGCAAAAATACTTCGGTAAGCTCAGTGTGACAAGTTGATTAATAGAAAGTTGTCATACTGAGCTTGTCTAAGTATAGACAACTTTTTGACTTTTTGGACAGCTACATTATTGAATTATTTCGTTTGAAAATTTACTCAACAAATCTAACATTAAAATAATAAAAAAAACGATATTGAATCTTATAATTAAAGCTTTAAAACCATATAAGATGTATAGCTTTTTACTTCCTCTGTTCGTTTTCAAAGCTATCAAGGTATTGCTTGGTAATATCTACATTTGAATGTGCGAGCCTTTAGTAAATATATTCAGTTGATATTAGTTTTCACTGCAACGCAGTTATAAAACTATGTATTGTAGATTAAGATCTCAGTTTTTTAAAAGTTATGTTATTTCAAATTGTTTTTAATCCATTTATCAATTTGCACTAAACAATACCAGACCTTTTATTGAATTTGCTGATATTTAATATTATTTCAAAGGAAGTAAAGAAAGAAGGAGACCTTCTATGAAAAATGTAATATTGAGACCCTATGTTTGTAAAGCATAAGTCTTTAAGATTTTTAGTAAATTAGTTTTGACAAAACATTACTAACTTAAACTTAAAAACTTATGCAGAATAAAAGTACAACTTTAAATTTTAAAGGAGAAAACATCTACGTGGGAATTGATACACATAAAAGGAATTGGGGTATTTCGTTATACACAAAAGATATTGCTTTAAAAACCTTTACACAGAATCCTGATCCTGATTTATTAGTTAACTTTCTACATAAAAATTATCCTTTAGCACAATATTATTGTGCATACGAAGCTGGTTTTTGTGGTTTTTGGATTCAAAAACATCTAGAATCAAAAGGTGTTCATTGTATTGTAGTTAATCCTGCAGATATTCCAACGACAAATAAAGAGAAAGAATTTAAAACAGATCCTAGAGATTGTCGCAAAATAGCAAAATCACTAAGAAGTGATTTGCTTACGCCAATTCATATACATTCAAATTATAATATAGCATGTAGAGGTATAGTTAGAACATATAATGATGTAGTTAAAAATCAGACACGATTTAAGAATAAAATTAAAAGTTTAATTAATTTTTATGGTGTAAAATATCCTCAAGAATTCAATTCAGAAATCCCAATTTGGTCAAAAGCATTTACTTCTTGGTTAATCCAATTAAGATTGGATTGTGAAGAAAATACTTGGACTTTTCAATACTATGTAAATGAATATTTAAAAGCAAAAGAACAAGTAAAGCTGTTAACCGGAAGAGTAAAGACATTAGCAAAAACAAAACTGTTTTCAAAATCAATTCATTTATTGTGTTCTATCCCAGGGATAGGAATAATAACCGCAATGAAAATATTAACAGAATTAGAAGATATCAAAAGATTTAAGAATTTGGATCAATTATGTGGTTATATAGGTTTAGTTCCAACAACTAAATCATCAGGCGATAAGGACAAAGTAGGAGAAATGACAAATAGGGGAAATAAACATTTAAAAACAGCAATCATTGAAAGTGCATGGAGTTGTACTCGTTATGATCCTGCCATGTCACAGAAATATATTGAATTAAGAAAACGCATGGAAAAAAATAAAGCAATTGTACGAATAGCAAAGAAATTATTGGCAAGAATAATGTATGTATTAATAAATGAAAAGGAGTATAAAATAAGAGTAGTGAATTAGTTTGTTAATATCAAGAAGCAAATATAGGCATGGTTTATTTTACACTAAAAGACTACGGCATAAACCCACAAGGCTAACGCACAATCAATTTATTCCGTTTCCTTTTAGCTTAAAAATAAACAAAACCAACTTGGGGCTTAATGATAATAACTAAGTAATAAAATATAAAAACAACTATAAAATCTCAATTAAAAATGTAGAAACCGTTACGACAAGCTGGCAGCTGTTATAAATTATTTTAACACGTCTGCAATTACTGAGAGTGCGGTTCTACTTTTACAACAATCTAATTAGGGGTATACAGCATCATAGAAATATTAAAATGGTCGTCTGTTGATAGAAGCATGGTTTTATAGTAAATAATTTATTAAAATCTATGAAGAAAATTTGGATTACAACATAGAAGCTTGTCGAAG
>WTBR01000025.1 GCA_013138975.1 Bacteroidales bacterium
GAAGAATCTATTTTTTGAATAAGAGATTCTTCGTTTCACTCAGAATGACGCTCTTTTTTCATTTTGCTCGTCCTATTGTCACTTTGAACAAGTGAAGAATCTTTTTTAATAAGAGATTTTTCGTTTCGCTCAGAATGCCACTCTTTTTTTATATTGTTTGTTCTATTGTCATTTTGAACAAGTGAAGAATCTTTTTTAATAAGAGATTTTTCGTTTCACTCAGAATGCCACTCTTTTTTTATTTTGTTCGTTCTATTGTCATTTTATTCTTCCATAAATGGATATTTGTAACTTGTTGCTGGAACAAAACATTCCTTAATTGTTCGAGGGCTAACCCAACGTAACAAATTCAATTTAGAACCAGCCTTGTCGTTTGTTCCTGAACCGCGAGCTCCGCCAAAAGGTTGCTGATTTACAACAGCTCCGGTAGGCTTATCGTTTATATAGAAATTTCCGGCAGCATGTTCCAATTTTTTCATAACATGTTCAATTACATAGCGATCTTTCGAGAAAATAGATCCTGTTAATGCATACATAGAAGTTTTATCAACTAATTCAACTGTTTCTTCAAACTTAGTATGATCGTAAATGTAAATAGTTAGAATAGGACCAAACAATTCCTCTTCCATTGTTACATAATGCGGATCTTTAGTCACAATAATTGTAGGCTCAATAAAATATCCTTTTGATTTATCGTATTTCCCACCATGAATAATTTCTACTTCACTATCTTGTTTAGCACGATCAATAAAGCCTGACAGTTTGTTAAATGATGCTTCATCGATTACTGCGTTTACAAAGTTTGAGAAATCTTCAACAACACCCATTTTCATGGTATCCATATCGCATTTTATTTCACAAAGTATTTCATCCCATAAATTGTTTGGGATATATGCACGTGAAACTGCTGAGCACTTTTGTCCTTGATATTCGAAAGCACCGCGAGTAATTGCAGTTGCCACTTGATTGGCGTTTGCCGATTCATGAACCAGAACAAAGTTTTTACCTCCGGTTTCACCAACAATTCGAGGATATGATTTATAGTTAGAAATATTATTTCCGATTTCTTTCCAGATACTCTGAAATACAGAAGTTGAACCCGTAAAATGTATTCCTGCAAAATCGGTATGAGAAAATATTACTTTTCCTGCAACCGGCCCTGAAACGTATACCAAATTTATAACACCATCAGGTAAGCCCGCTTCCATAAAAATCTCCATAATAATGCGTGCAGAATAAATCTGTGTATTCGAAGGTTTCCAAACCACAGTATTTCCCATCATAGCTGGAGCCGATGGTAAATTCCCTGCAATTGCTGTAAAATTAAAAGGAGTTAATGCAAATACAAATCCTTCCAAAGAACGTTGCTCAAATCTATTCCAATGAAGTTCATCTGATTCTGGTTGATCGTTAAAAATCTCAGTCATATACTGAACATTAAATCTTAAGAAATCAGACAACTCACATGCCGCATCAATTTCTGCCTGATGTACTGATTTTGATTGAGCCATCATTGTTGCAGCATTAATTCTGGCACGATAAGGTCCCGAAATCATTCCGGCAGCTTTCAAAAAAATCGACGCCCTTTGTTTCCATGACATTCCAGCCCATTTTTCACGTGCATTTAATGCAGCATCAATTGCATCACTCACATGGCTTTCATCTCCACGATGATAATAACCTAATAAATGTTGGTGGTCATGTGGGGGATTTATTTTTATTTTGTTCTCAGTGTAAACAGATTTCCCATCAATAACCATTGGTATATCAACCAGATTTGATCTACACCATTCAATGGCTTTTGTTATTTTTTCTCTTTCTTTTGACCCCTTTTTGTATGTCAATACAGGCTCGTTTTTGGCCGGAGGAGCAAAGTATAAACTTTTTTGCATTTTACATATTATTTAAATAGTTCAACATTATTTAGTTTAAATCAACCTTTAACAAGTTAAGAATGATCTTTAATGTGCTGAAAATTATCAAGCTAAGTATGTCGAAACAGACAATTAACATAAACACATTTATCACTCAAAAGCGATATGCAAATATATGCATATCGAGCATGTAAAAAACAAGATTTTTGTCATATATAGAATAAATCAAATCATTACATTTGCATCTGATTAACAAAAAAACACAAGCTATGTTTAAAACAAACGAATATTTCGACGGAAAAGTAAAATCTATTGCTTTTGAAGCAACTGAAGGCCCAACTACAATAGGAGTTATGGCAAAAGGTGAATACGAATTCGGAACATCTACTGTTGAGTATATGACAGTGACTTCAGGTGTAATGACAGTTCAATTACCAGGCGAAACTGAATGGAAAGATTACAAAGAATTTGAAACTTTTATCGTTGCAAAAGACGTGAAGTTTAAAGTTAAACTTGAAGGTGACACTTCTTATCGTTGTTTATATAAATAATGTTTGTCCATAAAGTCCGACTTCTTCGTTACGCTCGCCCTATAATTGGTCATTTACAAAAGTAAACTCCCAATTCTAGGGCTTCACAAGTCTCGAATTCGAACTTTATGAATCAAACACCCGACATTATAGCCAGACTTTAAATAACTCGACGAAATCTAAAGTTATTTTTAGGTTAAAATAATTACAACGAAATTTTTATTACTTCGTTGTAATTGTTTTCTTTGTGGTCGATATGCAATTTTTTACATATAGATTAATTACTAATCTAATTTAAATATGGCAGGCCCAAAAGGATCAAAATATTACGATGTCTTCCTTAAGTTTAAGGTGTGGTTGGAAAATACTGACGGAGAGGGAATTTTAGGAGATGGTAAATTTGAATTAATTGATGGTATCGATGAACTAGGCTCGTTAAAGGCAGCTGCCGATAAAATGGGAATAAGTTACCGAAAAGCATGGGGTAATGTTAAAGATGCTGAGGAGAAACTAGGGATTTCATTGGTTGATAAGCACCGCGGTGGACAACATGGAGGGAATTCTGTTCTTACTCCGGAAGGGAAGAAATTAATTGAAGCATATAAGGAGTTACTACTTGAATTTGATGATGCAATTTATCAAATAACCAAGAAGTTTTTTAATAAAGTGAACAAATAGATAGATGATATATTTTATTGCATTAGACGATACGGATAATAAAGATTCAAGAGGAACAGGATTTAAATCACGGGAATTAGGAAAACTTATCCTTGAAAAGAATCTTGGACTTGTAGAGTCTATTTCTCGTCATCAATTGTTTGTGCATGAAAAAATAGCGTATACATCGCAAAATAGCTCAGCTTGTTTAATTGTAGATACCGATAAGCCGGATATATTAAGAGAACTTTGTATAGAATATTTAATAGATGTTGCCGAAATTGGATCTGATGCAGGATTATGTTTTGCACATATTGATCAGATTAATGAGAAAATCCTTGATTGGGGCAACAGAGCTAAAAAAGAGATTCTTTATAAGGAAGACGCATTTAAACTGGCAGAAGAATCAGGAATATTTTTAGAAGCATATACTGGTGAAAGAATAGGAGTGATAGGTGCTCTTGCTGCTATTGGATTGCGAAGAGGTGGGAATGATGGCCGAAATATTTGGTTAAGTGGACATGAATTACGTGATCTAAAAGGTGTTTATAAAGCAGGCGAATTAAAAAAAATAATAAATATTCAAGCGATAATAAGCAAAGATGGCGTAGTTATCAATGACGAAGATCGAATTGAAGTTGGAGAATGGTTAAGACCACCGATTAAAAATAATAAGAATACAATAATTGTAGAACAAAGTAAAAATGATCAAAGCTATGAATGGAAATCTGTCTCAAAAGACTATATCAAAAGCATATCAGACTAATACAATATCATTGGTTTTAGAAGTCTTAATGTTAATTACATTAGGAATTAGTGCAATTGTAATACGTTCGTATTTAAGAATTCCTTTAGGTATTCCTGGTCGTCATGGATTAGAATTTATGGCAATATTAATTATCGCACGAAGAATTTCGAAAATTCCTTTTGCGTCTGTTATAGCAATGATAGGTGCTACAACATTTATGTTTGTTCCTTTTATTGGGATTAAAGATCCATTATTACCTGTTATATATCTTGTTATGGGTATTGTACTTGACGTACTTTATTTTGCTTTCAAAAACCCCGCAAATAGATTAGCAATAATTTCATTAATAGGAGGTATAGCATATATGGTAATTCCATTAAGTAGAATTGGAATTTTCTTATTTACCGGTTTTGTAGACAAATCATTTGTAAAAGCAGGATTTATTATTCCTGTACTTTCACATTTTGCATTTGGAGTAGCAGGTGCTTTACTTGGTGCAGGACTGATTTTTTCTATTAAAAGAATCCAGAAAAAATAAATTTCAAAATAAATATTCAATATTATAATTTAATATCCTGCGATATGAAAAAAACAACATATCGAATAAAGCACTTAAGTATATTAAGTGCTGTACTATTCAATTTTATTCTGTTTGTATCTTGCGAAGATGATGTGCAAATTGATCGAGCAAATCCTACCATAAATATAGTTGAAAAATCAAATTGCGTTTCTTCCGATACAATTATTTCCGTAGGCCAATCTTTTACGGTTGGAATTCATGCTGAATCGAATGGCTATGATAAGCTCACTAATTTTATTGCAAAACGAAATGGTGAAAACTATATCGATATAGGGATTTATACAGGATCTTTTGATAGAGAAGTCAAACTTCAAAAAGGCCTGGAGGATATTGAAGAATGGGAGTTTGTTATTAGAGATTTTGAAGGAAATTCGGCGAGCACAATTATCACAATTACAAAAGATCCAAATGTTGTTTATGTAGATATAAACGAATTTCTTAATGTCACATTAGGTGCCCAGAATAGTAACGAATTTGGAAGCTTTTTCTCATTAAGCAATGGAAGTGTATACAATTTGCAAGAAGCATTTAATAATCAGGAAATCATTAATATGACCTATTTTTATGATGATTTTGACGATTTCGAAGAAAATATAATTACTTCACCAGGGGGAAATATCGATCTAACATTTACCGGAGAATACGGTATAGCAAATTGGGATACAAGAAATACAATTCGATATAGTAGGTCTATGATAGATGTATCTATTGATGAATTTGATGCAGCTTTGAATGATAGTATTTTATTGGCAAATACATTTGCTTATGAGAGTGGTGGGAGAAAAACAAAGTTCTTAAAACCTGATGATATTTATTCATTTGTTAGCGATGATAATCGTAAAGGAATATTTAAGGTTCTTAGTACTTCAGGAACAAATGCCGGGAATATTGTTGTTGATATTAAAGTTCAAAAATAGAATTCAAAATGTTAATTAGAAAAATTGCATATATATTTATTGCTTTTAGTTTATTTAGTGTTTCCTTGTTTGCTCAAACAAATTTAAAAGGAACAATAATTGATTCAAAAACGAATAAACCTTTAAGTGGAACTAATATTGTTATTAATGAATTACAACGTGGTTTATCGACAAATGTGAAAGGCGAATTTGAATTTGAGAATATAAACAAAGGAGATTATACTTTACTTATTTCATTTGTAGGTTATCACGATAAAAAAGTAAAATTTACTATTAAAAATGATAATAATTATATTGAAATAAAGATGACTCCATCAATTGTTGAGATGGAAAAGGTTATTGTAACAGCCACAAGAACTGAACGGAAAATTGAAGATTTACCGGGACAAAACGAAGTGCTTGAACAAGAAGAAATAGAAAGTATGCCAATTACAACAACCGATGGGATATTGCAATCAATAGCAAATATTAATGTAAATCGAAGTTGGGGAATTTTTTCTAAAAATGCATCGGTAACAATGCGAGGGCTTGATGCAGCACAAGGAGTATTGGTTTTGTATAATGGAGTGCCATTAAATAAAACTGCGGGAGGATCAATAAATTGGCATATGATTTCGCCCGATAGAATTGAACGAATCGAAGTAATAAAAGGGCCAAGCTCTGCACTTTATGGAAATAATGCCATGGGTGGTGTAATTAATATTATTACAAAAAAATCGGATAAAGCTATTTCCGGTGATGTGAGAGTAATGGGTGGAAGTTACGCAACCCTAGGTGGTAAATTTGATTTGGAAGGAAATACCGAAATTAAAGGCAAAAAACTTTATTGGGGAGTAAGCGGATTTTATCGTCAGGGCGATGGATATATAATTGAACCAAAAGACATAAGAGATACAACAGATGTTGAGGTTTATTTAAAAGAGGCTCGAGTTGGAGCAACTTTGGGTTATGAATTTAACGATAAGAATAAAATTGAAGTAGAATACAGTTATTACGATGATAAACGGGGCGATGGTAAACAAGTGCATTTTAACGATGGCGGATATGTAAAATATACCACCCATTTTGTTCGTGCAAAATACAATGGTGAGTTAGGGAAATTTAAGATCGAAGCCGATGGATATTTTCAGGATGAAAATTATTATCAGTTTACCGAAAAAGTAAATAGCGATGGAAATTATAAAGTATCCAAGAAATACCAAATTTCGCAAGACTATGGCGTTTGGGCAAATGCTACCAGAAAGTTTGGAGAAAAAAACTGGTTTACTTTTGGAATAGATATCAAACAAGGATTTATGGATGCTTCAGATATTTATATTACATCAACCGATACGCTTATGCGAGACGGGAAAGTGCAATCTTATGCAGCATTTCTGCAAGACGAACATCGTTTATTTAACGATAAACTTAAAATAATTGCAGGTTTGCGATTTGATTATGCTCGTTTTTATGATGGTAGTATTCATGTGGGTGATCCAACAGTAAATACGGGTTTCGAACAATCCTTAACAGAGAGTTATGGTAGTTCAGATTGGACTGCTTTAAGTCCTAAGCTGGCAGTTCAGTATGAAATTATTCCAGAAGTAAAATCATATATATCTGCTTCAACAGGTTTTATGCCGGCAAAGTTAGATGATTTGATTTCGTCGCGTAAAATAAGTAAGGGTTTTAAACAAGCTAATCCTAATTTGCAACCACAAACCCTTACGAATTACGAAATAGGATTTAATACCAGACCATTTAAAAAGGTTCAGATTAAAGTTGCTACATATTATTCTATTGGTAAAGATTTTCAATATTTTGTTGAAACAGGAAATGAAGTGGATGGTCAAAGAGAATTAATACGAGAGAATATAGCCGAAATTGAGATTTTTGGTGCTGAGTTTTTCTTTCAATACGATTTTACTAAGAACCTGACTTTTAAAACAAATTACACTTACAATAATTCGGTCATAAAGGAATTTGATTTAATGGATTATTTTGGAGACGATATCACGGATAAAAAAATATCTGAAGTTCCATGGCATCAGACTTTTGCAGGTTTGTTCTGGAGAAATAAATACATTAATGCTACTTTTATTGCTAATTACGTTGGAGAAATGTATTTGAATGAAGCAAATAATCAGATCGTTGACGATTATTTAGTATGCGATATCAGGTTATCAAGAATGATTAATAAGAGCTTTTTTGTTGCTCTTGATATTCAGAATATCTTTGATAATGTTTATATTGATAAAAAACAAAGGCTTTCTCCCGGTAGATTTATTTTAGCAGAATTAGCATATAAATTTTAATAATATGATAACTCAAAAAATAGTTGAAACATATAAATTTTGGTTTAACGATTATGTAAATCGATTTATTAAGGAATATCCTGATTTATCTGAAAATATTGAGATAAAAGCTAATCATTGTTGGCAAGTTAGAAAAGAAATTATCGGGATAATTCAAAACTTAAAGTTAAACGAAGAAGAATCTTTATTAGCTGAAACAATTGGATTATTTCATGATGTTGGTCGTTTTAAGCAATATGTAAAATATCAGACTTTTTCGGATTCAAAATCTCAAAATCATGCCGAGCTTGGAGTTGAAGTTTTGAAAGAAAACAGTGTTTTGAAAGATTTATCTGATGAGAATAAAGAAATAATTTATAAATCAATATTGAATCATAGTAGAGCTGAAATTATTCCTGATGAAAACGAAAAAGTCATTTTTTATTCTCAGTTAATTCGCGATGCCGATAAGTTGGATATCTGGCGATTAATTACAGAATATTACATGGTAAAAGAGCAAAAAACAAATAAAACTTTAGAGCTTGAATTACCAGATAAAGAAGAAATCTCAGATCAAGTATATAAGGCAATTTTAAATAATAAATTAGTTTTAAAAGAGTCGATGAAAACCTTAAATGATTTTAAACTATTACAAATAGGATGGTTATTTGATTTAAATTTTAAATATTCTATAAAACGTCTGTTTGATAAAAAATATTTAGATAAGATTTTTGATGCATTGCCTAATAATCAGAAGGTAAATGAGATTAAGGGAATAGTAAATAAATATTTTAAAAATCATATAGTGTTGTCATACTGAGTGTTGTCATACTGAGCTTGTCGAAGTATATTTTGTGTTCATATTATGACAGGGGCAAGATTAAAAGTTATTTAAAAATTAAAATCTTATATATAGAAACATTTATATATAATTAAGTGTAATTAATAGTATTAATATTAATTTTACGCAAAAATTTTAACATGATTACGATAGAAAAAGCATACGATCTCGTTCTGCAAAACGCATATAAATTAGATACAGAAAAGGTTCTTTTCACAGATTCTTTGGGTCGAATATTAGCCGAAAATGTAAAATCGGATATTGAAATGCCGCCATTCGACAAATCTGCAATGGATGGTTATGCTTGTCGTAAAGAAGATTTAGACAATACACTTGAAATTATTGAGGTTATTCCTGCAGGTAAAACTCCTGAAAAAACGATAGCTAAGAACCAGTGTGCTAATATTATGACTGGAGCTCCAATTCCAAAAGGAGCCGATTGTGTAGTACAAGTTGAACTCACAGAAGAAGTTGATGGTGGATTTGTAAAAATTAATGAATTTCCGAAAAAAAATAATATAAGTTTTCAGGGCGAAGATGTAAAAATTGGAACAAAAGTTCTGGATCAAGGAATAAAGATAGAAGCTCAGCATATAGCTGTATGTGCAGCCGTTGGATACACCGATGTACTTGTTTACAAACAAGCTAAAGTTGGAATTATTTCAACAGGCGACGAATTAGTGGAGCCACAGAATATACCGGCATTATCACAAATCAGAAATAGTAATGCTTATCAATTAATTGCACAAGTTAAAGCTTGTGGTGCAATCGCAAATTATATTGGAATAGCAGAAGATACACCCGAAGACACATTCGATAAAGTTAGTAAAGCTTTAAGCGAGAATGATGTAGTACTATTAACTGGAGGTGTTTCAATGGGGACATTTGATTTTGTTCCTCAAGTGTTGGAAAAAGCAGGCGTAAAAATCGAATTTGACGCAATTGCTGTAAAGCCTGGGAAACCTACGACTTTTGGGATGGCGGAAAAGAAATTCTGTTTCGGCTTGCCCGGGAATCCTGTTTCATCATTTATTCAATTTGATTTATTGGTAAAACCATTAATCTATACTTTAATGGGGCAGAATTATAAAGCTTTGGATATTCGAATGCCAATAGGAGTAGAGTATAAAAGAAAAAATGCAGACAGGAAAATTTACTTCCCGGTAATTATTGAAAATGGGGAAGTTTTTCCGGTTGATTATCACGGTTCAGCTCACATACATGCCTTGGCAGGAGCACATGGAATTATAGCAATGGAAATAGGGAAGAAAGAATTAAAAAAGGGAGAGATGATTCATGTTCGACAAATTTAATCGCAAAATAAATTATTTAAGAATATCAGTTACTGACAGATGCAATCTGCGCTGTGTATATTGCATGCCGGAAGAGGGTGTAGAATTGTTAGATCACAAGGAAATATTAACTTTCGATGAAATAGTTGATCTAACAAAAGCAGCAATTCGCAAAGGAGTCGAGAAAGTTCGAATAACAGGAGGAGAACCATTAGTTCGTAATGGAATTATTGATTTGGTTAAAATGATTGGTGAGATTGATGGTATCAAAGATTATTCGATGACAACCAATGCAATTCGTCTTGATAAATTTGCCGACGATTTAGCAAAAGCAGGACTACAAAGAGTTAATATTAGTCTGGATACAATGAATCCTGAGAAATTTAAACAAATAACTCGTGGTGGTGATATTCAGAAAGTATTTGATGGAATTCGAGCTGCAAAAAAAGCTGGTTTAGAGCCAATAAAAATAAACTGTGTTATAAAGGATGATAATCAAGAACCTGATGCAGTAGAAGTTGCAAAGTATTGTAAAGAGAATGGCTTACATATTCGCTATATAAAAGAAATGGATCTGGAAAAAGGAGAATTTTCTATTGTTGATGGTGGAACCGGCGGTGATTGTGGTACTTGCAATAGATTACGCCTAACAGCTAATGGTAACATTAAACCCTGTTTATTTAGCGATATTTCTTACAATGTTCGAGAGTTAGGAGCAGAACGTGCTATTGATTTGGCAATTGGGAATAAACCGGAAACTGGGCATACAAACCTAACAGGTAAGTTTTACAATATCGGAGGATAGATTAGTATAATGATTCAGGTTTCAAGTTTTAGAATAATAGTAACTTGTAATATGAAACCTGAAATTTGGAACTTGAAATTTGAAATCTGGAACTATGAATAAATTAAGTCATGTTGATGATAAAGGAAAAGCCAATATGGTTGATGTTGGTGCTAAAGCAGATCAAAAACGTATAGCAAAAGCAACAGGTCATATTACGCTTAAACCTGAAACCATTCAATTAATAAAAGATAACTCCATGAAAAAAGGAGATGTTCTTACCATTTCTGAAGTAGCAGGAATTCAAGGAGGAAAGCGAACTAGTGAATTAATTCCATTATGTCATCCATTGCAAATAACAAAGCTTGATGTTAAAGCTGAATTAGATGAAACAGGCGTTCGGGTAAATTCTGAAGCTCGCTGCATTGGTAAAACAGGAATTGAAATGGAAGCGCTAACAGCGGTATCTGTCGCACTACTTACTGTTTACGACATGTGCAAAGCTGCTGATAAAGAAATGAATTTAGATGAAGTAAAATTGCTTGAGAAGACAAAAACTGATTTGGTATAATATTCTTAATCTTTTATTAATTCTGTATTTTCTTTTAGTTTTTCTTTTAAACTCTCAAGATTTAGAGTAGGTAAAGTTATTGGATTTAAGCCTGATAAAGCCGTTAGAGAAGTCACGTAAGCTCTTATATAAGGGAAAAGTATGGCAGGAGCATTTAGATAAAAATAACTGTCAATATTTTCATCTTCTAAATTTTCAAATTCAAATATACCTACTCCATGAATAAGTGCATTAAAGACTTCATTATCATCACTTATTTTTGCAATTAAATCAAGTTGAAATGTATTGTCTTTAGAGTAAATATATCCATGAACATCAATATCAAAATTCATAGAACCTATTTCTTCTTGTTTTAATCTCTCTATGTGACTTTTCTGAATTAAAAAATGACTAAAGGAAAATGGTTTATTTTTTTTCATAAATTAAGCAGCTAATGCGTAATTATTTTCACCTGCAATTTTTTCAGGTTTCTTATTAAAATTACAATTTGAAGATAAAGATTTTAATAATTTGTTAAATTCTAATTGAGATAGTCTTTTATTTAATTCTAAATATAAATCACCAATTAATGTGAATTCAGGATTATTTATTTCAATCGGAGATTCATTAGAAACAAATAAAATACTTTCGCTAGGGTAATTCTCTATAAAATACTCAATTAAAGAGTATTGAAATTCAACAAAATCATCATTTAATTCAGAAAAGTTATCAGGAAGAATCTTAATTGAATGAATTTTTGATGATTTGTCATATTCATAAAAGAGTTTAATACTTCTGTGTAATGTTATTATATCTTCTAATTCTTTTTTTATATAATCTTTTGAACTCATATTTTAAAGTATTTCTTTATTAAGAAAATTATATCATTTGATAAAGTTAAGGCCTTTTCACTAACATTAAAATGTATGTCATCCTTATCATAATCAGCTTTAGTTCTAAATTTTTTTAAAGCATTTATTTTATTATTAAAATCAATAGAAATTCTCGTTGAAGAATTTTTCTTGATCTCTTTAAACAAAAAACTTATAAAAAAGTTGTGGCTTCCATCTTTATTATTTCTGGTATATTCATTAACTTTTGTACCAATCTCACTTTCATTAAATTTAAAATGTGAATTTAATGAATATTTCATTAATTGTAAACAACAATAATATGAACAATGAATACTTGGAGCATAATAATTTTTTTCGTGTAAAAGTTTTGCAGCTTCGCAATTAATTTCAGATTTATTCTTTAGACCTATCATTAAAACTCTATCAAATTAGAAACTGAAAATAAACTTACAAAAAAGTTTTTTAAATAGTGCACAAATGTATGAAATATTTTTATTAAATAATTATTAAGCTTAGAAATAATGCGTTTAAGCATTTAGTAAATAGGTTACTGTAAGAAAGGTAGATCAATCTAAACTTAAAATTGCTTTTCCTTTACGTATTCCGTCAACCATACAATGAATATATTTAGGAAAAGGTTCTTCTAAATTGATATTTTTAGAACGCACCTTAGTTTCTATTCCATAAACATCTTGTACAATAATAACTTTTTCTACAATTCCTAAAGCATCCGTTTCTTTAACTATTTTTAAAAATTTGAAAGAATAAGATTTGCCAATTTTATAATGAGGGTGCACAGGCTCAATTTTTAAATGCCCATCAATATTGTATTTAGTTACAACACATTTTACCTTTTGATTCATTTTGAATTCATAATGCTCATACATATCCTTTTTTAAAGAATATAAATCTTCGTTGTCATCCTTTAAAATATAATAATCTGTTTGATGCTCTAATTCTTTTGTTTCTGTAAGCGTAAAGCAATATTTTTCACCAATTTTTAATGGTTTATGTAATTTATCAGACTCAGGATGAGCTAAAAATAACTGACCTTTTTTAATTCTTAAAACTTTACATTGAATTGTGCTAATATCATCACTAATACTTATATTTTTAGGTAATGAACATGCTGTTTTAATTCCGAATTGATCTAAAACTAATGCTGCTTTTTCTTTTTCTCCCAAAGAATTTAGTTGATCAATGATATTTATAAATTCAAAATCATAAATATTACCTTCTTTATAAATTGGATTTTCAGGTTCTAAATAAATCTTACCACTACAATTAATCTTGTCTATTTTACAATTGATTAATTTGTCAATTTGAAGATTATAATGTGTGTAGCTAATTGCTTTTAGAAGATGTTTTCCACCAAACGAATTTTGAAGAATAAAAAATGATTCTTCTGTTCCCGGAATCTCAGTAAATCCAACAACCTTGAATTGATGAATTTCGCCTTCTTGAAATTTATATTGATTGTTATTCATAGTACAGTGCAAAAATACTTTTTTTCGGGATTTAAACTATAAAATAAGCACGGTAAAAGCTTTGTTTTTATTACTTTTGCAATCACTAAAATGTTATAGATATGAGTAAGATAAAGGTGCTTTCTGTAAATATTTCAGAGGAAAAAGGGGTTATTAAAAAGCCTGTTGATCAGATAAATATTACAGAAAAAGGAATAGAAAATGATGCTCATGCAGGAGATTGGCATCGACAGATAAGTTTGTTGGGTAAAGAAAGTATTGATAGTTTCGAAAAGGAATTAGGAAGAAAACTTGAATTTGGAGAATTTGCAGAAAATATAACAACAGAAGGAATTATCTTATATAAAATGATACCCGGTGATAAATTAAACATTGGAGACGTTGAATTGGAGGTAACTCAGATTGGTAAAAAATGCCATGGCGACGGTTGTGCAATCTTCAGTCAGGTTGGTAAATGTGTAATGCCTAAAGAGGGGATATTTGCAAAAGTTATAAAAACGGGATCTGTCAAGGCTGGTGATGAAATAATATACACTTCGGTAGAATAAAAATAATATGAGCAAACAAAAAGTATTATCGGTAGGCATGTCTTCAGAGCGTGGGCCTAAGAAACCAGCGAGCGAACTAAAATTAAATGAAAATGGAATTATTGGTGATGTACATGCAGGCCACTGGAATAGACAAGTAAGTATTATTGATATATCACATATTAATAAGTTTAAAGAATTAACCAGTGCTAGAGATACTGAATTTGGAGAGTTTGCTGAGAATATTACAACTGAGGGATTGGAGGAAATTCAATTTCAAACTTTTGATCAATTAAAAATTGGGGATTCAATATTAGAAGTTACTCAAGTAGGAAAACCATTTCACGATAAATTTAGGGAGCTAGGGAATTATGTAATGCCTCGGGTTGGAGTATTTTGTCGTGTAATTAAAAACGGAACGATAAAAGCCGGAGATCAAATTGAATATATCGCAAAAGTACATAAGGCATTGGTAATAACTTTAAGTGATAGAGCAAGCGTTGGTGAGTATGAAGATAGGAGTGGCCCAAAAGTTATTGAACTTCTGGATTCGTATTTGAAAAAGCTAAATATAAGGTATCAAATTGATAAGGAAATTATTCCTGATAATGCTGAAAAATTGACAAATATTATTGCGAATGCAAAAAATCAGAAAGTTGATATAATAATTACAACGGGTGGAACCGGAATAGGCCCAAGAGATATTTCAGTTGATGTTATTCAACCGATACTGGATAAAGAGATTCCAGGTATAATGGAAATGATTCGAATGAAATACGGAGCCGAAAAACCAAATGCATTATTAAGCCGGGGAGTTGCCGGAGTACTTGGGCAAAGTTTAGTTTATACATTACCCGGTAGTGTAAAAGCGGTTCAGGAATATATGACAGAAATTTTAAAAACAATGCAACATTTAATATTTATGTTGCACGGAATAGATGCACATTAAATATTTTTTAGAAACCTAATTTATTAACCGTACCCACCTAAAAAATATAGATTATGGATAGAAATAAAGCGGAGAGCTTACTAAAAAAATATGTAAAGAGCGATAAAATGTTGTATCATTCTTATTCTTCAGAGGTAGTTATGAAGGCATTAGCTAAACATTTAGGTCGCGATGAAGAAAAGTGGGGACTTGCAGGATTGCTTCATGATATTGATTCAGAGATTACAAATGCTGATCCTTTAAAACATGGTTTAGTGGCAGAAGATCTGTTACTTGATGAGGGAATTGAGGAGGATATTGTTGATGCCATAAAGATGCACAACGAAGAAGCTACCGGATTAGAGCGTACAACGGAATTTCAACACGCTTTGGCAGCAGGAGAAACTATAACAGGTTTAATTTACGCAACTGCATTAGTTTATCCCGACAAGAAGATAAAAGACGTAAAAACAAAGTCTGTAACAAAACGAATGAAGCAAAGTGCTTTTGCAGCTTCTGTTAGTCGAGACAATATAATGGAATGTGAAAAGCTAGGGCTTACATTAAATGATTTTGCGGAAATTGCGCTTAATGCAATGAAAGAAACAGCAGAAAAGATTGGTTTGTAGGTTTTTATTTACTTGTTAATAAGAGAATTGCGTTGCTTGTTAATGAGATAACAAGTTTAATGCATTGATTAATAATGATTTAAATTCCACTTAAGGCTTATTTAAATTTAATCTAATTTTAAATAACAAAATTAAAACTCATTCCTTTAACACAATACTCTTAAGTTTACAGCGATTAATCTTTGCAACCTAGCAAACTCTAATTCCTATTCTGATTTTTTCATATATTTGATTATCTAATTTGTAATGATTTATTAACACCTACTTGCTTTTATTTCACATTTACGAAAATTAATTATTGTTTAATTTAAACGTAGCAAATGGAATTTATTAAGGAGCACAACAAAATATCTGCAGTTATTCTTGCAGGTGGAGAAAACAATCGTTTTAACGGAAAAACTAAAGCTAATATTCAAATTAGCGGAGTTAGAATTATTGCTCGGACTATAAAATTGTTACATGAAATATTCGAGGATATTATTATTGTAACAAACACTCCTGAGGATTTTATGGGATATCATCACTTTAGAATTGTGCCTGATGAAATTAAAAAAGTGGGTCCTCTTGGAGGGATTCATGCAGCTATGCGCATTGCAAACAATGATTCTGTATTTGTATTTGCAAGCGACATGCCCTGTATATCAAGTACATTAATAAAAAAGCACATCGAATTCTATAATAAAAGAGAATGTGATGCTGCAATTCCTAGAATCAAAGATAGCAAAGAACCTTTACATTCTATTTATCACAAAAGAATATTTGATAGTTTGGATACCTTTTTGAAAGGAGCAAATAAATATTCGATTGATAATTTCATTAAAGATCTAGATGTTAGATATCATAATCTTGATGACAATGAACAACATAAAAAGGCCTTTCTAAATATTAACACACCACAGGATTTATCCATGATGGAGTGTTACGAAGAGGTGCATCATTTTTAAGAATAAATCTAAAATATAATATAAAAAGTTGTCATGCTGAGCTTGTCGAAGCATTGACAACTTTTTTATTTTTGTGCTATCCGCAAAGCGTGCCACGGATTTATTAATAATTGGCAAGTTGATTATAATTTAATGTCACCTAAAATTAGTTAACCGTGGAACGGTTAATTGCTTAATATATAGCTTAGTACTGTTTCTTATTTTGTTGAGAAGTGATGTTTTAAGTTGATTTTTTTGTTTTTGAGACAGCTTCAGTTACTTTTTAGGTTTATATTCTTTTACAGTAATTTTTGGAACAGGATCATATCCATGTGTTCCCCAAGGATGACATTTTGATAATCTTCTTAATCCTAACCAAGCACCTTTAAAAGGACCATGTGTTTTAACCGCTTCAACAAAATATTCAGAACAGGTAGGAGTATGCCTGCATGATGCTGGTGTAAATGGTGAAATACACCATTTGTAAAAGTAAATCGGAATCAAGAATATGTATCCAAGTAGTTTTTTAAGAAATTGCCACATTTATTATGTTTTGTTGCAAAGGTATGTAATTTAAGTAAAAAATTATCCAGAAAGCTAATGCCTTAGCTTTTTGGATGATTATTATATTATTCTCGATTTAGCTGTTTCTATGCGGTTTTTAATATATGCGTCTCTATCTCTGGGTTTCATAATTTTACACCTTCATTTGTAACATTTACGTAAAATGGAGTGATTATTTGTTTGGTATCCCAATTAACTTTTGAATAAACAAAAACAGAAAATGGTTCTCCAGTTTCTAGTTCCAGATCGTATAGTGAATTTCTAAACGCCCTTTCTTTGGTAATATCTATAGGATAATCAGTCAATATTAATATGTCCCAATCAGAATCTTTTCTTTCTGTTCCTCGAGCTCTTGAACCATAAAGGATTATTTCAGCGTTTGGATCAATTTTTCCAACTGTCTGTTTAATTAAAAGACTTATATGTTTCGTTTTTTTCTTCACATTTCAAAAGTACTAAAATATTCTTATTCTATCTCTCTGAGTTTCCGTAAAATGGAATATAATGGTCTTTGAGTTTTGCAGTTATACGAGTTTTAACAGTATTCTTTATCCTCGTTATCGAAATGTAAAGATAACAAAATTGTCAGAATCCGTTGCAACCCGTATTTTTTCTCAAGTGCTGTTACTGTTTGTTTCTATTTTTTCAATTCAACTTTTTCAACAATACTAAAGCCAGATGTTTTATTAAATTTCATATTATGCACAAAATTTTTCATACTATCAGAAGGATCAATTGTATCCAGATTTAATTTATTTAATGTCTCGGGAAGAATTATTACTGATAAAATTGATTGTTTTTCCATATGTCCAGTAGCGCTATTTAAAAGATTAGAAACTGCGTTTATTTTTGAATATTCAACAGGCACGTATGCAAAAACCTCTCTAGCTATTCTAATTACTGAACTGCAAATATGGTCTTGATATAATTCATTAAATTTAGATTTAGACATATCTTTTCTTGAAAGTTTTCCAGTTGAAGTTTGTTTAAGTTCATAATTTGGAATTGCTTCTTCACTATTTACAAAAATGTCAACATCTATATGATTATTTTCAAATTTAAAACTAATCTTTGCCCCTAATTCTCCAATTTCAGAAAATGGTTCAAAAAACTCAAATGCCTTTTTATAAGCTTCTGATTCTTTATGTTCTATAACTTTGACAATTTCCTGTAATATTCCCCAATTATTCAATTCTTCTAAATATTTGCTATGTTTTAATTCATAATTCTTCTGGTTATTATTTTTAGCTTGAATTAATTGATTCTCAAGATTAGTAAGTTTTTTTCGTGTTAAACCGAATATTTTATCAAAGAATGATGGTTTGAAATTATCAATTTTATTTTGAATTTGATTTTCAGTGTTTGAATTTCTTATAGGTTCAACTGGTTCTTTCATTTCTTTTATCTTAGTCCAGTCAATCGGTTCTGTACAATCTTTATGAAGAGACTTTATCATTTCAACATACTGTGTCCATTCTCTTACTGCACTTGTAGCATTACTTATTTCTTTTTGTTTTTGCTGTTCCTTAAATGCTTTTGCGGTTTCTCGAGCTCTTCTTTGTTGCTCTCTTTCAATTTGACGAACGGCTGTTCCGTATGAACGCACTACACCTTTTACAGTAACCATTTTTCTATGATTTTAAATTAGTAATCTTTTTAAATTAAGATACTAAAGATAATAAATTGATTACTATTTTCACAATTTCATTAAACATTATAATCAGAATGAAAAATAGAATTTACAGGTAATTTAAAAATTCCTATTCCTTGTTTCACTTCATCAAAAGCGACTAATTACATCAGTGATTTAGCTTGCGAATCTTTTATTCTTTATATCTTTTCTTTTATTGAAGCAAACGTAATTGAAAAAAGCAAAAGTCTGATGACCCAAGTCCAAATTGGAAAAGCGGGAGGGGCGTCTGACTTTTGCTCTTTGTAAAATTACCTCTTAATATTTTAGGGGATTTATTCTTAATTCTTTTAAAATTTGTAAAAAGGCTAAAAACTTACTGAAATAAGATATTTATACGATGCGCTGTGTAATTATTTTATTTTTTTTCCATTCTTATATGTAATTTCTTTTAAAATATTCCCGGAATTGTCATACTCAATATAACGTCCGTCTTTATTTTTATTTAAATCATAATCAACCACTTTCTTTAACTGACCATTTTCAAAAAAGTATCTCCAAGTCCCAATCTCATTATTATAGTTACTTCCTGAATATATGTCATCTGTATGGGATTGTAAATTATGCTTTGCTTTTAATCCAATTGATTTTAGATTCCCATTTGAATAATTCTCTGAAAGTATTTCTATTATCTCAATATCGGGATGCGCAGAGAGTTTCATAATTCTAGAATAGTATTTTTCATATGAACCAATAGTATCAATTTTATACAAATTATTTTTTAATTTATTAATTATGTCTTTTTTTGGATTTATTTTACTTTCAATGATATCATCTATGGAGACTATATCCTTTTCAATATAATTTATACTCGTTTTATTAATATTTTTTATATAAATAGGATCATAACCAATACCCTCTAATCCAATTATTCCATAAACCGTTTCACCTTTTTCAATATTTGTATTTATTATACTATAAAGATCAAGTTCTTTTCGAAAAGTTGAATTTGCAGAACTTGCTACTAATAAATTTCCAACAGATAAAATAGGTCCTAAAGCGTAGCCAATCGAATAGGTTTCAACGGAATTATTATCTGCAACATATAATTTTAAAGGTGTCATCAATAAATAAAACAAATAACTCGCTGACGATTGTTTAAATACCTTTTTTAATACATTTGGTTCAATTAAACTAAGTTGTTTATTTCCAGAATAAAAAGCAAAATCATTACCTATTGTTACCACAGAATCTGTATTATTTGTAATTTTAACAGATACTATTTTAATTCTATTATAAATTTCTTTTTTTGAATACTTTTTATTTTTTTTCTCTCTAAGAACATCATATTTATAAGATAAACTTACTCCATCTTGCAAATCATGTGAAGCATAACTGATTGTTGGCGGGTTAATTGGTATATACGATGAAGCACAGCCATTAATTAAAATTATTGTCAAAATCGCTAAGGCATTAAAAAAATGTTTTCTCATATCATTTTATATTTATAATTAAAAATAGTTTTCAATTTTTGCTAAATTTAAATAAAGTTTCATTGATTTTTAAGCTAAAATAAAATTATTACACAGGCTTTGAAATTCCTGACCCTTGTTTAGCTTTGTAAGAAAATGTGTTATAAATCAGAGGCTTAGTTTATAGATCTTTTGTTTTATACTTTCTTTCTTTTATTGAAGCAAACCCAATTAAAAAAAACAACAAAAGTATTATGCTCCATGCCCAAATTGGAAAAATGGGAGGGTCGTCAGATGCATAGCTATGCAAACCTTTTGTGAAATAGTAATTTACTCCAACAAAGGTCATAATAACACTTCCAAAAGCAATAATTGCACCTATGTTGAAAATTAAAGCAGATTTCAATTTAGGGATTAACCTAAAATGTAGAACTACAGCATATACAAGAATTATTATAAGAGACCAGGTTTCTTTGGCATCCCAGCCCCAATATCTGCCCCAGGATTCATTAGCCCATATTCCACCTAAAAATGTACCCACCGTTGTTAAAAATAGTCCTATAAATAGTGCTTTTTCGTTTATATAAGAAAGTTCTTTAATTATTAAATCTGTCCTTATTTTATTCTTTTGTGATTTAAAAAGAAACATGTTCATGTTTATTAATCCTAAAAAGAAGCCTAATCCTAAAAAAGCATAACCAATTGTAATTGTAGCAACATGGAATATTAACCAATATGATTTTAATACAGGTTGTAAGTTTGTTAATTGAGGATCATAATAACTATGACCTGCCGTCATTAAAATTAGAAATGATAGCAATGCGGTAGCGGAAAGTGTAATTTTAGAGTGCCGAATAAAACTAAACCCGGCAAGTAAGCTACCCCAGGCAACCAGTAGTAAAGTTTCGTAACCATTACTCCAGGGCGCATGATTTGTTAAATACCATCTCAAACCCATTCCAAATGTATGAAAAGCAAAAGCACATGATAGTAATCCCACAAAAATGATAATGGCAATTTGGATTATTTTGCTTTTTGTGGTTTTTAAATTCTCAACAATTGAGAATATCAAAAGAGATAATCCTAATAGTGCATAAACATATTTTAAATGGATAAATATTTTTGCTTTATTGTAAAAAGTTTCAATACCAACTTTAAATTTAGAGGGAAGAAAATTAGCTGAACCGTTTTGCCTTTGAATACTTTCAAAATATCCCAAAATCTGATTTGACCTGAAATAATCACCTGTCCTTTGCGCTTTGCTTAACGATTCCAGGTAAACCTGCATAATGTTTCTGTAATTAAGATTTGCTAATTGAAAATCAGTGTTTAGTATTTCTAACTTACCGGTTAATGTGCTTAAAGCCTCAGAATCATTCCAATTAATCCATTTATTGTTTGTCGAGTTTTGTACAGGGAATATTTTTAGTAATGAACCATTATATGTCATAATGCAAATATTTACTCGCTCAGTTACCTTAATAATTTCCTTGTCGAACTTTGTTTGTTCTTTTGGTTTTTTATTAAAAGCATTTTGCAGAAAGCTTTCAAGTTTGTATCTGTTTTGCTCATTAAAGAAGTCATTAAAAGAAGCATGTTTTTCATTCGCACCCAGAATATTTCTAATTGATTTATTACTTACATAAATAATTTCCTGCTCTTTCCAGAATACCGGATTGTGAAACATATCTAAAAAGACCTGCATTGCGTCCATTTCTTCATTTTGTGGAAGAATGATCAAGTCTTTTTTAGAAATTTTGTGCATAACATCATATGCCAAAGAGTTTACCGGTGCAAAACGACCATCGTACGATTGTACAAGCAGTTTTCCGAACTCTTCAGCATGATCTGCTCTTATGTGATTCTGTGTATTGTTATTGGCGAATGCAAATCCACTGAAGCTTAGAATAGTAAAGAGGATTATTAGTAATGCTTTTCTTTGTAATCTAATAGTTGCAATTTTTTTGCTCAATTCATTGAATCGTGATTTTTTTGAAAATATCAGTAATACAAAACTTAATCCTAAAAGAAAATAGCCTAAATAAGATATTAATGTTCCATAAAAATCATAGTTTACAGATAGTATCGTGCCTTTTTCATCCTCATCATACAAGGTTTGAAAAAATTTATATCCATCATATTTCAGAACATTATTCTTTAAGATGGAGTGCTGTTCTTTTAAATTTATTCTTTCATCAATTAAAACAACTTCGCTTAAATACGACGAAGGACTTTGTGAACCCGGATACTTATTTAAAGTAAAATTATTGAGCTGTATTGAGAAAGGTATTTTTACGGGTTTAGGGCCATAAGTTATTTCAAATTCATTACCATTAATAATGGTCTTCGTAGCTTTTTGAATATATTTTTCAGTATCATAAAACAACTCAATATCTTCACTAATTTTTCCGATTTCAATGTTTGCAAGAAGCACATCAATTTTATTGTTATCAGAATCTCCTTCAAGCCATTTTATATGGGCATTTTTATGATGTTTTACAAAAAGAAACATCTCTTCATTAATACTAAAAACATAATTTTCTTGAAAACTGCTAATCGAATCTTTTTTAATGATTTGAGTAGCCATTTCCGATTTCTTATTTGTTCTTATGGGGTAGGGTGATTCAATAAAAAGTTCATTATTTCGTTCGGAAATTTTTACCGATTTCTTTATCGTATTATTATCATACGAAACAATAATATTACCCAAATCTTTGTAGCATCCCTTTTTTATATAAACAGTTTCTACACCTTCCTTACGGGCAAGCGATAATTCAATAATTTCACTGTCTCCAATATGTGGAATGATAATTTCCTCAGCATTTCTCACATATTCCTTAAAGCTTACTATAATGCTTTTGTTTTTATCCAATTCAAATTCCCGGTATTTTGGATTCTTTCCAATTTGTGAAAAATAGACAGGTTTATTCGTACAAAAAGAAGTGTTTTCGTTTATTTCTTTAATTTGGAAATAAGGTTCAGAACTATAAATTAGATTTGTTGATTCGTTCTCCCTAATGTGCATATCACCTTCAAATCCAAAATAGCGTGTAATGCCAGCTCCGATTATCATTACAATAAATGCAATATGAAGTATAAATGAGGCTGCCTTTTCTTTACGGAATAATTTATGTTTTTTGATATTGCCAATAAAATTGAGAGCTAATAAAACAAGAATCCCTTCAAACCATTTGGAATTATATATAAGAACTTTTGCAGTATATGTATCATAACTATTTTCTATAAATGTAGCTGTTGCAATTACAACAAAGAATATACACAATAATATTATGCTTGATTTATTTGAAAATAATATTGATTTTAAATTACTTCTTATTTGCCTCATTCAGTAAAAATAATAATTTGTACTCAAATAAAAAATGGAGCTATAAAAGCTCCATTTTTATGAAATATATTCTAGCTAAAATTTAATTACCAACATGTTTTTCCTGCACCACAATGAGCTGCAGAACCTTCGTAAGAATAAGTCATAGTGTTTACCATTGTTCCTCCATTACTATACCACCTTGGATCAAAATGGGTTTGCCCATCAACATGTAATGATGTTCCATAAGTTCCTTGAAGTTTTGCTCCTGTCGGTGAATCTCCATCGGTTTCATGACACCAAAAACACTGTACAAAAGCCCATGTTGTTGCCGGATCTTTTAAGTTCTGACTATTTGAGGCATGTGCTCCTTTATTTGGTCCATGAGAACCGGTAGCTGGGTAATCAGCAGTACTTGTTAATGGTCCCGGTTCTGTAATTGTATAAGGGGCTGTCATATTTCCTTTTCCTGTATGACAGCTTGCACACGTGTTAATAGTACCAACGGCAGATGACCATGCCGGAATAGTAGCATAAGTCATAGTACCAAAAGGTAAAGCTCCCCATGTATATGTTCCATCTGTACCTCTGTTTGCAGAATTTCCTGTGCTATGGCAATATATATTACTGCAAGTAGTTCCATTCCATGTCGGTGTATTTCCATCTGCACCGTTTCGGGTTGCCAGACCATTAGGATCTATAGCCACGTTTGCACTTCCTCCACTAGGGTGAGTTGCCTCTAACGCCCCACCTGAACCGTATTGGTTGTGGCAAGTATTACATTCGTATGAATATTTGTCTGTATGTGCAAAATGAGAATCTGCTGTACCCCAATTTGGAAAATTAGCTATATGGCAGTCAGAACATGCAGGAGCAGTAAAATCTGTATCATGTGTATGACAAGTAGTACAATTACTGCCAGCTTCATGTGAGTGATCTCCTGTAGCACTATTATAATGGTAGTTTTTTGTGTTTGTTGTATGACAAACTTCACAAATGCCATCGTATGTTCCATCACCATCTGCAAATGAATTGGTGCTGGTTTCAGATGTAAACACCACTGTTTTATCACCACTACTTGGTGTGGTAATAATATCTCTTATCATGTAAATATTATCCTTAGTTGTATTGTGTACCTGATGACATGTAATGCAAGTTTGTCCCTGATGGCTTGTATATGCATGGCAATCCAGACATAATGTATTGTCGTTTGTAGATTTAAGTAGGTTACCATCAGTTGTTAAAGTGCCGCTATTTGTTACATCATGCACTCCATGACATGAAGAACACTGAATTTTATCATTATTACTAACTGCTAATAATGCTGTTGGTGAAGCATTGAATCTGGCATCTGCATCATCATAAACAACCCCATTTCCTATAGGATGACTTCCATAGCCGGGAGTAGCGTCTGTATATAAACCAACATCTCTTAGTGAATGACAATCCTTACACATGGCATCGTCAGTATTGTCTATTCTTAAATAAGGTGAAACCGTAGCGCTATTATGTTGGTCATGGCATGTAGAACAAACAATTTTATTGTCCGTAGTTAATCTTGCGACCATATCAGCATCAGTTGGAATAACTGTTTCATAAGTTGAGTTAACAGCTAACACATCCCAGGAATGAGAATTTCCACTTGTACCCGGAATAGCTCTATCTGATGATAAGAAAGGCATAGTTTCGGCCATTTGACCGGTAACATGGCAACTTAGACATAAACCTTCGTTTGCAGATGCATTTGTTAAAGCACTTCCTGTTGCATTGTGAAAAGTATGACATGAAGAACAGGTTGTTAAGGCATGGTCTGCTACAGTTGGATCAGCTACTGTTACTGCAAGATTTGTGGAAGATCCATCTCCACAAGAATTTGTAACTATTAAGGATACATTCCCGTCATCACCAATATTCCCGGTAGTAACTGAAATGTTTTCTGTTCCATTACCCGAATTAATAGTCCAGCCTGAAGGAACACTCCATGCATAATTAGTTGCACCTGGAACAGCAGTCACATAATACGCATATCCGGTAGTATTTGGTCCCACAGTACTTGTTCCTTCAATTGACGCAGTTTTAACAGTATTTACAGTTACAGATATATTATAATTCCCACTACTTAAACCAGATCCTGAATTTTTCACACTTAGAACACCATTGTATGTTGCGCCTGTTGCTGCAATTGGAACAACTAAACTAATTGGACTTGCTGGTAAGGCATTATCTACAATATCAACAAATCCTTCGCCTTCAGCTGTCACATCGTAGTTTATACTATATTGATCAGGGCTTTCAGTAGTTGCACTGTATGTTAAATTAGCACTTGTAGTACCCTGGCAAATTTCAGGATTACTGCCTAATGTAATGGTAGGAGGTGTTGAAGCTATAGAAGAGGTTACAGCTTTTGTTGATGCAGTACTTGTTCCACACGGATTTTCTGCTGTAACTTCAATATTCCCATTATCTCCATCATTCCCTGAGGTAACGGATATTGAAATTGTTCCATCACCGGAATCAATCACCCAATTTGTAGGAACAGTCCAATTGTATGTTGTTGCATTAGCTACTGCATCTATACTGTAGACATATCCACCAGTATTTGGTGTTGCATTTGAAGAACCGGTTATTGCCCCAGGTGTTCCCACAAGAGGATCTACTGTAATTTGGACAGCATTAGAAGCTAAAGATTGGTCAGCATTGGTTTGTGCACAGGTATTATCTGTTGCATATCCAACACAAAAGTACCACCTATCTCCAATTTCAGCAGAAGTACTTAAAGGAGTATATGTTTGCAATGTAGCTCCGGCAATTAATGTTGCACCTGCTACAGTATTACTGTTGCTGGTATTGTAATACCATTGATAAAGACCAGAATATGATCCACTTCCTCCGGATGATGAAATGCTAGCTGTTAATTGACTTGTTCCAATGTTTTCGCAAACAGTTTGAGTTCCAGAAGGACTTACTGCATTAGAAGAAGGACAGTCAGGAGGAGATCCGATCGCTACTGATAATATTGATGGACTTAGATCATCTCCGCACGTATTTGTTGCATATACTGTAATATCACCATCTTCTCCTAATATCCCTGATGTTACAGTTAGTGTTATTGTTCCCTGTCCACTTTCAATTGTCCAACCTGAAGGAACTGTCCATGTATAATCTGTAGCTCCTGTTATAGCTGTTATAGTATATATTAAACCTGACGTTGAGGCAAGTACAGTAGCTGCTCCTGAAATTGCACCTGTGGATGGAATTGTTATTACTGTTATCGTTACAACTGATGTTGAAGGAGTACATGGTGAATTGGAAATAGTCCAACGCAATACATAATCGCCAACACCTCCATCAGGTGTAAAAGTTGCTGTATTACTAGCTGTATTATTAAACTGACTTAGATTTGGACTTGGACCGCTAACAATTGACCAAACTCCCGTTCCGTCTGTTGGTGAATTTGCTCCCAGCGTAGCACCGGAACCATCACAAATTTCTTGATTACTACCGGCTACTGATGTTGTAGGTTCCGGGTTAACAGTTATTGTAACATCCGATGTTGATGGAGTACATGGCGAATTAGAAATAGTCCAACGCAAAACATAAGAACCATCACCACCTGCAGGAGTAAATGTTGCCGTATTGCTTGCAGGATCACTAATCTGACTTAAGTTTGTATTTGGGCCACTTATAACTGACCAAGCTCCGGTACCGGCAGTAGGTGAATTGGCAGCTAAGGTAACATCTCCTGTAACACAAATAGTTTGTGGTCCACCTGCATTTGAAGTGGTAGGAGTTTCTGTTACATCTACCTGAACAGTATTTGATGCTAAGGCTTGATCATCATTTGTTTGTGAACAACTATTATCTGTTGCATAACCAACACAAAAATACCAACGACCTCCAACTTCTGAAACTGTAGTCAAAGGAGTGTATGTTTGAGTTGTTGCAACAGCAGTTGCTGTAGCTGGATCATTACTATCTGATGAATTATAATACCATTGATATTCAAGTGTTGGAGTTCCTGAACCTCCCGAAGTAGTAATTGTTGCAGTAAGTAAATCACCTCCGTCAGCAATACATTTAGTTTGTAACCCACCAGGAGCTACAGTAGTTGATGCCGGACAATCGCTTGCAGCAGCTGCATATGTAAGAATAACTTGACCTTTTGCTCCATTTCCTCCCGTTTGACTTCCTTCTCCTGCACCACCTCCTGCACCTCCAGGAGTAATTCCGGGAAGACCATTTGCATTTTTTGCACCACCATCTCCACCATTTCCACCACCTGTTGGAGCTATTCCTCCAGAGCCGGGTACTTGACCAACTAGTCCAGCTGTTCCATCAGTTCCATCAGCTCCTGTTCCAGCAGATGAACCACCACCACCACCAACTCCTTGGTTTCCATTAACACCATTTCCACCATTCCCTCCTGAAAATAAGGTGGTACCAACTCCTGATCCTGATGCTCCTCCAGTTCCTGCAATTCCAGCAGCACCAGAAATTGGGGGATTACCTCCTAATCCTCCTTTAGCTAAAACTGTTGAAAGATCTTTAAACCAAGAATCACCTCCCGAATTACCTATATTTCCTAAAACACCAGTACCACCAACTCCCACAGTTACTGTATAAAAATTTCCCGGTATTACTGTAACTACAGCACTGCTATATGCACCACCACCACCACCGCCACCACCGTCTGCACCAGTAGTGTTACCGCCACCAGCACTACCACCACCCCAGCATTCAACTGTAACGGATGTTATTCCGGCTGGTGCTTCCCACATCCCTGTTGTTATCCAAGTTTCAGGTGATTGTGCAAAAGAAATTTTGCTTGATAAAAGAATAAAAAGCATTAGCAATGCAGTAAAAATCATTACTTTGTTTATTATGCGTTTGGTGCTTTTCATACTTATTGAATTTATAAGGTATACTTTATTTTGATAAAATAATTTTCTTAGTTTGGATCCAGTCTTTTGAAATTATATTTAGAGTATAAATACCCCTTGAATGATTACTAAGATCAATTATTTCCATGGATTGAGCTGATTCAATCTTTTTATAGAATACCCTTTGCCCGGCAAGGTTTCTGATTTCTATTTCTAATCCTGTGTGATTTATATTTTCTAAATTAATGCTTATAAATCCATCTGATGGGTTTGGATAAATCTTTATGTTATTTTCAATATCAGCATTTTCAATAGATGTGCTTATTGCGCTTACGCTTTTACTACTTAAACTATCGCCACACTCATTATTTGTTGCTGTAAGAGTAACATTATATTCACCTGAAGATAAGTAAGTATAAACTGGATTAACATCTGTACTCGTGTTTGAATCTCCGAATTCCCAAATATATGTGCTTGCATTTAAGGAATTATTAGAGAAACTAATTTCTAGATTATTTTCAGTAAATGTGAAATCGGATATTGCTAATGGATTTACTGAAATTGTTATTTCATCTGCATTTACACAGTTGTTGTTGTCAGTAACACTAACACTATATGTTCCCTCTAAATCAACATTTATAGTTTGAGCAGTAGTTCCATCATTCCATAAATATTCAGTAAATGAACCTGCATTTAAAGTGATAGTTTCGTTTTTGCAGATAGCTGTATCTATTCCTAAATTAATTTGAGGTAATGCTTCGATAGTAATAATTGCTTCACCTAACATTTGAATGCCATCTAAATCAGTATCGCTTAGTTTACTTACTTTGTATAAGCCAGGCTCCGAAACCGATAAAATATATGGACTGATACTTGCTTGCACTTCTACCGGGTTTAATCCATCTATTGTATATGTAATATCCCATGGTGGATTACCTGTTAAATCAATTTGTATTTCTGCAGCACCTTCTCCACAAATAATTATATTTTCACTTGAAATTAATGAAGTAGGGGATGGATCATATTTAATTTCGGGATACCCCTCAGTTCTGTAGTTAGAGCAATTTGCATCTGATATTTCTTTAACTTCGTAAGTGCCTTCCAAAGAACTGATTATTGTGTTTGAGCTGTTGCTTGTATTAATAATAATAGGATTTTTATCGTCAATTACATAAGTATAAGTCCATGGAGCTTCACCTGTTAATTCCAAAGAAAAATCCATTGATTCTCCTTCACGCACGAGATACTGATCATTTCCTTCAGTCATAACCGCAGTAGGAAGGGGGTTTACTGTAAGTTGAGAGTTTCCAATGAATTCTGTACCGCTACAAGTATTCCCGGTTAATGCAATTACTTCATATAAACCGGAATCTTGAACTGTAAGGATATATGGACTTGTGTTAATTTCGGTAATTGTTACAGGATTTGTCCCATCAACAGTATATGTCAGATTCCAAGGAGCAGCTCCTGTTAATTCAATACTAATATCACTAGACTCGCCTTCGCAAATTGTAGCGTTATTGCTTGTTATATTTGATGTTGGAAGAGGAGTAAGGGAAACATTAGTAGAACCAGTAAAACATTCGCCTGTGCTTGAGGCATCTGATAATGCTGTAATACTATAAATACCTTCAGTTCCTGTTGTTAAAATATATGGATTATCACTGGTTATAATTGGTGATTGATCTACTCCATCAATAGAATATGTACAATTCCAGGGAGCAAGGCCTGTAAAATCTATAGAAATTTCAGTTGTTTCGCCTTCACAAATCACAATATCTTCAGTTGTAATTATTGAAGATGGAAATGCATTAACATTAATATTAGCAACTCCTGTTAAAGAAGTACCAATACAAGCCCCACCACCTCTTAAATAAGTCACTTCATATGTTCCATTTTCCGAAGTACTAATATTATACGGATTTAGTTCATTATTATATATTGTGACAGGTGTTGTTCCATCGGTATAAGTAAATGTATAAGGAGCTACACCTGTTAAAGTTATAGAAATTTCAGTATTTGTTCCTGTACATATTTCTACATCTCCACTAGCAATTTCTGATGTTGGAAAAGGATTCTGTGTAACAGTAACACTATTTGAAAAATCAACTGTATTGTTATTTGCATCGGACATTGCGGTTACTTCAAATAGTCCGGGTTCTGTTGTGTTAAAGATAAAAGGATCAGAATATGTATCTGTTATGCTTATAGGGTTAATACCATCTTTAGTGTATGTGAATGTCCATGGTGCAGTACCAGTAAAATCAACCTGAATATCTGTATTTTCTCCTGGGCAAATTATTTCTTTAACTGCTGTAATCTTATACGTTGGATTAATTTCATTAACATAAAAAACTTCTATTGCCCCGGTATTCATTGAAGATACCAAAACTCTTCCTTGTGAATCAAATTTAACATCCATTGGAATGTTTAATTTACCGGAAACACTTCCGTATTCTCCAAATTTATTTAAGAAAACTCCATTATTTTCAAAAATACTTATTTGACCCTGATATGGATCAGTAACATATACGGTTCCGTTTTGGCTTAAGGCCATTCCTTGTATTCGGTAAAATTGACCGTCATCACTACCACCTTCACCAATTTCAGTTAACTCATTCCCATCCGTATCAAATATCCAAACTTTTGTTAAAGGATATCCGCCTCCCATCATTCCTCCTCCAACATCAGGGCCAATACCTCCATGTTCAGAAACTAAAATTCGATCATTAATATTATCGTATGTTATACCTGTTGGCTGAACAAAATCTCCATAACCCATGGAGTGCATAAAATTGCCATCAGTATCCAGTACTGTAACTTGTTTTAATTTGTCATCTACAACATATAATAAGTCATTTTTATCAAAGACCATGGAAGAAGCAGAATTAATAACTGTAGAAAATTCTGTTGCATTTTCATTTCCGTCAAGTTTGTAAATAATTCCGGTTTCTGAATCACCAACAAATAAATTATCTGAAGAATTAATTGCTAAGGCTGTTGGTTTAATTCCAATATTAAAAGCTCCAATTAAATTAAAGGATTTATCGTATTTTACAACATTATTTTGTGATACATCAGAAATGTATATTGTTCCAGTTGATTTTACTGCTATCCTGAAAGGGGCACTTAGGCCATTTGATAAACTTAGTAAATGAGTAACATTAGTGGGAGTGTTTTGAGCATTGGTATTCGTTTGCAGAACAAATACTATCGCCAAAATCAGTACAATAAATTTATTTAATATTTTATTCAAAACTTATATTATAAAATTGAAAAATAAAGAATACGATAATTATACGCAAAATAATTAAAAATGATACTCTATTTAAAGAGTTTTTATCTTATTTTAAATATAAATTATTGGTAGAATGTTAAATGTGAATTTAAATCAAGAGAACGGGTGATATTAATCAATAAGCTCATTGATTAATTAAGACGTGTCGGCAAAAATTGATCGGTAAATTGAAATATCTATTTATTCAATTATATTTACCTTTATGAAATTTTAAAAAAGGAATTATTATTTATATACTAAATTGATTTTGAAAAGTCAGATTTCGTTTTCTTTCCTTAGAATAATATTATGTAGTATCATATTAATATTATCAACAAAGTTATCGTATGCACAATCAAATAATGATAAATCCGGCAAACAATATATTCATTGGGTAGCTCAATATCCTTCGCAAGAAAACAATATAAAATCCAGTAATTTTAAAAAGAAAATCAATAAAATTATTTTTGGTGAAAAATCTTTTACCGAAGATGGTGTTTGTGGATACTGTCATACTCCGCATGGTAAGCAACCCATGGCTCCCGGTTGGAATAAAAATAATCCCGGCAAAACTTATATTCTTTACGATAATACGATTAGCAATACTTTTCAGGCAATCCCGGGGCAACCGGATGGCTCTTCTGTTTTGTGTCTATCGTGTCATGATGGCACAACTGCTTTAGGGAAAGTTACGGCTGGTTCTATGTTGGTGAGTTATGGTCGTTCTTCTTATGATAAATCGGGTAAAGGAAATCTCACGACCGATTTATCAGATGATCATCCAATATCTTTTGTTTTCGATGCATCATTAGCTTCCGTTGACGGTCAATTAAAGCACCCACCTTTAGCTCCGGTTACTTGGGATGAGAACGAAAAAGTTCAATGTGTTTCCTGTCATGATCCACATAATAGTGTGAATCCAAAATTTTGATTTGCCTCAAATCAATTTTCTGAATTATGTTATAGTTGTCACGATATAAAATATTGGGATAATTCAAGCCATAGCATATCTACAAATACGTGGAATGGTTCAGGAAGAGATCCTTGGACTTATATAGATGAATCCTTTACGAATGTTGCAGAAAATGGCTGTGCCAATTGCCACAATACACATAATGCAAAAGGGAAAGCTCGTTTAATGAAATCGGAACTAGAAGAAAATAATTGTTTGGATTGCCATAACGGGAACGTTGCATCTGCAAATATTGAAATGGAAGTAAATATAATGTATGGGCATAATGTATATAAATATAATAAAATTCATAATCCACTTGAACAAACGGAATCATCAAGCATGCATGTTGAGTGCGAGGATTGTCATAACCCACATGCAACAAACAAACAATTAGCAGAAGCTCCTTTTGCAAGTGGAGCTATTGCCAAAGTTAAAGGTATAGATCAAAACGGAACTCCGGTTCAGGAAATTTTATATGAATATGAGTTGTGCTATCGTTGTCATTCAGCCAGTAGTTTAAAACCTGCAAGTAACATCTCCCGGGAATTGGCCAATAATGATATACGTTTAGATTTTGACCCAACGAATGTATCTTTTCACCCTATTGTTGAGGCGAGGAATAACCCAGATGTTACAAGTCTGATTTCTCCATTAACACAATCCAGCCAAATTTATTGTACCAGTTGTCATTCAAGTAATGGCGATAAATCGTCTTCTGGACCTCATGGATCAATTTACCCTCAGATATTAAAGTATTTCTATAATAGAAATATTAACGAATCGAATCCACTTCCTGAAAATTCAGATTTGAATTATGAATTCACATTATGTGCTCAATGTCATAATATGGATGAAATAAAAATATCTCATGGTTCAATGAATAATGGACATGTATTATATAAAACCAATTGCGGAACATGTCATGATCCACATGGATTTCAAGGAGGAGACCCTTTGAATAATAGTTTTCTGATTAATTTCGATATAAAAGTAATATCTGCCAATGCAAATGGCGAACGAAATATATTTATGAATGGAAATGGAAGTGGAAATTGTAATTTTTCTTGCCATTCGCATAATCACGCTGGGTCTGTTTATGAAATTCCATAAATCATAAAATGCTGAAAAACAAACAGTCAAACCCTTGTGTTGATAAATATCAATGTAAAAGTTGATAGAAAACAATAAGCTTCATGTTATACAACACTTTTCTAAATTAGAAATTAAAGACTATTATATCTTAATTTGAGATATTGAATAATGTTTACACTTTTATATGTATACATCTAAATTTGCCGATTTAATTTTTAATTTAACAAACAAATAAAAAGCTATGAAAAAATTTTTAATCTTAACAACAATGTTTGTTGCTTTAGCAACAGTGAGTTTTGGACAAGTTGTAACTGGTTCTGCTCATGATTTATCAGGAGCAGTTGCTGACGTAGATATGCCGGGAAATTTTGCCGGTCAGGTTTGTGCAGCTTGTCACATTCCTCACAATAGTATAGGTGGTGCAGGAGCAATTTTGTGGAGTCAAACAATTCCAGCTTCAGCAGGCTTTCAAATGTATACTAGTGCTACATATACAGTAGCAGGGGACTTAACAGCCACAGGAACATCTCTTAAATGTTTAGGTTGTCATGATGATGCCACTTCTATTCACTCAACAGGTGTTATAAGTGCTGCAGGATTCGCAGCATTAGGCACAGGAAATGGTGTAACTGGTACAGATCTTAGATCTGATCATCCTGTTGGAGTAACATTAACTGCATTAGCAGGAAGTATGAAAGTTCCTACGAATGCGAAAACTTTTGCTGCTGGTGGTAATGACTATGTAGAATGTGGATCATGTCACAATCCTCATGATGATACGAATGCGGGCTTCTTAATAACTTCAAATGACAATAGTGATTTATGTTTAGATTGTCATATTAAATAAAACAAAGAAAAATGCTTAAAAAAGGGCGATTAAAATCGCCCTTTTTTTTGAATAAAACTCTAATTAATTAAGTTTGTAAATTTGTTCAACTTTTTTTTAAAAAAAAAAACATGTTATATAACTTTAGAAACAGAATAATTATATTGATTTCGATAGCTCTTTGTTTTACATCATGCAAAATATTTCAAACGCAACCTATTGAAATTGAAGAATTGGTTATATACCCACCGCCACCGGATAAGGTGAGGATACAGTATCTAACAAGCATAAATAATTCAGAAGACATAATGGGACGGCGTTCTCCTTTTATGGATTTTATACTTGGAAAAGAGATTCCTATGGGAGTTGTATCGCCACTCGAAATAACATCAACAGAAAGTGAATTAATTATTTGTGATAATATTTTAGGGGGGCTTGAATTGATCAATCTGGAAAATAAAACTTTTGAATATTTTATTCCGGATGGGCGAGGCAGATTAGCTCAACCTGTTAGTTGTACAGTAGATTCTTCCGGGAACCTTTTTGTTGTTGATAAGAAACGTAAACAAATTGTAGTTTTTAACAATACAGAAGAAGGTTATAAATACAAAACGGCTTTTGGTGATACGGCAAATTATGCTCCATATGATATATTAGCTTTTAAAGATAAATTATGGGTGCCTAATACTAAAACCAGAAAGATTCATGTATATGACGGTACAAATTTTAATTTTCTTTTTTCATTTCCAAAGGGTGATCGTCAAGACCATGGTTATATTGTATTGCCAAAATATATCGAAGGTTTTGGGGATAATATATATGTAACAGATTTTGTGGGCAATACAATAAAGGTTTTTGATGTAGATGGAAATTTCATAAGATCAGTAGGAAGCATTGGTACTTTTCCAGGACAGTTTGCTCGAGCAAAGGATATTGCTATTGATAAAGATGAAAATCTTTTTGCAATAGATGCGGCTTTTGGCAATGTTCAAATATTTAACAAAAAGGGTCAATTACTTATGTTTTTTGGAGGACAGAATGCAAATTCAGGCGATATGTATTTACCTCGCGCAATTCATATTTCTTATGAGCATAACAATTATTTTGAGGAATATCTTGACCCTGCTTATAAGCTTAAATATATAATATATGTTTCCAACCAGCAAGGAGGAAATAAAGTGAATGTTTACGGTGCTGTTGAAGTAAAATAAAAAAAGTATATTCAATTGAAAAGATAGTGAAGTTTCAAAAATGGCTTATATTAATTTTTGGTTTAACATTTTCATTCTTATCTACGAATGGTCAGAATGTAGCAACTCCTATAAGAGCGTTTAAACTACAAACGCTTGGCGGTGATATAAAATTAGATGGTTATTACAATTATAAAATATGGGATAGATTAGGTATTGAAGATAATTATAAGATTTCATATTTTTCACCTGCAATTAGTCTAAAAACCAAAAGCTATATATGGCATCCCAATTTATTATCAATAAATGTTAACGCTGATTATAATCCTGAATTAAGAAATAACATTGCTGATATTCATCCAGACAGAGTTGAGAGAATATCACATAAAGGGATTGATTTATCAGCTAAATTATTAAAAAACAAAAATTATAGATTAAGCAGCAATATTAAAATAAGTGATGGTTATCATAATGATGAAGATATAAACTTTACGAAATCACTTAGTAAATATTGGGATATTCAATTTATAAGTATGGATAAAAAAATCCCTCTTATGTTATTATATTCTAATGCAAAATCGGAATCTGAAAATATTACCAACAATCGTTTATATAGTTTTGATACTAAAAGTCTAATTGGAACATTAAACAAAAAATTCTATAAAAAAGATGCGCATCGTATTCAATATAAGTATACTGAAGATAATCGACTATATAACAGTTTAGAAGAAATCAATACTAAGTTTCATGATATAAATTTAAATAATAGGCTATATTTTGATAAAAAGAATAATTATTTATTTAATTCTATAATTAGGGAATATATAAAATATGGAAACCAGGAATCTAAAGAATTTTCAGCAAAAGAGAAATTTCTTTTTAAATTTCCTGCAAATTTAAAACTAGGTCTAAATTACACTTTCAGAAATTATTTGAAGGAAGATTTTAAACTTAATCAAAATTATATTTTTACACATTTAGATCATAAACTTTTTCAAAGCTTACGGTCTTCTGTTTTTTACTCAATAAACGATACAAAACAAAGTCTTTACAGTCAGCAGATAAAACAAGCAGGATTTAGTTTCAATTATTTAAAAAAAATACCAACCGGAAATGTAGCCATAAATTATTATTACGCTAACGAAAAAATGGGTCGTGAAAATGAACCCGGTATAATGCAAGTTGTTAATGAGCAACATACTATTTCTGATGGTGAGATTTTATTATTAAACTACCCGTTTTTAAATCGCGCAAGTATTGTTATTAAAAGCATGAATCAAATATTGATTTATCAAGAAAATCTTGATTATTATCTTGTTAATCAAGGAAATTATGTTGAAATACAAAGGATTCCCGGTGGACAATTGGATAATAATTCTATAATTTTAGTTGATTATACAGCAGACCAGGCCGGTACATCTACTTATAGTTTGGCCAGACATGAATTTTATGCAAAAGTTTCAGTTTTAAAGCAACTGGTATCAGTTTATTATAGATATAAGGAAGATGCGTATTCAAATATTGAGTTTGAAAGTATATTTAGTCGCGATGAGTACAAACAACATATTATGGGTATTCAGTCTCGTTCAAAATATCACAAAGCAGGAATTGAATATACTAACAGGGAAAGTTCTTTAATTCCTATTGAGCAGTTAAGTTATTTTGCTAATATGAATTTAAGGCTTAAGAAATTTCATTTCTTTGCAAGTGCAAGTCAAAATTATTATTATAAATATGGGGTTTATAGTAATCAAAGCTATTTTTATTCATCAGCTAATGTTACTTATATGATGGGTTCAAGTACAAGAATTCAATATAGTTTTAATTATAGAAAACAAGATGGCACCAATATTTTTATGGATATAGTTAAGAGTAAACTAGAATATTCGTCTAAGATTAGAGCTTTAAGCTATTCCTTCGGTTTGGAATATTTTCACAAAAACAGGCTGTTAGATGAAGAAATGCTTGGTGGTGTTTTTGTTAAAGTAAGGAGAATTTTTTAATACTTATTAGTGTTTAATAGTGTAAAATGAAAAATAGCTCAGTTAAATATATAGCCTACGTTGTAATTGCTATTACTTTTATAAGTTCTTGTGTAACTGAGGAAAATTATAAGTATTTATCATTTTTTTTCGACGGTGTACCGGATCCTTCAGTAAATGAAAATATTGAAATCAATTTAACCGACAGTTCCACTAAAATTGTATCTATAGATAATACAAATATTAAACCCCTTGTAAATAAACATATTCCGTATGCCGAAAATGAATGTAACTCCTGCCACGATAAAAACACCATCGGGGGTTATATTAAACCTCAACCTGCCCTGTGTTATCAATGCCATGAAGATTTTAATGAAAGCTATGAATCTTTACATGGTCCGGTAAAAGGAGGATACTGTACTTCTTGTCACAACCCCCATAAATCAAAATTTTCAAACTTAATAGTTAAGGAAGGGCAAGAATTATGTTTTATTTGTCATGAATCATCAGTTCTAAGTCAGGGTACTTTGCATTCCGATATTGGAGAAAAGAACTGCATTGATTGCCATAACCCCCATGGAGGTGTAAATGAAAATTATATGGTTGATGGTTCCTGCCTGAACTGCCACGATAATTTTAACAAAAAGTATAAATCTGTACATGGACCCGTAGCTGCAGGATTTTGTAATACTTGTCATGATTCACATAGCTCTGATAAGGAGAATTCATTATTACGTACAGGGCAGGATTTATGCACATATTGTCATGATATAAATATTGTATTACAAAATGAAACTCATGAGGAAATAGATAATACAAGTTGCCTGGAATGTCATAATGCACATGGAGGTGAGGATAGATTTATATTAAATTAATAGGAAATTTTAAATATGAAAAAATCATTATTAACATTTCTGGGAATTTTTGCAGTATTACTTTTTTTCTCTTCTTGGAGTAATTTTGAAAGAGAAATTGATGAAGGGATTAAGAAACCTAGGAGAAGAAAGACTGAGCAAAAGAAATGTATTGAATGCCATAGTGATTTAATGAATAATAAAATAGTTCATGCACCCATTGAAGAAGCTTGCGACAATTGTCATTCTAAAAAAGAAAATGGACATCCCGACAGACAAGGGAGAGAGTTTGTGTTAGCTGACGCTATGCCAACTCTATGTTATTATTGCCACGAAGAACCATCAAAGAAAATAATTCATGCACCTGTTGAAGGAGGTGAATGTGCAATTTGTCATTCTCCGCATAGCTCAAATAATTCACACCTTTTAGTTAGCAACTCAATAAGTAGTCTTTGTTACGAATGTCACGATTTAGAAATTGGTGAAAAAGATAGAGTACATGCACCCGTTGAAATGGGAAGTTGCGAAGAGTGCCATGATTCTCATCAATCTGATAATAGAAGTTTGTTAAAGAAAGAGAAGGGTAGTTTATGTTTAAGTTGTCATGATAATATTAATGCTGAAATTAAAACAAAATACCCTCATGCAGCTGTTGATGATTGTTCAAATTGTCATACCGCACATAGTTCAAGTAACAGAAATTTATTAACAGAAAAGATCCCCGAATTGTGTTTTGCTTGCCATGAAACATTTGATAAAAAACATGGTCATTCTCCGGTTAAAGAAGGCGATTGTTTATCCTGTCATGTTGTTCATGGATCAAATAATCGAAAATTATTGATTGAAAAAGAGTCTTCAAATTTATGCCTAATGTGCCATGATTTAGGAATGGAGAACAGTAAGGTTAAGCATGCACCGGTTGAAGCTTTAGAATGTATGGAATGTCACGATGCGCACAACTCAGATTACAATGGCTTATTAAAAAAAGAAAAAACAATGTTGTGCATGAATTGCCATTCTGATTTAGAAGAAGATTTTGTCATGATAAACAGACATGCTCCTTTCGAAGATGATTGTTCAAATTGTCATGCAGCTCACAGTTCAATGCACGAAAATCTTTTAGTAGAAGAAGCTAAAACTTTATGTTATATGTGCCATGATGATATTCAGGAGAAAGTAAATACTTTGCCAATTGTACATAAGGTAATGAATGATGACTTAAGTTGCGCAAATTGCCATTCTCCGCATGCCTCAAATGAATCAGCAATTTTATTATCAAAAGAAAAGGAACTTTGTTTAAGTTGCCATAATAAAGAATACTCTACTGAATTTGGTAAAATAAAAAATATAAAAGAGGAAATTGAAAAAAGCAAATATATACATGATCCTGTTAAAGAAGGCTGTTCTTCCTGTCACGATTCTCATGCTGTAAAATACCCTTTTTTACTGACAGATTATTCTTCTCCAATGATGTATACACCGGCAAATACTCTTAATTTTCAATTGTGTTTTAATTGTCATGATAAAGAGTTAATGACAATTAAAAGAGGGAACTTGGCAACAAATTTTAGAAATGGGAATCAGAATTTACATTATATACATTTGGAAGGTGAGAAAGCAAGGAATTGTAATATTTGTCATGCGACTCATGCTGCGGATGGAAAGCATTTAATAAAAGAGAAAATATGGTTTGGGCAATGGGAAATGCCAATAGGATATGAAGCCAATTCAAACGGAGGTTCGTGTTTAACCGGTTGCCACGAAAAAATGGAATATTTTAGATCTCCAGGTCTTTAAGAATTAAACGTATTAAGTAGTGTCAGCAAGAAAACTACTTATTTTTAAAGTCTTTGATAAGAAAGCGTCAAAGACGAGGCTTTCGAAGTTTTGAAAACCAAGGAGTTCACTTTTGTGAATGACTGTTTTCAATACAAGAGTAACGAAGTATTTGGCGTTTTCTTGCAAAGACTAAGTAATAATTTGAGAATTGTATAAAACTTTAAAATGATGAAACTTTATTATATTTTAATAATACTTTGCCAGATTTTAATTGCACCATCTATATATGCAAACGAGACTGAAATAAATGATGGGAGTTTAAATCAAGATCCTACTACGATTAAATCATGTATAGATTGTCATAGCAATTTAATTAAGAAAAATATTCATGCCCCGGCGGAAGAATCATGTGAAAATTGCCATATCTCTAATGATAATGATCACCCAGAAGGTGCTGCAAAGGGATTTAGTTTAGCTGATGATGTTCCAACATTATGTTTTTATTGTCACGAAGAATATTCAAAGAAAAATAAACATGCACCAGCAGAGGCTGGAGAATGTGCGATGTGTCATAATTCTCACAGTTCTGATTATCCTAAATTACTGAATGAATCAAGAACAGATAAGCTTTGTTTTGAATGCCATGATTTGGAAATACCTGAAATCAATATTGTTCATGCCCCAGTTGAAGAAGGAGCATGTGATGAATGTCACGATTCACACCAATCAGATAATAGCTCATTTTTAAAAGCAACAAGTCCACAATTATGTTTTAATTGTCATGAAACAGCTAAGGAGCAAACGCAAAAAAGAAATGTACACGCACCATTTGAAGATGATTGTTTTAACTGCCACCAGTCACATAGTTCTGCTGAAAAGGGTTTGCTAACAGAAAAAACTCCAACATTGTGCTTTAACTGCCATGAAGGATATACCAAGAAGAATATACATGCACCGGCTGAATCTGGAGAATGTTCAATTTGCCATAATTCACACAGTTCTGATTATCCTAAATTACTGAATGAATCAAGAACGGATAAGCTTTGTTTTGAGTGTCATGATTTGGAAATACCTGAGACAAATATAGTTCATGCTCCAGTTCAAGAAGGAGCTTGTGATGATTGTCACGATTCACATCAATCGGATAATAGTTCATTTTTAAAAGCGACAAGTCCACAGTTGTGTTATAATTGTCATGAAACGGTTAAGGAACAAACACAGAAAAGAAATATACATGCACCTTTTGCAGACGATTGTGCTAATTGTCATCAGGCACATAGTTCTACTGAAAAGGCTTTGCTAACAGAAAAAACTCCAACATTGTGCATTAACTGTCATGAAGGATATACAAAAAAGAATAAACACGCACCGGCTGAATCCGGAGAATGTTCAATTTGCCATAATTCACACAGTTCTGATTATCCTAAATTACTGAATGAATCAAGTACAGATAAGCTTTGTTTTGAGTGTCATGATTTAGGAATAACAGAGACTCAAAATGTTCATGGCCCTGTTCAAGAAGGAGCTTGCGATGAATGCCACGATTCACACCAATCAGATAATAGCGCATTTTTAAAACTTGCAAGTCCACAATTATGTTTTAACTGTCATGGTGAATATACAAAGAAGAATATACACGCACCGGCAGAATCAGGAGAATGTGCAATGTGCCATAATTCTCATAGTTCAGATTATCCTAAATTATTGAGGGATTCAAGAACGGATAAGCTTTGTTATGAGTGTCATGATTTGGAAATACCTGAGACCAACATTGTTCATGCCCCAGTTAAAGAAGGAGCATGTGATGATTGCCACGATTCACATCAATCAGATAATAGATCATTTTTAAAAGCTACAGGTTCACAATTATGTTTTAATTGTCACGAAACGGCTAAGGATCAAGCTCAGCAAAGAAGATTGCATGCTCCATTTGAAGATGACTGTTCTAACTGTCACCAAGCACATAGTGCAGCAGAAAAAGGTTTGATAGCAGAAAAAACTCCAACATTGTGCTATAACTGCCATGGTGATGTGCAGGAGTTGATTGTATCTTCAAAATTTGTTCATAATCCTATGAACGATCAAGAATCTTGCAGCAATTGTCATTCACCACATGGATCATCAGAAAATGCAATTTTATTGGAAACGGAAAAAGAGTTATGCTTAAGTTGTCATAGTAAAACTTATACTTCGGAATCGGGGAAAACCAAAAATATAAAGCAAAAGCTTAAATCAGGAAATAATATTCACGCTCCCGTAGATGAGGGTTGTGTAATTTGTCATAAGCCACATGCATCAAATAATCAGGCAATTTTAAATAGTAATTTTCCATCGGGGAATTATGCTGAAGCTAGTGCAGAAAATTTTGCTTTATGTTTCGAGTGCCATGATTCTGATTTAATGTTGAGTGAATTTACTACGGATGCTACTAATTTTAGAGACGGGAATGTAAATATGCACTATGTTCATATTAATGGTACAAAGGGTATTTCATGTAAAATGTGCCATGATTCACATGCTACAAAAGGAAAATTCTTAATAATTGATAAAGTCCCATTTGGTAAATGGGAAATGGATATGAATTTTGTTGAAAAAGAATTGGGTGGCTCTTGTGCAACAGGCTGTCATGCAGAAAAGGAATATAATAGATATATAGAATCAGCTTTGGCAATTGAAGATTCAGTAGCAAGCGATTCAATTATAGTCGTTCCAAAGAAAAGGTATCAAAATTATACTGAGCACGTTCAATCAATAGATTTAGCTGTAGTTGAATATAATGAAAACGTAGATAAGCAAATGGCGGAGAAGCAGGATAGCCTTGATCAAATTTTGTTGGCTCAAAACCTGGAAAATACAGATGATATAAAAGATGAAATTCAAACTGAAAATATTGATGATGTTGTTAAAACAGAGCTTGTAGCATTAAAAGAAATAGAAGAAAATATTTCGGCTGATACAATAACAACTAAAGAAGAAATTACTTTAAATGAACCTATAAAAGAAGAAGTACATGAAAGCAGTGAATTAGAAAATGTTCAGATTATAGGTATGGATACTGTTGTAGATAAACTAGTTTCCGAAAACATTCCACCAGTAGAGGTAACCGAAAAAGAAATTAGTCCAGATAAATCATTGAAAAATGAGAATGACACTGAATTAAAAATAGAAACGATTGATGAACGTGCTGATGGGATTGAATTTCCTATTATATACTTTGCATTTTCAAAGTCAGAAATTGATAATGAGGGAGAAGAGGGTGTAAAAATGGTTTCGGGATATTTAAAAAAGAACTCTGATATCAGGATTGAATTACAAGGGTACTCAGATAGTATTGGTAATGCACAATACAACCTTAAATTATCTAAATTAAGAGCAAATAAAGTAAAAGACTTACTCGTTAAGAATGGCGTTGAAATTAGCCGAATAAAAGTTAAAGGATTTGGAGAAAATAAAGCTCAATTGCCAAACAGAAATTCGGAAGATAGGACAGAGGATAGACGTGTGGAGTTTGTTTTATTGGATGAAGAAAACTAAGTAAAAAAAGCTGTCAAAAAATAACTAAAATTAAAAAATACTTCTGCAAGCTCAGTGCGACAAGCTGATTAATAGAGAATTGTCACACTGAGCTTGTCGAAGTGTTACTTTATTACTTTTCCTTCTTCGATAATTACTTTATAAAAATAACCGTATCCAAAATCTTTATCTAAAGTTAATTTGCCGGTAATTACAACTATATCATCAATATTCACCTCTTCATTACTAGTAATGGTTAAATCAAAATCACCTTCATGATTTGTACCGTCTTGTATATGAATCCAGTTTCTGGACATAATTTTTTTACTAAATTTAGTTACCTGACCTTTAATAGTTACTTCTTTATTAGCATATTTCTCTTTATTAGCATAAAGTTCTTTTATACTTATACAAGCATCCGACGCTTCAATTTTAATGTCTTTTTTGTTGATTTTAACCTCAGCTTTATGTGTGGTTTCTTCGGCCTTTTCAGAATTTGTTTTTTTTGTTATCTCGCCTAAAAATAAAAGTTGATCGAAAGTCCGATCCAATTCTTTACTTTTAAATGGCCCCATCTCCATGCCACCAACAAAATAATAAGCCTCATCTTTTTGAGCTTCCATTTTAGGAACAGCTACCCATATTAGATTATCTTTTTCATTAACCTGTAAATAAGTATAATTGGTAGTTTGAATAACTTTAGTACAAATTACCTCATGCACATTATTTTTTTTATGAGCTTCATTTGCTCCTTGCCCAAAACAGAAATTTGTTAAAAGAACAATACTAAGTATTATATAAACTTTTTTCATAAGGTCTAATTTTGATTTGAGGTTAAATGTAATAATTTATAGAAATAACTAACACTTTTTATCCGTATCTTTTTAATAAAAAAAGAGGTGTGGTATTGAACCTTTTTACTTTTTATATTCTTAGATATTTCAAGGACTTATTTCAATGATCAAAGTGATTTAAAGAACGGGCTCTACATGATAAATTTCTATCAAATAGAGCCCGTCGAAATGTTTGTTTAATATTTTTGCGGGATTAGTTTTTAAATATTTGAAGTTTCGTAAGTTGCTTCTCTTTCATTCGCTATTGTATCCCACTTAGGAACAACCTCATCCATAAATCTTTTTTTATCTGCATTCATTTTTTCAATATCTAATCCAATATATTTTTGTGCTTTTGCTTTCGTAGCAATATCAGGATATGGAACTTCTTGATTAAAATTCAAGCTTGCCAGTACCCTTGCAAGTTTAATTCTGGATTCCTGCGCAATATCAATTCCGGTAGAAATTATACGAGCCGATTCAATAGGGCTATGGAATGAACCGCCATGGCTGGCTGCTACAAAATCCCAACGCCATTGAGCATGTCTTATATCTTGTAAAATAGCTGTCATTTGATTTTCGTTTGCTCCAAGTTCCCATGCTTTACCAGCTTCAACATGTGCCCGAACAAGAAGTACTTCAAGTTTATCTCTATTTTGCTTTATTTTATCCTGACGCTCATAAACATTAGCTAAAAGTTCAGCAGTTTCTTCTCTGTGACAAACCTGACAGGTATTTGCTATATTATTCAGAGGACTTTGAATTTTGTGATCTGTAAATTTTTGTCCACCTTCACTCATATATGGCATATGACAATCGGCGCATGCTAAACCCCTTTGGGCATGAATCCCTGTTTGGAATAATTCAAAATCAGGATGTTGAGCCTTAAGCATTGGAGCTTTACTAATTGTGTGTGTCCAATCTTTAAACTCATATTCATCATAATATTCTTCCATGGCTTCAACACTAGTACCATTATCCCATGGGAATGTAAGATATTTGCCTTCACCCTTAAAATAATATTCAACATGGCACTGTGCACATGCAAGTTTTCTCATTTCCTGATGACTAACAGTGTTAATGTCAAGCCCCATTCTGTCGTATGCTTCTTTTAACGCAGGTCTTGATATATGAAGGTTCATATTTTTAGCATCATGACAATCGGCACAACCAATATTATTTACAATCTCATGACCTAATGTTTCCCATTTTCCTTTGTAGAATTCTGCAACACCCATTTCTTGCATTTTTCTTGGTACATCAGGACTTTTACAAGTCCAGCAAGTATTTGGCATTGGACTTGGTTTTCCATCAATAGGAGCTCCTGTTCGTAGGATTTTTCTCATATCATCGATAGCATGCTCATGACCTTTACCTTGGTTGTATTCTTTAGCAAAACCATATCCTGCCCAAAGAACAACTAGTTTAGGATCTTCTTCAAGCATATCACGATGCTCACTTCCCATATGTTTACTTTTAAAAGATTGATCTTCGGTTTGAAGAAGTCTATTGTACTGACGAGGAAAATTTTCGCCCCAAACATCATTGCGAGGTTCCCATTGCGAATGTTCAATTTTGGGTGTATAAGCAAAAACTGTTTCCGCCCTACGTTCCATTATTGATGAGGCCAATAAGCCCAATAGGAAAACAATTGCAATAGTTGCAAAAAATAAAATCCAACCCTTCCAAGGCTTTTCTTTAATTTGATCACTAATAGGTTTCATGATAATTTATTTTTTAATTATTTTATTCGTTTGTTATTTCTTTTATCCATTCAGGCACAGGACTTTTAAGTAATGGAACTATCGCATTTGGAACAGCAGATAGGCTATTTACACGTCCGTGTGGAGTTTCTCTATGGCATTCCCAACATAAGCGGGTTTCTCTTCCCGAATGAAATGCAGTATTATTTACTTGTTGTTGTGCAGTTAATATTAATTCATTGTGGCATCGTATACAATTGTCTTGAACTACTTGAATTCCTGCTTCTTTTATGCGAATTACTTGCGGTTCCATCCGTAAAGTAAACATTGTGGCATGCCTTATTCCATCTTTGGCCTTAAAGTAATAAGTATTAAATATATTGTTATGAGGTACATGGCAGTCGTTACAACTGGCTAATTCTCTATGCGAACCATGATTCCAGGTTGCATATTGAGGAACCATAACATGACAATTTATACATGTTTCAGGATTGTCGGATAAATAAGCCGCTGCATTAGATAAATATACAGAATAACTATACATGCCTATAAATACAGCTAATACAACTGTGACAGGCACTTTCCATTTATGCGGTGGAGTAATTCGTATAATAAATTTCGACATTATAAGTGTTTTTAATTCTGTTATAAAAATAGCAATAAGTATTTAGGTACTCGATGACTTTTATCATGTATTTTTATTCTAATCAATTTATTCTTGTTAAGAAACTGATTAGTGTTTGTCCATAAAGTCCGACTTCTTCGTTACGCTCGCCCTATAATTGGTCATTTACAAAAGTAAACTCCCAATTCTATGACTTCACAAGCCTTGAATTCGAACTTTATGAATCAAACACGTAACTTTATAGACAGATATAAATTAGTCTAGCTTTCGTACTTTTTGAAAAGAAGTTGTAGCATCAATCATTTTTGCAAAACTTATCTTTTGTTTGGTTTTAATTGATTCGTACTCAAATCCATTTTCTCCTTCCATAAGAATACTTTCTCCCATTTCGTATCGTAAACATTCAACCTTATCTCCAACTAATAATGGAGCTCCGCTTAAATCTTGTAATTGTCTTTTTCTATTTTTCTTTTTGAATAAATTGAAAGCCATAGCATATTTTTTAGTTGACACAAGTTAGTGAAAAATAAAAAAAGCCGCAATGAATCTCATTACAGCTTTCTAAAAAATATTTATTTTTTTTAATAAAGTTCAGGATACTTCTTAGGATCAGCTTCATTCATCATTGAATAAATAGCTTCAAAAACATCTTCCGCATTTGGATTAGAGAAATAATCTCCATCAGTGGCATATGCAGGTCTGTGTTCTTTAGCTGATATCGTTCTTGGTTCTGAATCTAAAAGGAAATATCCATTTTGTTCTTCTAAAACTTTTTGTAACATAAATGCCGTAGCACCGCCAGGTACATCTTCGTCAAAGAATATAACTCTACTGGTTTTTTTAATAGATTTTGCAATACTATGTTTCCTGTCAAATGGGAGCAAGGTTTGAACATCAATAAGCTCAACAGAAATGTTGAATTCTTTTAATTGTTTAACAGCATCCTCAGCAATTCTAACGCATGAGCCATATGTAACTAATGTAACATCAGAACCTTCTGTGATAATTTCAGGGATTCCCAAAGGAATTTTATATTCTCCAATATTTTCGGGTCTTTTCTCTCGTAATCTGTAACCATTTAATGGCTCAATAACCAATGCAGGATCTTCAGCTTCCAATAAAGTATTATAAAATCCGGCTGCTTGTGTCATATTTCGAGGAACACATACATAAACACCACGAATAGAATTTATTACCATACTTAATGGTGAGCCAGAATGCCAAATTCCTTCTAATCTGTGACCACGAGTACTTATAATTACCGGCGCAACTTGTCCTCCTGCGGTTCGGTAATGTGTTGTAGCCAAATCGTCGCTCAAACCTTGCAAAGCATAAAGCAGATAATCGAAATATTGTATTTCTGCAATTGGTCTTAGACCTCGTAATGCTAATCCAATACCTTGACCAAGAATAGTTTGTTCACGAATTCCGGTATCACTTATTCTAAGTTCACCATATTTCTTTTGCAAGCCTTCGTAAGATTGATTCACACCACCAATAAATCCGGCATCTTCTCCAAAAGTTACCAGTTTAGGATATTTATTAAATAAGTAGTCGTAGTTATCGCGTAAAATCTCACGTCCGGCAACTTCTTTTGAATCAGGTTTAAAAATTGGTTTTACTTCAGAAACATTTAATGCCGATTTTTCGGATTCATTATATAGTTTAGTATTATATCTTTCATAATTATCTTCATAGTTATGATCCAACCAGCTTGATAAATCTTTTTGAAGTTTACTCCTGATATTACAGTCTGTACACACATGACGTAATATTTTTTTAGCAGCACTGAAATTATCTTTACGAACAGGATTTATTATTTTTTTAAGTTCGTCTGTAATTGTTCCCACTTTATCGTATCCTTCACGCTTGCACATGCATGATCTATTATCAATAATTTCAATTAATTTATCACGTTCTAATTTTACAGGATCTTTAAAGTTTTTCCATGCACTTTTTTTAGCCAACTTAGCTTCATTTAGTGCATCTTCTTCTACTTTCTCAAGTTCAGTTGATGTTGATATTTTTTCAGATAAAATCCATTCACGCATCTTTGTAATACCATCAAAATCTGTTTCCCATTTCAATCTTTCTTCTGATTTATACCTTTCATGCGAACCCGAGGTTGAATGTCCTAGGGGTTGTGTAATTTCTTCAATATGAAACACAACAGGAACATGTTCCTTGCGAGCTAATTCAGTTCCTTCTTTAAATATTTTTACCAATTCTGCATAATCCCAACCTTTAGCTTTGTATATAACAATACCAGCCTTTTCTTTTGTTCTTTCAAAACCTTTTAATAGCTCAGAAATACTTTCTTTGGTAGTTTGATACTTTTTAGGAACAGAAATACCATAACCATCATCATAAATAGTTATTACCGATGGTACTTGTAAAACACCAACCGCATTCATCGATTCCCAAAAATGCCCTTCCGAAGTACTGGCATCGCCAATGGTACCAAAGGCAATTTCATTTCCATTATCCGATAAATCTTTATATTGATGCAGTTCTTTTATATTCCTGAATAATTTTGAAGCATATCCTAAGCCAACCCAACGAGCCATTTGTCCTGCAGTAGGAGAGATGTCTGCCGAAGAATTTTTTTGTTTCATTAAATCTTTCCATGTACCATCTTCGTTTAGGCTACGCGTAGAAAAGTGATTATTAAATGATCTTCCACCATTTCCGGGGTTTAACTTAATATCTGTTTCACCATATAGCTGAGCGAAAAATTCTTCTGCAGTAAAAAGCCCCGCAGCCATCATAAATGTCTGATCGCGATAATATCCCGATCGCCAATCACCATTTTTGAAGTTTTTGGCCATAGCAATTTGAGTAACTTCTTTCCCATCACCAAAAATACCAAACTTCGCTTTTCCAGTTAAAACTTCTTTTCTACCCAGTAAGCTTAATTGGCGGCTTAAATAGGCTGTTTTGTAATCATTTAATACTTCTGCTTTATTGTGAATTATTTTCTTTTCCAATGTCTTAGTACTCATAACTTGATATTTTAAAACTTTAAATTATTGAAGATGACAGTTTTGTCAGATTAATTTAAGAATGTAAAGATTTAGATAATTAAATATTAATTTAAATATTTATCTTTGCATCGAATGGTATAACAACAAATTTTAACTAATGTTTATTAAATTACTTCTTTTAGTCACAGGTTTAATGTCCATAGTTTTTTTAGCTATTGGCTTTAATATTTTCTTCCGAAAAGATAAAAAATTTCCAGTGACCTCAGTTGGTGGGAATAAGGATATGCGCAAACTTGGTTTGTCATGTGCAAAGCATGAGGAAATTAAATGCCGAAGAGATATTGATGGTGTAAAAGGTAGTGCAGTAGGATGCGCTTCTTGTGGACATTCTTAATATTGATTATATTTCTCATCTAAATTACATTCAGAATCTAATTTGAGTTTTTGTAACTGATCAGTGTTACTTAAATTTATAATTGCCACAGATTCACAGATTTTTAATGAATAATAATTATAGTAATATCACCAAAAATAGTTGGCAGATTTGTTAAAAATAATTTCTTATGATATTTTCAGTTTTATATAATCTATGAATCTGTGACTTTTTTATAAAGTTTAAATTATGAATATTGCCACTGATTTGTTACGATTTTTTTAATATTCAGGATAAGATCTTTATATAAAGAAAAATGATTAAGAGCTGTTCGAAAAGTCCGTTTAATGTCATTCCCTTGAAAAAGGGAACTGAGCTATAGCGAACTCAACGAAGTTAATCTCTAAGTTGAAATATACACAGTAATTTATAAGATCCCCAATCGAGTTGGGGATGACAGAAAAAGATCTTTTACACAGTTCCAATTACAATAATTGAATAAGAATCTTTGTTCTATATTTTAAAAAATCAAATAAAACTTTATTTCCATATATTTGTTACAAGCAATTAATAAAGATAATTATGGAAAAAATAGAAACTATTAAAACAACTTATACCGGTCAGTTAAGAACAGAAGCTATTCATGTTCAATCAGGAAATAAATTAATAACTGATGCACCAACCGACAATCACGGTAAAGGCGAAACATTTTCACCAACCGATTTATTAGCTACATCATTGGCAAGTTGTATTTTTACAATAATGGGTATTAAAGCCGAAGCAAGTGGATTTAAAATTGATGGGGCAACTGCGAAAACCTGGAAAATAATGTCGGAAAATCCACGTAGAGTTGGCGAGGTAAAAATTGAGTATGATTTTACAATGTGTGATTTAACTGATAAAAATAAGAAAATACTTCAAGCACTTGTTAAAGTTTCACCTGTTCCTCTAAGCCTACACGATGAAACAAAGCAAAATATCTCTCTAAAATTTAAGGGATAATAACATAAATTATTGTAAGAATAAGAGGATTTCTGAAAAGCCTAATTAGTTGTCATTCTGAGCTTGTCGAAGAATTATTTGAATATTTAATGAGATATTTCGACTCCCGATAATTATCGGGATAAAATGACATTTTTTAAAGAAGCTTTACTTTCAGACATCCTTTTTTTTTATGTAAGATATTGGCTGATCAGTCAAAATGATTTTTGTACTGAATGAAATAATGTTATTTTTATACTGAGAAATCTTTTGTTGTTAATATAGGCTTATTTATATAGCCAATAATTGTCTTTAAGACAACAAAGAAAAAAAGCATTATGAGAAAAATATTACTTCTATTTGTTACAATTATATCAATTTATTTAGGGACAAAAGCTCAAGAAGTTGAATGGAGTTTAAGTGCAAATAGTAAATTTGGAAGTTATACGCCCAGTTTTACATTAGATAAGAATAATGATATAGTTTTTTTAGAATCTAATAGTGATTCAACATTTTTATTGGGAGATACATTATTTTCAGAGAAGATGGGTCTACATGTATACAAAGTAGATAAAAATGGTTTAAAAATATGGAGTAAGGATATTATTTGTTCAAGCTATACTTCTGGAAGTACAATTACTGTAGACAATGAAAATAACATTTATGTAACTGGACGCACTGGAACTGATACTGTTTATATCAATGATCAATATTATGTCCCAAATGATGCAACAAGTAATGCATTTATATGGAAAATGGACTCTGAAGGCAATACAGTTTTCCTTAATTTCTTTTCAGCCTCTTATATAATTGGATTTTATGATTTTAAGGCAGATTATAATTTAAATACTTATGTGTGTGGAGCATTTGAAGGAGTTCTAAATTTTATGGATACCACTTTATATTCAGGTATTATTCGAGAAGATGAGTTTACGACAGAGTATTTTAGAGACTTTATTATAGCCAAATTTGATAAGCATGGAGATTTAGTTTTTATTAAAAAACTTGATGGAGCCTTAAGTAATTCAAATGCAGGTTATATAAATGAAATAGAACTTGATAATGATTTAAATATATACGCTGCTGGTTCATTTAGGGACTCATTATTTGTAGAAGATCATTATATATATTCATCAGGCAATTCTGATATGATTCTTATTAAATGGGATAACGATGGTAATTTAATTTGGACAGAAAAGGATATAAGTGAAGAAGCAGGTATGTCGGTTTCCGATCTGGCTATTGATAATAATGATAATATTTATGTTACAGGAGAAATAGTTTGTGATACTGACTTTGGAGATGTTTCAGTACCAATAACTGGACCTTACGGGGATGCATTTATTGTAAAATATGATAATGCCGGAACAGCACTTTGGGCAGAAACAATAGGAGCAAGTGAATATGTTTGCGGTGGAGATGGAATAGATTTTTTTGAAAATGGCGATGTTTGTTGGCAAGGTGCTTATGTACATAATTCTCGAATTGCAGATACTATCTTATATACTACTTCTGGTATACGTCACGTATTTAATACTTTTATAGCACGATTAGATAATCAAGGAAATTATAAAGGAGTATTTACTCTTAATAGTGAGAGTGCAGCTCATCCAAGAGGTCTGCAATTTGGAGAGAGTGATACTATGTATATAATGGAAGGCTATGTGGGAAATATCACATATAATGGTAGGATATTAAATAATGAACCTTGCCCTATTAACGGAGATCTGTGTTTAATCAAGTTTTCTTATGAGAACGAAATAAATGATAGTTCAATATTTAATATTTCAGATCCTGTATCGAGTTGTGGAGGTACTGAAAAAAAGATGACGTTTAAATCAAGGTGCGAAAATGATCAATTTGGAAACTCGGTTGGAATATCACAAAATACTGTAATAGTTGGAACTAGGAATTCAGATTATGATTTAAATGAATCTAACTATATGCGTAGTTCAGGCTTAGCGTATTTTTTTCATATAAATGAATCAGGGGATATAATAAATTATCAAAAGGTTATAGCTTCAGATAGAGATAGTTTGGATAATTTTGGTGGTACATCAGATGTATATGGAAATTATGCAGTAATCGGTGCGAAAGGTAATGATAAAGGAGCAGCATACATTTTTGAAAAAGATAGTTATGGTATATGGAATGAAAAATCAAAATTAGTAGCCTCCGATTCGGCAATAGTACTTAATGATTTGGGAACAGACCTAAGTATTTCAGATAAATATGCTGTTGTCTCCAATGAGTACGCTAAAATACCAACATCCGAACAATCTGGTGCAATATATATTTATCAGCGTGATAAGAATGGGGACTGGACAGAGTTACAAAATATTTATCCATCTAATGGAGCATCAGGTGATTTTTTTGGAAGATCTGTTGATATATATTCTGATTATTTAATTGTGGGTTCTCCAAATTATGATTATGATGAAAATGAAACAAATTATATTAAGGATGCAGGTACTGCCTATATATTTAAAAATAATGATGATGTTGCTTGGGAAGAATCACAAAAGTTAGTTCCTTCCATAAGAAAAACTAGAAATAATTTTGGTGTTTCAGTAGCGATAGATGGAAAATGGGCAATTGTTGGAGCTTCATGGGATCATACAGATGAATTTAATCAAGATTCTTTGCGTGTAGCTGGAGCAGCTTATATGTTTGAACAGGATGAATCGGGAGTTTGGCATGAAAAGCAAAAGCTTGTTGCTTTTGATAGGGCAGCAGAAGCTATATTTGGATGTAAAGTGGATATATATGATTCACTTGCAGTAGTCCATGCTGAAGATAACAAAGATGAAAATGGCGAAAATTATATTTATAATTCAGGTTCAGTTTATTTATACAAACTAAATAAAGTTGGCTATTGGGATTTAGTTAGGAAAATAGTGGCATCTGATCGAGCAATGAATTCAACTTTTGGAAGATCTGTTAAAGTATGGAATGATAAAATTGTTATTGGAGATCAATATAGTAAATTAAACGAGATTGGAACTGATCCAATTGATGGAGCTGGTGCAATTTATATTATTGATAATGAATTTATAGAACCTGTTAAAAAAACTTTAAGTATTTGTAATGGAGATAGTTTATTCCTTGAGGGAGAATATCAAACTTTAGTTGGAACTTATTATGATACATTGCAAACATTTTTGGGGTGTGACAGTATTATTGAAACTTTGCTGATTGTAAATCCGACCTACTATATTACAGAATCAGCAACTATATATATTGGCGAAAGCTATACTTTCCCTGATGGAACAGTTCAAGATAATAATACATCTCAGATTGTTTACACCAGTAACTTACAAACTATGTTAGGTTGTGATAGTATTATTGAAACAACTTTGAGCGTTAATCAAAATCAGAATTTAATCGAACAAGAATTATCCATTCAAGTTAAAAAACAATGGGATAGATTCGGAAATGGTGTTGCCATTGATTATGATAAAGCTGTTGTAAGCCACGTAGGAACTTCAGAACGAAATGGAGGTTATGTATATTTTTACGATTATAATGGTGTTAAGTGGGAGGTAAATACAATACTTCAAGGGAGTGATACTAAGTTTAATGATATTTTCGGAATTTCAGCTGATATTGATGGCGATTTTGCCGCAGTTGGAGCTCGAAGTGCTGATGGAAATGGATTAGAAAATACAGGTGCTGTTTATATATTTAAATTTAATGGTGAAAATTGGGAAGAATATTCAAAAATAGTGGCGAGTGACATTATCTCTGGAGCAAGTTTTGGAATGAGAGTAAAGCTAGAAGGAGATGTTTTAGCAGTAAGTGCTCCTAATGCTAATAATAGTTACGGTGCAGCTTATATTTTTAAAAATATTGGAGGAAATTGGGAAGAACAGCAAAAACTTAGTCCATCTAATGGTCAAGAAGGAGACCTTTTTGGATGGTCAATGGATATTTGTAAAAATAATTTAATTGTTGGAGCTCAAGACAATGATACGCAAGGTGAGAGTTCAGGAACTGCATATATTTACGAGTATATTGCTAATACATGGAATGAAACGGCTGTTTTATTACCAGTAGAAGTAAAAGCTTGGGATAAGTTTGGATCAGCAGTATCAATATCAGAATCTGTTGCTATTGTTGGAGCCGATTGGGATGAAGAAAACGGTTATCAGCGAAGAGGATCTGTTTATATATATAGAAAAGAAGCTACAGGTTGGGATAAAAAAAAGCAAATCACACCACCTGAATCAAAAGATTATTTATATTTTGGAAGTAGTGTTGATATTGAAGATAATTTAGCAATTATAGGTTCATCCGGAGCTGAAAATGATTCTACTTATGCTGAATCGGGAGAAGCATATGTATATAGTATTGAAAATGATACAACATGGACATTACAACATAAATTATTTACAAAAAATGGTAATGATTATGATAGATATGGAGATTATGTTGCAACGGATGGAAATAGCATAATTGTAAGTGCCGTTGATGTTGATAGTAGTAGTGTAATGTCTACAGGTGCTGCTTATATTTATTATAAAGAATGTAGTATTATAAAGACTTACAAATTAGATACATTTATTTGTCAAGGTGATGGTATTTTGATTGGAGGAACGTATCAATATAATCCTGATACGTATTATCTTACACTAACAAATATAAATGGATGTGATAGTATAGTTGAATTTACATTAAATATAAATCCTGTTTTTAATTTATCGGAAACCGATTCAATTTGCTTCGGCGAAAGTTATACTTTTCCTGATAATATCACTCAAAATAATATTACATCTCAGGTAATTCATGTTAGTAAGTTGCAAACAGTATTAGGTTGCGATAGTATTATAGAAACCACAGTAAATGTAAATCCAGTTTATAGTTTATCAGAAACGGTTATAGTAAATCGTGGTGAAAGCTATACTTTCTCAGATGGAATAACTCAAAATAATATAATATCACAAGTTATTTATACCAGTAATTTGCAAACTATTTTTGGATGCGACAGTATTATTGAAACAACTGTAAATGTGGATTGTAATCCTGTTTTTAATATATCGGAAACCGATTCAATTTGTATCGGTGAAAGTTATACTTTTCCCGATGATACCACTCAAAATAATATTACATCTCAAGTAATTCATGTTAGTAATTTACAAACAGTATTAGGTTGCGATAGTATTATAGAAACCACAGTAAATGTAAATCCAATTTATAGTTTATCAGAAACGGTTTCAATAAAGAGTGGTTCAGATTATACTTTTCCCGACGAAGCAATTCAAAATAATATTACATCACAAGTTATTTATGCCAGTTATTTACAAACCATATTTGGATGCGATAGTATAATTGAAACAACTGTTAATGTAGAACAAATTCAAGATTGTCGTTTTACAGAAGAGCTTACCGTTTGTTATGGTTCAGATTATTTATTCCCTGATGGAACAACGCAAAATAATATTACATCACAAGTTGTACATGAAAGTATTATACCTTCATTCTTTGCTTGTGATACAATAATAGAAACTATCGTAAATGTAAATCAAGGAGACGTTACTTATTTATATGATACGATTTGTGAAGGCGAAAGCATTCAAGTAGGTTATGTTATTTGTACAGGAACAGGTATATATGGAGCAACTTTAACAAATCAATTTGGATGTGATTCAATAGTAAATCTTGATTTAATAGTTATAGAACTCGATGTTGACTTAGGGAGAGATAAAACTATTGATATAAACGATACCATTATTTTAGATGCCGGTGAAAATTTTGAAACTTACTACTGGAATACAGAAGAAACATCCCAAACAATATTAATTGATGGTTCATCGGGTGTTGGTTCATACACTTTCAATGTGATGGTTACCGATGAAAATGATTGTACTGAAACCGATAATATTACAATAACAATAAGCGATATAACAGATATTAGTTTTAATGATGACTTAGAAGGAGATATTAAACTATATCCAAATCCTACATCCGGTACAATAAATATTGATTTAACTGAAAATAACGAGCCAATTGAAATAAGTATTTTTGATGTAACCGGAAAGATACTTTTACACAAAGAATTAAATTCTAATGAATCGAGCTTTGTTGTGGAAATCCCTGGTGATAGTGGAATTTATTTTATTAAGTTAAGTTCAGATTTAAAATCTAAAACCTACAAAATAATTAAAGATTAAGAGACATATAGTAAATATAGAATGCTTGCTCATAATATTTATCCATGTA
>WTBR01000112.1 GCA_013138975.1 Bacteroidales bacterium
TCAGGCTTTCACAAGACTAGCCAGATGGTATGATGAAGTAGAAAATTCAGGATTCAACTCATTCAATAGTGTTGCTAAATCAATACAAACACATTATCAGGCAATATTAAACTTTTTCATAAATCGTAGTACAAATGCTTCTGCAGAGTCTTTTAATGCAAAAATAAAAGCTTTAAGAGCGTCATCAAGAGGAGTAAGAGATATTGAGTTTTTCTTGTTTAGGTTGACTAATATTTATGCATGAAAAATATAAATCCCCAAATATTCTGCTTGATCCTTATTAAAGGGGTGATGGTAGGCTTAGGAGCGTCTGGGTAAAATTTAATGTGGTGTAATTTAGATGGATTGAGGATTGACATTACACCTCTTTAAATTTTGTGAAGAATAGCCAACAAGTATTTAACATGTTTTGAAAAAATCGCAGGTGATTTTACGGTAGTTTATAACAACAAAAAACCCAACTAAATTAGTTGGGTTTTTGTTGTCCGACCAAGGCTCGAACTTGGACTCTTCTGAACCAAAATCAGATGTGTTGCCAATTACACCATCGGACAATTGAATGAGGTTGCAAATTTATAAAAATATTTTTGTCTGCAAATAAAAATGGTGTTTTTTTTGAAAAAAAATCTAAAATCCGTGATAAAAATATCTTCACAAGGGATTTTTACTATTTAGTCTTTGCAAGAAAACGCCAAATTCTGAGTTACTTTTGTGCTGAAAACAGTTACTTACAAAAGTAAACTTCTTGGTTTTCAACACTTCGAATCCGATAGCTACCGGAATGCTTTGACACTTTCTTATCAAAGACTTGAAAAAAAGCTGTTTTCTTGCAGAAACTATTAAAATCCATTAATAATTGAAATTATTCATCATCATCACTTACTTTATGATATTTTTCCAATCCATCTTCTGTCATTATCCAATATTTATTTACCATTTCTTCGTTTCGATAATATTTTTCTCTCTTAATATAGTCGAGTTGCTCTTCGATACTTTCATCTAAGTATAAAATATAACCTTCGGGTACTCTAATTGTAATGTCTACCTCAGGAAATCTCCAGCGGTTTTTATCAACCAAAGAGTAAACAGCATCGAAAAGTATCACCGAATCTTTTTGTACTACATGATATTCTATATCATCGGCATTTTGTAATGCCTCTCTACGATCAGATCCACGTCCTTTTTTTCGTATTTCTATCGTTACCTGATCGGAACTTCCACGAATAATATCTATTTCAGGAAAAGCTAATAATTGCTTGTCATCATCTTCGTCGTACATAATTTGAAATTCCTCATCGAAAATGTAAAATTTAGATGTTGCAACAGAATTGTCTTCATGCGTTTTCAAGTAAAGTGTTTTGTTCGCTTGTTCTTCAATAAGCATCCTTTCTTCATTATGAACTGATGTAGAAAAATGCTTTACCTGAACACCCGCTATTATTACAAGTGCAATTAAACTAAGAATCCAAACTGCGAAACCAATTCCTGCAACAGGTTTGTCATTAGGACGTAATCCAAGTAATAATTTTAAGCCACCATAAATTATGGCAACCAATGGAATAAACACAACCAAAATTGCACACAGAGTAAAAATCCAAACCGTATTTGGCCCAACAACCGATTGAATCATATCCGAAAAAACTACATGATCGTTAATAAATATATTGTTCCAAGGCATAAAAGATTCTCCAATGATTAATGTTCCAGTTAATCCTATTAGAAAACCTACTCCCATAACGACTAATACTAAACCAAAAATGCCCACAATAAATTTGAAAATAAATCTTATAAAAGCACCAATTGCATAAATAATACTTTCAAAAAAATTCCGAGTGCGATCGTAATCTTTAGAATTTTTAATATTCTTCAAGTTGTCCTTTACGTTTTCGTACTCTTTTCGTACATTTTTCTCAATATCGGAGATGTTAAATCGTTCTCCACGCATATCGAGTTTTTGTGCAGTAGTATTTGCTGCAGGGAGTAATGCCCATAGAACAATATATATAATGCCTATAATACCAAAACCAAACATGAGTAAAATAAATATTAATCGTATAATTAAAGGATCAATATTTAAGTAAGTAGCAATGCCTGAACAAACACCACCTAAAACTCTTTCATCCGGATCACGGTATAATCTTCTTGATGATTTATCGTATTGATAAGAATTCTTACTATTGCTTTCTTCTTCGCCTTCAAAATCCTCGGGGCGTCCCATAATATCAATAACTTCATTAATGTCTTCGACTGATATTACTTGTTTTTGATCAGTAAGCTTGCTTTGAAGAATTTCTGCAATTCGATGTTCAATGTCTGCGATAATTTCTTTTCCTTCATCCGATGATGCAAATCGCTGATTAATGGCAGTAAGATAATTCTGCAATATCTCAAAAGCATCTTCATCTAAATGGAATATAACACCACCTATGTTAATTTTTACTGTTTTTTTCATTTTTGCGATTTTTATTATTTATTAATCAAGTTAACTGCATCTACAAGTTCTGTCCACGAATTTTTCAATTCGATTAAATATTCTTTTCCCTTTTCGGTTAGAGTATAATATTTTCGTGGTGGTCCTTGTGTCGATTCTTCCCAGCGATAGCTTAATAATCCAGCATTTTTTTGTCTGGTTAACAGAGGATATAGAGTTCCTTCAACAACAATCATTTTCGATTCTTTTAATGATTTAATAATGTCGGAAGCATAAAAATCCTGTTTTGATAAAATGGAAAGGATACAGAATTCTAATACGCCTTTCTTCATCTGAGCTTTTGTATTTTCGAGATTCATATTTTCTAGATATTAGTAAATAGATATTAGTAAATAAATGTTAGTAATTAGTAACTTGAGTTAAGCATCTTGAGTTTTGATACTCGGTACTTGGCACTAAATACTCAGTACTAAAACTTCATCTTACTCTTAACATTTTCAAATTCTTCACGAACAGCTTTTTTAATGTTTTCGATTGTAATTGCTTCTCCACGCATTTCCAGTTTTTGTGCTGTTGTTGAAGCTTCGGGAATTACAATCCAGAGAATAATATAGATAATCAGACCAGAACCCATGCCCAATGCGATTAGAATAAAAATAATTCTGAAGACAATTGGATCTACATTAAAATAGGCACTTAATCCACTACAAACGCCTCCCAGAATTCTATTGTCCGGATCGCGATACATTTTTTTAGATTTACGGTTATACATACGTCTTCTTTTAGATTCTTTATTCGATTTAGAAGATTCATTTTTAGCCTCTTCGTCTCTAAATTCTTCCGGTTCTCCCATTATTTCAATTACTTTTGAAACATCATCTTTCATTACTACATCTCTTTTTTCATTAAGCGTTTCTGTAAATAATTCAGATAAGCGTGCTTCAATATCCGACATAACCTCAAGACGTTCCTCATCACTTGTAAATTGCTTTTCTATAGCAATCAAATAAGTGTGTAACATCTCGTAGGCATCATCATCAATATGAAATACTATTCCTCCCAGATTAATTGTTATTGTTGTTTTCATATGTTTTATTTTTAGAGTACTATACTATGCACACAAAATTACAATGCAAAGATATGTAATAATGTTACTACCATGCAACACATAGTAGTAAATATTTTATTGTAGTTAATCTAATTAGCTGATAATCAGTTTAATTATTTTTTATTATTTTTGTTGTAAAATTTTAAAATATGATATATCAAGGCTCTTTACATAAAATGAGGACAGAATTAAATGATCCGATTGACTATTTTTTGACATTAGATGATCATTTAATACATATGAATGAACTAATTAATAAAGAAATATCAATTACTTATTTAAATGAGATACATTGTATTCGATGTGGTCGTAAAACCAGTAAATCGTTTCAGCAAGGCTATTGTTTCCCTTGTTTTAGAACCGCTCCCGAAGCCGACGATTGTATTTTACGTCCCGAAATGTGTCGTGCTCAAGAAGGTATTTCCCGAGATATGGAATGGGCTAAAAATAATTGTTTGCAAGATCATATTGTGTATTTAGCTATTTCGAGTGGTTTAAAAGTAGGAGTTACAAGATTATCGCAGGTTCCAACACGATGGATGGATCAAGGAGCCAGTTTTGCTATAAAAATTGCCCAAGTGCCCAATAGAAATATGGCAGGTTTAATAGAAGTAAACCTTAAAAAACATTTTGCCGATAAAACAAATTGGCGTAGAATGCTCACCAATAAAATCGATTTGGAGACTCAGTTATCGGAACAAAAAATCAAGGCTAAGGATTTAGTTAAAAAGGAGTATGTAAAGTATTTTATTGAGGATAATGAAATAGTAGATATAAATTATCCGGTAATAGAATATCCCGAAAAAGTAAATTCGTTTTCTTTTGATAAGGAACAGAAAATTGAAGGAAAATTAATGGGTATAAAAGGACAATATTTAATTTTTAATGAAGGAAGAGTGCTGAATATTCGAAAACATAATGGGTATAAAGTAGAAATAGAGTATTAGCTATAAATAGCACTTATTATAAAAAGATGAAAACGGTTATAAGTCGCTAAAGTTCAGATTACTATTTACATGATGTTAGGTACTAGTGTCAAGTCAAGGATGCTTTTTCAGTTGAAAACCTGACAGAGTCAGAATGACCTGTCAGAGGTTTGAAAAACTCTCGTCAGGTCAACCCGAAACTTAAAGTTTGACTTGACAAGTTTTAAATACATACCCATTTATGTAGCAAATGCTACCAAAAATAGAACGACGAAGTAATGTCCGATAACTATCGGAATGCCGAGCTGCTTCGATTTATAATCTATGCTCATCTGGGGAAAGCGTTGTGTAAATAATTCTCCGCACACAATTTACTGTAATATTCATATTGATAAGAATTTAACTACATATGTTGAAACCAATGCTTTTTGAAAGTTTCGTAAAAATAGAAATCTTTCATATCGTCAGTAAGACTCTCTAAAAACAGTTGCTTATATTCTTTTTTATCTTTTACAGAAATGATTTTTTGCCCAAACCGAAAATATATTTCTAACTTTTTAGAAAGAAAAAAAATCCGGTATTGATGGTCATTATACAGTTCTTGTTCGATTAAAAAATTATATATTTTATTGCAACTATTTATCATATTGGCGTAATGATTTCCTTTTTTATGAGAAAGAGAAGATTCTCTATATCTATAATAATATAATTTTTCAGGTAAAACGGCTATATCTTTTGCTAATACAATACCTTTCCAACTCATAATAATATCGCCACCTGCCCCTGTAATATTTTCAAAACATAAATTATTATAACGCAAAAAAGAAGTTTGCCATAATTTGTTCCATGTTTGCAAAATTGGTAAATTACTTATTTTATCAATTAGCATATTATCCTTATATTGCAAATTATCTTGATAAAATTTATATCTCACATATTCTTCAATATATACATCAGTCTGATTACTGTCATTTTGCATATAAAAAAGAAATTGTACCAATTGTGCTTTTGTTTTTTCTGCTACATCATAAAGTTTCTGGCAAGTATCAAGTTCTATCCAATCGTCAGCATCTACAAAAAGCACATATTTTCCCTTAATATAAGGGAAAGCTGTATTTCTTGCTTTTCCTGAGCCTTCATGAATCTTATCGATAATTTTAATTCGGTTGTCTTTTTTAGCATATTTTTGCAATATCATACTTGAATTGTCCGTTGAGCCATCATTTACACAAATAATTTGTATCTCTTTCATTGTTTGATTTATAACAGAATACATACAATCATTCAAATATTTTTCAGCATTATATATAGGAATAACTATTGTCATTGGGATAGTATCATTCCTTATACTTATATTAGACTTTATAATACATTTTTCATTTACATCACTCTTTTCTTGTTGTATCTTTTCAGAGGAATTACTATTACAATCATTTTTGAGGTCATCTAAAAACAATTTGGCATACTCCAATCTTTTATATAAATCTTTACAAACACCTTTTTTTTGCTTCTCAATTCCATCTGTTTTAAATATTGAGTACCAAATTGAGAATATTATTATCAAATCAAAGAAAAATAAAATAAAAATATTGGCACATTTAAAATTTTCGTTTAAATACTGTTCATATATTGTTATAACAATTACATAAATTATTATTACTAAAAGTAAGGATTTCAATATATTTAAATCTGTTTTGTGTTTTTTAAATATAGACAAATGCATTTTAAGAGTACTTGTTGGGGATGGTTTAATATTGGATAGTAATTCTTTAATAGATCTTCTTAAAAGAGCCTCTTCTATACCATAGATATTTTTTCTATATATATCATCTCTTAGTCTATCGCAATAAAACGGATTGAAACCACCACGTTCTAATCTTGATTGTCCATAACCAATTAAAATATCTTTAATTCTTCCTATTCCAAAAAAAAGAAAAACTCCAATTACAGATGCAAGTGTTAAACTTATTGTTATCAAGATATAAATATTAATTTTTTATGCTTTCGCTATTTTTCCGATATGGAAGCTAACCAAAATTATATGCGCCATAGTGGCACATATATCTACTATAAAAGTACTTGTTTTGTTACATAAAGTTAACAATAAAATGAACGTTTGTAGAATTAGAAGTAAATTGGTTTAAGAATAGGGTATTAGCAATTTTATGAATTTAACGAACATGCAGAAACTAAAGGATAGGCGAAGAGCGGGTTGAAGCACTCTTGCTTTAAACAAAGGCTTAATTTAGGTTAAGATCTTTAGATAATAGCTAAGAAGAGGATATCTTAAAAGTCTAAAATTTGTCTATGCATCGACTCCCGATATCCACAGGTGTTTTCTCAGTAAGTTGATTATCAAACAATCAGACCTAACAGTTTTACTAACAGACTCTGACAGGTTTAAAAAAACTCTGTCAGGTCGACCCGAAACTTAAAGCTTGACTTGACACTAGCCTTTCTTATATTCCACATAATTTTTGATATCGAATTTTTATTTCTTTCGATAAATTTTCTAAATCAGGATAAATGTTAGAGGGTTTAAATCCTAATAAATCAAGTTCTAAAGCAATATCATTCAAACATTCTTTTGGAAGCTTAATTCTTTTTAAGAATTTTTCGTTTTCAGGGTAATTCTCTAATGCTTCTTGTGAAGAGTGTATAGTAAAAGCACTTTGTTGTACCATCATTCTTAATTCATTTTCAATAGCTGAAACAGCAATTATTTTATCATTTTCTTTAACTTTATTAGGACTAAGGAAAGCCGGTTCAATCATTTCTATTGCTGTTGAATTTTTAATAGAAAAGATGTAAGGTTCTAATCCTGAAATTACATTTAATTTTCCAGGCATCAATACCCAAACCTCAGCATCATTCTTAGATTCTATTTCTTTGGAAGATAAAATTAACTCTTCAATTGCAAAATATAATCCAATTAATGGAGATTTACTCCAATCAAGCAATCTGGTTGGAAGTCTGTAATGTTGCATTAAAGAAAGCCATTCTGCCCAATCACCATCTAAAGGAGGGTTTAATGTTCTTGATTGCGCTTTCCAAAGAAATTCGTGATTCATACCTCTTTCATTTTCACGAGAGAATGTTCGCCAAATAGTTGGTTTTAGTTCCCATGATATATCAGCATGGCCCCGATACCAATTAATAGTATTGTTTTTTAATGTAATACTTTTTATATGCTTTATATATTCTGAAATATTTCTTGCTATCATAATTGAATTGTTCGCTTGTGTCTAATATGTTCTTAGAGGTAACTTCAGGCATTTTCAATTTTAGTTTCCTCGAAGTACTCACAATTTACTCATCTTCTATTTCCACTTCTTTTTGTATTTCTATTTGAATATTATCTAACTGCATATTCTTATTTACTTCGCGTAGTTTTTGTGCAGTTTTAGTAAAATACTGATGATTTTTAATGAAATTAAATTGCATTTTATTCCATTCAAGAATTGAATCAATTTTATTTCTTTCGTGAAATTCTTTATAAAGATTAATAGAAACGGGAACAAAATCAGTCCGACCTAAATAATCTAAATCTGCGTCACACATAATTTCTTCAAGAAGGTTCTTTGGTTCAGGAGGCATCTGTGTTACAAGAATTATACTGCAGATTCTTTCAATTTGTTTATCTGAATAGTGATAGTCCGGTAGAAATTTTCTGGCTAATTTTGCCCCTTCTACTTCATGAGTATCGTAATTTACAAGATGACCCAAATCATGAAAAAGAGCTGCGGTTTTCAGAATTAACATATCTTCATCTTTTACCCCTTCCGATCGTCCAATTAATTCAACCTGGGTAACCACATCAATCGTATGCTTTACATTATGATAATATAAATTATCAGGTAAGCCATCTTCCAGTTTAGTTAAAACAAATTCTTCAACATCATTAACTCTTAATAATTGAACTTGGGTAAAAAGATCTTGATTAGGAATTTGACCCTTTAAATCCGATGATAAATGAGGCATAAGTCCTTCAACGAAATACATGTCAATTTCTCCTTTATATTTTACCGGCATTTTCCCTCGGTATTTACATATAAAGAAATCTTTAATTAACATGTATGTATTTTCAGTAATATTTATTTTTCCTGGTTCTCCGGAAGCTTCCATTCTACTGGCTGTATTTACCGTTCCGCCCCAAATGTCATATGATATTTTACTGCGACCCAAAACCCCTGCTACAACAGGCCCTGTATCAATCCCAATTCTTAAATCCCAAATATGACTTGTGTCACCGCTCGCTTGTTCTTTTAGCCTTTTCATGAAATTTTGCATCTCAATTGCCGCTAAAACAACTTCAACAGGATTGGTTCTGTTTTTTATGGGGATTCCTCCAGCACACATATATGCGTCACCAATCGTTTTAATTTTTTCTATATTATATGTTTCAACAACGGTATCAAATTGTAAAAAGAACCTATCAAGCTCATCAATTAAGAGATCCGAATCCATTTGATCAGCAATTTTTGTAAACCCCTGAATATCTGAGAACAAAACGGTAACCATATTGTAATGATATGGCCCGGCTTTTCTTCCTGATTTTAATTCTTTAGCCGTATTTTTTGGTAAAACACGTTCAAGTAAATTGTCTGCTTTTTCTTTTTGAATTACGACTTCCTCGGTTCGCTCGTAAATAATATTTTCAAGTTTAAATCGTTCACGAGCATAATAATAATCTCTCCATTTACCTATTAGTAAAAAGAATAAGAGTGTTGAAATAATATAAATAACAAATGCTGTTTTTGTTCTGTAAAAAGGTGATACTATTGAAAACTCATAACTTACCTCTTCTGAAATTGCATCAAAAACATTTTTAGCTTTTAACCGAAATATATATTCTCCTTCAAAAAGGTTAGTATATTCCTTAAAATTTGAGTTCGTCCATTCCAACCAATCAGAATCATATCCCTCTAATTTATACTGATAAAAAATTTGACTTTCGCTTTCGTAATGTGGTGCTGAAAATTTAAAAGCAATGGTATTAAGGTTATATGTTATTTTTGCTTTTTTGCTTTTATCATGATAATTTGTACCAAATGGCAACTGATAAATAACAGAATCTTTTCCAATTGTAATTTGATGAAAAGATGTCATAAAAGTTTTATCGAACTGAATTTCTTGATTCAAATCTAATCGTATTAATCCTTCAAGACCTCCAAACCAAACCACTTTATTCTCATCAGGTTGAATTGAAGTAATAAAAAAATCTTGTACTCTATTTAGAGGTAAGGATCGTAAAGTTTCTAGTGAATCATTCTTGTAGTTTTTTACCAGGGTTTTATTAGGAGAACTATTCTGCCCAATAATATTTAACCATAAATTATCCTCGTTATCCCTTACAATGGGATAAACCCAGTTGTTCTCATTAATAAAATCAATTCCAATTAAAGTGTCTTTGTAAAATGCTTGCTTTTTAGAATCGAACCGGAAAATTCCTTGTGAAGTTGAGAATAAAATGCCATCGTTTATTGTGTGAAGATTTATCCATTCAAGATTTTCGGGAAGCTTGTTGCTTTTATTATAATGCGTAAATTCTAAATTAATATTGTATTTATTAAAGGGATTAATTTTATATATACCCCTTTCATTACCCGACAACCAAAGTGTGCCATCATTGTCTTCCGTAATACTTGTAATTCTCCCCTTAATTCCATTTAATTTTTTCTCGATAATTAAAATTCCTTCAGCATATCTAATTGCAGAAAATCCATCATTGTATCCCAGAAATATATAGGAAGAATTTTTTTTAGATCTGAATACACTTATTATCTCATTTGCTTCTCTATTATAAAATAATCGGGCTTTATTTTCAATAATCTCATAAATTCCCTTTGAGCAAGACACAAAAAGCTGATCGTTAAATTGATGGAAGTCGTAACAATTAGATTTGATTTCTTTTATTGCGATAAAGCTTAAATTTTGGAGACTACCCCTTTTTTCATTATTTGAGCATTTATAAACACCTAATGATGTAGCAACATATAAACTATTTTTAAATCTGATAACAGAATTAACATGTCCGTTTAATCCATTCGCCTTGCTAAAATAGCTAAAAGGTGAAGGCACTTCTATTCGACTAATTCCTTTGTTATGTAATGCCCAAAGATTGTTGTTTTTATCTGCAAATAATGAGTTAATCGATAAATTAAATAAACCGCTATTTTCGTCTAACAATGAAACAATTTCACCTTTTTTATTAATTATAATTATCCCTGAAAGCAAAGTGCCAATGGCATAATTGCCATTACTTAATTCACATGCTTTCGAATAAATACTATTTTCCAAGAAAATATCTGCTTTTGTATTAAATTGATCAAAGCTAAACCCATTAAATAAGAAAAAACCTCTGTCTTTTAAGGTTTTAATTAGCACTTGTTCATTATATAAAACAATGTCTATTACTTTCTTATTTGCAAATAAATTGCTTCCGGGCAAAAAGAGAAATTCATCATCAGTTAATTTAAAAATCCCAACATCGTTTTTTACTAAAAAAGTTTGATCTTTTGTTTTAAACAGGCTTAAACCATAAGCACTTGAATCTATTAATTCAATCTCAGTTCCAGTCCATTTAAAAAGCATTTTGTCATTACAAAAATAAATTTGATCTTGATTTGTCGATATTTGTTTAATTTGCCCAAGTGAAGAAAAATCTTTTTTCAAGGAATCAGATAGAGAGAAAAATAAAGAACCATTAGGTTTATTCTTGATAAATCCAAAATCGTTATATGCACCAACATAAATAACACCTTTTTTATCAATATCAATACAAGGTGTTCCTGAAACTTTAATAATCTCCCAGGAATGTCCATCATACTGCAGAATACCATTGGTATTTGCAATGTAGTTTATACCATTAAAATCTTGAATTAAAGAGAAATTATTATTGCTAAATCCATAATTTTGCAAAACAATACGTTGTATATATGGATTTCCAATATTTTTTTCGTAACTTTTTAAAGGTAAAAGGATTAAAAAAATTACAAGCAATAAGGAAAAAAAAATTGTATTTTTACAAAAAACTATTTTAAAATACATATCTTGGTTCATGTAAGCGTTTGCCCCGATTTTTTATGTGTAATATAAGAAATTTTTAGTTGCAAAGCGCTGATTTTAAATAAATCTATCCGTTTATGAAAAAAAACGAACATATAATTGTAATACCTTGGGACTTTACACCTGTTGCAGGATACGCATTACAACATGGATTCAAATTTGCTGAAAAAGCTAAAAGTAAAGAAATTGTTTTAGTTCATATAATTAAAACTGAAAAGGATTACGATAGTGCTTTTGAGAAATTACAGCAAGTAGCAAGTGATAATCAAGGAAAAAATGGTTTAACAATTAGGGCTCTTGTTCGTAAAGGAAGCATCTTTACTACAATTGGAGAAGTAGCGTCAGAAGTAAGTGCTGAACTCGTAATAATGGGTACTCATGGTTTAAAAGGAATGCAAAAGCTTACTGGTAGTTGGGCACTTAAAGTAATTGTTAGCTCCAAAATTCCATTCGTTGTAGTTCAAGAACCTCATAACGATACAGATTTAAGAGACATCGTTTTCCCTGTTGACTTTAAAAAAGAAAATAAGGAAATGCTTAATCTGGTTAATTATTTACACAAATACTTTAAACCAAAATTTCACATTATTAAGCCAAATACTACGGATGTAATATTCATTAAGAGGATAAAAGCAAATATTGCTTTCTCGAGAAAATACATGGATAGCAAAGGGATTGATTACGAAATTAATACAGCAGAAGGGAAAAGGAATTTCCCACTTGAAATTATAGAATTTGGAAAAAATATTAATGCCGATCTAATTTTAATACTTTCTACTAAAAATATTGGATTAACAGATTATGTTCTTGGAGCACAAGAGCAATATATTATTGCAAATAGCTCTAAAATCCCTGCAATGGTTGTAAATCCACGAGACGATCTAACCGTGATGGAACGTTTTAAATAACAAAATCATTTAATATTATTATGAACATGGATGACTTTATATGTCATCCTCTTTTTTTGAGAAATATGGAACTAGTATTTGCTACAAATAATAAACATAAATTAGAAGAAATACAAAACGCTCTTGGAGATAAGCTTAAGCTTCTAAGTTTAAAAGATATCTCTTTTTTCGAAGAAATCCCGGAAGACTTTGAAACCTTAAAGGAAAATGCTCAACAAAAAGCACGGCATATTTTTGATAGATATAAGATTAATTGTTTCGCCGATGATACCGGATTAGAAATTGATTCTTTGAATGGTGCACCCGGAGTTTATTCTGCTCGCTATGCAGGTGAATCATGCTCTTTTGAAGACAATGTTCAAAAAGTATTAAAAGAACTTGATGGTGTTAAGAACCGAAAGGCTCAATTTAGAACAGTGATATCATTAATTCTAAATGGAAAAGAATACTTCTTCGAAGGATCTGTTAATGGAGAAATACTTACAGAAAACCAAGGTGTTGGCGGATTTGGTTACGATCCTATTTTTAAACCCATAGGTTTTGATAAATCATTTGCTGAAATGGGTTTGGATGAGAAAAATAAGATTAGCCACAGAGGAAGAGCCGCACAAAAGCTGGTTGATTTTCTTTTAAATCAATAATTACCGCAATAATTTATTACGAAAATGCTTATAGAGTAAAATCCTTATAATGAATAAAAAACTCGTTCTTCTGGCAATAATCATAAGTGCAAACGTCCTAATTGTCAATGCACAAATTGGTGTTGGCGAATGGCGCGATCATTTACCTTTTGTATATTCTATTGCTGTCACTCAATCGCCTTCGAAAGTCTATTTAGCCTCAGAGAATGGAGTTTTCTCGTATAACAAGAAAAATCAGAATATTGAAAAACTCACTAAAGTAAATATTCTTTCAGATATTGGTATTTCCACAATAGCCTATTCAAATGAAAACCAATTGTTGATTGTAGGTTATTCTAACGGCAATGTCGATTTAATATTCGAGAATGAGGTTTTTAATTTATCGGACATTAAACGAGAAATGATTAGTGGTAGTAAATCTATTAATCACATATTATTTATTGATGAGTACGCATACCTTTCTTGTGGATTTGGAATTGTAGTTATCAATGTTCAAAAAAGAGAAGTAAAAGACACGTATTATATTGGTGATTTGGGAGGTAATTTACAAGTTAATCATTTGGTGATAAGCAATAATTCTTTATACGCTGCAACTAACGAGGGTGTTTTTATAGCAGATTACACCAATACCAACTTAGTTGATTATTCAAATTGGCAAATTGTAACAGCAATCCCAAACTATACTTCAAGTTTTAATACAATATATGTAGATGAAACCAATAATATAATTGTTAATCAGTCGAACGATTTTTCAAATGATATTATATATGCATACTCTGCAGGAGCATGGACAATTTTAAATAGCGATTATGGTGCGATTCGTGAAATAAAGAATGAAAATTCAATTATTCAAGTTGTTAGCAACCGAAATATTTTATTATATGATACCAATTTTATATTTATAGATTCCATTTCACGTACTGAAATTCCAAGACTTAATCCATTTGATGTTCTTATAAGTGATAATGCATACTGGATTGCTGATAAAGGGAAAGGCTTAGTAAAATATACAACTGGTAATTCTGAAGAAATATCGCCTAATGCACCTTATTTAGCAGATGCATTTTCTATTGATATAAACAATAACAAAGTGTTAGTTGCAGCAGGAAGCTTGACTCCTTCATGGGGAAATACTTTTTTAAATGGAGCAGCTTTTTCATTTGAGAATGAACGATGGCGGACAATGATAAATTATAATGCCAAAGATTACGTTAGTATTAAAATCGATCCATATAACACCGATCATTTTTATGCAGGAAGTTGGGGAGGCGGACTTGTAGAATATAGAAACAATGAGTTGGTTGAAACCTTTAAAGATGAAAATAGCACTTTACAATCAACTATTGCAGGCGGCAATTTTTACCGAATAGGAGGTTTAGATTTTGATGCAAACAATAATTTATGGATAACGAATTCGGACGTTGAAAATCCTATTTCTGTTAAGAAAAGTAATGGAGAATGGCTAAGTTATAATTTTGATGAGAAAATAAGTAATATTAGAGTTGGCAAAATAATTGTAACTCAAAACGATCACAAATGGGCTGTACTACCTTCAGGGAATGGTCTTTTTGCTTTTGATAATAAGCAAACTATTGATGATACAACCGACGATTTATATAAGAAATTGAGTATTATTGATGAAAATGGGAAAATAATATCAAATAATGTATACTCAATCGCCGAAGATTTAGATGGACATATTTGGCTTGGCTTAGATCAAGGTATTGTAGTATATTATTCTCCCGAAAATGTTTTTGAAGATTCTGATTTTCATGCACAAAGAATAATCATCACTATTGGTGATGCTACAGATTATTTATTGAAAACGGAGACAATTACGGCAATTGCAATTGATGGAGCCAATCGAAAATGGATAGGGACAAATAATTCAGGTGTTTATCTTGTTTCTAAAGATGGCACTGAAGAAATAAATCATTTTACCGAAGAGAATAGTCCATTACTCTCAAATAAAATTAATGATATTGGAATAAACCATGAAAGCGGCGAAGTATTTTTTGCTACGGATAAAGGTTTGATTTCATACCGGGGATCGGCAACAATGGGTAGCGATGAGTTTAGAGATGTGTACGTTTATCCTAATCCAGTACGCGAAAATTATTATGGAGATATTACAATAAGAGGCTTAGTTTCTGATGTTAATGTAAAAATTACTGATATAAGTGGAAATATCGTTTATGAAACTACTGCTAATGGAGGCCAGGCTACTTGGGATGGTAAGAATTTTTCAGGAAGCAGAGTAAGTACTGGAGTATATCTCGTATTTTGTTCAAATGAAGATGGTTCAAAAACACATATCACCAAACTTTTAATTATAAAGTAAAAAGTTCTATTTTTAATTGTGAATATTGGAATAACCTGATTATCTGCGCTAATTTGCACATTATAAGCAGTTTTAAGTTGATTGTTTTTCATGTTATCTTCTTTCATGCACATAAAGTTTGCATCTGGATCGGTTTTTGAAAAACTAGTGCACTCACTTAAAATATTTAGCTGAGTTTCATGCTTTTTTAATCTAGACACAGCCTCTTCTTTTAATTGCTTTACCTGTTTTTTGTTGCTTGTTGAGTTCTTCAAGACGCTCATTTAAAAGGGCGGTTTTTCTTTGCAATTCTTCTGAATCAATATAAGTATGTTCTGCAGATTCATCAATATCCTTCAAAATACTATTGGCTTTTATACCAATTAAATTTCAAAATGATCTATAAATAATTTGAATTATTTTTTGCTGAGATCATTAGCAAGTCGTGCCACGGATTTTAAAATTATAAAGCAAATCTGGTAATGGCTGTTATACAGTAACAAAAAGGTTCTGCTCTTTCTGAAGAGAATCCGTGCTACGACTATTTAACTAAATTGAATTATTTTTTGAAGAAATATAAGTGAATAAAGGCCGTTTCCTTGCTGTCGTTATAAGGAGCATTTTAATGTTTAATTGGTTTTACTTCTTAACAGCCTCTGTTATCTTTTTAAGATCAAAACTATTAATGCGCTTCCAACCAATTTTCTCCAATTCCCATATCAACTGTTAGTGGGATGCTTAATTTAACAGCATTTTCCATTTTGGTTTTTACTAATGCTTTAATTTCATCTAATTCAGGTTTAAAAACATCAAAAACCAATTCATCATGTACCTGAAGAATCATTTTCGATTTGTAATTCTTTTGTTGAAGCTCGTTAAAAATATCAATCATGGCCAATTTAATAACATCGGCAGCTGAACCTTGTATAGGTGCATTTATGGCATATCGTTCTGCAACGCCACGAACAATTCCATTTTGTGAATTAATATCATTTAAAAAACTTTTTCGTCCCATCATGGTTTCCACGTACATTTTTTCACGAGCCAAGGCAATACTTTTATCCATATATTCTTTCACTTTAGGGAAACTGGCAAAATACTCATCTATAAGCTGTTTTGCCTCGCTTCTGGATATGTGCAGGTTTTGGGATAATCCGAATGCTGAAATACCGTAAATAATACCAAAATTGGCAGATTTTGCTATTCGTCTTTGGTCACTTGTTACGTCATCAATATTTTCAATATGGAAAATTTTGGCTGCTGTTGTTGAATGAATGTCTACATTATTATTAAATGCCTCAATCATATTACTGTCCTGACTCATATGAGCCATAATGCGCAATTCAATTTGAGAATAATCCGCTGCAAGCAAAACGTGCTCATCATCAGTTGGAATAAATGATTTTCGTATTTCGCGCCCACGTTCTTCCCGAATTGGAATATTTTGCAAATTAGGATTTTTTGAACTTAAACGGCCTGTGGAAGCAACTGCTTGTTGATAAGAAGTATGTATTTTTCCCGTTTTTTCATTTATCAGTTTGGGTAATGCTTCAATATAAGTTGACAACAGTTTTTTTAATGATCGAAATTCTAAAATATCTTGAATTATTGGATGCTTGTCAGTGAGTTTTTGTAAGGTTTCTTCACCGGTTGAATATTGTTTGGTTTTTGTTCTTTTAGCATTCGGATCAAGTTTCATCTTATCAAAAAGGACTTCTCCTAATTGTTTTGGTGATGATATATTGAAATGTATTCCTGCTTGATCAATAATTTTCTCTTCAAATTTAATTAATTCTTGATTAAGATCTTTTGCATAATCATTTAACGCAATGGTATTCAAATTAATACCTGCATTTTCCATATCAGCTAAAACGGGAATTAGAGGCATTTCTGTGCTTTCCGAAAGATTATCCAGGTATGTTTTTTCCAATTCTTTTTCAAAGATTTCTTTAAGCTGAAAAGTTAAATCGGCATCTTCACAAGCATAATCAGTGATTTTTTCAATAGGAACGTTTTGCATTGATCCTTGTTTCACTCCTTTTTTTCCGATTAGCTCTTCAATGCTGATTGGTTTATATCCAAGATATTGTTCCGAAAGAAAATTCAAATTATGACGCAAATTGGGTTGCAATAAATAATGGGCAATCATGGTATCAAAGATTTCTCCTTGCACTTCAATATTGTATTGTTTTAAAATCAAAATATCATACTTAATATTTTGCCCAATTTTACGAATAGACTGATTATTAAATAAATCAATAAACTCGTTTAAAATTGACTGTGCTTCATCTTTATTTTGGGGAAACGGAATATAAAATGCCACATTACTTTTATGTGAAAAAGATAAACCAACGATTTCAGCAGTATGTGGATCAAGTCCGGTTGTTTCCGTATCAAAACAAACTTCTTTTTGTTCTGAAAGTAAAAGAATTAGTTCTTTTCTTTTTTCGGGAGAATCTACTAATTGATAATCATGATCGGTATTAGATATATCTTTAAATTCAGATGCCGCTTTTTCAATTTCCACATCGCCAAACAAAGAGCCTTGCATTACACTTGTGCTTTGAGTAGGAGTAATTCTTTTTTGAAACATTCTTTGAGCAAGAGTTGTAAACTCAAGTTCTTCAAAGAGCTTAGTTAATTTTTCTTCGTTAGGTTTTTCGTAAATAAGTTTATCGGGCTCTAATTCAACAGGAACATCAAGCCTTATGGTAACCAAATCTTTCGAAAGCATTACCATTTCTTTATTATCGGCTAATTTTTCTTTTTGCTTTCCCTTTAAATCTTCAATATTTTCGTAAACTCCTTCAATACTTCCATATTGCTCAATTAGTTTAATGGCCGTTTTTTCTCCAATTCCGGGAGCTCCCGGAACATTATCGGATGCGTCACCCATTAATCCTAAAATATCTATAAACTGAATAGGATCTTTGATTTTAAATTTTTCACAGATTTTTTGTTTATCAACTATTTCAGGATCATTACCACCTCGCGCAGGTTTGTACATAAAAATATTATCCGAGATTAATTGAGCATAATCTTTATCTGGAGTCATCATGAAGGTTGTAAATCCTTGTTTTTCTGCAAGCTTAGCAAGCGTTCCAATAGTGTCATCTGCCTCATATCGTGCCACTTGAATTACAGGAATATTAAATCCTTCAATTAGTGTTTTTATATATGGTATCGATATTTTAATATCTTCTGGTGTTGCTTCTCGGTTGGCTTTATATTCTTTATACATCTCATGCCTAAAATTAGGATATGGTGGGTCAAAGACAACAGCAATGTGTGTTGGTTGTTCTTTTGTAATTAAATCATTTAATGTATTTACAAAACCATAAATGGCCGAAGTATTTTGTCCTTTTGAATTAAATCTTGGATTTTTAATAAAGGCATAATATGAACGATATATTAAAGCATAAGCGTCGAGTAGAAAAAGCTTTTTAGACATAGGTTAAAGTTTAAATGTAGATAATATAGTTTATCAATTGCTCATTTATTTAAAATTACTAATTTAAATAAAAACAAAGCACCAAAAAACAAATCCCAAGAACCAATAATAGATTTTTAGTTTGTTATTTAATTTTTTGTTCTTTGACAATTATTGATTGTCTTCTGCGTACCATTCTGCAAAAGAAGTTGCAGTTTCATGAAGTTTTAAACTATGTAATTTTAAATGATCAGGAATCCTATCTTGTATTTTTTTCACAAAATCTATTACCATATTTTCGCATGTTGGTTGGTAATCAACAAAGTGTTGTTTCTTAAACATTTGATTATTCAAAGATTTAAGGCTTTCCTGAGCTTTTTTATTTAGTATAATTGCATGATCCAAAGGAATAATAATTTCTTGTTTAATGATTTTTTTTAAATCGCCAAAATCTATTACCATTCCGTTTTTAGGATTTTCACCATCATTAATAGGCTCTCCAATAACAGTTACAAACATTCTGTATGAATGTCCATGAATATTAGCACAAGGGCCATCATAGTTCCATAAAGCATGTGCTATTTCAAAATTGAATTCTTTTGTTACACGAATCTTTGTCATTATTTTGCTTGTGAGTTATTAGATTATACAAAGATATAATACAAATGTTGAAATTTAATGTAAAAAAAAACTCATTCTATAAATAAATAAAGAATGAGTTTTTAAAATATTATCTTAAGTGCTAACCAACAGTGCATTTACTTACACAGTTAACAATATTGCTCAAATTTGCATGTCTTAAATAGTAATATGTATTTTTACCTTCTCGTTTAGAGCTTAATACACCTTTGTCCTTTAAAATACCTAAATGATGAGATGTTGTTGATTGCTCAATTTTTAACATTTCGTGAATTTCAGTAACGGTTAATTTTTTACCGTCTTCTAAAAAACTTAATATTGCAATTCTCATTGGATGTGCAATTGCTTTTAACATATTTGCTGCACTTTCTAATTGTTCTATTGATAAATCTTTGACTTGCATTTTGTTTAATTAATATTTGGTTAATTTACAAATGCAAATATATAAATATATTATTATAAAATTATGACAATAGTCAGGATTTCGAATATTTACGTTTGAACATGAATGATTTACATGTTTAAAAACATTTTTGGAAAAAAATCATGAACTAATAAAGCTGCCTTTTTGTTTAATTATATTAGCGATTGGTTAAAAAATTATTGCAGTAATTAATTACTATATTTGGAAAATTAACTATAAATGATGTCGGCAACTGATAAAATAAAAGCTCCTATTAAGGACGAAATGGAAAAATTCGAACCGGTTTTTCGTTCGTCTATGCAAACAAAAGTTCCTTTGCTTAATGTTATTATGAATTATATAATTCGTCGTAAGGGAAAACAAATGAGACCGATGTTTGTATTTTTAAGTTCTAAAATGCTAAATAATGAAGTTGGAGAGGCAACTTATACAGCTGCCGCTTTAATTGAGTTACTGCATACGGCTACTTTAATCCATGACGATGTTGTTGATGAAGCATATGAGCGTCGCGGCTTTTTCTCAATTAATGCATTATGGAAATCAAAAATCAGCGTATTAGTTGGAGATTATCTTTTATCGAAAGGCTTACTCCTTGCAGTTGATAATAATGAATTTGAATTATTAAGAATTGTTTCGGTTGCAGTAAAAGAAATGAGTGAAGGAGAGTTACTGCAAATTCAACAATCAAGGAAATTAAAAATTACTGAAGAAATTTATTATGATATTATTCGCAAAAAAACAGCAGCCTTAATTGCTGCATGCACTGCTTGCGGAGCTAAATCTTCCGGTGCCGACGACGAAATGGTTGAAAAAACACGTCAGTTTGGAGAGTTTGTTGGTATGGCTTTTCAAATTAAAGATGACTTATTGGATTATCAGAATAATGGTAACATAGGAAAACCAACCGGTAACGATATTAAAGAGAAGAAACTTACTTTACCTATAATTCACGTATTAAAAAATGCTTCAAGCTCTGATCAAAAAAGGATTTTAAGTATTGTAAAGCGACACAATAAAAACAAAAAGAAAGTACAGGAGGTTATCGATTTTGTAATTGATAATGGAGGTCTTGATTATACTTCGAATAAAATGTATGAATATAAAAATAAGGCTTTAGAAATTCTTTCGGAAATGCCAGAAAACGAATCTAAAAAGGCATTAGAAGATCTTGTTAATTATGTGGTTACAAGAAAAAAATAAGTGTCATTCCAAAAAATAATTAGATCATCCATTATTCGGTTAAATATGACAAATTGTTTTAATGCATTAAATGCAAAGACAGCAAGATTATTAAACTAAGAAATATCTGATAATGAACTGCATATAGTTTGATATTTAAATAATACTATTATTAATTTTTAAATTTGTGCTTAAGATAAATTTTACCCCGATTGAAATTACAATAAATCCAGTAATCCGTGATAAAACATTTATTCCAGAAGCATCTAATCCTTTGGTAATAACACCAAAATGACCAATATAATTCGTTTCTTTTTCACTTATATTTCTTCAAAAAATAATTCAAAATTAAATAATAGTCGTCCCACGGATACTCCTTAGAAAGAGCAAAACCTTTTATTACTGTATAACAGCCATTATCAGTTTTGCTCAATAAGCAAAAAATCCGTGGCACGACTTATTAAATAATCTAAGCAAAAAATAATTCAAATTATTTATAGGTCATTTTGAAATTTAATTGGTATAATCCTTGAATTAATTAATAATAAAAATTTATCAGACTCACTAATAAATTAGAACTTACAAAGTCTATTACGCATTATGACTTGTATATCAAAAGTATTAAGACGCAGTTTAATATTTAGTATATATTTGGTTCAGGTGGAGGTTCTATTATGGGCGGTGTCATTCATTAATTGATTACTATTCGGTCTACATGAATTATTGAAAGTATAGAAAAAAACGCCTGTAAATAATTATTTACAGGCGTTATCTATTTACTTTTGTGGCCCCACCGGGACTCGAACCCAGATCTACAGTTTAGGAAACTGCTATTCTATCCCTTGAACTATGGGGCCAATTATTATGCAAAAGTAGACTTATAATTATAATTTCAAAAAATAATTTTAATTTGATTCATATGCCCTTATTATTAGGATAATAAACAGTCTGATTTTTGAGTAAGATATTTGTTTTAAACACTTAGTTATTAAATTTATATCAAAGCAGAAGTTTATAGTTTTTAATAAAAATAATAAGAGCTGTCTGAAAAGTATAAATATAATATCAATACCTTATTGTATTTAATACCTTTGAAATAAGCATTAAAGTAGTCCGATTATTTCTTAGTTTCGGTGACAAGGAGAAACGCCCGGCTGAGGGTTCGTCTTTTGAAAGGTTCGCACAAATGTAAATAGCCTGAGGTGGTTACTGACAGACTGTGAGCTCTGTCGAAGTTCTCTCGAAGGCTATTATGAAAAGAAGAAATTCTTGCAAAGACTATATATGTCTTGTAACTTTAAGCTATCTTAATCGTCTCACAGTTACTTTTTTAATAATTTTTTAAATCGTTATGAGAAAAATAATTTTCACTCTTTTTATAACAGCCAGTAGTTTATATACATATTCACAAGGTATAGAAGGCAAGGTTAGCGATCAGGCAGGTAATCCAATTGCATATGCAACAATTTATGCTTCAGAAATTTCCACAGGTACAACTTCCAATATCGAGGGTAATTACACACTTGATTTACCACCGGGAGATCATAAGCTAAAAGTTCGTTATTTAGGATATATAACCAAAGATTTGGAAGTAAGCTGTTCAGAAAATACGCAAGCCCTTAATATAATTCTGGAAGAGCAATTATATAAAATACCTGAAGTAAAAATTTTAGCAAATGGCGAAGACCCTGCATTTTCTATTATGCGAAAAGCAGTAGCAATGAGTTATTATTATTTAAATCAGGTTGAAGAATACGATTGCAGGATTTATATAAAAGGATCCGGGAAATTTGGAAACATTCCTCGACTCATGAAAAAGACATTAAAAAAGGAAGGAATTGAAGAAGGAAAAGTAATGATAATGGAAAACATTACCGATTTACATTTTGAACTTCCTGATATCGTCGAGCAAAACACCATATCTATGCGCAGTACCATGGAGGGCAATGATGAGTCACCAATGGGATACCTTACTTTATCATTATATAACGATATCGATGGTGTTATTTCTCCTTTAAGTCGCAACGCTTTTGCACATTATAATTTCCAGCTTGAATCTTCATTTTACGATCAGGATTACTTGGTACATAAAATTAAAGTTATTCCACGCCGAGAGGGCTATGACCTATATTCAGGACATATATACATTGTTGAAGGTTTTTGGCATTTACATAGTGCAGAACTTATGGTAGAACAAAAATTATTTAAGATAAAAATAAATCAGGTTTATAGCCCGGTAAACGATGAGGTATGGATGCCAATTAGTCAAAATTTTGATATTGAGGTAGGAACCATGGGCTTTGAGCTTAAGTTTAAATATATTGCATCTGTATCAGGGTATAAAGTAAAAATAAACTCAAAAATAGATCATTCCTTATATCGAAATATGCTTGTTGAAACACAAGAAAATATTGATGAATTAAATCAATTAGCAGGGGGACAACAAAATGAAATTAAAGAATTAGTTCAAAAACAAGATCTAACAAAAAAGGAATCACGAAAATTAAAAAAATTAGTTAAAGAAGATATTGATAAAACAGAACCGAAAAAAAAGAATTTAGAACTTCAAGACAATGAAATTAATAACGTCGAAGATAGCGCCTTGTTGCGTACAGTGACTTATTGGGATTCCATAAGACCTATACCTCTTACATTTGACGAGTTTGATGGCTATAAAATTAAAGACTCTATTCAGTATAGAATGGAAACAGACACAACATTTAGAGATTCGGTTGAGCGAGATGATAAAAAATTTGAATGGGGTGGATTATTTACAGGAAGCTCGCATAATTTTGAAGGTGGTCATAGGTTTAGTTATGGAGGTTTAATTGATCTAGAATACATTAATTACAATACAGTAGATGGATTAAAATACGGAATGGATTTTAATTATACTTATGGCAGTGATAGTACCGGCAAAGGTTTAAACATCTGGAATAATGTTAATTATGCTTTTGCTAGAGAACAAATAACAGGTAATATGTCTGTATATTATCGTTATAATGGCTTAAAAAGAGCATCATTAAGATTAAAAGGAGGACGAACAACTTCCGATTTTGATTCCCAAACTGGAATTACCGAAAATCTGAACCTCATAACAACACTTTTCCTAAAAGAAAATTATTTAAAATTATACCAAAAGGATTATGTAAATGTTGAACATACTACAGACATAATAAATGGATTACGCTTATTTACCGGATTTGAATATGCACAGCGACAAGAATTAATTAATCACTCAGATTATAATATTTGGAATCCATATGATACCGATTTCACATCGAATATTCCATCAAATAATAATTTTATTGCCGATTTAGTGAAAAATCATAATGCCTCAATCCTTTCTATTAATGTAAGTTATACACCGGAATATTACTATAGAATTAGCGATGGAGTAAAAAGGAATACTCAGTCACGATTTCCAACATTCAGATTAAATTATACCAAAGGAATAAAAGGATTGTTTGATAGTGATGTTAATTTTGATCAACTGGAATTTGCTGTTAATCAGGGAATAAATATTAGAAGAGTTGGTGGATTAAGATATAAACTAACAGCAGGATCATTTTTGAATTCAAACGATTTATATTTTGCCGATTACAAACACTTTGGAACAAATACTCCCATTTTAATAGGAACATCAGAAGGAAGTACATTCCGATTAATCGACTTTTATGATTATAGCTCAAGTCAAAATTATTTTGAAGGACACGCAAGAATTGAAAATGATAGAATGATTCTTAAACGCCTACCTGTGCTGAATAAGACATTGATGAGGGAGGTAGTTTATGTAAATTATTTGGTTTCTACAGGCAATTACCCATATTATGAATTTGGTTATGGATTAAATCAAATTTTATTAATGTTTAATGTTGAGGTTTTTGTAGGATTCAAAGGTGCTTCACATGAATATACAGGAATAAAAATCGGAATTCCTTTTGTGGGCAGAAATGGCACCCAATTATCAGTTGGAGGATAAAATATTTAATTAATGGGCTTAAATTACAGACCTAACAAATTTTAAAAAGCCTTAGGTCTTTTTAAAAACTTCAAATCAGGCATTAAAAACTCAAAATCAAATTGTAAAAAAAGCTCTATACCTCAACAAGCTTAGTGTGACAAATAGCTGATATTCATACTGTCATGCTGAACTTATCGAAGCATCTCTATATACCTTACTTTAAAAGCTGTTTTTTCTAAAACAATATCTTTAATAGTATATAATTAGGTGCAAATAATAACATTAAACTTTGAACATTAAACTTGAATCAAATTTCGAATTCTTTTTAGTATTTTTACAAATTCTTTTAACAGAATTGATATTATATGAATACCATAGATTTAGTTTTTGCCGTAGTATTATTGTGGAGTGCTTACAGGGGATATTCCAAAGGATTTATTGTTCAATTAGCAACATTGGCAGCCTTATTATTAGGAATTTTAGGAGCAGTAATGTTTTCCGATTACACATCGAGTTTGATTATTAAAAAGTTTGAAGTTTCGGGCAATTATTTGCCGATTATATCTTTTGCGGTAACATTTATTGTAATAGTTATTGCAGTGCATTTATTAGCAAAGATGTTAAATAAGTTAATTGATGCAATTGCATTAGGTATAGTTAATCGTTTACTCGGGGTACTTTTTTCGGTATTGAAAATCGCATTTATTGTTAGTATTGTTTTGGTTTTGGTGAATAAAATCGATAATAAATATAATTTCATTCCCAACGAAACAAAAGAAAAATCATTACTATATATGCCCTTATCGAATTTTGCACCAATGATTTTCCCCTATTTAAATTTCGAAAAGATGAAAGAAAAATTTGAAGAGGAAAAGGCAGAACTTGGAGTTAAAATATAGCGAACGAAAAAGAAAATTTGGCGCTTTTTAATTTCGGCATCGGATAATTATTAAGATAAAAATAAATAGAATTTATGAACTTTGTTGAAGAAATAAAATGGAGAGGCATGTTGCATGATATCATGCCCGGAACAGAAGAACAATTACAAAAAGAAATGACATCAGCATATGTAGGAATTGATCCTACAGCCAATTCATTGCATATTGGTCACTTGGTTAGTGTAATGATGTTAAAGCATTTTCAAGAAGCAGGTCACAAGCCAATGGTATTGGTTGGTGGTGCAACAGGAATGATTGGTGATCCTTCTGGAAAATCACAAGAAAGAAATTTGCTTGATGAGAAAACATTACGATATAATCAGGATTGCCTTAAAAAACAGTTAGAAAAACTACTAGATTTTGATACAAGCATAGAGAACGGAGCCGAAATGGTTAATAACTACGATTGGATGAAAGAATATTCATTTCTTGATTTCATTCGTGATATTGGCAAGCATATTACAGTAAATTATATGATGGCCAAAGATTCTGTTAAGAAACGTATTGGCGAAGAATCAAAAACAGGAATGTCTTTTACAGAATTTTCGTATCAATTGGTTCAGGGAACAGATTTTTATCATTTAAATAAAACCAAAAACTGTAAATTACAAATGGGTGGTTCCGATCAGTGGGGAAATATTACCACAGGAACAGAACTTATTCGTCGTAAATTAGGGGGTGAAGCTTTTGCATTAACTTGCCCGCTAATTACTAAAGCCGATGGAAATAAATTTGGAAAAACCGAAGAAGGAAATGTTTGGTTAGATCCGGAATTAACATCACCATACAAATTTTATCAGTTTTGGTTAAATGTTTCTGATGAAGATGCTGAAAAGTATATCAAGATATTTACAATGCTTTCGAAAGAAGAGGTTGATTCTTTAATCGAGAAACATCGTGAAGAACCACACATGAGAACATTACAACAGCGATTAGCAAAAGAAGTAACCGTAATGGTTCATTCTGAAAAAGATTACGAAACTGCAGTTGCAGCGTCAAAAATATTATTTGGCAAAGCTACTACCGATGAGTTAAAATCAATTGACGAAAAAACATTCTTGTCTGTATTTGAAGGAGTTCCAATGTTTGATATAGAAAAAGCTTTAATTAATTCCGAAATAAATGTTTTGGATTTATTAGCAGAGAAAACACAGGTATTTCCATCAAAAGGAGATTTAAGAAGAACAATTAAAGGTGGTGGTGTAAGTATAAATAAAGAAAAAATCCAAAGTGATGAAATAAGCATTGGGTCTGATCGTTTATTGAATGACAAATATATTTTGGTTCAGAAAGGAAAGAAAAACTACTTTTTGATCAGAACAGTATAATACTTAGTGATTTCTTAGTATATCTTGTGTCTTAGTGGTAAAATAAAATTATTACTAAGATGCAAGAAATAAAATTTGAACTTAGAATTTGCAAATAACCTTATTATGGAAGATCAAACCAATTACAACTTCAACTCTATGGATATTATTCGATTCATGTTTAAGCACAAATGGCCAATCATTATAGTAACTTTAATTGCAGCTATTGCTTCTATCTTTGCATCAATGACTATAACGCCAAAATATAGATCTACAGTTGTACTTTTTCCTAAAACACAAGTTTCAGTTTCTCATGCACTAACAAATTCAGAGTTGATCGATCCCGATGATCATATTATGAATTTTGGCGACGAAGAAGCAACAGAAAAATTGATTCAAACACTTCACTCGGAAAAAATTCGATTTGCAATTATCGATAAATTTGATCTTCTTAAGCATTATGAGATTAAAGGTGAATATCCAATGTTCCAATTGAACGAACAAATGTCTGATAACATAAAATACAATAAGACAGAGTATCAGGCAGTGCAAATTGAAGTAATGGATACCGATCCCAAAATGGCTGCCGATATAGCCAATGAAATTGCTTCGTTACTTGATCAAACCTTAAATAAAATGCAAAATGAGGTTGCTGTTGAGATTTTAAGAGTAGTTAAAGGAGAATATAACCTGCTATTATCAGAGATTGATCAAATAGAGAATGCATTACAAAGCTTAAAAAACAAAAGAACAGAACCGAAATATATTTCATTAAGCGAGCAACTCTTAAATGAAAATAAGCGCTTAAGCGATCTAAAATCTAAATTGGTTGAGGCTCGGGTTAATTCAAATCAAGATTTACCACGAAAATTTGTGGTAGCAAAAGCTTATCCCGCCGAAAAAAAGGCATATCCGGTTCGTTGGTTAATTTGTGCTGTATCTACAATTTCAGCATTTGTTTTTGCTGTGTTAATGATGTTGTTTATTGAGCGTTATAAAGATTTACTTAAATTTTAAATTGAAGAGCTTTGTTTAAGAATAAAAACAAGATCCTTTTTTATTCTATTTCCCTAATATTTATTGCAATAAATATATTGTTTATTGTAAATGATATCTACTATATTGCATTTTTACCGGTGATTTTATTGTTTGTTTTTGCAAGCTTTATTTCTCTGGATAAAATTCTATTGGCAGTTGTTTTTTTCACCCCAATTTCTGTGCAACTCGATGATTTAGTGCCGGGAATTCCTGTGAATCTGTATTTACCCACAGAACCATTATTAATAGGAATTTTATTTTTATTCATATTCAAGATATTACTTGATGGAAAGTTTGACAAACGAATACTCTTACATCCAGTATCAATAGCAATTTACATAAATATTTTTTGGCTTTTTATTACAAGTCTCACCAGCACAATGCCCTTGGTTTCTTTTAAATTTCTACTTACCAGGTTATGGTTTGTAGTTGGAATGTATTTTCTGGCAACGCAGTTATTTAAACAAATCAAAAATATTGAACGATTCATTTGGCTATATATTATTTCATTATTATTAGTTATTATTTACGCTAATTATAGATTATCGGGACATGGTTTTGATAATCAACATGCCTCAAATTGGGTTGTTTGGCCATTTTTTAACGATCATACTTCATATGGAGCCATATTAGTAATGTTTATTTTTCCATTGTTTTATTTTCTAAGAAGGAAAACGAATATCTTATTTCTAAAAACAACTACAAGCATCGTTTTTGTTATTTTTATTTTTGCAATTATTCTTTCCTATACAAGAGCTGCATGGCTAAGCTTATTTGCAGGAATAGCATTATGGATTTTAGTAAAACTTAAGATTAAGATTAAAGTAGTATTAATTTCAGGCATAGCTATTATTTTATTATTGTTTTCCTTTCAAAATAGAATTTTAGATAAACTCGAAGGAAATGAATCTGAGTCATCAGGAAAATTCACGGAGCACATAGAATCTATGGCTAATATAAGCTCTGATGCATCAAATACCGAGCGAATTAATCGTTGGAAATGTGCTATACGAATGTTTAAAGAAAAACCATTTTGGGGTTGGGGGCCGGGAACATATAAATTTCAATATGCACCCTTTCAGTTTTCTTACGATCGCACTATAATAAGCACAAATTTTGGTACACTTGGAAATGCTCATAGCGAATACCTGGGATCATTATCCGAATCTGGAATAATAGGAATGCTTTCGTTTATGCTTGTTGTTTTTATGTCATTTAAAACTGGATATAATATATATCATCAGACAGAATATCAGGAAATTAAAGATTTTGCTTTATTTATTATGTTGGGATTATCAACATATTTTATCCATGGTGTTTTAAACAATTTTCTTGATACCGATAAAGCATCGGTTCCTGTTTGGGGATTTATTGCAATATTGGTTGCTTTGGATGTATACCATAAAAAGATCATACCCAATAAAGAAAAATAAAAGAGGCTGTCCAAAAAGCTGGTTTTAAAGCTAAAACACTTCGACAAGCTCAGTGTGACAATCTGATTAACAGAATTTGTCATGCTAAGCTTGTCGAAGTATAGACAACTTTTTGACTTTTTGGACAGCCCCTTTTTATATAGTAAAATTGATACTTAAAAATGGAAGAATAAAACTAAAGCTCCACTGGCTGTATTTGCTACTGAAAATTCTGTAGAACCGGAATCAAAAACAACTGGGGGTCCTGTATCTGGATTAAATTTTCTTTCGCTAGTACTTTCGTACCCAATTCCAAGCCCAAACTCTCCTGAAAGAGAAATGTTTGGAGCAATAAAATATTCTATACCGACTATACCTCTTGCAAAAATACCAATAGTATTACCACCTGATTCGACATAATTGTTGCTAACTAAAGTTACACTAGCTTCTTCGAATTCAACTTTTCCAGTTACAAATTGTATTCCATAATAATCAGAACCACTATAAGGAGTTTTATTTATACCTAGTTCATATCCATAAAAACCACGTAAACGACCACGAATAGATCTGTGTTTTTCAACACCAACAGTTATACCAATGTTTAATGAGTTTTCTTTTAGAATATCAATTTCATCCGAGTCAGATGGATTGCCATCTTTATCTGTTTTAAGGGTTACCCCTAATCTTAATCCTAATCTAAGAGCCTTATTATCCTTTAAATAATATTTGCCGAACAATTGACCAGGTCTTTGTGCAGTAAAAGCAAACTCGGGAGCATCATTTGGCTGGTCTGAGATAAGAGCAATATTTCCAATGTAATCAATAAAAGGAGTAGCATCAATACCAATTACCCAATCACCCTTTTCAGGTAACATTGCAATTCCTTTTTTGTTATAAGTTTGATAATTTGTACTATCCTGAGCTCTAAGAGAAGGTATAGTTAAAATAAATAGGATTAATAATAAAAATTTTCTCATTTTCTAGTAATTTTTAGTAAAAATCGAAATTAACTTTAATATTTGATTTTGCAAAAAAATGAGTAATTTTAATTCCCTTTAAAAAATGAAAAAATGAGAAAAACCTTTTACCTTATTGTAACACTATTTTTAGCGGCATGTTCAGACAATAGTGATTATGAAATATTAAGTAGCAAATTAGCCTTAAAAGAAATTACAATAGAAAATAATCTTATAAAATTAGAGTGGAATAAACCATACTTGCAAGGTTTTAGTTATTATGCTATTTATCGTTCAGAGAGTCCTATTTATGATTATTCTAGTTATAATTATAATAGTATTGCACAGATATATGATGTCGATGAAACGGTTTATTTTGATAATTTATTCTTAGAAGAGAATATTTATTATACGATAGTTGCTTTTACTTCGAATAACGATCCGTTAATTAGCAATATGCAGAAATTTACAAGAAATGATGTCGTAATTTTTAAAAGACCAATGGATGTTGTTTTTTCTCCGGAAAACAATTTCGTTTTTATTTTCTCCGAACGCAATATCTATTCACTTGATTATGAGACTATGGAAATAACCGATAGTATAATCTTAAACTCTGATGAGAATTATGGGTCTATAGGAAACTATAATGGGAAAGATGAACTATATATAGCTTGTTCGGACGGTTATGCACGCATTTATGATATTAATAGTTTAAACGAAATTAATAACATAAATGTAGGTGGTAATGTAAGATCTATCGTTTCTGATAATTATAATAATTTGTACATAAAAGTGTATAAGAATTATGATGGAGAAATATATTCTTATGATCGGGTAAGTTTAAATCTAATTGACAAATATACTGGATGGTTTGATTATGATGGAAAAATAAAGCATTTCAAGAATTCTAATCGAATTATTGAAAAAACGGCCAACAATTCTTATTTGGGTTATTATAATCATGATGAAAATGCCAATTTTACACTTGTTGATTATGAATATATTTCTGGCATTTCCAATGATTTAGATTTTGAAATATTTAATGAGAACGATAATGTTATTGTTGGAAATGAAGGGCTTATATATTCAAGCAATTTAGAATATTTGGGGCAAATAGGAGAACAATATACTGATAGTTATAGTAGTTTTTTTATTGATGATTATATTTATGCAGCAAACTTTGAAAAAAAGAAAATAGAACTTTTTAATAAATTTACATACGCACCTGTAAAAAGCTATAGTACTAATTTGTATCCGACTAAAGTATTTAAAAGTAATAACGAATTAATCCTTATTGTTACAGATAAGCAGGATTATACCTATAATACTGATGCAAAAATTTCAATTGAAAAAATATCATTAAACTAATATTATGAAAAAGATAACTATTTTTATTTTAAGTTTAATTGTAATGCTTTCTTATTCCTGTGAAGATGATGGTGATGCAATTTATTTAAGTCACAAGTTAATAATTGAAGTGCAAGAAACATCAGATTATTATATAACTATTTCTTGGAATAATTTATCTATGAATAATTATGAGAATTTTATTTTGGTGGAATCTTATGAAGAAAAGGGAATAGAATTTTATAGCGAATTAGCAGAAGTTTTTATAGATTTTAATTACTATGATCAACAACAATTTGAAATGACTTTTAAATGTGAATTGCATGATATATCAGCAGGTAATAATTCACATCAAGTTTATACTCGGAATGAAAATCAAGTTTATTTTAAGTTATTAGCATATAATAAAAATGGGGAATTTATATTTAGTAATTTAATCAAAATATAAGATCGAAACTTTTGAATAACTCAACTAATGCAGATTTGTAATTAAGGGTTTTCGAAACATGATATTTTAAAGTATAAAAAGGAAAGCAAATTAACTTTTAAAACAAAAAGACAATGAAAAGAATTTATTTTATCTCGATTACTATTTTTGCACTTATTGTTGTAATCACAATGAGTAGTTTTGTTTTTGTATCACAACAGGATGATAATCAAATAACAAAAGATGGATATGTTATTATTAGAACTACTGAAATATTTGGAATGATGCCATCAAGTATGGTTACAATATATGAAGATGGGACAGTTGAAAAAAGCAGTCTGAAAAAAATAAATCCAAAAACAATGGAAGATAATTTAATAACTATTCATTCCAAACTTAACGAATTAAAAAACAAAGGGTACGAGCTTGTTTCAATGGCTGGTGGTAGTTCTGATAATCTTATAAGTACTACATATGTTTTAAAAAAGAACCTTAATTAAATTTTTTAAAATTTAAGTTTAATCTTGAATCCGCAAGCTGTAGCACGACTTTTATGATAATCACTAAATATACACCTATTTACAGTTATCTATTTAAGTGAGTCGTACCACAGCGATTAGCTTAATCAAAAAATACTTGGAGTTTAGGAGTGTTAATTCTTTCATTGAATTTACTTACTGCAACAAAGAATAATAATAAGTATTTTTTGGTAAAGTATGTGCAAAAAAAAAAGAACCAATGGCTCCTCTTTTTTGGGTAATAAATCGAGTGTATATTGTGTTTAATTGTGGGTCTAAATTGTGTTGATATATATTAAATTTATACTTGCAAGTATAACACTAAATTGTTTATAATTTATTCGATGTCGACAAACAACAACTAACGACCCCCAAAACACAATTTGCTTAGAAAATGGATTGTTTGAAACATGATTTTATAAAAAAAAGTGCGCTGTCAAGAAAACTGAAAATGTTTGTAGGTCGAGACGCTCGAAGGCTATTCCTTCAATTTATATTCTAATCTAACCACAAAGAATCACAAAGTACACACAAAGGCACACAAAGAATAAAAATCAATATTTTTATTACGAAATAATCGACTATCAACATAATGGCAATATGTTTATATTAAGCACGTAGCCTGAGGTGGTTGCTGAGCTCTGTCGAAGTACACTCGAAGGCTACAGCCAATAGCAAATACCAAATTTACCTAAAAATAATAGAACGCTGATTAGTACAGATTTTTACAAAAAAATCATATACTTAAATTTCTTCTCGTCAATTCAGAAAAAATTAATTATGAGTTAGTTACTGAGCTCTGTCGAAGTATTCTCAAAGGCTATTATAGTTTTTATCCGTATAATCAGCGTTTCACCAGTTTAGTGAATCCGTTTCATCTGCGTTCTATAAAAGTTTAGGTATAAATAATCATTATTATTTTAAGTATGCGTATAAAAAAAAGAGCCACTGGCTCTTGTAATTTGGGTAATAATTAGATTGTTTGGGTTAAAATGAATGTTAGACGCAGGGTCTAAATATTTTGTTTTTACTAGTCTTTGGATTTATTATCTGTAAGATAATATTATTTTGTTCAGTATTTTAACGATATCGACAAACAACAACTATCAACCCACAAAATGCATTTTGCGTAAAATATCAATATGTTATTGTATTTAATTCCATTGAAATAAAATTAAAGT
>WTBR01000126.1 GCA_013138975.1 Bacteroidales bacterium
AATGAAAAGAGGGGATTATCAATTAAATCGAGATCGTTGTCTCATTGGTATTAAAAACCTTATTCCTCTTTTTGTCCTTGCTTATTTATATAAAAGTACAATAAGATGTAAACTTAGGTTGGTATTAGTATTGGATATAGCTTTTAATATAATAATTCAACCGCTAACAATTAAGCATCGTTTTCGGTTTTCCCGAATAGGTGCTTTATGTTGAACTAACCCCGATTTAAAAGGGAGTACCTTATATATTGAGGAATTGATTTTTCAGACTTTACCTTTTAGTTTTCAAAAGCCTTTCGTATTCAAACATGCCTTAAAAAGCTTAAAATGTATAAATTTTGATTTAAATTTATACATTGAAGCAGTTTTTAGACAAACTGCTGTTATAAACAAATTTCTAAAAGGAACTCTTCTACTCATTTAGACAATTAAATAATTTAGGAAACTTAATCTTCTTTCTGATAATAAAATAAATAATATTTTAACAATGAGAAACTAAAATTATTATTGGTTCGGCAAGTATGATTGAAAATTATTCTAGTTTTTCCAACGCGCTTTTGTGCTGACGCACAATTTGGGGATTGCAAGTTAAATAAACCCAAGATTTCTTGCGTAAATAACTGCTTCAGCAGTATTTGAAGCATTAATCTTTTCAAGTATATGTTGTCTGTGATTATTAACTGTATTAACACTGATAAAAAGTTTTTCTGCTATTTCTTTACTTGCAAATCCCTTAGAAACTAACCCTAAAACTTCGATCTCTCTTGATGATAAAACAGGTTTTCCTTTATAATTCGTGTTGCTATTAAATAAATACAAGGTTTTATTTTTCACATTTAATAGTTGTCGACTTGCTTTTTCACTTTTACCTTTAGATGGTAGAATATCAGAAATAGCTAAAATAAGCCAGATATTACCTTTTTTGTCTAATTCTAAAATTACAACTTGATCAATTACTGTATAATACTTTCCATCTTTCCCCTTTGCTCTAAAATTATAAATTAATTTATAATCCTTTTTTTCTTTTTCAGGTAAACTATCTAAGAAAACAAGTGCTTTTTGGTAGGTATCTACTAGAATAGGAAAATCCTCCGGATGAATACGTGAAACAAAATAACCTAATCCTAATTCATCTGCTTTTTGACTTTCATGTCCTATTTGTTCTGAGTAATGTATTCGTTTAAAAGCATAATCACGTTTATAAAAATCGAAAACAAGAACAGAACTATTTTGTACTTCAGCTAATCTCTCAAGTAATGAAATACGATTTTCAAATTCAGTATAATCTGATTCAGAAACATCAAATTTCTCAATTGAAAGATGTTTTTTTAAAATTGTATTGAATTCAACAGGATCCATAAAAAATGATTAAAAATAACTATTTCATATAAAAAGCAATCACTATATTTTTGCCTCAGTTTAAGAAACAAATTTAATTTAATTGAAAGGTATTTTCAAATGATTCAGTTTATAATTGAATCATTATTAAAATATTAAAACAAAGCATTTAAATAGAGATAAATTTAAAAGAAGATGAAGAAAAAAATAATTTTAATAAGCACAGCAAGTGTAATAGTTTTCTGTTTAATAAATTGCAGAGGATTAAAATTAGAACATGAAGAAGCAAGAAATCTTCCACTTAATGAAATATATTTCACTAATTTAAATGACGGTACTTATATTGGAGAGTATGAAGGCGGAATGTACAAATGGAGAGTCTGTACTGTTGAGATACTTGTAACTTCAGGTAAAGTAAGAAACATAGAAATGCTAGGTACTTCTGATCCTGGTGCTGAAAATACTTCTGATTCGTTGCTTTTCGATAGGGTTGTTAAAGCTCAGTCGCTTCAAGTTGATGTCATTAGTGGTGCTACACTAACATCAAAGGCATATCTTAAAGCGGTGGAAAAGGCTTTGGAAAGAGCTCAAAAATAAGCAATATATTTATTGTATAATTTAAATGAAACATAAAGGAGTAAATAATTATGAAAGTTATTGCATTTGTTGGTAGTGGGAGAAAAAAACATACTTATTTTGCAGCAGAAAAATTTCTAAAAAACTTACAATCAATAGGTAAGGTTGAATATGAGATTATACCATTAGGTGATTATGATTTGAAAATATGTACAGGGTGTTCACTTTGTTTAAATAAAGGTGAAGAATTTTGTCCTTTAAAAGATGATAGAGACAAATTATTAGAAAAAATTGAAAATTCAGATGGAATTATTTTTGCAACACCCAATTATTCATTCGATGTATCAGGGTTGATGAAAGTATTTCTTGATAGATTTGGATTTATTTTCCATCGTCCGCGTTATTTTGGAAAAACATTCACCAATATTATTGTGCAGGGAGTATACAGAGGTGGGCATATTGTCAAATATTTAAATTTTATTGGTAATGCACTTGGTACAAATGTAAAAGGCTCTTGTCTAATTTCAAGAGAACCTATGCCCGAAAAAAGGCAAAAAAAGAATGATGATATTCTCGAAAAGCATAGCAAGAGATATTATAAACAACTAATTAAAAAAGAATTACCAACGCCATCTATTTTTGAATTAATGATATTTAGAATGTCAAGAAATGGAATAAGACGGGAACTAAATGAAAATTTTAGAGATTTTACATATTACAAAGAAAAAGCTTGGTTTGAGTCTGATTTTTATTATCCAGTTAAACTAAATTTTGTAAAAAGAATATTTGGTAATATGTTCGACCATATTAAAATGTAAATTGTTAGAATTAATAACATTAAGCAAGCACATTTGCGTATTCTGCAAAAGAGCTTGCTTTTTGCTCTAACGAGCAATTTGCTATTTCTAAAAACTAAAACAATTTCGCACTTCGTTGATAACTATCTACACAGCTGATGAAACCAATATATTGCCAGTTTATAACATCAGGTCAATAATTAACAGGGTTTTGGTGTTTTGCAATGATTTTGCTATTTTCAACTTTTTTCAACGAATGGGTATATCAAAGTTACCCCATTGTGATTTCTTCATATCCTTTAATAATTTATTTGTAATTAATGTACAAAGGTATTTCTCGACATACGCCTTATTATTGACGTATGGCAAGAAACATATTTTGTAAGCAGACATATAGCCTTTTTATAAAAGCTTATTTTATTTTTATTACTATTTTGCCTTTTGCTCTGCCTGATGCAAGGTGTGTGAATGCTTCAATACTCTCAGAGAAGGAATAAATTTTATCAATGATTGGTTTGATCTTTTCATCTTCAATCAATGATTTAAGTTCACCTAAATGTGCTCCATTCGGGTGCATGAAAATAAATTTGTAAGACGCCTCTTTATCGCTTATTAGTTTAGATAATTCTTCTGGTAATTTGTAGTCAGCCATCCCAAACATTTTAGCACTCTCTTCATCTAAAGGGCCAATAACACTAACTACTTTTCCGCCTTGTTTAATAACTTGAAAAGCTTCCAGAGTATAGTTTTCCCCAAGTGTATCAAACACTATATCTGCATTTGCTACGATGGTTTTATAGTCTTCTGTTTTGTAATCAATTACTCTGTCAGCCCCAAGCTCTTTAACCCACTTTACATTGTTTGTACTAGTGGTAGTATAAACATAGGCTCCTTTAGCTTTGGCGTACTGAATAGCCAGACTACCCACACCACCTGATCCTGCATGAATAAGAATTTTGTCATTTTCTTTTATTCCAACATATTCCAACGACTGTAATGCGGTAAGTCCTGCTAATGGTATACTTGCCGCCTCTTCGAAAGAAATATTTTCCGGTTTTTTTGATACAGCGCTACAATTTATTGCTACATATTCTGCTATTGTACCCATTTGCTCCTGAGGCACTCTTGCATAAACAAAGTCTCCGATTTCAAAATCGCTTACTTCATCTCCTTTATCGACTATAATTCCACTTACATCATAAGCTAAACTACTGGGAAGTGGAATAGGAATCATGCTTTGTAGGTTTCCCATGATAATGCTCTTATCTATTGGATTAATAGCCGCGGCCTTAGTTTCGACAAGTACATCTTTAGCTTGAACGTCTGGTTTACTTACTTCATTAAAGGCTAAGCTATCTTCAATGTTACCATATTTTACTAATTGTAATGCTTTCATTTTTGTATTATTTAATTTATATCTAATAACATAACACAAGAGTAAAGCAATGGTTTAAATAAAATTTGACCTATGGTAAGAAAGCTATTTTTAGCTTTATTAACTCAATGCGACTTAGGCGCACAATTTGTAAGACTTAAGCATCGTTTTCGGCAATTGCCGGATATCCCGAAAAGCGTGACAGGTAGTGCTTTATGTTGAACTGACCCCGATATAAAAGGGAGTACTTTATATTTTGTGGAATTGATTTTTTAGCCTTTTACTTTTTAATTTTCAAAAGACTTTCGCATTCAAACATGCCTTAAAAAGCTTAAAATGTCTGAATTTTTATCTAAATTTATACACTGAAGCAGTTTTTAGACAAACTGTCGTTAGTGAGCATAACAGTCGCAATTTTTCAAGCATTTACTTCCAATTTTAATAGCAAAATATTTTGACAATGTTATCTTTTAAGATAACTTTGTAGTCGTGGAAAGAAAGATAATATTTCATGGAAATCACTTTTTAGATTTTTATCAGAAACTTGATGAAAAAGTAAAATCGAAGATTAAATATGTTTTTGAATTAATTAAACAAGTTGATAGAGTTCCTGAGAAATTTCTTTCACCTATGACTGGATGTGATGGACTATTTGAAATGAGAATTGAATACCAGTCGAATATTTATCGAGTATTTTGTTGTTTTGACGAAGGTAGATTAGTTGTATTGTTTAATGGTTTTCAGAAAAAGACACAAAAAACACCGAAGAAAGAAATTGAGAAAGCAATGAAATTAAAGAAAGAATATTTTCAACTTAAAAATCAATAGTTATGAAGGATTATAAAGATATTAAGACCTTTGATGAGTTGATAGAAAAAGAACATGGTTCTATTGGTTCTGATAGTAGAAATGAATATGAAGAACATGCACAAATGTTCATCGTAAGTGAGATGCTTAAAATAGCTCGAAAAGAGGCTAATATGACACAAGAACAGTTAGCTGAAAAAGCAGGAACTAAAAAAAGTTATATCTCGAAAATTGAAAATGCAAAGGGAAATATTCAACTTTCAACTTTGATAAGAATTTTTGAGAAAGGACTAAATCGACGAATTGGATTGACATTTCTATAATTCGTTATGCCCCATAACAATTAACCACGTTTTCGGCATTGCCGAATATCCCGCAAAGTGTTACAGGTAGTGCTTTATGTTGAACTAACCCCAATTAAAAAGAGAGTACCTCATATATTGTGGAATTAATTTTTTAGACTTTTACCTTTTTTCAAAAGTCTTCGCATTCAAATATGCCTTAAAAAGCTTAAAATGTATAAATTTTGATCTAAATTTAGACACTGAAGCAGTTTTTAGACAAACTGCCGTTAGAGGTAATTCAAAAAATTGAAACAAAGGAATAATTTAACTTTACGAGTTAATTAATAATTTTATTATGAGAAAATACTTATTGTTTGTTCTATTGATGTTTGTAGTTTTTATTTCACAAGCACAACCACAACCTGGAAGATATATTTTGAGAGGTTCTTCTGATATTTCGGGTTTATTCTTATCAACTAATTATAGGATGGGTTCAAATACAACCCAAGTAGACAGAACACAAATTAATTTTCAGCCTTCAGTGGGGGGTTTTATTACGCATTATATTTTTTTAGGTATGTATACTGGATATGAATATCAAAAAGAAATGGAATCTGGAGGTTATAATAAATCCAACGAGTTTTTGATTGGTCCATACGTTAGAGGTTATATAGGGGATTATAAATTTATTCCATTTTTTCAAATGAAAGTTGGGTATTCAAACTATAAATTAGAGCAGAAAGATATCGACAGTGGTGCAATAACCAATATAAGCATGGATGGGGTAGATTATGGATTTGGAATTGGTATTGAGTATTTCTTTGAAAGAAAATTTACGCTCGAACTTTTATTAAGCTATGATGGTACAAAGGTTGATAATAATGAATATTCAACAAATAATTTAGGAGTTTCTACAAGTGAAATCTGTATAAATGAAAGAGGATTTGGTTTTAAAGTTGGAGCAAGTGTTTTCTTGAAATAAATTTTTTTAACAACCACTAGCAACTACGCATCGTTTTCTATTTTCTCGAAAATGTGCTTTGTGTTGAACTGACCCCGATTTAAAAGCTTGTCAAAGTCTATTATTCTTTAGTATTTTTGAGCATCCACTTATCCCAGTTATACCGTTTACTATTCAATATGTCATATTTGTTTTTGCAAATATGAATTGAATATGTAACGGCATTTGTTTTCATCCCGAATTTCGGGGAACAATTTTAAACATAAATACGACATTTTAATGAAGAATTGTTATTATATCCTTTGAATAAGCTTTATCATTTGTTCGCCAATTCCAATGGTGTAGCCTTTTGATAAGAAATATACCTGATTGTTTTTTATTACCATAAAAACAGGTAATTCACTTAAATCTTTGTTTACTTCTTTTGAAAATTGTGAAAGAAAAGCGAAATCTTCATCAAGCAAATATTTCGTTTTTAGAGGTAATTTATATTTTGCACTCTCAAAATTGTTAGAATTCGTAAACAAATAGATGTTTGTTTGTATACTGTCAAAACTTGAAGCAAATTTCTCAATATCAAGAAGAGTATGCTTTGTTGGTTCTTTCTCGGGATTTATAAATCCAATAATACAAACTGGATCAGTATTAATAATAATATCATTCACAGAAAAATCTTTAACTTTCTGAGGTATTGAAATCTCGGCTATAGGCTTAAGCAATTCGTTGTTTTGTCTTAATTTAACAGTAAGCTCCTTAGATTCACCTTCTTTTAAATTGAAATAGTAATTGCTTGTAAGTATATTCCCGTTAGCTTGTCTGTTTCCGGTTATCAAAAGATAATTTCCGGATTCTAATTTTAAAGCTTCATTCATTTCACTTATAGGAGTATCCCAACCATAATCTAAAGTATGGTATTTTCCATTTTCAAATTTTGATAAGGCAAAATGAACTCTGTATTTTAAGTCTGTATTATTTTCTTTAGCATTAATTAATTTTAATGTTGCCAAAGTCTTTTCATCAGAAAGTTTAACTTCCTTGAAATTAACATTAATCCATTTTTCTTTGAAATATTGTGGTGTTTTAGTTGCGGGTTCTAATCTCGAAGGTATTCCAAAACTTCTGCAAGCAGCTACAAAGAATAAATCACGAGAATATTCATCAGAAATTCTTAATTCATATACTCCCTGTGCGCTTATGGGAACATTATAGTAATTTGCATCATTATTGATCGTTATTTCATTATTTATCCAATTAACAAGGTAACTTATATCAGATTTTGAATCATCAACAAAGGCTGTATCAAAAGCATTTTGTAGATATGCTTTATAATTGGTAAGTTTTTCGTTTTCAATTCTTGGATTTAAAATATAATCTATAAATAATTCTTTATTAGAATTTGGTAGATATCCAACATATTCAAATGAATGTCTGAGTTGCGAGAGTAAGATCTCGGATTCTCCATCGCGCAAGTCTTTTGGAGCAATAGCTTCTAATAATGGCACTGTATAATCAGAGCTGATTTTAGTAGCTTTCATTATAAAATCTGTGATTTCAGGATAATTTCCACGACTTTTTTCAAGATAATTCCATATAATTTTCGGATCAAAATTATATTCTAAAGCAAATTCTTCAGCGTCTTTCTGATTAATAAAAGTGCTTGCGTATGATTCGCGAATGGAATCTTCTTGTGCTAACCTTATTTTATTTATAGCTTCACCTTCGGCAGAAATGGCTTTTGGATCTTTTGCTATTGGAGGTATAATATCAAAAATATCAGTATATTCTTTGTTTTCTTGTGAATGTAATTTCAGGATAACTGTATCGGTTTGTTCAACTGTGATTTTCTGGTATGCATATTTATTATCATTATAAGCCCACACAATTAAGTCGCCAAAACCAGTCATTAATGAAGCTAACCCATTTTCATTAACTTGTTTTTTCCCTATTGGATAATACTCTGCGTAATTATACAATTGAAACTCAACAGTAGCATCATGCACAATTGCATTGTTTTCATCAACAACTTTAGCAAATATTGTTTTAACAGGAGCATAATTACTAAGCATATTTACTTTCGTATATTTTTCTTCTTTACGTATAATTTCTTCAGATCCTGTGTACTTTCCAAAAACATTCGAATTTACAAGCATTGTTCTTAATGCAGGTGCTGAGAACCAGGCAATATCTAGATCGGCTTCTGGTTCGCAAGCTCCCAAATAATGCCATTTGCCATCGAGCCACACCTCAACCCATGCGTGATTATCATCGGTATGTGCCCAGCGAGGAGTATAGCACTGACGGGCAGGTATTCCTGCTGCACGCATTGCTGTTACAGTAAAAGTGGATTCTTCACCGCATCTTCCATAAGTAGATTTAATTGCTGCTAGTGGTGAAATTGTACGAATATCTGTAGGTTGATAATTTACTTTCTCATGACACCAATGATTAACCTCCAGAATGGCTTCTTTTAAATCCATTCCTTTTAATCTTACACTTAATTCATTAAAAAATACAGATCTTGAACTGTCCAGATTTTCGTTATTAACCCGGTAAGGTAAAACGAAATGTCGAAAAATATCTTCCGGTATTTGATCCCCCCAATTAAATGTTTCTTTTGTTTTTAGTGCTAATCGTATATTATTCAGAAAGAACTTACTATCATAATCAGCTAAATCATTTAAGGGCATGTAAGCATATAGAAACATTAATGCTTCTTTTTCTTCAATACTAAGGTTCTCCTCAAAAACATTAAATAGTTGATTATCCCTATTTGATGCAAGCTCTCTTACTTTTTCAAAATCAGTTTTAACGGTTTTTAAATATTCATCATCATTTATAAGATGATTTGGCTTGGAACAACTTATTGCAAACAAAACAATTAAACCAATAAAAATATTCTTCATAGTGTAAGGAGTATTATAGTTTTTTTAATATTTGAATCATTTTTTGAACTCTATCGGAATCGGTTACCGAAATATTGAATTCATTTATTTGAGGGATGCCTCCCATATTTATATCTTCGTTTTTGTAATTCATTTTACTCAAAACATTCTTTCGTAATGATACATGAAATTCTGTAGCACCCGTTTTTTCGTAAATCTCTTGAATATTTGCTTCATTTATTCCACTACCCGGCATTATGATAATTCGATTATTCGCTTTTTCAATCAGATTCTTGAGAAGATCTACTCCATCATATGCTTTATTCTTTTGTCCTGATGTTAAAAGTCTATCGCAACCGCAATCAATAATATCATCCAAAGCCTGAAAAGGCTCATTTGAAACATCGAAAGCCCTGTGAAAAGTAACAGACATAGGTTCAGCTAATTCAACCAATTGCTTTGTTCGTTTAATATCAATACATCCATCAGGATGTAGTAATCCAATTACAACGCCATTAACACCATTTTCTTTTGCAAATTCAATATCTTTTTGCATTATTTCGAATTCTAAATCAGAATAGCAAAAATCACCACCACGAGGTCTTATAATAATATTTAGTTCAATATTTAGTTTCTCTCCGGCAATTTTTATTGCACCATAGGATGGAGTTGTTCCTCCTTCGTAAATATTATCACAAAGTTCAACTCTTTGTGCTCCACCTTTTTCTGCCATTAAAGCAGAATCAACCGAATTAGCACAAATTTCTAATATTATTTTCGAAGACATTGTTGTGTAGTTTTAAAAATCACATAAAAATAGTTAAGATATTTTAATAACGATATTTATTAATTTCTTTTTTCAAAATATGAACTATCAAGCTTAAATTTGTTTTATATATAACAAGTTGTGAAGTTAAAAGCATACATATTGATTTCCTTATTTCTGTTTATGTCATTTTTGGCATTTACACAGACCGATAGTATCAATAGTTTCAAACTAATAAAGCCAAGCTCAAGAAATATCTCGAATTTTTCCGGAGATAATCAAACACAAACTGCGGGTTTAAAAACAGAAAAGCCAATTCGAATATTGGTTTTGGATAAAAATAATAATCCCGGTAAAAATCAATTAGTAAAGCTTAATACAATTTCAGTTCCCAAGGGCGATACAGAATTTAATATTCAGGATACTTTAATTTATACCGATTCTTCAGGTATTGCACAAACGCATATTGTTTTAGGTTCTAAAGAAGGAATGTATGAAATTTCTGCTCAGCTGCTTGATTATCCTGAAACCAATTTTTTAATCTATAAAGCATATGCAAGGAAATCAAATTGGGTTTTTCTTTTAGTTATTGGTTTAATTGGTGGATTGGGCTTATTTCTTTTGGGAATGAATATGATGAGTGACGGAATGCAGAATGCTGCCGGCGATAAAATGAGAGCGGTTTTAAGTCATATCACGAATAATAGATTTATCGCAATAGGAGTAGGGACATTTGTTACTATGGTTATTCAGAGTAGTAGTGCAACAACCGTTATGCTTGTTAGTTTTGTGCATTCAAAACTTATGAAATTCCGACAGACGATAGGCATTATTTTAGGTGCAGGAATTGGAACTACAATAACAGCACAATTAATAGCATTTAAATTGACTGACTATTCCCTTTTATTAGTGGGGGTAGGATTTTTAATGAATTCATTTACAAAATCAGCATATATTCGAAGTATTGGAAAGACCATTTTGGGTTTTGGGATTTTATTTTTTGGAATGCATATTATGTCCGAATCAATGTATCCATTACGTTCTTTTGCACCATTTATTGATTCAATAGTAAAACTTGAAAATCCTTTGCTTGGGATTCTTATAGGAGCAATATTTACTGCCTTAATACAAAGTAGCAGTGCTTTTATTGGTATAATGATAGTACTTGCAACGCAAGGCTTAATTAGTCTTGAGGCATCAATTCCTTTGTTGTTCGGAGCAAATATCGGAACAGCAATTACCGCAATTTTGGCAAGTATAAAAACCGATCGTGAGTCAAAACAAGTTGCTTTAGCACATACAATAATAAAAGTTATTGGAGTTCTAATATTCTTATTTTGGATTCCTCAATTTGCTGAAATGGTTAAAGCAATTTCACCAAAAAGCACTTTGCCCGATGGTGATTTAAATTCCCTTGCAGGTACAGTCCCGCGTCAGATAGCCAATGCGCACACTGTGTTTAATATTGTTTTAACATGCTTGATACTCCCATTTGTAAATGTGATGGGGAGAATTATAGAGAAAATTCTTCCTGTAACGGTTATAGAAAAACCAGTTTTAAGAACTGTTTATTTGGATTATGGAATGGTAAAAAACGCTTCTCTAGCTTTAAGTTTAGCCAAAAAAGAGGCCTTAAGAATGGGTAAACTGGTTCAGAATATGACAGGGGATGTTATTATTCCTTACCTGGTGAAAAAAACAGAAGTTATTGCAGATATAAAGAAAAAGGAAGAAGAAGTTAATTTTTTGCGTGATCAAATCAACGATTATATTTTAAAAATCACGCGTGAGAATGTAAATGAGGAACGCGTTAATGAATCGTTTCAGTTGCTTTATACAGTTAAGGAATTTGAACAAATTGCAGATATTGTTTCTTCAACGATGATTGTAAAAGCTGAAAGATGGAGTAAAATGGCTTATGAATTCTCGAATGAAGGTAAGAATGAAATTGTTAGTTATCATACAAAAACACAAAAACAATTAAGTAGAGCTTTGGAGGTTTTTGAAAGTGTTAATCTTGAGAAAGCCAAAGCAATGAAAAATAAATACAAGACTTATCGTAATCTTGAAATTGAGTTAGAAAAACAACATTTTGATCGCTTACGAGATGAAATAAGTGAGTCTGTATCGAGTAGTAAAACACATGTTGAGTTAATGACTTTCCTTCGTGAAATTAACAGCCATGCAACCAATATTGCACGCATACTAATAAAATGGTCTGTCGAGAGTAAATAATTATTTTATTAGTTGATAATGTTTTTTCATGATGAGCTTGTCGAAGCATAGACAACTTTCAGACTTTTTAGACACCCTCATTTAGAAGAAGGTGCTAAGCGGCGATATTTTAAAGGCTTTTTAGGATTTGTAATAAAGGAATTTTATTTATTAAATCCGCTAAGCACCTACATTTTAAAAATAATATTTGATAATTAAATCATAAAAGGCTTTCAATTGCTTTTTTGCCTATTATATTTCTCTCAATAGCTTTGTCTGTAGTATTTAATTTCTGTGATGTTTGGCTATTAGTATAAAAATATACTAATAAATATTATATTTGATATTATTGAAATATTAAATTTAACAAAGCATTATGGAATCAAAAACACGCATATTTGATAATCTAAGTGATTTAGGATTTAATTTTTTAGAATCGGAAGTTTATTTAGAATTGCTGGCAAGTGAGCCGATGACTGCTTATAGAGTTGCCAAACAAATTAATAAACCAACAGCAAATGTTTACAAGGCTATCGATTCATTATCGCAAAAGGGAGCTGTTCTTATTGAAGATAATAAAAATAGAAAATGCAAGGCCGTTCCCCCTGATGAATTTATTAATCATTTAGAGAAGTTGATGCTATCAAAAACGAGTAATCTTAAAGAGCAACTTAAGGATCTTGGGAAAATATATTACGATGAAAGAACTTATGCAATAGAATCGGTTCCTCTTGTTTTTGAAAGGTTTGAATCAATGATGAATAAATGTAAAAAAATTGCAGTTATTGATATATTTCCTGAACCGTTGGAGAAAGTGAAAGATATTATTGAGAAAGCTATTGAGCGTGGAGTAGAAGTACATATTCAAGTTTATAAGCCAATTAAAATTAAAGGAGCAAATGTTGCATACACTAGTGCTGCATCTGAGTCATTAAAATATTGGAAGAGTCAGCAACTTAATTTAATGACCGATGGAGAAGAGCATCTTTTAGTATTAATGAATAATAGTTTAACTAAGGTTTTACAAGCAAAATGGAGCAATAATCTTTATGTTTCGTGTACATTATTAGCTGGGTTTATGCGCGAACAAGTTATTATTAATTTAATGGAGAAAATGGATGAGCCTGATTTTGCTGATCAGGCCAGAACGTTATTGCAGAATCAAAAGTTTTTCTTCAATTCGAAAATACCGGGATTAGAGTTATTGTTTAAATTATATTCAAGAAGTTAAAAATGGGTATAGATTGATAATAGAGAAAAAATATAAAGTATCTAACTTGAATTTTTATTTGCTTTTTGGTAAATATATTTGTGTTTTTACTAGCAATTTTGGGGTGCAGCTTAAGAATAAAATATACAAGATAAAACAAAACTAAAAAACTAAAAGAATGAAAAACAAAGAAAGAATTATTTATGGATTTATTATTACAATAGTTATTTATGCGATAGCTCAATTTGTTAGTTTTAATTTTAATTTGAACAGTGATTTTATTCCCCAGGCATTTCTAACACATACATCTTTTTTATTACTCTCTGTTCTAGCAATTTATTTTTTGAGAAAGCATTTAAGTTATAGTATTTCTATGCCAAAATTTAAGAAAGTATTAAAACCAATTGCTATGGGTGTAATAGTTACTATTACGATTGGTATTTTAATGACAGTTGTTACAAAAGTATCTGGAGGTGAATTAGAGGTACATCCGGCATTTAAAGTAATGAATCCACTACAGATATTTATTTTTGTATTTATCTATGCAAGCATAGCTGAAGAGATATTATTTCGAGGATTTCTGCAAAATTTATTAAAGCCTTTAAGTACAAAAGGAATTACTGTTTTTAAACGAAAAATTAGTCTGCCTGTAATACTTAGTGCTATTGCTTTTGGATTAGCTCATTTAATATTAATTAAGACCGGAGTTGGTTTCTTATTCTTACTTAAAATAGTTTTGATCACAACAAGTTTAGGATTAGTTGCAGGGTATTATCAAGAAAAATACGATAATAATGCATATGCAATAATTGTTCATATGGGCGGAAATATAATTGGAGTTGTAGGTGCAATTTTAATGAGTTTAAGCGCATAAATTTTTTTCATAAAGTATACTATTGATTTTTCAGATTTATCATTAGCAAATTTGATAATTGTTTCTGATGATTAAATCTTTTCATAGCTTTGCACTGAACATAATAATCATTTCATGCAATCTTTACGAGAATTATATAAAATTGGATTTGGACCTTCCAGTAGTCATACAATTGGCCCCGTAAGAGCCGCGATCATTTTTCAAGATAAAAACCCTGATATTGGAAATTTTAGAGTAAGTCTTTTTGGTAGTTTGGCAGCTACAGGAAAAGGTCACCATACAGATATCGCTATTGAAAAGACATTTGCACCAAAAAATGTTGAGATTGTTTGGAAGGCCGATGAGGAATTACCTTTGCACCCGAATGGTATGTTGTTTGAAGCCTTGGACGCTGAAAATGAAGTAGTGAGTGAATGGACAGTGTATAGCATTGGGGGTGGAGACTTAAGAGACTCTGATGGTATATTAAATGATAAAGTTGTCTATAAGCTTAAAAGTCTTGATGATATATTGGCATGGTGTAATAAAGAAGGAAAAACATTCTGGGAATATGTTGAGGATTGTGAAGGAACAGAAATTTGGGTGTTTTTGAAGGAAGTTTGGGATATAATGAAAGATACTATTGAGGCAGGTTTAGATAACGAAGGAGTACTTCCGGGTGAGATAAAGTTAGCCAGAAAAGCAAGTAACTATTTCATAAAATCGAAAAACTCAAAAAGAGCAATTCAAAACAAAGGATTTGTTTTTTCATATGCCCTAGCTGTTTCTGAAGAAAATGCAGCAGGAGGGAAAATAGTAACATCACCAACTTGTGGATCATCAGGAGTATTGCCTGCTATTTTGTATCATCTGCAAAAAGAAGAGCAACTTACCGAAAATAAGGTTCTGCGAGCTTTGGCAACAGCAGGAATTATTGGAAATGTGGTTAAACGAAATGCATCTATATCAGGTGCTGAAGTTGGATGCCAGGGAGAAATTGGGACTGCTTGTGCAATGGCTGCCGGAGCCGCTGCTCAGATAATGGGTGGTACATTACGACAAATAGAATATGCCGCAGAAATGGGTTTTGAACATAATTTAGGTTTAACATGCGATCCTGTTAGAGGATATGTACAGATTCCGTGTATTGAACGTAATGCAATAGCAGCTGGAAAAGCAATGGAATGTGCCGTTTATGCTTTGTTTTCTGATGGAGGACACAAAATTTCATTCGACAAAGCTGTTGAAACAATGGCAGAAACAGGTCGTGATATTCAAAGTGCATATCGTGAAACCGGAATTGGAGGATTAGCAAAAAATTGGGAACCATTTCATGATTAATTCCAATTAAATCAGTGAAACTATAATTTCAGGAACGATAGTGAACTGAAAGTATCTAGTTGAACTGATCCCGAGCGGACTCCACTGAGCTTGTCGAAGTGAAGTCGAGGGATCTATTGGGTCATATTCCCCGGCCCTTGGGGCGAAATTAAAAAGAAATTTTTTGTTAATACTCCGTCTGCTTGTAGCGGAGTAGTTCATTTTTCAAAATAAACTATAAATAATTTGAATTATTATTTGCTTAGATAAATAAGTCGTGACACGGATTTTATAATTATTAAGCAAACCCGGTAATGGCTGTTATACAGAAATAAATAATTTTACTCTTTCTAGGGAGTATCCGTGCTACGACTATTTAAATTATTTTTTGAAGAAATATAAGTGAAAAAGAAACGAATTATATTGGTTATTTTGGTATAAGCTTGAACTTTATTAATTAGGGATTGTTTGAGTCTATTGTGCTATTTAAAATAGAATTTGTAAATTTATATTCCTAACCCAAATTATAAAACTATGTTTAATGAAGGTGTTTTATTTGCTTTTGGCTTAACCTTATTTGCAGGATTATCAACAGGAATAGGTAGCGCCTTGGCGTTTTTTACTAAAACTACAAATACGAAATTTCTTTCTCTTTCGTTAGGCTTTTCTGCAGGAGTAATGATTTATGTATCCATGATCGAAATCTTCTTTAAAGCAAAAGATTCACTTGTTGCCGAAATGGGTGAAAAAATGGGATCGTGGGTAACCGTTATATCTTTTTTCGGAGGGATTTTCTTTATCGGTATAATTGATAAATTAATTCCATCCATTGAAAATCCTCATGAAATTAGAATGGTTGAGGAAATGGATGAAAAAGCAAAAGTAGAACATAAAAATAAAAAGCTTTTGAAAATGGGTACGTTTACAGCTTTAGCTATTGCTATTCATAATTTACCCGAAGGACTTGCAACATTTACTGCCGCATTAACCGATCCAAGTTTAGGTATTGCAATTGCTGTGGCTATTGCAATTCATAATATTCCTGAAGGAATTGCAGTTTCAGTTCCAATTTATTTTGCAACCGGAGATAAAAAGAAAGCATTTTGGTATTCTTTTCTATCAGGTGTAGCTGAGCCGGTTGGAGCTATAATAGGTTATGTAATACTTAGGCCTTTTATGTCACCAACAGTTTTTGGGATATTATTTGCCGGAGTAGCCGGAATAATGGTTTTTATTTCAATCGATGAACTTTTACCTGCCGCACGAGAATATGGCGAGCACCATTTATCAATTTATGGATTAGTTTTAGGAATGATGGTAATGGCTGTTAGCTTACTAATGTTTATTTAGGTAGAATTGAGATGAGAGTATTTAGTATCAAGAGAGAAAATACTTGATCTTAAATCTATTTTTAAAAAGATTTAGACTCAATAATTTTTTTATTTTCTTTAAAGTAGTTTTGATTTACAAACTACGCTTAGCAGGAGCAAAACCAACTATTTCTTTTTTTTCCATATATTCGGATTTCTACTTGAATGGATTATTGCTAATACATAAATTGTATTTTTCTCAATAATATAAAAGACTCCATAAGGAAAACGGTCTGTCAATGCTCTTCTTATTTTCTTATAAATAGCTTGATGATGATCTGGATTTCTTTGTATCTCATTAATCTTTGCATCTAAAGCCAATAAGAACTCATCGCCTAATCCATCTCGTTTATCATTGTACCATTTTGAGATATCTATTACATCTAATTCAGCAAATGGCTTAATTATGAGTTTATGCATTAAATCTGACTTTTAATTCTGGCTTTAACATCTTCCCAACTTGAACCCTCTGTCGGATTATTTTCATGAGCTGCTAGTCTTTCGTCCAAAAGCTGTTTTGTCTCACTTGTTAATTCCAATTTGTCTTCATTTTCTGCAATACTATCCCAGATAGCTTCAACCATTAGTATTCGCTCAGGAATACTTAATTTTAATATGTCTTTCATCATTTGTGTCATACTACAAATTTAACGTTTTTTATGCACTTTTGTTTCTATCTTAGTGGGTAAGATTACTCTAACTTGGATCTCTGACTGTTTATTAGAACAAAAATACACCCGCTGCCGCACGATTGTATCGTGTGGTTTTGTGTCTCTTTTTATATCAGTATTGTTTTTACAAAACAATGTTAATTGCATATTAACTTTATAATACGACGAAGTTGCAACTTAGCGAAGCGATCTCATGAACCGCAGGTGAATAAACTTCGCCGAGCTGCTTCGAGTTACAAACTACGCTCAGCAAGGGTTTTTATTTTAACTAACACATATGTTTCAAATACGCAATAGTGTTTAGTAAAACTTTGTTATAAGTACTATTATTATAATCACTATACTAAAAAAGAGCAGAGTACTTAGTAAGTAAGCATAAAAGAGTACTTTATAGTTTTTTTCCTTTTTTGAAAGTTGATATAGTTTTTTCAAATCTGAAAATTGAGCTATTATGGATGTAACTTCAAATCCGTTTTTTCTCAAAACAGTTTTAGTAACACTTGAAAGAATTGCATTTAAAATGCCCAAAACAACTATTATTATTCCTAAGATTTTAAATATGTTCTCCATAATTTGAATCTACTTATTTAACAACAATAAAATTATTTACATTTATTCTGGGTCTCTTTTTATATTAATTTTAGGAATGATGGTAATGGCTGTAACCTATTTATGTTTATATAGATAGTATTGAGTTGTGAGTAATGAGTATCAAGAGAGACGTGACGCTACGCCTAATAGTAAATGCTTTTATAAATAAAATATATAAGAACTAGAAAAAGAGCATAAAAAAAGATTGAAGTAAATACATTCCGAAAAACCTTTTGCATTTCTTCTGTTAAAGATGTCCTTTTTCCTTTTATTAACCAAAAAAAATATCCCCCAAAAGCCTTAAATAAAGCTTCTCCAAGATAATTTCTTTCTGGATTAAAATTTTCGCCATTTTTCATATATAGGTAATATTGAGATATGAGTATTGATTATCAAGAGAGGAAGATTTCTAATCTCATTACTTGATACTAAAATCTCAAATCTATTATTTAGAACGGTCTAAACCCAATAATTTTTCTTACTTCTTTAATTGTTTTTGAAGCGCTTTCACGAGCTTTTTCTGCGCCCATAAGTGCTACTTTTCGCAAGTATTCATCGTTAGATTTAATATCGTTTATTTTTTCTCTTATTGGCGAGATAAATAAATTTATGTCTTCAGCTATCTGTTTTTTAAGATCACCATATCTAATATCACAGTTGGCATATTTTTCTTTAAAGAAGTCGAGTGTACTTTTTTCTGAAACAACATCCATTATAGTAAATAAATTTTGAATAGGCTCTGCAATTTCAGAATTCATTTCAGTCGGGCCGCTATCGGTTACAGCACGCATAACTTTTTTCTTTAGAGCTTTTTCATCATCAATAAGAAATATTCCATTTCCTTCTGATTTTCCCATTTTCCCTGTTCCATCCAGTCCAGGAATTTTAATTAAATTTTCTCCAAAATTAAATGGTTGTGGTTCTACAAAATATTCTTGTTTATACATATTGTTGAATCGACGTGCAAATTTACGCGCCATCTCAAGATTCTGTTCCTGGTCTTTACCAACAGGAACTTTTGCAGCATTATGAATAAGAATGTCTGCTGCCATTAAAACAGGGTAAGTTAATAGTCCTGCATTTACATTTTCAGGATTTTTACGAACTTTATCTTTAAAAGATGTTGTACGCTCAAGTTCGCCCACATAAGCATTCATAGTAAGAAGTAAATATAATTCTATAACTTCAGGAACATCGCTTTGTAAGTAAATAGTTGCTTTTTCAGGATCTAAACCACAGGCTAAATATTCTGCTAAAACTTGTTTTACACTACCGTGTAAATCTCCGGGAGTAGGATGTGTAGTTAACGAATGATAATCAGCAATAAAGAAAAAACAGTTGTTTTCATTTTGCATTTTTATAAAGTTTTTCATAGCACCAAAATAATTCCCTAAATGCAAATTTCCTGTTGGTCTAATTCCACTAACTACAGTTTCCATAAAATTTTATTTAATTTCTTGTTTGATTATAGTAATTTTACAAAAGTAAAAAATGTTTAGTAATAAATAACCTCTTCTGTTGCTTTTATAAGAATAGTCTAGACAAGTATAACTATAGCAGAAGTTAATATGTAGCGATCATGTTTAAATTTATATTAATTCTAGTTTTAATATTTTTCATTATTAAGTTTTTGGCTCAATTTTTTTTAAAATCATTTTTGAAAAAGATGCAAAATAATGCTGGAAACCAGCAATCTCAATATAATCAGAAAAAAGAAGGTGATGTTACAATAAATACAAAACCGGATCAAGGTAAAAAGATAGATAAAAACGAAGGTGATTATGTTGATTACGAGGAAGTAAAGGAATAATAAATAAAGTTTTCCGTGCCACGTATTGCGGATTTAAGGTAGTAATTAAGTTCTTGTTTTTTAGTTTGTAAATTTATTCAAAGGATAAATAGAACTTTAAACTAGTAACATCTAAACTAAATTCTACCAACCACCTCCACTAATAATAAATCCGGTAGAATAAGAAACATTTTCCAATTGAAAGGGTATTGCAATATATGGTTCAAGTATAGCGTACCCAAATAAATTAATCCGTAACGAAGCACCCAGACTATATACCGGTGTATGATAATCTGGATTAGCATTCCAATAGTATCTTATATCACTTGTTTCAAGCCATGGAAATTTATCGTGTGTCCATGCAATTCCCGCATCAAAAAACAAAACAATATCTGAGTATAAAAAACCCGATTTAATTAATGAAAGTCTTTCTACTCCTGTAAAAGGGATTCTTAATTCGGAATTAAATATTAGAATTTTACTTCCATTAATATTATTTATATCTAAGCTACTTTCTTCTGCAGATTCACTAGATTTGTAAAAAGCATTGTAATTATAACCATGAATTAAATACTCATTACTTAAACTTAATTGATATAGATTATCAGCGTCTTTTCCATACCTGCCATAATGCATAGCCCTAAATGCTATGCTAATAGGTTTTAAAAAGAAGTATTTACGAACATCAATCGATACGTTAGTTATATCGTATTCATCAATCATCTGTCCTATTTGAAATCGATATCTATATCCCATCATTGGTGAAGTAACACCGAAATTGGAATTGTCACCAACAAAAGCAAGATATGTACTTCCAATATTAAATGGATCAGGAACATTTTCTTCTTTGGTTTTTTCCTGACCCAAGGGACTGCCGCTTAAAGTATAATACTGAGAAATGTTATCTATTCTATAACTATATCTGGCATAGGATAATCCAGCTTCGAAACGTAACTTTGAGGATAATGGAAGCTGAGAGAAGAAAGAAATATTTTCTTCGAATAACCTTACTTGCTCATAATTTTGAATGTGCACAGGAATATCATCTAATGAGTCTTTTCGAGATGAATAGTACATTGATCTGTAAGGGAAATGAGAAAATGAACCTCCCCAGGTAAATCGATTTTTAGAATTTATATATGCTAATTGTCCACCAAAATCGTAGACTTCACCATTAATATTTAACAGGGTAAATATTTGGTGATACTTAAGCATGTCGCTAAATAGCATACTTACACCTCCCGAAGCAAATGTCCCATAAGAGCTTTGTCCTACTCCAAATCCGGTTGATCCTATATATTCTAATTCATATTTGGGATCGTATTTTTGGATATTAAACGAATCATTTGGTAAAGCTTTACTTTTATTTAAGTTTTGATCAACAATATTTATGATTCTATTATTACCCGGAGCCAACATTTCTGCATCGAAATTTACTATGTTTGGGTTAACCGGAATTGGAGTAAACTCATCGGATTTTGCTAAATATATTTCGTAATTGTCATTATTATAAATTGTATAAGCTATATCACCGGTTTCTTTTGCCACACTATATGCCGGAGCGAGATCAGTAATTCCGCTTATTCCTGTTGCAAATTTGGTAAGTTTAAAAATCTCGCCACTGTGTAAATGATATTTGTATAAATTCCTAAAACCATCGGCGTTTGAAAGAAAATAAAGTGAAGAGTCGCGTGAAGAATATTGCGGACTAAATATATTTGCTCCGGGAAACAAATCATAAATTATAATTTGTTTAGTATGTATTTTAAATATACAAAGTTTGTAAGAACCATAAATCTGATTTTCTATATCAGTATCGAAGCCACGATCCGAAATAAATGCTATTTCGTTTCCACCAGCAGACCACGATGGTTGTAAGTCGGAATATAAATCATCAGTTAATTGTTCTATTTTACCTGTTTCCAGTTCATATATGTACAAATCACTTTTACCTTTTACAAGACCGTTAAATAAAATTGATTTCCCATCGGGCGACCATTCAGGATTTATTAAAGCATCAATACCCTTAATTTCTATTTCACGAGTAGATTTAATCCTATTTTTATACAGCGTAGCAATTAAAAATTTATTCGTGCCCTTAGTAAAAGTGGTCAATATATATTCTGTTCCATCAGGCGACCACGAACCTGCTTCTTCAATATAATTGAAATCATCGATATGTGATTTTCGTAATGAAGAGGTCAATTTCGAGAGAATTTTATTTGATTCGGTGTCGGCTAATAATAAATCGACGTTTATTACATTTTTGTTGGAAAGAAAAGTGATGAATTTACCATTTGGGCTTAATACCGGAGAAAGATTTATTTCTCCTCCGCTTTTAGTATTAAACATTATTTTACCAACAGGAGAGATGGTATCGACAAGAAATTTTTTATAATGATTTTTTATAGAACTTTCCCAAAGTACAGATAAACTATCAGAATCAACTTTTAATAAAGATTTAAAAGAATATTCCAATCCATACCGTAAAGAGTTATATAAAAGAGGCTGCATAATATTATCGCCCCACACACCAGTAACATAAGCCCAAAATGCATGTCCATATCTATAGGGAAAATATTCGCCCGGTTTTCGTGTCATCTCTTTTATACTTGGGATATCATCATGTATTACAGCATCTCGCATCCACATTGATGTTCTATTGTCCGATGACCCAATAGATAAGAATTCGGCCATACCTTCAATCATCCATAAGGGAGTATTCATTAATGATTGAAAAGAAAGACTATCATTTTCCCTCACAATATTATATTGGAAAACATGCACCATTTCATGCCCCAATACATGATCTGTCTCTTTATTTGAAACCATTACAGGAATCATAACCCGGCTTCTTAATCCTTCGGTTACACCACCTGTTCCCACACCAATAATTCCTGAAATAACTGTGGTTTGTTTGAAATCAGTAGTGTTATTATATAAAATTATTGGGCTATTTTCTAAAGTGTCATTGAACATGGCAAAATGCCTTAAATACCAGCTTTCAGATAATTGTCCAAGATTTAATAATACAGAATCATTTTTAAGGTAATTGTGAATTTCGAAATGAGGAGTATTGAACACTTCAAAATCAAAATGCTCATACATAACTTTATTCTGACCGAATTGCGAAAAAGCTTCGGATGAAATTAAGAAAAATAGTAAAGTATATATTAGTATCCTCCTCATACTAGTAAAAGTATAAAAGAATTGCAACAATGTCCTAAAGTGATGTGTAAAAAATGATCTTAGTTTTATTTGTTACTTGTGTTTTCATTTATAGGAAAAGTAATATTATTTAATTTCATATTCATATTTTTCATAGTAGCTTACAGAATCTAAAGTAATAATCTTTTCTGTAGGATATCCATATGCATTATACATATAACTATACTTTGTAGTCTCTATTTTACCATCATACAATACTTTTGTAGATTTTATTGGATTATTAATGGTTACTGACCAAGGTGAAATAATATAAGTAAAAAGTATTCCAGGATTACTTTTATTATCATATTCATAAGTTTCAGAATACCATAATACATTATTATAATAATAGAATACATCTGTTAAGTTTCCATTTGTCCAATTAAAAGTATAATAGGAATCATATTCTATCCAAATACCTGAATCATCTTTTTGATAATGTGACAACTTAGTACAAAAATCTTCAGTATTATATGTGAATACATACTTGTTTCCACTCATAATCCATTCATTACGAGAGTTAATAGAATAGTTTATTCTTGATATATAATTACTATCATGTTCGTATATTTCGTAAGAAACTAATTTTTCTTCAGCATTATAATTACTTTTCCTAATAATTCTTCCCAAACTATCATAATCAAAAGTTGAAAAAGCGTTATTATCATAAGACACCTTAATTATTAATTCAGAAACATCGTATTCATAAATATGGATTTCGGATAGATTTTCACTCTCCTTTATGTATTTTTTAATATATATGTCATTATAACTATGTATTTCACTTTCTTCTTCACACGAAAGTAATATTAGAAATGAAATAAAGTAAGATATAAGTAATAATTGTTTTTTCATATGAATGTTCTTTTCATTTGGAATACTTACTCTTAACTATTTATATCTAAAAAGAGGC
>WTBR01000127.1 GCA_013138975.1 Bacteroidales bacterium
ATTAAAACTCAGTTTATACAAACCTTGTGTAGCATTTCGTAGATTCGAAATATCATCTAATTTGTATTGTAAATCATAGAAATAATTGGACTATTGATTGAAAAGCAGAATAATTATATCATTGCAGAATGATAAAAACAGCTTGTGAACTTTCTGAACAGAATATAGATGACCATTTTGCCGACGTCGGCAAAATGGTTAAATACTATTGCTCCATTTTCTACCAATAAAACAACTAGTTTAAATCAATACCACTAATTTATCGGATATTTAACGAATATTGAGGATAAATGCAGATTACATATAAAGAACGATAATCATGAAAAGTAAATATTCTTTCCTTTAATCTTCGAATAATTACCTGATATGTTTAGTAATATCTATGCATGAAAACTTAGAACTCAAAACTTAAAACTCATAACAAATTTATTATCTTTGTTGCGTTAATTTAAATTAAATAAAAATAAGGATAAAAATATGTCATATTCTAAAACTCAAATTTTAGATGCTTTAAAGAATGTGAAACATCCTGAAACTGCGCAAGATATAGTTGCTATGGGAATGGTTGACGATATCTGGATTGAAGGCAGTAAGGCTGGATTTACACTTAGCTTTAAAAAATCTAATGATCCTTTTAAAAACTCGATGCAAAAAGTTTGTATTCAGGCTATAGAGAAATATTTAGGAAAGGATCTGAATTTTACCGGTAATATTATAATAAAAACACCCGAAACGAAAGCTGCACCAGAAAAACAGGACTCGCAATCTTTAAAAGATGTGAAAAATGTAATTGCTGTATCCTCTGGTAAAGGAGGTGTTGGGAAATCGACAATAGCAGTAAATCTCGCAATTTCTCTTGCTAAAACAGGAGCTAAAGTTGGATTAATTGATGCTGATATTTTTGGCCCCTCAATACCAAAAATGTTTAAGCTTGAAGGTCAAAGACCACAGGTTCGTAAAGTCAATGATGTTGATATGATTTCTCCAATTGAAAATTATGGAGTTCAAGTAGTATCAATAGGATTTTTTGTTAATCCTGAAGATGCTTTGGTATGGAGAGGCGCAATGGCAACTAGTGCTTTAAAACAATTAATTCATCAGACAGAATGGGGTAGCATAGATTATCTTGTAGTTGACTTACCACCAGGAACAAGTGATATTCATTTAACATTAGTTCAGGAAGTTTCTGTTACAGGAGCAATTATTGTTAGTACACCTCAAGATGTTGCAATAGCAGATGCTATAAAAGGAATAAAAATGTTTACCGGAAAACATATAAATGTTCCTATATTAGGAATAATTGAAAATATGTCGTGGTTTACACCCGAAGAATTACCTGACAATAAATATTATCTTTTTGGTAAAGATGGTTGTAAAAATCTTGCAGAAAAAGAAAATATTCCTTTACTTGGTCAAATTCCTATTGTTCAAAGTATTCGTGAAGGAGGAGATTCCGGAAGCCCTGCTGTATTAAACGAAGGTTCTATCGTTGAAAAGGCATTTAAAGAATTATCAGCAACAATAATAAAAGCAATAGAAGACAGAAATATTAAACAAGAACCAACAAAAAGAGTAGAGATAAAAACTAAATAAATAATTTAAAAGAAACTAAAATGGACGAAGCAAAAAGACAAGATTTTGAAAAAAGAGTAAATGAATCTATTGAAATGGTAAGACCATATCTTGTAGCAGATGGTGGCGATATAAAATTTGTTGAATTAACAGATGATTTGGTTGTAAAGGTACAATTATTAGGAGCATGTGGTTCATGCCCACATAGTTTACAAACCTTAAAAAACGGAGTTGAACAAGCTGTTAGGAAACAAATACCTGAAATTAAAGAAGTAGTTTCGGTTTAATTACAGGAATTGAAATATTCAAAATATTATAAAGGAATGGATGTTGAAATTTAACATCCATTTTCTTTTATGCCATGTTCAATTAATTTATTAGTTTTATGCATTCAAATTTTTTTGAATTAATTATAGATAATAAGTAATATTTCAAAGAAAAAAAGGTTTGAAGTAATAGATATATTTAAATAAATCATCTTGTGAATAAAGCTGTTAAATATTGTTTTCTAATATTCATTGTAATTATTATTAGTTCGGGTTGTTCAACAAAAAAGAATACCGGATTAACTAGATTTTATCATGGATTAACCACAAAATATAATATCCTTTTTAATGGATCTGAAAGTTATAAGTCAGGAGTTAAAAAGTATGAAGAATCTTATACCGATGATTACTCTCAGGTACTACCCATTTTTACTTATGGTAATGAGGAATTAGCCGCTGCCACAAAACCGCAAATGGATAGAACAATTGAAAAATCAACAAAATCTATTCGTTTACATTCAATAACGAAAAAGCCCGAAAAGGAAAAAGGTGCATTATCTGAAAAGGATAAAACATTTTATAGTAAAAAAGAGTTTAACGCCTATATCGATGAATCGTATTTAATTATGGGTAAGGCTTTTTTTTATCAAGCAGATTACACCAGTGCAATAAGAATATTCGATTTTATTACAAAACAATATGACGATGAGAAAACCAAATACCTTGCATATAATTGGTTAGTTCGATCAAATGTAGAAATAAAAGATTTTAGAGAAGCACAAAATATTATTGATTTTTTAGTTAGGGATATTGATTATCCCGAAAAATTAAATTATCAGTTAAACCTTACTTTAGCCGATTTTTATTTAAAGCAGCAAAAGTTTCTGGAAGCAGAACCATACGTAGGCGAGGCTTTAATGCTTGTTAAAAAAAGAAACGACAAGAGACGTTTAACTTTTATTCATGCACAATTAAATGAAAAATTAGGAAAATTCAGAGATGCTTCTCAGTTATATGAAGATGTGATAAAAATGAGTCCTGAGTACGAAATGGCATTTAATGCCAAAATAAAAAGGGCAACACTTTTCGAAGGAGGAAAATCATCAAAATCAATAAAAGCAGAATTATTAGATATGCTTAAAGATGATAAAAATATAGAATATCAAGATCAGATTTATTTCGCCCTTGGCGATCTGGAAATGAAAACAAATAATATAACACAAGCCATTGAATACTATCAACAATCAACGAAAGTAAGTATCTCAAATACAAACCAAAAAGCATTATCTTTTCTTGCATTAGCGAATTTATTTTTTGACAGAACAGATTATACGGAATCACAAGCATATTTCGATAGCGCTGTTACTTCATTAGATCCAACGTTTCCTGGTTATGCAGAACTTTCAATAAAGAATAAGTATTTATCAAAATTGGTGAGGAATTTAAATGAAGTTCAACTTCAGGATAGTGTTCAACTGATTGCATCTTTAACAGAAGCTGAAAGAACTCAGTTTATACGAAAAATTATTCAAGATGTTAAAGAAAAAGAGCTTGCTGAGCAAGAAAGGCAAAAAGCTCAGGAATTAGCTGAAATGAATGGATTAAATACTTCAAGTACGAGGCAAACTAGCTCTTTAACACAAGGAGGGAAATGGTATTTCTATAATCCTTCGGCTAAAAGTTTTGGGCAACCTGAGTTTAAAAGGCGGTGGGGTAATCGTAAACTTGAAGATAACTGGCGACGAAAAAACAAACAAATTGGAGGCATTGAAGAATTCTCAGAAACAGAATCTCTTGAAGATTTTTTTGATAATAAAGAAGGACTAGATAATAAATCTGTAGCGTATTATATGGTTGATTTACCATTGACTGATTCAGCAATGGAAGCTTCACATTTAAAGATTCAATCAGCATTATTTAATATTGGAGAAGTATATCGAAATGATTTAAAGGATTATCCACTTGCAATTGATGCATTTAAAGAATTGACTAAAAGATATTCTGAAAGTGAATACAAAGTGCCTTCATATTATAGTATGTATAAGGTATATTCTCAACAAGGAGATGCTAGGCAAGCAGATACATATAAAAATATGATTATAAGGAATTATCCGGAATCTCAATATGCTAAAGTCTTAATAGATCCTGATTATTTTAAACAATTCGAACAAGAAGAAATTCAAAGAAAAGAAAATTACTCAAAAACATTGGATTTATATAATCAGGGTAGTTTCTCAGAATTAATTGGACGATGTAATCGGACTCTTAGTAAAAATGAAATTTCCGAGTATACACCAAAGTATAGATATCTTAGATCGTTAGCAATGGGAGAGGTGTATGGAATTTCTGTTTTGAAATCAGAATTAGAGAAAATAATAGAAGAATTTTCTGATGATCCTGTTTCAAAATCATCAGAAAATTTATTAGTACTTATACAAAAGAATGAGCTTAATAATATCAAAGACATAAGCATAGCACAAAAAACTGATACTGTTGATAATCCTATAGATGATAAAATTGCCCAATTAACAATAGAGGAAATAGAAAAGTTATATAAATACAATCCGAAATCAAATCATTATATAGCTGTAATTATATCTAATGAAGCAGATATTAATCAGTTAAAATTTAATATTATAAACTTTAATCTTGACTTTTATATCCAAAAAAGCTACGATCTGGAAAGTAATGAGTTTAATGAGTTTTTTAAAATTGTAACTGTTAAACATTTTACGAATTCGGATGAAGGATCAGAATACTACAATAAATTTAATGAGGAAAAAGAAAGAATTTTTACCGATGTAAAAAGCTCCAATTATCAAACTTTTATTATTTCTGAATCTAACTTAAGTAAACTTTCCAAGGAAAAAATGGTGCGTGATTATTTGGTATTTTATAATAAATTTTATCAAAAAGAATAATTGAAGTAAAATCTTTAAGTGATAAACCACCAAATTTTGTAAATTAAAAATATTCAAGATGAAGAAAGTAAGTATTTTGTGGACTGATGATGAAATAGATCTTTTAAAATCTCATATTCTTTTTTTAGAAGCAAAAGGTTTTGATGTATCTACATCAAGTAATGGAGATGATGCAATAGAAATGGTTAAAGCCCAAGATTTTGATCTTATCTTTCTCGATGAAAATATGCCTGGCTTAAGTGGTTTACAAACTTTAAATTATATAAAAGAAATAAAACCGGAGATTCCTGTAATAATGATTACAAAGAGTGAGGAAGAGGATATAATGGAAGAAGCAATTGGTTCCAAAATAGCCGATTACTTGATTAAACCGGTAAATCCTAAACAAATTCTTCTGAGCATTAAAAAGAATATCGATACAAAAAGATTGGTTTCTGAAAAAACATTGTCTCATTATCAATCCGAATTCGGAAAAATAGGAATGCAAATTTCAGATGCAAACTCATTTAGTGATTGGGCTGATCTTTACAAAAAGCTTGTATACTGGGAGCTTGAGCTAGAGAAAAATGAAGAAGTAGGAATGGCTGAAGTTTTTAAAATGCAAAAATCAGACTCTAATAAAGGTTTTGCAAGATTTATTAAAAAAAACTATGAATCTTGGTTTGATGGTTCGAATGAAAAACCAATGATGTCACCTAATTTATTTAAAGATCGAATTTTCCCAATGCTTGATGAAGGGCAGAAAGTATTTGTGTTAGTAATCGACAATTTTAGGTATGATCAGTGGAAATTAATACAACCTATAATTAGTGATAGTTTTATAGTAGAATCAGAAGAACTATATTGTAGCATCTTACCAACAGCTACTCAATACGCTCGAAATGCAATATTTGCAGGATTAATGCCTCATGAAATTAATAAGTTATATCCTGAATATTGGTTAAACGACGAAGAAGAAGGTGGAAAGAACATGAAGGAAGCAGAACTCTTTCAAACACAAATCTCACGACTTAGCAAAAATTATAAATTCGCCTACGAGAAAATTACTCAAATGAAAGCGGGGGAGAAAATAGTTGAGAATGTTCAGGATCTATTAAATAATGATTTAAATATTTTAGTATATAATTACATTGATATGCTTTCTCATGCAAGAACTGATATAGAAATGATTCGTGAGCTGGCAAATGATGAACCGGCATATAGATCCTTAACTGTATCATGGTTTAAGCATTCGCCATTGTATAGTTTAATTAAGGAGTTGCAGCAATATAAGGTAAAAATAGTAATTACTACTGATCATGGTACAGTTAGGGTTCAGAACCCGGTAAAGGTGGTTGGAGATAAAAATACATCTAAGAATCTTAGATATAAAATCGGAAGAAACTTGAATTATAATCCAAAAGAAGTTTTTGAGATTCGTGATCCAGAGAAAGTGCATTTACCTAAAACAAATATAAGTTCAAGTTATATATTTGCTTTAAATAACGATTTCTTAGCTTATCCAAATAATTATAATTATTATGTGAATTATTATAAAGATACTTTTCAGCATGGAGGAGTTTCTTTAGAAGAAATGATAATTCCATTTATAAAATTAAAACCCAATAATTAAAATTTTTACGTAAATTGCATATATGGAGTCGTTAATCTTAAAATCTTTATCGGACTTAAGTGTTGTAGCAGATAAATTCCTTCGATTGCTGCGTGATAAAAAGGTATTTGCCTTCTTTGGTTCAATGGGTGTTGGAAAAACAACATTTATTAAAGCATTATGTAATGAATTAGGGGTTGTTGAGATTGTTACTAGTCCTACTTTTGCATTAATAAACGAATATCAAACAGATAAAGTAGAAACTATATATCATTTCGATTTTTATAGAATTAATAATATTGAGGAAGTATATGATTTTGGTTATGAAGATTATTTTTTCTCAGGTAACTATTGTTTTATTGAATGGCCAGACAAAGTAGCAGAAATTCTTCCCGATAATGTGGTGTTTGTTCAAATGCTTGAAAACGAAGATGGGAGTAGAACCATCAATATTCGTTAATATTCAATTTTTTATATAAAACTTTAAATCAGTGAGACTATAATTTTAGGAACGATAGTGAACTGAAATCATATAGTTGAACTGATCCCGAGCGGGCTCCACTGAGCTTGTCGAAGTGCCGTTGGGATCTATTGGCTCTTATTATTCGCTTTGCTCATTAGAGAAGTTCCCCGCACCTTGGGGCGATTTAAGAATAATTCCTCAGCTGATACCCTATCCACTTGCGGCGAGGTAGTTCATTTCCACAAAGCATGGCACGGATTTATTAATAATCAGCATTTGATTATAATTTCATGTCATCTATATTAGTTAACTGCAGCACGGCTAATTGCTTAATATTTAAATGAATGAAAATTTACCTGCGGATATTAGGTAAAAGATCATCGTATAAATACTTGAAATTATCAAGTAATTATGTAATTTTGGTAGTCTTCATAAGATTAAAACACAGCCAAATCAGTATAAATATGGCAGATAAAAAGGAACAAACAGGATATGTATTTGGAAAAACGGGGTTTATGCCCCAGGAAGAAATGCTCGAAATTGGTAAAAAGAAGCAGAAACTTATAATTGGAATTCCAAAAGAAAATACAAAATATGAAAGTCGTGTTGGATTAACCCCCGAAGCTGTCGAAATACTTGTAAATAACGGACATGAAGTTTTAATAGAAAAAGGTGCAGGATTAGCAGCTAATTATACCGATACATATTATAGCGAAAATGGAGCACAAATAGTAGACAATAAAACAGATGTGTTTCAGTGTGATATTATATTAAAAATTGCTCCGCCAACAATTAAGGAAATAGAACTTTTTAAAAATAATCAGGTTTTAATATCATCATTGCATTTCCCTTCTCAAACAGAAGAATATATTCGAAAATTAATGCAAAAAAGAGTTACTGCAATTTCGCATGAGCGTTTAAAAGATAAAGATAATTGTTATCCTGTTGTCCGCTCAATGAGTGAGATAGCGGGAATATCATCCATTTTAATTGCAGCAGAATACCTTAGTAACGATCACGATGGTAAAGGTGTTTTACTAGGAGGATTAAGTGGAATAACACCAACGGAAGTTGTTATTTTAGGGGCAGGAACTGCTGCAGAATACGCTGCTCAAGCAGCTTTAGGATTGGGTGCATTTATAAAAGTTTTTGATTATTCTGTTACAAAATTAAAACAATTACAAACAAATCTTTCAAATCGATTATTTACTTCAGTATTTCATCCAAGAGTAATTAAGAAACATCTAAAGTCCGCAGATATAGTTATTGGCGCAATGCATTTGGATGATAAAGGACCCTTGTATCTTATTACCGAAGATATGGTTAAAGAAATGAAGGAAGGAGCTGTAATTGTTGACTTAAGTATAGATCAGGGAGGGTGTGTTGAAACTTCTGAGTGCAGAAATCATTCAAATCCAGTTTATACAAAGTATGGAGTTATTCATTATTGTGTACCTAACATTTCATCGCGGGTTGCACGCACAGCTTCAATTGCTTTAAGTAATGTGTTTAATCCTTTACTTTTAAATATTGCTGAAGCAGGAGGTGTTCAAAGACAGCTTAAAGACGATGTTGGCTTAAGACATGGAGTGTATATTTATAATGGAATACTTACAAATTCAAGAATCGGAAATCACTTTGGTATTTTATCGAAAGATATTGACTTATTGATGGCGGCATTTAGTTAGTATCTGCCCGAAAACTAAGTTTTTGGCGTTTTCTTGCAAAGACTTGTTAGAAAAAAGCTCTTAATTGAATGCTTCCAGTATGAATAGTTTTAATATTTTCTGAAATACGTCCGTTATAAATAATATTCATTTCGAGATATTTAGCTAGTTTTTTCTGAAACATTAAGCTCCAAGTTGCATTATGTCCGGGTTTTAAACCTTGCAACATTTCATAAGCAATTGAAGTATTTTCATCTGCATTATAATTAATATCAAAATAATCTCCTTTAGCAAGTAAATTGCTTTTTTTACTTACCGAATAATTTATTTCAGCACCAATATTATGCAAGAAACTTTTTTCTTGCGATAAAGTATTCTTCTTGTCTGTATACAAGTATTTCAATTCAATTCTTGTTTGGAAGCCAGGTTGATATTGCAATTTAACTTCATTGCTAATGTTTTTAATAATATAGTTTTTCGAACTGAAAAATTCTGAACTATACTTTTTATTTCCAAGCTCAAAGTAATATTGAAAATTAATATCCTCAATGAACTTCCATCTTAACTTAATTCCATTTAGAAGTTTGTCACGCTCATCGAAACCGTTTGAAAGTAGAGTTTTATTCAAATTTTGTTGAAAGATGTAATCCATACCAAATTTCAATCCTGATCGGTTAAATGATAATGTATTTCTTAAGCTTTCATTTATATTAATAATAGAACTGTCGTTCGAAGTGGAATAAAAAGGATTTAAACTGTGAGCTAAATTTTGGTCTGTTGATTTCTGATTTACTTGATAAGCAAAGCTATTTGAAAATCGAGATAATATTTTCCTAATCCCTTTTTTCGATTTCCAAACTGCCTCAGGCCTTATGTTAAGTACCTGACTAAATTCATTTTTATAAGTTTTTATGTATTCGGTTCCGGGAGAATAAATTCTAATAAAATTTGCTTGATCTTGAAATTGTGCAACTTCAAATTCATCTAATTCAGTTATTCCGTTACCATTATAATCTATCCAACTATAAATACCTTGTCCAGGCGAAACTTTAATATAAGAGTACTCTCTCGTTGGCTCAAGACCGGAACCAGCTTCATAAAATGTTAATGATGAAATAGCTCCTCTAAATAATCTAAGATTATAATTTATTCTTCCGGTTATTGTATTTTCTTCTTTTTGTTGTACAAAAGAAGTGTCCGTAATCTCTAAGTTTCGATAAGTAAAAATAGCTTTAAGTATGCTTGACGGATTTTTTAATAAGTCAAAACCCACTTGAATATCTTCAGACCTTGAACTTTGTTTTAATTGATTATGAATTGGAATAAAATCATCTCTAAGCTTATAGCTAAGCGAATAATTATTAATTGTAGAATCCGGATTTTTAATATAAAATCGATAAGATGTAAAGCTAAAGCTATTGTTTATTAAACTATCTGTTTTATTATTATTCCAGAGGTTTTGTTCTAACTCATTTTCGAATCCTAATTTAAAGCTTTTAAAAGATTTAGATAAATCTGCTATATATCGTATAAATTGAGTGTTTTTTTGTGTTGAATTAGTATTCAGAAGGCTCGAATTGAAGTCGATTGAATATCCTGACTTATAGGCTGATGTGTTGAAAAAGTGTTTGTAGCCGGTATATTCATTTTTACTTGTTAATAATTCAAATACGTAATTGCTTTGTAATGATTTTTTGTGACGATATATTAAATTCACATTAGCAAAATGTTCATCTTGTGTAAGAGGAACTAGCAAATTCCAGTCTCTTTCAAATTCAATTGCCCTGAATCTTTCAATTGGTGTAAAGTGGTTATTAATAATTTGGTATGAAACAGCTGTTTTGAATGTGTTTTTTAGCGTATCCCTTTTCAGGAGGATCTTATTAATCCCAATTTTTATTGCATAGCCATTATTATCATCAGCATTTTTAGTTGAAAATGTGTTTAAATCATAATTGCTTAAGGCAAATTCAAAATTGGTTTGAGTACTACTATTGAATTTTAGGTTTCCGCCAACACTAAGCATTTGTTGTTTCTTTGGAGCAATTAATAAACGCACTGGGGCATAGTTCCCCTGAGGAACACCTGAAACAGGAGCAATCCACTCAAAAACTTTTCCGTTGGCCGAGTTTTGTATTTGGATATAATTACCATTGTTATTTCCAACTAAGCTAAAACCTATTTGGTATATGGCATGTAAAGGATCCGTTGAATATTCGTATATTATATAATTAGCAGAATTTACTAAAGTATCTTTTTTAGCATACAAAACATAATCATTTCTGAACTCTACACTATCTACATTTGGAACAAAAGCATTTTCAATATCATCACCCGACTCTGAAAGCAAACGTTTTTGTTCTTCTGTTAGATCCTGGTTTATTTCTTGATTTTTACTGTCTTGCTCGGAATAAACGTTTATCCAGAAATTCCCATTTTTCGTTTTTATATCATTGGCGCTATAAACCATAAATCGAGCATAGCTTCTTTCAGAATATTCAAATTCAACAGCAATTCTGGAGTCTTTAGTTATTGGTTTGTTTGCAGTAAAAGTTATTTCTCCTGTATTATAGTCAATAACATAATCATATTCTTTACCACGTTTTTGAATTTTCCCATTAATATAAATCTTTTCAGAGCCGGCAAAAATTATAATGTATTGTTCGTTTTCGCAGCCTGTTAATTTGTACGGTCCTTGATTTCCTTCTTTACCATTAAATGTTTTCCTGCAATATTTTCCTTTTGTAACAGCGCCACTAACAGTTGAGGTAACACTATTTGATTTGTTTTTTTTACTTGTAAATGTAGAATTTAATAAACCTCCTTGGGCTTTTTTATTGATATTCATAAAATATCCTGAGGGTTTGTAAATCTCAAAATCTCCAGCGATTAATTTGGTTTTTTCGTTATATAATTGAATAAACACCTTATCAAAATCTTGAATTTGTTGTGAATTTCCGTCAGGTTGAATTGGTATATTTTCATCAGAGATAGCAGCCAAAATATGCATATCGTTTCCTATTTTCCCATACATCTGAATATTAAGGTTTGAGTTTATTACAGCATCCTGATTATTCCCAATCGTTATTCCTCGAGAAATACTTCCTTGTTTATTTATTTGATTACTTGAGAAAAAATTGTTCTGAACATAAGCTTGATTTGTTGTTGCTTTTGTTAATACAGAGCCAACAATGATTATTTCTTCTTTATTCCTTTTAAAAGATGTTTTCGTGAAATTTACTGGGAAAACTCGATATGATATGTGAAAACCAGATCTTTCTTTAAGTGTTAAATCCGTAAAGGTAATTTCGGCTTTAACGTAATCTATTATATATTTTGATTTTGAGATAATAAAGTTGGATTCGCTAAAAATAATTTCTGATCCGGGAACTATGCTTAATGTATCTAATTGTATTGTGTCTTTAAAATTAGAAAATGTTTTACTACGTAGATTACTAAGATTTTGCGTTTTCGCAGATAAACTTATTATTAATACTGATATTAGAATAAATATTTTTCGCAAGATTGTAATTTTAGCATTCTAACTAGTGTCTGTCTATAAAGTAAGAGTCTTGTTCAGAATGTTCGATTTTGAGGCTTGCGAAATTGCAAAAATCAAGGAGTTTACAATTGTAAATGACTGTTTTTGCAATGAGCGTAACGAAAAAATCGGACTTTATGGACAGACTCTAAATATAGGCAATTAAAGAACGTAAAATAATTGGAAATGTTGAACGATTGAGATCAATATTTTTAAAATAAAAAGGTCTTCTTTGTAAGAAGACCTTAGAGTTAAGATTTAGGCTTAGGGTATTAATAATTTTATTTTGAAGATTAAAAGTATAAAAAATCTTTCTAAAACGAGTAAAATCATAGTATTTATTAGCATTTTATTTAAATAAACGAGGTTTAATTTAGATTTATTTCTTTTTTTTATAAATATAAGTATCAATAGATCAGTGGTGTGTGGGAATAAAAAAAATTATATTTAAAAATTCTGTAATAAATAGAAATACACTATTAAATTTGCCACTTAGTTTCAAATCATTTTATATGAGCTTTTTATATTTGTTCGGAATAAAATTATTTCATTTATTAGTACAGTTAGCTTCAATTTTTAATGCTAAAGCAAAATTATGGCTTAATGGCAGAAAGAATATTTTTGAAGTATTAAGTCATCAAATTCAGCCTGAGGATAAGATCGCTTGGGTTCATTGTGCCTCATTAGGAGAATTTGAGCAAGGACGCCCATTAATTGAGGAATTAAAAAAAAGACATCCTGATTATAAAATTCTTCTAACTTTTTTTTCTCCTTCGGGTTTTGAAATTCGAAAGAATTACGAAAAAGCAGATTTTGTATGCTATTTGCCTCTTGACACACCCCGAAATGCAAAACAATTTTTAAATATTGTAAAGCCGCAATTAATATTTTTTATTAAATACGAATTCTGGTATTTCTTTTTAAGAGAAATTTGGAAACGGAAAATCCCTTTGTATTTGGTGTCGGGTATTTTTAGAAAGAATCAACGTTTTTTTAGAAGATATGCGGTTCTATCCAAAGAAATGTTAAGTTGGTTTACTCATTTCTTTGTTCAAAATGAAAATTCTAAGCAATTGCTTAATTCAATTAATATACAAAATGTTACTGTAACCGGAGATACTCGATTTGACAGGGTTTTTACTATTACACAACAATCTAAAAATTTACCGATAATTGAGAAATTTGCACAAAACAATACATTACTTATTGCTGGAAGTACATGGAAGCCAGACGAAGAAATTTTAATAAAGTTTTTTAATCAAAGTAATAATCAATTAAAATTAATTATTGCACCACACGAAACACATAAAGAAAATATTGACCGAATAATTAAATTATTTCCTGATAAGAATCTTGTACGACGTTATTCCGAAGTTATTGAATCAGAACTTTCGAATATTAAGGTATTAATAATTGATTCTATTGGAATTTTATCATCAATATATAAGTATGGGCAGATTGCATATATTGGTGGAGGATTTGGAAAAGGGATACATAATATTCTTGAAGCCGCTACATTTGGTATGCCAATTATTTTTGGACCAGAGTTTAAGAAATTTCAGGAAGCTATAGATTTAATTAATTTAGGAGGTGCTTCTTCTATTTCAAAATTTGAGGATTTTCAAGATACGATTAATTCTTTTATTGAAAATGATGAAGTGATCGTTCGAAAAGGAAATATATCATCAAACTATGTGAAAAAAATGAAAGGCGCAACTGATAAGATTCTTAGTAATATCTATTTAAAATAATAGGTGATATATATCAACTTTATTTGGTGTATTTTCGCAAAGTGGCTATATTGCCACGTTTTTCGAAAAACTAAATTGCATTTTTTGTGTTTATCAAAAGTATTTTAATATTTAAACAGAGGCTAGGTTCTTAGAAATGAGTAAACTAAGGAAAAACTATTTAATTATTTGGATGATTTTATCAATTTTATTATTGATGGGATTTACAAATGCTGATCTGCCAATTGATAAAGAAGATCAAAAAAAACTTGAGAAAGCGCAAGACTTAAACATAGAGGCACAAAAGTTTTACGATAAGGCAAATTTATTATATTCTGAAATAGCCGACTTTGACATTTCAAATCCTAAAAATGAGAAAAAAGCAAACAGCCTTAAAGTAAAAGCACTAGATTATCAGATAAAAGCATTGGAATTACAGAAGGAGGCAAATTATTTAGAATATAATGTCTTTAATAGTATTAAGCCGGAATTAAAATCAAATTATCAAAAATCGCAAGAGATACCATTGAAAGTTAATTTACTGGAAGAAAGTGCTGATGAGTTATATTATAAAGCAGAACAATTACGAAACGATGCTTATAGTTTAGATAAGGAAGAAAAGGAAAATCGCTTTGCAAAATTAAATGAAGCTCAGAAGTATGAAAAGGAAGGTCTCGATAAGCAAAAACAAGTAATTGATATATACTTAGGCAAAACGCTTATTGAAGATAACTCTCAAGGAACAACTGCAAAAGGTGAGAGTATTGAAATAAATCAAGACGTATTAAATGCTTATATGGATTTTATGGAAGAAGAAGATTCTCAAACTCCAATGGAATCTTTTAAAGAATTAATTTCTTCGGATTCATTAAGTTCTACAAGTTTAAGAGATGCTTGGGTAGAAATTATATACGCAGAACCGGAAGCAATTGAAATAGCCGATTTAGAGCAAGATCCAACATCGGAAATAATTTCCAAAGAGGTAGCTGAGCAATACGATGATCCTAAAGAAATTGTTTCAGAGGCTGTAGCTGTTGAGAAAAAAGTATTAAATGAAAAAAATATTATTTATAAAATTCAAATTGCCGCTGATAAAAAACCTTTATCACAAAATGTTTTAAGAAGAATTTATGCCGATAATAAGATTATAAAAATGATCGATGAGGATGGTTGGCATAAATATACAATTGGTGATTTTAATACTTTCTTGGAGGCAGATGAATATAGAAAGAAAATTAGAGTTAGCCAGGCTTTTGTTGTTGGGTACGAGGATGAAGTTAAGGTGGACTTGTTAGCAGAAAATAAGGAACAAATAACCATAAAGAAGAACGATAAAGTTAATTCCAATTTACCAAACGGATTAATATTTAAGATTCAAATAGCAGCTGATAGTAAGATAATGTCAGAAAATTCGCTTAAAAATTTATATCAAGGCACGGAACAAATTGATTTAATTGAAGAAGGCGATTGGTATAAATATTCTGTGGGAAAACTTAACACATATGAAAAAGCTATAAATTTGAAGAAAACAATTGATGTAAAAGGTTGTTTTATTGTAGCATATAATAATAGTGTTAAAGTTTCATTGCAAGCTGCAATTAGAGGTGAAGATAGTGAACAAGTGCGTAATGAGAATGTTGTATTTAAAGTTCAAATTGCTGCGGATACAAAATCAATATCATCTGATAATCTACATAAAATTTATTCGGGTTATGAGAATGTTCAACATTACGAAGAAGATGGTATGCATAAATATTCATTAGGAGAATTTAAAACCTATGAAGAGGCCAATAAATTTAGAGAAAATAGTGGCGTTAAAGGAGCATTTGTTATAGCTTTTCAAGGAGAAAAGAAGTTAAATGTATTAGAAGCTAAAAGAATGAAGAGATGTTATGATCCAATAATAATCTCGGATTGGTTATCAAATAATAATCAATTAATATATAAGATACAAATTGCTGCTAGCAGTAAAAAGTTATCAGTAAATCAGATAAAATATATATGTTGTATTGAATCGAATGTTTTTTTAACCAAAGAAGATGTTTGGTTTAGATATTCGATCGGAAAATTTGAAAAATATCAAGATGCTGTTAAGATGAAAGAAAAATCTGGCGTTAATGGAGCATTTGTAGTTGCATATAAAAATGGTAAAAAATTAGACCTTTCAGAGGCTAGGAAAATGTCAAAATAAAAATTATTAAAATAAGATAACATGAAAACAAGAGCTATTTATACCCTAAAAGTTGTTGCGAAATTATTAATCATTGTAACGATATTATCGTCGTGTGTTTCTCAGAAAAACGTTCAGTTAATGCAGGAAAAATCTGTTGAAGATATTTCTTCCGGATTTATGAATAATAGGAATACCGCTTATAATTTACAACCTGGAGACCAGTTGTATGTAAATGTACATAGTGTTGATCAAAAAACGAGTCGTTTATTTCAGACAGATTTTCCTAATCCAATGACACCAACTTATCAGAATTTAAATAGTTTTAGAGTTGAAGAAGACGGTTATATCAATTTTTCATTTATTGATAAAGTTTATGTAAAAGGATTAACTGTAAAGGAAGTAAATGATTTGCTTCAAAAAACAATTAACGAATATTTCAAGGAAGCAACAGTTGTTGTTAAGCTTGTTAATTATAGAGTTTCTGTTTTAGGCGAAGTTGAAGAACCTGGCACATTTATTATAGAAAATAAGCAAATTAACATATTACAAGCCTTAGCTCAAGCAGGAGGAACTAAAAATTTTGCTAATGTAAAAAAAGTTAAATTAGTTCGTCAAACACTTTTAGGATCAGAGTTGCATTATTTAGATTTAACGGATAATGGAATTTTACAATCAGATCAATTTTATCTTTTACCTAATGATGTAGTATATGTTGAACCAACAAACAGCAAATCGTGGGCGTTCGATAATTTCCCATATGCAATTTTATTATCTACTATTACAACAGCAGCTATAGTGTTTTCTTTGTTTCAATAGTGCATAGTAGTTAGGGTATAAACTATTGTTTTAATTATGATTGAAAATCAAAACCTCTTTAATGAAGAAGAATCAATTGATGTAAAAGCTTATTTATATAAGCTTTTAAACTTTTGGTACATATTTCCATTTACTGTTTTATTAAGTCTCTTTGTGTCTTTTTTATATATTAAGACAACAACACCAGTTTATCAAATCAGTTCAACCTTATTAATAAAGGAAGAAAATTCATTAATGGATCCAGAGGCAATTCTACAGAATGCTGTATCGCCGTTTGGCTCGATTACTGAATATAAGATTAAAAATGAAATAGAAATTTTAAATTCATACCAATTAAGAAAAACAGCATTAAAAGAATTAGGTATTTCGATCTCATATTATGAAAAGGATAAATACAGACTGTCAGAATTATATAAGAACTTACCATTTATTATAAAGTTTGATTCAAGTCATGTGCAACCAGTAGGACTTGATGTGTACATAGAAAAAATTAATGATGAGTATTGCCATGTTTGGGCTGAAGGTGAAGAAGTTGGCTTATATTTATTTAAAACTGATGAAATAAAGCAGATCTCATACGATTTTGAAATAAACGATACAATTCACCTAAATGACTATTTGCTAAGTGATAATTATAAATTTAAAATAAACGAATTAACAGAATTTAAACTTGGAAAAACATATATGTTCCAGTTTAGATCATTAGAATCTTTAACTGAAGAGTTTAGGACTGTAGAAATTGGAGATATTAAATATTCCACTGTAGTAAAAATAAAACACGAGGCTGCGACTGTTGCAAAATCTATCGATTACCTTAATAAGTTAATTGAGGTATACTTGAATCGTGGAGTAGAAAAAAAGAATAGAGTTGCTATAAATACAATTGATTTTATAAATAGTCAGATATTTGATATTGCAGATTCTCTTAAAAGTGCTGAGAGGCGTTTAGAGGAGTATCAATCATCACAAAAAATGATGAATATTGACTTCCAGTCTCAACAAGCATATCAGAATCTGGAAAATCTTCAGAATCAAAAGGCAGAGCTGATTTTAAGACAAAAGTATTACACTTATTTACAGGGCTACCTTGAAAAAAACAAAGATATCCAAGAATTGATAGCTCCATCGTCGATGGGAATAGATGATCAACTCCTTAACGGATTGATATTGGAACTTACAAATCTATACTCGGAGAGAGTGGAGATAATGATAAATTCTAAAAAAGATAATCCTTATTTAGAGAGTGTTAAAATTAAAATTGAAGGTCAGAAAAACACCTTGCGTGAAAATGTATTAAATTCGATTGAAAGAGCCGCAATATCGTTAAATGATATTAATGAAAGAATCGAGAAACTTACTATCGAAGTACAATCTCTTCCCGAAACACAAAGGAACCTTTTTAACTACGAAAGAGAATTTAAGTTGCAAGATGCTTTATATACTTTTTTATTGCAAAAAAAGTCTGAAATGCAAATAGCTAAGGCTTCTAACATTCCCGAAAATGAGGTCATAGATTATCCTAAATTAGTACAAAGAACACCAATAGCCCCTAATAAAAAAGTTATACTTTTAATAGGATTAATTTTTGGTTTTGGGTTTCCTATAGTTATAATATTATTATATGATTATTTTAATGACAGATTTGTAGATTTATCTGATATTGAAAAAATTGTAGATGCTCCTGTTCTGGGTAATATTATTCATAGTAAAGAAAATACTCCGTTCGTGGTTCATGAATTTCCAAATTCAATAATAGCAGAATCTTTTAGATCTTTAAGAACGAATTTTCAATATGTTTTAGGAGAAATTAAAAACCCCGTTATTATGATTTCCTCAACTATGATGGAAGAGGGTAAAAGTTTTGTATCTATTAATCTGGCAACAAGCTTTGCTTTATATAATAAGAAAGTATTACTGTTAAGCTTTGATCTTAGAAGACCAACAGTTTCGAAGTTATTTAATTTAAATAAAAAAGAAGGATTAAGTAATTATTTAAGTGGCAACTGTGAATTAGAAGATGTCATAAATAAAACAGAAATCCCCAATTTAAGCCTTATCGCTACAGGGCCAGTTCCTCCAAATCCATCAGAATTAATAGCTTCGTCACGAACTATAAAAATGTTTGAGGAGCTTCGAAAAACCTTTGACTATATTATTGTTGATACTCCTCCAATTGGAATTGTTTCTGATGCTTTATTACTTGAAAAATATGTGGACAAAAATGTATTTATTGTTAGGCATAACTACTCAAGAAAGAAAATGATGACTCACCTATTTTCAAATCTTCAAAAAAAGAAAATTCAAAATATTAATCTTGTGATTAATGATATAAATTTAAAAGGTGTTGGCTACAATTATAACTATGGATATGGATACGGATATGGCTACGATTATAAATAAAAGCAATGCGCATTTAAATAAAAGGGATACGAATATCAAATAAAAAGACTTTGTTGTCTCAAAATATCGAAAGATTCTAAAATAAGTTATTAACAATTGTTAATTACTTATTTTAAAACCTAATGAAACTCGCCACAAATAAATAATCCCTTAGTATTAAGGATTGAAGTACCTGTTAATATGTTTGTAAAGCATGATTTAATCTTAAATCATTATTTTCAATATCTTTGATAGTATGATAAATTATTGTTATTAGAATTACTTAATATATTTATTATAATACCAAACCTTAAAACAAATCTATGATGAAAATCTTTAAAAGTAAAATTTTGATATTAGCATTGATGCTGATATCTTTTTCCAACCTTGTATATTCTCAAGGCTCAACCACTTCTTCCATGAATGGAAAAGTTATAAGCCCAAGTGGAGAAACTCTTCCGGGAGCAAACATTATTGCTATTCATACACCTACAGGGGCCGAGTATTCTAGTATTACTAATGTAAATGGGTACTACAATTTACAAAACTTAAGTGTTGGCGGACCTTATACAATTACTGTGTCTTTTGTGGGTTTTGAGTCATTCGTTAAAACAGGAATCTACCTTAACTTGGGACAAACATTTCGTATAGATGTTACAATGAGTGAAACAGCAATTGATATCGAAGAAGTGATTGTGTCAGCTAAAAAAGTTCAGGATTTTAGAATAATTGATGGAAACCGTACAGGAGCAGAAACTGTAGTTGGTAGAGACCAATTAAATGCATTGCCTACTATTAATCGCGATTTATCCGATATTACACGATTGACTCCGCAAGCGAATGTAGATGACTATGGCGGTGTTTCAATCGCTGGTATAAATAATAAGTATAATTCAATTTCGATTGATGGTGCTGTTAATAATGACGTATTTGGGTTATCTGCTACTGGAACAAACGGTGGACAAACAGGAGGTACTCCTTTTAGTATGGATGCAATTGAGCAATTCCAGGTTGTGTTAGCGCCATATGATGTTCGTTTTAGTGGATTCGCTGGAGCTGGTATAAACGCTGTTACTCGCAGTGGAACAAACAGAATTGAAGGATCTGCATATTATTATTTAAGAAATGAAGTATTAGCTGGTAAAACACCTACTAATGTTAGTGAAGATAATCGTGAAAAACTACCTGATTTTAAATCTGAAACCTATGGGTTTAGAGTTGGTGGCCCGATAATAAAAAATAAATTATTTTATTTTGCCAGTGTTGAGATACAAAGAGATAATACTCCTCAGCCATTTAATTTTGATAATTATGAAGGAAACTCAACTCAAGCTGAGATTGATAATCTTTCAAGTTTCTTAAATACTACATATGGTTATAATACAGGCAGTTATTTAAATAATAATCGAACATTAGAAAGCGAGAAATTATTTTTAAGATTGGACTGGAACATTAATTCAACTCATAAACTAATGGTTCGCCATAGTTATTCTAATAATGAGGCGATTAGAATAGGAGCATCATCTGATAGATCTATCAATTTTTATAATTACGCAGAGTACTTTCCAAGTGTTACTAACTCAAGTGCAATCGAATTAAAAAGTAATTGGAACGAAAAGTCAAATAATTTGACTATTGGATATACCACTGTTACAGATGATCGTGACCCATATGGTCAAAATTTCCCTTCCGTGAGAATTTCAGATGGAAGTAGTACATATATTTATTTTGGATCTGAACCTTATTCAACAGCAAATAAATTAGATCAAAGTGTGTTAAGCTTAACTGATAATTTCACTATAAATAAAGGTATCCATACTTTTACAATTGGTACAAGCAATGAACTAAGTTCTACGTATAATTTATTCATGAGAAAGAATTATGGTGAATATAGATATAGCAATTTAGATGATTTTATTAACGGAAATTCAGCTTATCAGTATGAAAGAGGTTATTCTTTAATTCCTGGTGATATTACTGGAGATGGAGCGGAAGCTGCTGCTGAATTCAGTATGTTGCAGTTAGGAATATATGGACAGGATGAGATTCAGCTTAGTGATAACTTGAAAATAACTGCTGGTATTAGATTTGACATGCCAATGTTCTTAGATAAACCAAGAGAAGATGAGCATTTTAACACTGTAACTGCACCAATGATTGAGGCCGCAGGTTATGATTTAGAAGGTGCGAAGGCTGGTGAAATGCCTAAATCTCAAATTTTAATTTCTCCTCGTGTTGGTTTTAACTGGGACGCATTAGGAGACCAAACACTTCAAGTTCGTGGAGGTGTTGGAATCTTTACCAGTCGCTTGCCTCTTGTATGGCCGGGTGGTTCTTATACTAATAATGGAGTTAATATTGGTGGAGTTTATTATCAAGGTGATGATATTGTTTTTGAACCAGATTGGGAAAACCAATATGAGAATTCTGATTTTGGAGGAACTGATGCAGCTTATGGTGGACAAGTTGACTTATTTGCTGAGGATTTTAAATTTCCTCAAATGTTTAGGGTTAATCTAGCAGTAGATAAAAAACTTCCTTGGAACATGGTAGGAACCTTAGAAGGTATTTATTCAAAAACATTGAATAATGTTTTATATTATAATGTTAATATGGAAATGCCAAGTGGTAACCTAACAGGTGCAGACACCAGACCAACGACTACAGGAGATGAAATTGATCCTGATTATACACGCGTTATTCTTGGAACAAACACTGGTGAAGGATATACATATAATATTACGGCTCAAGTACAAAAGCCATTTGATAATGGATTAACTGCAAGTTTGGCATATACATATGGTCGTGCAATGGCTGTTAATGATGCAACTTCTTCTCAAAACTCTTCTCAATGGAGATACATGGAGCAAGTAAATGGGTTAAATGATTTGGATTTATCTTATTCTGATTTTGATTTAAAACATAGAATAACAGGTTATGTTAGTTACTCAAAAGAATTTTTAGGTCATTTAAAATCAACATTAAGTGTATTTTATAATGGACAAACAGGAATGCCATTCTCTTATATTTACTACGGAGATATTAATGGTGATGGAGAAAGAACAAATAGTTTAATGTATGTTCCTGCAAATGCCGGAGAAATTAATTTAGTTGATATTGTAGATAATGATGATAATGTGTTAGTATCTGCATCTCAACAATGGCAGGATTTACAGAGATATGTTAATAACGATGATTATTTAAAGAATCGTAAAGGAGAATATGCTGAAAGAAATGCGGCACGTGCTCCTTTCGAACATAGTTTTGATTTAAAATTTGCTCAAGATATATTTACTGATGTAGCAGATAGAAGTCATAAATTAACTCTTACCCTTGACATCTTTAATTTCACTAATTTATTGAATAAAGATTGGGGACGTCAATATTATGTTGGAAATGCCTCATATACTTTAGTTGATTTTGAAGGTTTTGAAGCAGATGGAACAACACCTCAATTCACATTTGAAAAGCCTGATGATGCTATTGATATTTATACTGCAGATGATTCTGGTGTAAGTAGCTCTAGATGGCAAATGCGATTTGGTATTAGATATACTTTTTAAATAAATTAACCGATTATCAAGGAGCTGTCAATTTAATATTGACAGCTCCTTTTTTATCTTATAGCTTAAATTCGCAAAGCGTGATATGGATTTATTAATAACTAGCAAGTTGATTATAATTTCATATCATCTAAATTAGTTAACCGTGGCACGGCTAATTACTTAATATTTAAATAAATGAAAATTTACTTGCGGATTTTATCTTAAAATTTAACATTTGTAGTTTTTTGGTGTTAAGAATAATAGTTGATTTTATTTTCATTACAATTTAATAGGTTTAATTTATAGTTATGAAGAAAAGTTTATTTGTTATAGGTTTATTAATATTTAGTGTTGTATTGGTTAAGTCTCAGCACAAACCTTTACAAGAGAATAATCCATATGTAATTATGCTTTCCATGGATGGCTTTAGATGGGACTATCCTGAAAAGGCAAATACTCCTAACCTTGATTATATTGAGAAAATAGGGGTGCGAGCTGAGGCAAGTATTCCTTGCTTTCCAACAAAAACTTTCCCAAACCATTATTCAATGGCAACAGGATTGTATCCGGATAATCACGGTATTGTAAATAATAGTTTTTATGCCCCTGATCTTGATAAAAATTACGCTATTTCTAATAGAGCCTCAGTAAGGAATCCAGATTTTTATTTCGGAGAGCCTATTTGGGTTACTGCAGAAAAGCAGGGTGTGAAAAGTGCTTCTTATTTTTGGGTTGGTTCAGAAGCTCCACATCAAGATATCTTTGCTTCATATCATTATGATTATAAAGGGTCTGTTCCGTTTGAAGAAAGAATAGATGGAGTTATTGAATGGCTTAATCTACCCGAAGATGAAAGACCGCATTTAATTATGTGGTATATACAAGAACCCGATGGTTTAGGACATGATGTTGGACCCGATCATCCAGATATAGAT
>WTBR01000086.1 GCA_013138975.1 Bacteroidales bacterium
CAACTTCCTGAACTACTTGTAATTTAAAAGACAATGAATAATCCTTTTGACTTCTTCTAACATACTTTGAATCCACTATTTCTTTCATAACATTACTTTTTGTGTAACGCTATTTCAGGACGAGACAAAATTATAAAAACAAAAAAGGCTACTCAATGAGTGGCCTTTTTTATTATATATTAAATACTAAGTAAGTATCATGTCCGCTTGCGACGAGGTGTCTACAAATGATTTCTTTTTAATTTGCTCCGAGAGCGGAAAAAATGACCCAAGAGATCCCTCGACTTCACTTTGATAAGCTTCTCAGTTGATTCCGCTCGGGATCAGTTCAACTAAATAATTTCAGGAGAGAAAGTAACCTGAAATTATAGTTTCACTTATTTAACGGCAATTGTTTCAATTTCTACAAGAACACCAAGTGGTAATTTAACAACTCCATACGCTGCTCTAGCAGGTGGATTTTCTTTATAAAAATTTCCATACACTTCGTTCATTGCTTGAAAATTATCCATATCGCTTAATAAGCAAGTAGATTTAACAACATTATCATAAGTATAACCTGCTGCGTCTAAAATTGCACCAATATTCTTCATTACTTGCTCTGTTTGTTCTTTTATTCCTTCAGGAATTTTACCTGTTTCAGGTATTACAGGAACCTGTCCTGAAATATATAAAGTTCCATTTATTTCAACCGCCTGGCTATATGGACCAATAGCTTTAGGAGCTTTTTCTGTAAAGATTATTTTTTTCATGATTTATGTTATATTAATAGTTTAGGTTAACAAAAATAATTTAATTTGTCTTTAATAAAATTTATTCTGGTGAAAATATTTATTTTAGACAACTACGATTCGTTTACATACAATCTTGTTCATATTATTGAGCAATTTGCAACAAAAATAATTGTCAAAAGAAATAATGAATGTAATATCTCCGAAATAAAGGATTTTGATAAAATAATTCTTTCACCTGGTCCTGGTTTACCTTCTGAAGTACCAATCATACATGAGATCATTAATAAATATAAGGAGTCAAAATCAATATTAGGAGTTTGTTTAGGACATCAATCAATTGCTGAATATTTTGGTGGTAACATTATTAATATGCCGGAAGTAAACCATGGACGAGAATTTGAAACAAAGATTATAAAAAACGATTATATTTTTAAAAACGTTCCAAAAACTTTTTATTCAGGTAGATATCATTCTTGGGTCGTAAATAAAAAAGATTTTCCTAATTCATTGGAAATAACATCAATTGATTCAAAAAATCAAATAATGTCGTTAAGACATAAAACTTATGATATAAGAGGTGTTCAATTTCATCCAGAATCTATAATGACAAAATACGGGAAAAAAATACTTCAGAACTGGGTTGATTTTAATACAAAATACGAAGTTTAGTATAAATAGCTATGATATATAAGCTGAAACTATATCTAAAATTTATAAATTATCCTGCCATCTATCACGCTTATCATATTTCAAGAAATCTTTTAATGTTGACCCTTTTACATTAATTTGGAAATTATAACTTTGCATGTATCCTACGGGAATCCAACTAAAGGTAGCTTCCCAACAGTGTAATTCACGATGAATATTTATGGATGTACTAGCTAATTCATTTAAAACCATATCATAATTTGCCCTAAAGCTAATTTTCCATTTTTTTGTTAAACTTACATCTCCTGTTAAACTTAAAGTTTGTGTAATTCTTTTGGACTCTTCAAAGCCTATTTTTGAATAATTAAATTTATATGTTGCACTCAAATTCCAAGGAATATCAAAATCAACATATGTAACAATTTGATTTTGAGTATTGCGATATGCATCATTATTAAATCTATCATCTATAATAGGGTTATTTTGCTCAACATCTCCTTTAACTTCCTCATCTCCTTTTTTTGAATTTAATTTTACATCAACTGTTAAATCGATTCTTTCAAGTCTGCCTATTCCACCTTCTTTAGAGTTCCATTGAAATTCGTTGTACACTTTACCATTATCATTTAATGCATACGGATCTACTGTTGCACCAAAATTAAAACTCAATTTATTTTTAAACATTGATGTTCGTCCACTAATTGAAATCTGACTCCAATTTAATGAATCTGCAAAAATATTATAGCTTGTGGTTATTTTAAAGCTCTCAAGTAATTTAATTTTTTTAGTACCTGTGCCTGTCGAATCCTTACTATCCCGAACTTTCATTTCTAAATTATTACTCAATCCAAAATTTATTGTTCCACTTTCCCCTGGTGCAGCAGGAAATCTATATATACCATTATCAAAAATGGAATACTCTCTAGAACTTAAAGAATCAGTATAAAAATATTGGTCAACAAAATTTCCTAAGTCAGGTCTATATGATATACTTGCTGAAGGTGTTACAACATGTCTAATTGCTATTAAATTAGAATTAGGATTTTTGAATTGATACATTCCATAAATATTAGGACCAACACTTAATGAAATTGAAGGTTCAATAATATGAGCATAAGCTATTGTTGACACTGTATCTTTATCTAGAATATATGTAGTATCACCATTTGAATCTATATTTTCAAATGTACTATACTTTATCTTATCAGGATACAAATTACCAGTATACACAAGTCTCGGACTTAAATTAAAGTATTTTAAAACTTTAATATTTGTACTTAATGGAACGCTGTGCTGAAAACCGTTCTCAAAATCCGAAAATGTAGTTTCTGTAAAAAGTAAACTATCAACAGTAGTTATTCTATTTTCTAACTTTGAATTATATTGAATTTCAATATCTTCATACCATTTCATGTCACCTGTAGCTTTTTTTCTTCTAAATGGATTCTTTCTATCCATATTAAATGTAATAACAGGTAAGTTTAAAGTAACCATATCTGTTTTACTGTTTTGTGAATGTTTTAAATTCATATTTAAATGAAATGGGCTACCAGGCCAATTCTTAGCATATGTAATGCTGGATTGTTTTGTATTCGTTGCTCTTTCTTCTAATGATTTACTATTAAAATCTTCATATGAGGATGTACTATAATCGACACTTGCAGAAAATTTTGAATTTGGATTTGCTTTTGCATCTTGAGTATGTGTCCATCTAATCTTCATATTCTTACTTCTTGATTCATTGGACAAGCCTTCATCTTGAACAAATTCACCATAACTAAAATTTAAATTAGAATTAAATTTATAACGCTTCTTAAATCTAAAACCAACCTGTGTTCCCCATGATCCTTTCGAAAAAATATCACCTGTGATCGTTAAATCCATTTTATCGTTTATTCCAAAATAATATCCTCCATCTTGCAGAAAGAAACCCCTTTTAGTCTCTTCACCATATTTTGGAATCATTACACCTGAAGAATACGTAGTTTGACTAGGGAAAAACCCAAATGGAACACCTATAGGCATTGGAATATCCCCCATAACTAAATAAGAAAATCCAGAAATTATTTTATCATTGGGAACAATCTTTGCTTTTGACATTTTTAAATAAAAATGGGGATGTTCCTCATTTTCACAAGTTGTGTATTTACCATTTTTTAAAAGTAAACTATTGTCCTCTAACTTTTTAGTCTGTTCACTATGTAAAAATCCTTGTTCTTCCTTAGTAAAAACATCTTCAATATACCCCTTCTTTGTTTTAAAATTATATTTTATAGTTCTTGCTAAATAATCAGTACCATTATCAGTGAATTTTGGTTTTCCAAATAAATTCCCAAGGGTATCCTCCACTCCTGTAGCAAATACAAAATTATTTTCTTGATCATATTCAATATAATCTGCTTCTAAAACAATTTCGCCATATTCAATTTTTGCTGTATTGTATAAAAAAACTTTCTTTGAATCATTTGACAATACAATTGAGTCTATTGCGCTATATATTACTTTAACATCAATAGCTTTCTCACTTTTAGAAGTTACTGTTACAGTATCATTTGAAGAAGAAATATCAGTATTTTCACTTAAATTATTATTCTGCAAATCAAGATCTTGCCCCTTATCATTATTTTGGGCAAAGCTTTTGAATGTAATAATAACAATCAGTACAAATAAGAAAACGAAATATCTAAATTTTAAATACAATTTAATTATACTATTTTTGTGAAAATATTGTTAATTTTTTAGAGCTTCAAAACTAATTAAATATTGTATACATTACTAATGAAGATACATTTTATAACGTTTTTTTTTAAACAAATTAGATGCCAGTTAATATGTTTTATGTTAATTATTCTTAATTTTTGTATAACTAATTCAAGTTATAGTCAAGTTGATGAAAAATACACCATTAAAACTATTGTAATTGATGCTGGTCATGGTGGTAAAGACGACGGCACATCTGGTAGAAAGTCAAAAGAAAAAGATGTTGCTTTAGCTATTTCATTAAAACTTGGATCATATATCGAGGAAAACATTCCTGACATTAAAGTAATTTATACGCGTACAACTGATATATTTATTCCTTTAAATGAAAGAGCAAATATTGCAAATAGAAATAAAGCTGACTTATTTATTTCTATACATATTAATGGTAATAAAAATCCTAAAGCGTACGGAACAGAAACATATGCTATGGGATTACATAAAACGAGTGGCAATTTAGAAGTAGCGAAACTCGAAAACTCAGCAATATTATTTGAAGAAGATTATTCTACAAAATATGAAGGTTTTGATCCTAATTCTTCTGAGTCGTATATAATTTTCTCATTTCTTCAGAATACATTTTTAGATCAAAGTCTAAATTGTGCTGTTTTTGTTGAAAATGAATTTAAAAATAAAGCCTTAAGAAAAAGTAGAGGGGTTAAACAGGCTGGGTTTCTTGTTTTGTGGCAAACAACTATGCCAAGTATTCTTATTGAAGCAGGTTTTTTGACAAATCCTCAAGAAGAAAGATATTTAATAAGCAAAAACGGACAAGAATATATTGCCTCTGCTATTTATCGAGCATTTAAAAGTTATAAAATTTCGATTGAAGAAAAAAGTCAGTTTGCAGCTAAAATTGATACAAATATACAAAGCAATGATTCTATACAAACTATAAACACATCAATTTTAAATGAAAGTTTAAATACAATTACTTTTAAAATACAAATTGCTTCAAGTTCAAACTCAATTTCAACTTCTTCAGATTTTTTTAAAGGATTTCAAAATATTGAAGAGTTCAAATTTGACAAGTATTTTAAATATACAATTGGATCGACATCCAATTTTGAAAAAATTGTAGAATACAAAAAAAATATAGAAGATAAATTTCCGGATGCCTTTATTATTGCAATTGATGAAAATAGCAATTTAATACCATTAAACGTAGCCTTAGATAAAACAAAACATAATTTATAAATAGATGAAATTAAATAAAGAAACGAAAATAGGAATTATAGCCGCCATTATTATATCATGTTTTATTTGGGGATTTAACTTTCTAAAAGGTAAAAATATTTTAACAACTAACGATTCCTTTTATGCGGTTTATTCAAATATTGGTGGATTAGAAGAAGCAAGCCCTGTTATAATTAGTGGTTATAAAGTTGGAGTTGTTGAATCCATAAAATTGCATGAAAATAAACAGAATAAAATTGTTGTGAAATTCTCCTTGAAAGAAGATCTATCTATTCCATTAAATACGGAGGCAATAATATATCCTGCATCTTTAATTGCAGGTAAAGCAATTAAACTAAATTTTTCTGATTCGAAGGAATTTCATTTAAATGGTGATACTTTAATAGGTACATTAGAGCAAGATCTTATAAGTAATTTAAGTGATGAATTAATACCTGTGAAAAATAAGATAGAAAACTTAGTCGTTTCAATGGACTCCGTTCTTGCTATATTTGATAATCAGAGAAAAGAAAACTTAAAAAACTCGCTGGATAATTTAGAGCATATAACAAATAATTTATCTGAATTACTTGATGCCGATAATTCAAAGCTTGCTAAAATCTTAAGTAATGCTGAGTCTATTTCAAACAATCTAAAAAACAATAATGAGCAAATTGCAAAAATACTAACCAACTTTTCAAATATCAGCGATTCAATTGAACAAGCTAATATTAAAACAACGATTTTAAATGCCAACAAAACCTTAGCTGAGTTTAGTCAAATTTCAACAAAAATTAATAGTGGAGAAGGAACAATTGGAATGTTAATAAATAATGATTCGTTATATGTTAACTTAAATAACTTGGCAGCAGATTTAGATAGTTTAATAATTGACTTAAATGAAAATCCTAAGCGATACGTTCATTTTTCATTGTTTGGCAAAAAGGATAAAAAATAAGAAACATATTGTTTTATTTTTGCTTAGACTAATTCTAAATAAATAGATTTTTTAAAACTGTTAATGTTAAAATAATATTTATTTAAACTATTACTTAATAAATTTCGACTAAGCAATTAGATAACAATCCTTTAATGCATCAATACAGCTATTCGCCTGATAATGTGATGTTTAAAAAAATAATGCAATGTTTCTAAATTTAAACGGCTGATATAAAATCCCATATCTTTTATTCCATAAAAACAATAGCATTTAAATTTTTTTTTCATTTTTTTTTTCACAATTTTGTTAGAGCAGAAAAAACAAATAAGAATTTTATAAATATTTATTACTTAAATGGATACTAAAAACTATCATGAAATTTGGAGTAATTGTCTTAGAATTATAAAAGATAATGTGCCTTCTATAAGTTATAGAACTTGGTTTGAACCAATCGTTCCTCTTAAATTGGATGAAGATGTATTAACCATTCAAGTCCCAAGTCCATTTTTTTATGAATACTTAGAAGAACAGTATATTGATATTCTAAGAAAAACGTTGCGTAAAGAGCTAGGGGAGAATGCAAAGTTGGAATATAGCGTTGTTATGGAAAACAGTATTTATTCTAATAACAAACCATTTACAGTAAAATTCCCTACTAACTATAATGCAGAACTAAAAAACAAACCCGTAAACGTTCCAATTAATACGGAAGAGAAGTCAATAAAAAATCCATTTATAATACCTGGTATAAAGAAACTACATGTTGATCCTAGATTAAACCCTGATAATAATTTCGCTAATTTCGTTGAAGGTGAATGCAATAGATTAGCAAGATCTGCCGGTGGTGCTGTTGGTGATAATCCGGGAGGAACTGCATTTAATCCCTTGTTTTTATACGGTGATTCAGGTTTAGGTAAAACTCACTTATCACAAGCCATTGGAATTAAGGTAAAAGAACAATTTCCTGAAAAAACAGTTCTTTATGTAAACGCAAATAAATTTCAAACGCAATTTGTAGAGTCTGTAAGAAATAATAACAAAAACGATTTCTTACACTTTTACCAAATGATTGATGTTCTTATAATAGATGATGTACATGAATTCGCCGGTAAAGAAAAAACTCAAGATATATTCTTCCATATATTTAATCATTTACATCAATCGGGTAAGCAATTAATCCTTACTTCAGACAAAGCTCCTGTAGAAATACAAGGAATGGAGCAGCGTTTACTTTCAAGATTTAAATGGGGATTATCTGCTGATTTACAAGCTCCTGATTATGAAACACGAATAGCAATTTTAAAACAAAAAATATATCACGACGGTATTGATATGTCAGATGAAGTTATTGAATATATTGCTTCACATATTACATCAAACATACGTGAATTAGAAGGTGCATTAATCTCATTATTAGCTCAATCAACTTTAAATAAAAAGGAAATCAACTTGGATCTTGCTAGACTGATGATTGACAGGCTAGTGAAAAATTCAAAGAAGGAAATATCTGTTGATTATATCCAAAAGGTTGTATGTGATTATTTCAATTTAGCACCTGATTTATTACAGTCTAAAACTAGAAAAAGAGAAATTGTACAAGCGAGACAGATTGCAATGTACTTTTCCAAATCATTAACAAAATCATCATTAGCATCTATTGGAGCTTTGATTGGAGGAAAAGATCACGCTACTGTTCTGCATGCTTGTAAAACGGTAAATAATTTAATGGATACCGATAAACGTTTTAAAAGTCAAATAGAATCAATTGAAAAAAAATTAAAAGTATAAGTTAGTATGGGGCTCCGATTGGAGCCTTTTTTATTTCCAGCACCTCTCCTTTTCACAATCCAATCATTTTAGAATAATTTTTGTTTTTCATTTTAATTAATTCTCTTAAAAGAAAATTATTCAAATATTAGATTTCTTTACAGGACATATATCTATTATTCATTCAAAATCTCTTTGTTCGTTAAAATTTCATAATTTTATACTGATTATAAATCATTTATTATATTGAATTATAAGCATTATATAAAAACTATTTTTCTTTCATTTCTATTTATAATAATAGGAATTCTATTTTCTTGCAAAGAAAAATCAAATCACAATATCCAATTATTTGCAGCAACAGGAAGTATGTTACCAACCAATGATATTTGTGATTCTTTTATGAATAGCCATACTTTTAAAACAGAAAAAAACTTTGCTGCATCAGGCAATTTAGCAAGACAAATTGGAGCAGGTGCTGAAACTAATATCTTTATTTCGGCTAATAAACAATGGATTGATTTTTTATCTAACAATCAATTAATCATTAAAAACTCTATTTCAGAATTAGCTCATAACAAACTTGTTGTTATCTGCCCAAAAAATAACGAAGTTAATATTGATTTTACTAAGGAATTTGATATTAAATCAGCTATTAAAGATAAAATTTCAATTGGTGATCCAAAATATGTACCTGCAGGTTCATATGCCAAACAAGTGTTAGATTCATTAAATTGGTATAAGCAAATACAAAATCAAACTATCTTAGCTAAAGATGTTACATCTGTTCTGCATTATATTGAACTTGGTGAATGCGATTGGGGTATTGTATATTACTCTGAAGCCATAAAATCAAGTAAAGTAAAAATAGCTTATGAAGTTCCACAAGAATTTTATGATTCTATTGTTTTTTATATTGCTTTGCTAAATGAGAATCAACAATCAATCCAATTATATAATTATTTTAAAAGTGATACAGCTAAAGAAATTTTTAATAAGTATGGATTTACATCCCCAAATTAATAATTATGTTGAGTTCAGAAGAAATATCAGTCATTTTATTAACACTAAAAGTTGCATTAACAAGTACTATATTAACCTTACCATTAGCAATTTGGTTAGGCTGGATTCTTGCGAGAAAAAATTTTATTGGTAAATTTTTAGTAGAAGGATTGGTAAATATTCCTTTAGTTGCACCTCCGGTTGTAACCGGTTATTTACTTTTAATATTATTGGGTAAAAACGGGATTATAGGAAATTGGTTATATGAAACAATGGGAATTAAATTGGCATTTAATTTTGCTGCCTTAATAATTGCTTCGGTAGTTGTTTCTTTACCTTTAGCTGTTCGAAGTACAAAATCAGCTTTTGAATTGGTTGATCCTAATTACGAAAAAGCATCAAGTTCTTTGGGAGCTTCCAAAACAGGAACATTTTTTAGAGTATATTTACCTTTAGCATTCCCCGGCATTTTAAGTGGTGCTGTTTTAGCTTTTGCTCGTAGTTTAGGCGAATTTGGTGCAACTATTTCATTTGCCGGAAATATATTTGGAAAAACACAAACTATTGCTTTAAATGTATATTCCAATATGCAGATTCCTGGCAAAGAAATGCAAGTTACAAGACTTGTAATTATATCTTTGATCATTTCGCTTATTGCTATAATTGCCTCAGAATATTTGAATAAAAAGAAAAAATATTTTATACGATGATTATCAAATTTGAATCGGTTGAATATACATTAGGTAATAATCACTTTTATTATGATTTTGAGATTAACAGCTCTTTAACCGGAATTTTTGGTGCATCAGGAGCCGGAAAAACTACCTTATTCAATTTACTATCAGGCGTTGACTTACCAGTAAAAGGCAAAATCAAGCTTGATAATGAGATTTTAGTTGATATTGATCAAAACCATGTAACACAAGGTAAAAATCGAAATATTGGCTATGTTTTTCAGGAAAATCATTTGTTTCCACATCTTTCTGTAAAAAAGAATTTATTATATAGTAAACCGTATATTAAAAATAAAATAAAGTATATTTCTTTTGAAGATGTTGTTAGTCTTTTAGACATTAATCCATTGTTGAATAAAAAACCACGTCAACTTTCTGGTGGTGAGCGACAAAGAGTTGCTATTGGCAGAGCACTTCTCTCCCAACCCCGATTACTATTATTAGATGAACCATTCTCGAATGTTGACTGTTCTAAAAGAAAGCAGATTATTTCGTATTTGCTTAGAATTAATAATCATTTTCAAATTCCTATGGTAATTATTAGTCATCATTTGGAAGATATTTTGAAGCTTACACGAAAGATTGTAATTATTGAAAATGGTAAATCAACAGCCTCAGGAGATGTTTTTAATATTATAAAAAGTGGAGATAAACCTGAATTGATTAAACCTAAAAAATATCAAAATACCTTTACAGTTGCATTTAACAATTATAATAAAATAGAAAATTCATATAAGGTATTATTTAATAAAAACACTGAAATTAAGATTTCAAATCATTCTAAATTATTAAATAAAACTATTGAAACCGGGACTAAAATTCAACTGAGTCTTAGACCAATTGATATCGCATTAAGTATTGATAAACATGAAGGAACAAGCATTCAAAATCAGTTAAAGGGAACAGTAAAACAAATTATCAATAATATTGAAGGTGTTTTTTGTGTTGTTGATTGTGGTTTTGAGTTATTTGTAGAAATATCGCAAGGAATTATTAATAATCTGTACTTGCACGAAGGTCAAGAAATTTACTGTCAAATTAAAGCCAGTGATTTTGACCTTGTACATGTTTTTATTGATAATGAAAGAAAAGAAAAACTTAATGACTTAAACTTAAAACGCCATGAAGCACTAGAAATTGCAGTAAATCATTAAAGTCTAAATTTATTAATTGTAAGATCATGATAACATTTATCTTAAATAATAAATTAATCCAAACTGAAAGTCATCCCGGAACAACCCTCCTTGATTTTATCCGCTATGATGAAAATTTAACAGGAACAAAAATAGGATGTCGCGAAGGTGATTGTGGGGCTTGCACTGTCTTAGAAGGAACTCTTGATAATAATAAAGTAATATATAAAAGTATTGCCTCATGCCTGACTCCTTTAGGTAATGCACAAGGAAAGCATATTGTTTCTATCGAAGGAATTAATATGAAAGAATTATCTCCTGTCCAAAATGCAATGGTAAATAATGCTGGAACGCAATGTGGATTTTGCACTCCCGGATTTATAATGTCGTTTACAGCTCATAGCCTTTCGACAGAACCATCTGATAATGAACTGACAATAGCCGCAATTAGTGGAAATATATGCCGTTGTACCGGTTACAAATCAATTGAAAAAGCTGCAGAAGATATTTCTGAATTACTTAAAATTAAAGATATTAGCGATCCAATAAAATGGTTAGTAGAAAATAAGCATATTCCAAATTACTTTCTTGAGATTAAAAACAGATTAGAAAAACTTGAAGGTTTAAATGTTGAAAAATCTGAAAACGATAAAATTATTGCTGGCGGAACAGATTTAATGGTTCAAATACCAGAAGAAATTGCGGAATCAGATATCCATTTATTTTACAATCAAAAGGATTTAAAAGGAATTAAAAAGGATAAAGATTCTATAATTATCGGATCAGCAAGCAATGCAAGCGAGATAATGAATTCTGAGGTGATGCAAGAATATTTCCCTGAAATTAAATCTCATTTTAAATTGATTTCATCGGAGCCTATACGAAATATGGGTACCATTGCCGGTAATTTTGTGAACGCTTCTCCAATTGGAGATTTAAGCATCTTTTTCCTTGCCTTAAATGTGAATATCATTTTAAAGGAGTCTAAGAATACCCGACAAATTCTATTAAAAGATTTCTTTATAAATTATAAAAAAATAGATCTAAACAAAGGAGAATATATTGAATCTGTTATAATTCCTATGCCTTATCAAAAATTACTTTTTAATTTCGAAAAAGTAAGTAAACGAACTCACCTTGATATTGCAAGTGTAAATTCTGCAATTTTTCTAAAAATGAAGGATAATATTATTGAAAATTGTTCGGTTTCTGCAGGAGGAGTTAGTGCAATTCCAAAATACCTGAGTAAAACTTCTGAATTTTTAATAGGAAAAACGATTACAAATGAAGTTGTAATTAAAGCGAATAAAATTCTTCAAGAAGAGATCTCCCCTATTAGCGATGTGCGGGGAAGTGCAGAATATAAAAGATTACTGTTAAGACAATTGTTCTTTGCTCATTTCATTAAACTATATCCTGAAAGTATTTCATTGAAAGAGTTATTAAGCTAAACCGTCTATCATCATGAAAAATATAGATTCAAAAAATCACGTTACCGGCAAATCTGTTTATGTTGATGATATTCCTGTTCAAACCGGAACTCTGTATGGAGCCGTTTTCGGTTCTCCCAAAGCTCATGGTAAAATTATCAATATTGATTTCTCAGAAGCTGAATCTTTAGAAGGGGTTGAAGGCATTTTTTCATACAAAGATATTCAGGGAAGAAACCAGATTGGCGGTATAATAGAAGACGAACCGCTATTTGCTGAAAATGAGGTTCATTTTATTGGGCAGCCTGTTGCATTTGTTGTTGCTAAAAATGAAATTGCAGCACGAAAGGCAATAAAACGTATTAAGATTGATATAGAAGAATTTGAAGTTATAACTGATCCGAGAGTAGCTCAGGAAAAAGGTCAGTTGTTAACTCCTCCCCGAACTTTCAAAATGGGTAATGTTGACGATGAATGGGCAAAATGCGATTATATTTTCGAAGGTAAAGTCGAAAGTGGCGGACAAGAACATTTGTATATCGAAACTCAAGGTTCATATGCATATCCAACGGATAATGGAAGTATAAAGATTCATTCATCGACACAAGGGGCTACTTTAGTTCAGAAAATTGCTGCACGCATTTTGGATTTACCAATGCACCGCATTGAGGTTGATGTTACACGCATAGGTGGAGGATTTGGCGGCAAAGAAGATCAGGCAACACCGTATGCTTGCATGGCAGCTTTAGCTTCTTATATTTTGCAGAAACCCGTAAAAATTTCTTTGCATCGTTTAGACGATATGCAAATGACAGGGAAACGCCATCCTTATAGTTCTGATTTTAAAATTGGACTTTCTAAGGATTATAAAATATTAGCATATCAAGCAAGTTTATACCAGAATGGTGGTGCTGCGAATGATTTATCACCGGCAATCATCGGACGAACCTTGTTTCATTCTACCAATGCATACTTTATACCCAATACTGAAGTTACCGCTTACAGTTGCAAAACAAATCTGCCACCAAATACCGCATTTAGGGGATTTGGTGCTCCACAGGGGATGTTTGTAATTGAATCGGCAATTGCAAAAGCTGCCAGTGAATTAAATATTTCTAAACGAACTATTCAAGAACGAAATTTTATTCAAGAAAATGATACATTCCAATATGGACAAATAGCTGAAAATGTAAATATTGGTCATTGTTACCAAACGGCAAAAAAAACGTATCATATTGATAAAATTGAAAAGGATATTGAGGAGTTCAATTCTAAAAACACCAATTACAAAAAGGGAATGGCTATTATGCCAATTTGTTTTGGAATATCATTTACAAAAACTCCAATGAATCAAGCCAGGGCTTTGGTTCATATTTACCAGGATGGAAGTGTTGGTATAAGTACCGGTGCCGTAGAAATGGGACAAGGTGTAAATACTAAATTGATTCAGGTAGCTGCTTCGGTCTTTTCAATTAATACTAACAGAATTAAAATAGAATCGACAAATACAACACGTGTTGCTAATACATCGCCTACAGCAGCCAGTTCTGGTGCCGATTTAAATGGAAATGCATTGCGTATTGCTTGTAACTCACTTCTTGAAAGGCTGGTTAAAACTGCCGCCAAAATACTTTCATGTGATGTGTCTGAAGTTCGTATCGAAAATGAAACGCTTGTGCATAAGAATAAGAAAACGGATATTCTCTGGGAACAACTCGTAAAAACAGCGTTTTTAGATCGCATTTCTCTTACCGAGAATGGACATTATGCTACGCCAATTATTCATTTCGATAAAACAAAGGAGAAAGGACATCCTTTTGCGTATCATGTTTATGGAACTGCGATTATTACAGTTACATTAGATTGTATTCGTGGAATTTACGAATTTGATGATGTGAAAATTGTACACGATTTCGGAAACAGCATGAATACGATAATAGACAATGGGCAAGTTGAAGGAGGTCTTGTACAAGGTATTGGTTGGATGACAATGGAAGAATTAGCTTTTGCTGAAGATGGAAGATTATTATCCAATAGTTTATCGACTTATAAAGTTCCCGATATTTACTCTGTACCTAAAAACATTGATATTACTGCATTAAAAACTAAAGGGCCTGAATTGGCATTACTAAGATCAAAAGCTATAGGCGAACCTCCATTAATGTATGGAATTGGAGCTTATTTCGCTTTGGCAAAATCAATTAGTGCGTTTAATTCAAATTACAAGCTGGATTTTGATGCACCGTTGACTCCTGAGAAGGTTTTGATGAGGCTTTATGGAAAATAACGATATTTGCCTACCAGTAACTACAGTTTGTCATTGGTTAAACAAATTTAGAAATACTTTATAAAATATATAGTCAATTATTATCATCTGCGTTTTTTAATTAAAGAAATGAGCTGTCTCATTCATAAAATAAAAAGCCAATAATGTAAATGGTATACTCAATAACATTATAAAGATAAAATTCCTTTTTGAGGAAGGTTCTTGCTCTCTTGTAAAGTTTGGCTTAATTTCTTTTACCATATTCTTTATATATGCAGTTAAAGTATCATCTTCAAACATTGTCTGGTTTCTTTGACTTGGCATATAAGCAATTTTCTTGTCAGTGCGAGACTCTTTATCACGATACTTTATAGTAACAAAATATGGAGATGTAATATCAAATTTTGTTAACCAAACGATGTCTTTATATTCAATCAGATGTTTTTTGTCAATTATGATTCCATTATCCTTAGCGTCTATATTTTTCAATCTAATTGGCATTTGAATTAAAAAATATGATATCCATATTAACATTACGGCAAATGCTTTAGCAAAACCTTTCATTTCAGAACCTTCTTGATAAAACATTATATATAATCCTAATAAGGACATTCCAATCATAAAAACCGGAAAAAAATATCTAAAAATAAATGTTTGAGAAGAACTTTGCATTTTCATATTTATTATATTTAAAATAGTTATAAGGTCATTTTTAAGAGTGCCATTATGGTTAACATACCATTAGATCAGGATTCCAAAGCTCTGAATTGTCCAATAATTGAAACCGAAGATAGAAAAACTTTGTTATATCGCCAAAATACCCCAAATAACTGGTGATGTGGTTTTACCACACGTTATTAATTTTTCCAATTATATATTTTCTCAACTATCCCTTTTGCAAAACCAATCAAGCTTAGCATTTCTTCTTTGTCTTCTTCATGAATTGAAGTTACAAGAGAAAATATTGAGAATCCATCCTTTCTCAGTGAAAAATTCGTTGTCAAGTTACTTAATAAAAAATCTATTGAATCTCTATCCAATAAGTGTTTCATTAACTTCTCATTATCAGATTTAAGAATATATTTATTATCAAATTCCTTTATTCCAATTTCAACTTCTTTTGCACCTATAAATTTTGAAATTTTCTCAAAAATGTCTTCTGGATAAACTTGAAATTCGAAGTCTAAATGCTTTTTAAAATTAAAGCTTAGTCTTAAAGGTTGTTTCTCACTTGTTGATATTATAATACTTGATGATTGTCTCGTAGGAATATGTAACTCAAAACGTTTAATTTCATTATTTATTGGATCTATCATTGCAGTTGAAGTACATAATATATTCTTAAATTTATAATTATTTTCATTTGCAATTTTTTTCCAAGTACTTGCAATTTGATTCATTTTTGAATCTGTGAATCTAAAAGTTTCCATTTTTCAAAATTAATTATATTGTGGTAACGACGATTCGCATAAGAATAGTTGACAATAGCGTTGTGTAAACTTGACAAAATATAAAATATTCCTATAGGCCACAACCTTTGAATTTAATGGCATATGGCAATTATTTTTGATACGTTGTTGTACCCTGTGCTTTATTTATTGTTCGATACTCTAGCCAAATATTTTTTTGAATATTGTCTTATCAGCTACATCTTCATATATAGCTACAACACTTTTTTGAAAATCGAAATCAAATTTTCCATATTCATCAACTTTACTAGCAGGAACAGTAATTTCATCTTCGTTGAAAGTTAAAATATATTGAAACTTTCGATTGTTTATATTTTTCAAATATTTATGATAAACATAATTAATCGTATTAATTCTTGTTTTCACTGAAATGCCATGAAATACACCATCATGAATTAAAAAATCAGGTAGTTTTCTGTTATTTGCAATGTTTGATAAAAACACCATTAAATCATATACAACTATTTTTAATTGGGATTGTCCAAGAGCATCAGCTTTAGGTATTTCAATTTCAATATCAAAAGGTAATTTCTTTCGATTTGCAGTTGGATTTTGTTTTATATCAAAATATGCGTTGTCGTAACTCTCATCGACAAAAATAGCATTCTTGAGTATATCAATGAATAACTTACGCAATTCATTTATTCTATTTTCAAATTGCTTCAAATCTTTTGAAATTAAAAGCTTCACTTTACTAATTGTTACATTTAAATTGGTAAGTAGCTCTTGATATTCATCAATTTGTTGGATTACTTGTAAATTCTTTTCTAAATCGGTTTTTTCAATTATTAATTCTTCATAAGTATTTTTAATACTGTCTAAAGCACCCTTTTCATCTAATATTTTATAATAGTTACTACGCTTAATTTCTAAATTTGAAATATCATTTAAAATTTCATCAATTGCTTTCTGGAGAATGTCTTCTTTTTGTACTAAATACTTTTTTCTATTTTCTAAAATATTATTTTTAAAAGCAATAACTTCATCCACTGTTTTGGCTACCAGATTACCGAAATTTTCAATTACTTCATTATATATTTTTCGAATTTCTTGTGTTTCTACATTTTGATTAATATTATAACTTGCTTTTATTTTGGAAAGTTTTATATCTAGTGAATTGTATTCTGAAAGCTTATAATTAATCAACTTAGTTACTTCAACCAATTGCTTTTCAACGTCCTTATACTTTTCAATAAAATGATAGCTATCTAAATTATTTTCAAGTAAAAGAATTCTTTGGTCGATATTAATTTTTTCACTTCTATATTCTTGAATTGATTTACCAGTATCAAATTTTATTTTCTCTTCAGCCGTTTTTATTGCAGAATCAAATTTTTCATATTCTTTTGATTGTTCACTGTAGTTAATTAAATCTTTAGTGGGTAAATCCAATAAGAAGAAGTTATAAATAGCCTTTTCTTTTGCATTAGCACTATATTTCAAAAAATTTAATGGTTCAAATCTTTTTCTATTATCTAAATCATCTTTTATAAAAAAATCAAAAATTGTTCTGAATTTATTACCTGTGAAAAATACATCATCCTTTACTATAGGTAGAAAAATATTTGTTAAAATAGATTTTAGTTCAACTTTCTCAAATTCTTCAAATTTATTTGATGACGTACCAAATTTTATAAGTGAATTAGGATTAAAATCTCTTTTTATAAAAAAAGGCTTGTTATTAATTTCAAACTCTAATACTATATCATGTTCTTCTTTTCGTAAAAAATCGTATTTTTTATTAGAAAATATTTTTTGTGCACTATCTGAAAGAAAAGCGTAATCAATCAATCGGATTACAGTTGATTTTCCAATTCCATTTATACCAGTAGCATCCTTAGCTCCTGAATATTTTCCTAAAATAATATTAATTCCAGGTTGAAATATTATATCCTTTAATAAGAGACCTGTATTTGAGAATAATTTTTTTATCATAATAATTATTCAAATAAATTCTTTTGCGATTCTATTGTTCTTGGCGATAATTTTACTTTATAATTATCATATTCTATTAAACCAAAGCTATACAAAAAAACCAAGCTCTTCATAAATAAATCAGGTGTTCGTTTTAAGTCTTTACTTAAAAAAGCTTGCATGACCTTTTCAAGCAACACTGTTTTTTTATGCTTTTTAAGTTCCTTGATAATATCTGTTGCTACAAATAATATATTAGTAGAAAAGTCTGTTTCAGGGTGTGGTAATATCATTTTCTCCTATAGTTTTTATTCCAATTAAACACTGTTCAAAAAGATATATTAATATTGCTCTAATATAATATAAATATTCATCATCATTTTCATTTGAATACTTATCTAAATACTTTTCAGTTAATTGATATAACCGACCTTTAGCATTTCCAGTTTTATTGTTGAAGTCATAAATTATTCTATGCTTCAATTTTTCAAAATCTTCATCGTCATAACCAAATAAGAGATTGCTAATTTCATTAAAAACGCCTTTTTCAAAATAACTGTCATACTCTTGAAAAATAAATGGAATATCCTCTTGGTCAAAATTCAAACTAACTTTATCTGGAAAATAAATCTGTTTAGTGTATTCTACATTATCATTAGTAAATGATGCATCTTTTATTAAATCCTCAATTATTTCCTTTAAATAGTCTAAAGCAAACAAATCCTTATTTATGTTTAGGTAATTCCCAAGTTCACGTTTTTGATAACTTGGTAATTCTTCAACAAAAAGTACAATATTATCTAGTCCTATTTGTAAACTATCCTTTTTCAGACTATTAATTTTAGTGATTCCCCATTCTGGTATATTATTGTTTGTTACAAACATCCAATTTTTATAATCCGTTTGCCAATTATCAGAATACAATTTAAAATCATTAGCAATCTTTTGAGTATATCTATCCTTGTCTATTTTTTTCGGTCCATAACAAGCAATTACCATATTCTTATCTGTTATTATCCCATCAGCCCCTTTATCCTTTATTTCCCTTGGTGGAATAAAATTTTCCGTACCATAACGTAGCATAAAAAGTTCAGTAATAAAGTCTTGAAATTCGAACAGGTACAACGATTGAATCTGAATTTTGAAACTATTTCGCAATGGATTATTCATAATTATCAATTATTTTCAAAACAATATTTTTCTTTTTTGCAAAGTTAGAAAAAGTATCGAAAATTTAATTAGTAATCTAGTCTTTGCATTGGGTACAACGTATTAGTATTCTATCAACTGTTTCTATAAAAATATAATTATTAAATAACAATACAAAGCTTATGATTATAGTATTCTTCAATTCATCCTATTACCATTAGAAATTGTTGACAAAATTCTGTTAGCGATGCCGTCCTTTACTATGGCTTCAGGAGAATAATACATTTAGTATGAAGCTTGCTGCTTTATTCTAATAATCAAAGTGCCTTCTATATTCATCCAAAGAATTAATATTCACTAATACTTTTTCTTCTTTAACCTGTACTTTCATTTTAGGAAATTGGTTTAGGAATTCTTTCAGATGAATTTGATCTTCTTGTGTTGATCTTACTTTGTTTATTATTTTCGATGAGAGCAGAATCGGATGGCCTCCTTTTCCTTCGAATTCGGGGCTTATATAATCTGCTTTATCACTATGATCTATTAAATCTTTTAAAACTTCGTGACTTATATAAGGATTATCAACATTATGAATAAAAACAGGTAAGTCATCAATAAGACTCTTTGCCCCTATTTTCAAAGAATAAAATCGATGCCAATCAGGGTGTTTATTAATTGCAATTTTTACATTATCCAGAAATCGTATTTTACTTTTATTTAAATAATCATTCCCGGTATTATTTACTACAATCACGATTTCTTTACAAGCAAAACCTTGGTAATCATTTACAATATGTTCTATAAAGCTGTTTTCAATATCGTATTTTAAAGATAGTTTTGGAATACCCATTCGAGATGATTTACCGGCAGCAAGAATTATAACAGAAAAATATTTGTGGTTTTTATCAAATTGCATCGTACATTTTCTAAAATCACTTATAAAGATAGGTGATATTTAAGAATATGGGCTGTTTTACGTAAATTTGTGTATATACATCCGTCAAGCCGTTTTGAACGGCTAGACGGGTACATGATTGTTCTTTGACATTTATTATTGATTTTTTGAATTCCTTTTTTGCTATAAAATCACTAAATTACCAAAGAGTCAATTGAATTTGTTTCGTACATCCGTCAAGCCGTTTTGAACGGCTAGACGGAACAAGCCAATTAAAAAGACTAAAAATTTTAATTTGAAATATTTAAATCATGTCAGACAAGTTTTATCCGATATCCATAAAACAATTGCTGCAAATTATTCTAAAAGAATATAATAGCAATAAAAGTATTTTTGGTATTCCAGAAGAACTGTTTTTTAATCCTGTTATTGATAACAATTTTAAAGTGAATCAATTTAAGCAAAGCATTGATTCACCGATTGGTGTTGCTGCCGGCCCACATTCGCAAATGGCACAAAATATTATTGGAGCATGGTTAATGGGTGCCCGATACATTGAATTAAAAACAATTCAAACGCTTGACGAAATTGAAATTGCAAAACCTTGTATTGATATGCAAGATGAAGGTTATAACTGTGAGTGGTCGCAAGAATTAAAAATCAAAGAAAGCTTTAATGAGTATTTGAATGCTTGGATTATTCTTCATATTTTAAATCATAAGTTTGGTTGGAATACTGATATTGGAACCATATTCAATATGAGTGTTGGATATAATCTCGATGGTATTCTAAAAGATAATGTACAGTGGTTTTTCAATAAAATGGATGATTGTTCTTCCGAACTGAAAGAGAAAATCGCAGAAATAAAAAGCGTTTATCCAAATATTGATTCTATTGAAATTCCTACTCAAATTTCAAATAATATTACCTTATCAACAATGCATGGCTGTCCTGCCAATGAAATTGAAGATATTGCTAAATATCTTTTAGCTGAAAAGAATCTGCATACTTATGTTAAACTAAATCCTACTTTGTTAGGATCTGAGCTTTTACGAGAAATCCTTAATGATAGATTAAATTTTAAAACCGAAGTTCCAGATGTTGCCTTTGTACATGATCTAAAATATCTTGATGCATTAAAAATTATTCGATCACTACAGGAAACTGCAAAGCAAAAGAATTTGCATTTTGGTTTAAAACTTACTAATACATTAGAATCAAGGAATAATAAATCAGTATTTGGGTATGATGTGGATATGATGTACATGAGTGGCCGTGCCTTGCATCCTATCTCAATTCATGTGGCAAAAAAATTGCAAAATGAATTTATGGGTGAATTGCAATTATCCTTTTCTGGTGGAGTTGATGCATTCAATATTTCCGATATTTTATCATGTGGATTTAAAACTATTACGGTTTGTTCCGATATATTAAAACCGGGCGGTTACATGCGTTTTAATCAGTATTTCGATGCATTAAGGGATGATTTTAAAGCTCAAAAAGCAAATAATATCTCAGAGTTTGTAAAGAAATCAGGAACTGATAATATAAGAGTTGCTGCATTAAATAATTTGAATCAATATGCAGAGGAGGTTCTAAATTCAAATCGCTACAAAAGAAACCACATAAAAGACCCTGACATTAAAACAAATAGAGATCTTACTTATTTCGACTGCATTTCTGCTCCTTGTAAAGATACTTGTGCTACAAATCAGGATATTCCGGATTACATGTATTACACTTCAAGCGGGCAGTTCGATAAAGCTTTTGAAGTAATTTTAAGAACTAATCCATTTCCATCCATTACCGGAATGGTTTGCGATCATTTATGCCAAAGTAAATGTACCAGAGTTAATTATGATAACTCTCTTTTAATTCGCGAAGTGAAACGATTTATTTCTGAACAGGATGAAGTAAAGCTATCTCCCGAAAATAAAAATGATTTAAATGTCGCTATAATTGGTGCAGGGCCATCGGGATTATCGTGTGCATATTATTTGGCTTTAGCAGGATTTTCTGTTGAAGTTTTCGAAGCAAATTCCAAAGCCGGGGGAATGGTTCAATATGCAATTCCGGGATTTAGGTTAACAGATGAAGCTATAGAAAAAGATTTTAAGCGAGTAAGTGATTTAGGGGTACAAATACATTATAATCATAAAGTTGATCATGTAACATTTCAATCATTAAAAGAAAATTACAATTATTTATTCATTGGTGCAGGAGCTCAACTTTCCACCCCTTTCCATTTGGATGGAATTGAATCGAAAGGGGTTTTGGATTCTCTGGAATTTTTATTTAATGCGAAAAAAGATGCCACAACAGGCTTAGGCAAAAATGTAGTTATTATTGGCGGAGGAAATACTGCAATGGATGCTGCAAGAACAGCTTATCGATTCGTTGGAGAAGAAGGTAAGGTTACAGTAGTTTATCGTCGTACTGTAAATGAAATGCCTGCCGATCAAGGTGAAATAAAGGCTGTTTTGGAAGAAGGAATGGAAATCATGGAGTTAGCAGGGCCAGAGAAAGTTTTACTTGAAAATGGACATGTAAAAGCATTGTTATGCAGTAAAATGAAATTAAAAGAATCTGATTCATCGGGCAGGCCAAAACCTGTTATAATAGAAGGATCTGAATTCGAGATTCCGTGTGATACGATTATTCCTGCCATTGGGCAAAGTTTAAATATAGATTTTATACAGGAAGATTTGTTAAAAACGAATCCAGATTCTTATCAAACTCAAATAGATAATGTATTTATTGGTGGTGATGCAATGCGTGGCGCAGCAACAGCTATTAAAGCAATTGGTGATGGTCGTAAAGCTGCAAAGCAAATAATTAGTCTTTGCAAGAAAACGCCAAATACTTCGTTACTCTCGTTTTGTAAACAGTCACTTCGACAAGCTCAGTGCATCGCATTCACAAAAGTGAACTCCTTGGTTTTCAAAACTTCGAAAGCCTCGTCTTTGACGCTTTCTTATCAAAGACTTGAAAAAAGGGCAGTTTTCGTACAGACACTAATTAATAAAGCTGAAATTGATTTTAATATTATAAAGCCCTTAAAAGGCAAGAGTTTTAATAAAAAAGAACTCGTGCTGAAAAGAGCAAAAAGACAATTTGCTACAGATTTAATTGAACTGGATATAAAGGATCGCAAAAATTTTAAACTGGTAAGCGAAACTTTAAATCAAAGTGCGATTGTAAAAGAAGCCGAAAGATGCTTACAATGCGATGAAATATGTAATATTTGTACAACTGTCTGTCCAAACTTTGCTAATTATTCTTACGAAATAGAACCTGTAAGTTATTATCTTCAAAAGGCTATTCGGAACAAAAAAGGAGAAGTAAAAATTATTAACGAAGGTTTATTTGAAGTAAATCAGAAATATCAAATATTAAATATTGCAAATTATTGTAATGAATGTGGCAATTGTAATACCTTCTGTCCTACTAACAGTGCTCCATACAAAGAAAAACCAAAACTCTGGTTAACAAAACAATCATTTGATATAGCTGAAGAAGGATTTTATTTAGAAAATAAAAATTCTTTAATTACTACACAAAATGGAAATCAAGTAAGTTTAACCGAAAATAAAAATGATTATCTGTTTATTTCTAAAGATGTTGATGCTAAATTAAATAAATCAGATTTATCAATTCTAGAAATCAATTTAAAAACAAAAGCAGTAAAGGAAGTTAATTTTACTCTTGCTGCTGAAATGAGTATTCTTTTAGAAGCAGCTAAGAATTTAGTGTTTGAATAGAACCATAAGATTCCAAACTTAAAATTATCTACATGATCTGTTACAAATAATACAACCAAAAATAAAAATCTGAGAAGGTCATCTCATTCTGACAAGTAATACCAACCTAAGTTTACATCTTATTGTACTTTTATATAAATAAGCAAGGACAAAAAGAGGAATAAGGTTTTTAATACCAATGAGACAACGATCTCGATTTAATTGATAATCCCCTCTTTTCATT
>WTBR01000200.1 GCA_013138975.1 Bacteroidales bacterium
TAATGGCTTCTTTCAGATTCCAAATCGCTCTGGACACCCTTGCCAATTGCTAATGTTTCCTATCAACTCGGCACATGCAGAAACTTGCATTCTGCCAGCTTATTACCATGCCCGACATACAAAAAAAGCTGCTCCGAGAAGAACAGCTTTTATAATATAAATAATTATACCTTAGCCCAAATATTTCTTAAGGAGCTTATTTTTAGAAGAATGTCTTAATCGACGAATTGCTTTTTCTTTAATCTGGCGAACACGTTCACGTGTTAATCCAAGCTCGAATCCAATTTCTTCTAAAGACAAATCTTTACCACCAATACCATAATAATACTTTAAAACCATTTTTTCCTTTTCAGGTAAAATGCTTAAAGTTCTTTCAACTTCTTTTGCAAGTGATTCATCAAGAAGATTACTATCTGCATTTGGAGAATCATAATTTTCCATTACATCTAATAAACTTCCTTCTTCTCCATCGGCAAAAGGTGCATCTACAGATAAGGGTTTACCTGAAAGTTGCAAGGTATCTTCTACTTTATCCTTTGGTAATTCAACATATTCTGCAAGCTCATCTGATGTAGGAGTACGATCATACCTTTGTTCTAAAGCTGAATATGCTTTATGAATTTTATTTAACGAACCAACCTTATTTAAAGGCAATCGAACTACCCTGGATTGCTCAGCTATAGCTTGTAATATTGATTGACGGATCCACCAAACAGCATAAGAAATGAATTTAAAACCTTTCGTTTCATCAAATCTTTCAGCAGCTTTAATTAATCCTAAATTACCCTCGTTAATTAAATCAGGAAGACTTAATCCCTGAAATTGATACTGCTTAGCTACAGAAATAACAAATCTTAAATTCGCTTTTGTTAATCTTTCTAAAGCTAATCTATCTCCTTTTTTAATTCTTTGTGCTAACTCAACCTCTTCTTCTGCAGTTACCATCTGCTCTTTTCCAACATCTTGCAGATATTTCTCAAGTGAAGAACTATCACGATTAGTGATAGATTTTGTAATTTTTAACTGTCTCATTTCAGCCTCTCCTTTTCAAACTATTTATATTATGCTAAAGATTTTGGAATATTATGCATCAAATTCTAACAAGGAATTTTTATATTCTATGGAAGCTTCACACCTACTTTTATCCCAAAACAAACAACTATACGAAAAATTATGCAAAGAAACAATTTTTTTGATAGAATCAAAAATAAAATGCTAATTTAGTTGTTTTAATGTAACGAGAACCATAGCCAAAATGTTCTGTTTTAAGGCACATATTTTCATCTTATTAAGAAATATTAACAATATGGTTAAAACTTTCTTGATAAAACTAATCCCATAATTAATTATTCAGTTCGCAAAATCACAATCGCAATAGTACATCTGAGGATTATTTTCACTCAAATTTAAGTTAAATAGTGCCCACAACGCAATTACCACTATTACCAAAAGAATTATATCTAATTCTTAAAAAAAAATCAAGAAATTATGTCTTATTAACTTAAAACTCCATTTTAAACTATTTATAAAATTGTTATAAAAAATTTATACCTTGCGCCACGCTTTAGAGGATAAATTTTATATGAAAAATGTCAACATAACAGCATATCTGTCAGTGATTCTGGCTATGATTTTTTGGAGTTATACTTTTGTTTGGTATAAGATTGTATTTGAATTTTACAATCCAATAACTGTAGTATTTTTCAGGTTAATTATTTCTTCTGTATTTTTATTTGCTTTAATGTATCCTCTAAAAAAATTGCAAAAAATTCAGAAAGGCGATTTTAAATACTTTGTTTTAGTATCAATATTTAATCCATTCCTTTATTTTTTAGGCGAAAGTTATGGTATAAAGTTTGTTTCTACAACCCTTGCTGCTGTTATTATTGCAACCATTCCATTGTTTACATCGTTCACTTCATCATTTTTTTTAAATGAGAAAATTACCAAAATGAATATTTTGGGAATCTTTGTCTCAATATTGGGAGTAGGATTTGTTATTTTCAACAAAGGTGAAACAATTGATGCATCCCCATTTGGTATTGGCATGCTATCATTCGCCGTAGCTGCAGCAATTGGATATACGCTGGTTCTTAAAAAGCTGGCAGAAAAATACAACCCAACAACAATTGTTACATACCATAACTTTATTGGAATTTTTCTTTTTGCACCTCTATTCTTTATTATTGATTTTCCTGAATTTAAGTTAGTTGGATTTTCAACTGATGCATGGGTTCCTTTACTTAAATTGGCAATCTTTGGATCATCCTTTGCATTTATATTTTTTACTTTCTCCATAAAACGAATAGGAATTGCCAAAGCCAACGCTTTTACAAATCTTATTCCTGTATTTACTGCTTTAATTGCATATTTCGTATTAAATGAAATAATTAATATGAATAAGATTACCGGAATCTCCTTAGTAATTTGCGGATTATTTTTAACGCAAATTAAAACTGCAGGTTTACGTAAAAAAATATCTACATATATTAGACCGCATGAATAATGAGCATCATAAGTAAGATAACAATTTCTGAACTTCGGGATAAAGCTTTAAAACTTGCTCCTGAAACAAAGTCTTTATTTGCGAAATTGAAAAAGAAAAAACCTAAGAATCTAGATACTATTGTTCATCAGTTACATGATGAAGTATTTGAAGAAATTAACTGCCTTGATTGTGCCAATTGTTGCAAATCACTAAGTCCAACATTGTACGACAAAGACATTGAACGTCTTGCCAAGCATTTTAAAATGAAATCGTCGCAGTTTATCGATGAATATCTTTATGTAGATAGTGATAAAGATTATGTATTTAAACAAACACCCTGTCCTTATTTGCTTTCCGATAATTATTGTTTAGTATATGAAAGCAGACCAAAAGCTTGCAGAGAATACCCGCACACCGATCGTAAAAGATTTTATCAGATACTTGATCTCACCCTAAAAAACACCGAAGTTTGCCCTGCTGTATTTGATGTAGTTGAGAAACTAAAGAATAAAAAAGAAGAACTTTAATAGAAAAAAATCGCTTTATATTTATAACAATACGTTGTTAATCTTTGGCAAAGTTGAATTTCATAAACAGTCACGCTGCTGATAATTAGCTATATGATTAAATTAAGCTAGGTTTGCCAAAGTTCTCAATTTCAAACTAATACAAAAATGTAACGAACTATTATTATAAGGGCTAATCTTTTAGGAATTACTGAAAATCTTAAGAAAACTATTTTACAAAGACATTTAATCCATCAGGAATGATTTTTACACAAAGAACTTCATCCATTTCTTCCGGTTCTCCATCATAATGGATAATATCCGGAGATTTGCATTTAACAATAATATTATCACTCTGGTACGTTTCTACATAAATACTTCTGTCGATATTTTTGAGAAAAAGTCGAGCCCCAATTCCTGGAGCTGTAATCAAAGGAAAAGAACGCATAATTGAGATTTCTAATTTCCCATCCTTAATATTTGCTTTTGGAGCTATATGTGCATTATTTCCATATTGTGAAGCATTGGCAAAAGTTATTAAAAATGCATCACGCATAATTGTCGTACCATTCATTGAAATTTCATATCTTTTCGGTTGATATTTTCGAAATTCCGAAACAGTTGCTTTAACATAATTCGAAAAGCCACGTCCTTCTAATTTTGAAAACACGTGACCAATATGAGCGTCAAAACCAACACCTGTAGTACAGAAAAATTTACGATTATTAATTTTCCCGTAATCCATTTTTGTGTGATTCCCCTGTTTTATAAGGCCTAATGCTTTTTTGGGATTTAAAGGGATTTTCAAATGGCGAGCCAAACCATTCCCCGAACCTAATGGAATAATTCCAAGAATAGCCTCCGTATCAACAAGAGCTGATGCAACCTCGTTTACTGTACCATCACCTCCGACAGCAATAAATTTATGATATCCTTTATTAAAATATTTCTTTGCAATTTGTGTCGCATCACCGGGAGATTTTGTGTAAATAATTTCATATTCTTCCTTATTTGAAAAAGCATTCTCAATCAATTCAGGAATATTTTTTTTCTTTTTTTTTCCTGATATCGGATTTATTATAAAAATTATTTTTTCAAACATTTACGAACTCCCTCTATAAATAAAATAATTGCAAAGTTACACACATTAATATTTATTTAAAATTTTATGAAGGGAATAGCAATCCTTGTTAATAAATCTAATTTTAAAAATAAACATGAAGATTATAAAACATTAACGAGTTCTTTAATGGGAATTGTAAACAATGAATTATGAGATGCCCAATCAAGTTGGGGATGACAGATGATGACTTTTGGGGCTGTCCCAATAAGGCTTAAGCTAAGCATTATTGAAATTTGGTAAATATTGTTATTATTAACAATACTTTGTTAATCTTTGGCAAAGTTGAATTTTACAAACAGTCAAACTGTTGATATTTAGACATATGCCTAAGCTACACTAACTTTGCCAAAGTTCTTAATTACAAACTAGTGCAAAAATGCAATTCATTATTTTAAATACTTGCAAAAAATTGGCCATGTATTTAAAATCTAATACTAATATCTTTTTAAAAGCGTTTTCATATTTTAAAATAAGATTATTCTATTATTTGTACTTTTACCGCATAAAACAGTCGATGATTGAATTATCTTAGCAAAGTGTTTTCATCAGAATTAACGATTAAATATTAAATCACGTATGTGCATTGCTTTAATTCATTTATAAATAATGAATTAAAACACAGATTTTAAGAATATGAATAAATTATTGTTTACCCTTATTTTTTGCATTTTTTCAATTCCATTATTTTCGCAAATTGGAGGTACTCATACTTATGACTTTCTTAATCTGGTTAATTCTGCAAGAGTTGCATCTTTTGGTGGAGATGTTATTGCCATAAACGACAACGATTTTAATTTAAGTTTTCATAATCCAGCATTATTAAACTCTGAAATGAACCATGATTTGCTTGTTAACTATGTAAACTATTTTACAGATATAAATTATGGATACGCTGCTTATGCGAGCAATTTAAAAAAAGGAACTTTTTCAGGAGGAATACATTACATTAATTATGGAGATTTTATTGCTGCCGATGAAAAAGGAATTGTTACAGGCGAATTTAAGGCCGCAGAATACGCTATAAATTTAATTTACTCACAAGCCATTGATAGTAACTTTAGAGTTGGTATAAATGTTAAACCCATAATTTCAACGCTGGAAAAATATACCTCCTTGGGCTTAGTTGCTGATTTCGGAGTAGTATACAATAAACCAAAAAGTTTATTCACTGCAGCTTTAGTTATAAAAAATCTTGGGACTCAACTAAAAACTTATACCAGCCAAAAAGAATCAATGCCCTTTAATATTCAGCTTGGTATATCACAAAAATTAAACCATGCCCCATTTTTATTTTCTATTACTTTTGATCATCTTGAAAAATGGGATTTAACATATGAAAAGCCAGTAGATGAGTCAATTTTAGATCCTTTTTCCGAAGAAGAAAGTTCAACATCTGGTATTGACAAATTAGCGGATCAATTTATGCGCCATATTTTAATTGGTGTCGAATTTAATCCTGTAAATAATTTTTATGTGAGAGCAGGTTATAATTATAGGCGCAGACAGGAAATGCTAATAGAGTCAAGGACTTCAACCATTGGTTTTTCTTGGGGTTTTGGTGTAAAAATCTCTAAGTTTCATATAAGCTACGGTCGTGCTACTTATCATTTGGCAGGAGCTTCAGATCATTTCTCAATAAGTACTAATCTTGATAGTTTTAAAAAAAATCTGTAATAATATTAAAAAATTATACCCAACAGTATTTTAGAACTTGTTAAGTCTCTTAATATTTGTCAAATGAATTTTTTGAGAAATCAGCGTGCCTTTTTTTCTTCCGTCCGACCGACTTGTTCGGTCTGACGGCACATGTTTTTCTTCCCTTCGCTATTGACAATCAAACAGAACAAATCGGTCATATGGATACCGAAGGACATTCCATTGATTTACCAGATATGTTTCAAGTCATTATCATCAAGTTTTTTATTCCATGTTTTATAATAATCATCGAAATCTATTTCTAAAATCTTACTTGCAAGCGATTTGTTACATAAATTTCCGTTTCTCATGTTACTATAATCACGAAATGATGAATATTGCCAGTCTTCATTTTTTTCAACAAGACCGGCACTAACAGGATTTTGGTGAATATAATGAAAACAGGTGTTTGCATATAGCAGCTTATTAATAGGATAAACAATATTTTGATGTAATGATTTTGCTTTTGTTTTTTGCTGAAATAATGAACCACTTCTATTCATCCGATTATTTATTGATTGTGTATATGAGCTTTGTAAAGTTCCTATTTTACGAGCTAAAACTTGCATTTGCGGAGTTTTATTGCTTGCAGGACTAACTGATTTTTGGGTTGCTAAAATCATTAAAAAATATTTTTTGAGCATTATTCCCAATGTTGTAAATATGATAACAGCAGTCTTTTTCGTAATACATAAAAATAGTTTTATTATAGTTACCTCAAACCTAACTTATCAGTTTTAGGACGAAAATAAGAAAAAATAATTTCGCATCAGACTAAAATTCGTCCGAATTGACCATCAGACCGAACAAGTCGGTCGGATGGGAAATATCTTACAATCCATTGAATTTACCAGATATTTCTCAAGTCAGTCAGATGGAAATTAGCCATTTATTCGATCTCGGAAAAAATAGTAGATAAACTCTAACTTAAATCAGTGATAGTCTTTTATTTACTGACATCTGTTCTTTAACCTTCAATAGTGCTTAAATCTTTAGATAAAAGATTTGCAATTTATTGCCATGACTTTCGAAAAACTGAATAGTTTCAGGAAAAATCTGTAAAAAATCCTTTCGATTGATAAAAGGATTTGCCAAATGTCATTTTTGGATTTACCTTTGTTGCTCAAATAAATTTCAATAATGATAAAATCAGATAACAAAATAATAATTGCCATTGACGGCTATTCATCATCAGGAAAAAGTACTCTTGCGAAAGAAATAGCACACTTACTAAATTATAAATATATTGATAGTGGAGCTATGTATCGTGCAATTACACTTTTTGCTCTTAGAAATAACTTGATAAACCCTAAGGATCACTCTATAGATGAAGAAAAACTTCGTAATTCTCTCAATGCAATTCACATAAATTTCAAATATAATTCTCAAAAAAATAGTCAAGATACATACCTAAATGATGATAATATTGAAGATGAAATTCGTGAAATGACGGTTTCTAACAATGTTAGTTTTATTAGTAAAATAGGATTTGTTCGTCATGAAATGGTTCGCTTACAACAAGAAATGGGAAAAGAAAAAGGCATTGTAATGGATGGTAGAGATATTGGAACCGTTGTATTTCCTGATGCAGAATTAAAGATTTTCATGAACGCAAAAGCAGAGGTTAGAGCAGAAAGAAGATATTTGGAGTTAAAAGAAAAAAATATTGATGTAAGCTATGAAGAAATTCTGGAAAACGTTCGCAAAAGAGATCATATAGATGAAACACGTGATGAAAGTCCATTAAAAAAAGCACATGATTCTGTTGAATTAGACAATAGTAATATGGATAGAAAAGAACAATTAGAACATATTATTGGTTTAGTTAAGGAAAGAATTAAAGAAGCTTAAATCAAACTTGAATTTTTTAAGTGGAAATTACAATTACTTAAGTAAAAATTAAATTCAATATGAATATTGAAATTGATAATAAGTCGGGATTTTGTTTTGGTGTAGTAAATGCCATACAACTTGCAGAAATGGAACTCGACAGAAATGAAACTTTATATTGTCTTGGCGATATTGTACATAACAGTGCTGAAGTAGAACGCTTAAAGCTAAACGGACTAGTAACCATTAATCATGATCAGTTTAAAACTCTAAAAAACTGTAAAGTTTTATTAAGAGCTCATGGTGAACCTCCCAAAACTTATGAAACAGCAATCAAAAATAATATTCAGTTAATTGATGCATCATGTCCTGTAGTTCTTAAACTACAAAATAATATTAAAATTGGCTTTGATTCAATTTTAAAAAAAGATGGGCAAGTTTTAATATATGGTAAAGAAGGACATGCTGAAGTAAATGGATTAGTTGGACAAACCAACAGGCGAGCAATCGTTATTGGCGACATTGAAGATCTAAATAAGGTTGATTTTTCGAAACCTATCAATCTTTTCTCCCAAACGACGAAAAGCATCGAGGGTTTTTACGAAATCCAAAATGAAATAAAAAAACGAATGATTAAAGCACAAGGAACCGATGATATTGAATTTGTTGTAAACGATACGATTTGTAGGCAAGTATCCCATCGTCAACCAAAATTGCGAGATTTTGTAAAGAAGCATGATGTTATTATTTTCGTAAGTGGTCAGAAAAGTTCAAATGGTAAAATGTTATATCAGGTTTGTAAAGAAGAAAACCCAAATACTTATTTTGTTTCAGATATTGATGAGCTTAAAGCATTTTGGTTCAAAAAAACAGATTCTATTGGAATTTGCGGAGCAACTTCAACTCCACGTTGGTTAATGGAAAAAATCGCTGAAAATATTGAAATCCTTTCAATTTAAGTTAGATTTGTTTCTTGGTAAACTTTGAAACTTAATGAACAATCAACCATTTTTTGCAAACGTAATTCTACCTTTACCGCTTAAGCAATTATTTACTTACAGTATTCCTGAATCTTTATCAAAAGATCTTGAAATAGGAAAAAGAGTAATAGTTCAGTTTGGTGCACGAAAAATCTACACTGCAATTGTTTTTTCTATTCATCAAAACGCTCCTACAGAATATAAAACCAAGGATATTGTTTCAATTCTGGATCAAAAGCCAATTGTAAACGAACAGCAACTTAAGCTTTGGCAATGGATTGCCGATTATTACATGTGTTCGGTAGGTGAAGTTTTTAAAGCTGCTTTACCTTCTGGCTTAAAATTAGAAAGTGAAACTAAAGTAATTTACAATCCTGTTTCCATTGAGCAAAAGAAATTTAATTCGACAGAAACACTGGTTCTTGATTATTTAGCTGATAAAAATATTGCTAGTATAAATGAAATTTCTGCTGCTTTAGAACGAAAAGATGCCTTGCCTGTTATAAAATCTCTATTAGACAAAAAAGCAGTAATTCTTGAAGAAAAACTACGGGAAAATTATAAACCAAAAACCGAAACTTACATAAAACTAAATGATTCTATTACAAGCGAATCAGAACTTGGTAAAGTGTTTGATTCGCTAAGTCGGGCGCAAAAACAACTACATGTGTTAATGAGCTATATAAAACTCTCAGGGAGTTTTATGCAAAAAAAAACACTTGAGATAAAAAAAACTGATTTAATAGAAGATTCCAAAACAAGTTCAGGGATCATAAAATCGCTTATTGAAAAAAATATATTTACTGAATATGATAAAACAGTAAGCCGATTAAATGAATCGCAGGAAGAACAATCCGATATTAAAGATTTATCAGATGCACAACTGCAAGCCCATGTAGAAATTAAAGAACAATTTACTGAAAAAAATGTGGTGTTGCTTCAAGGTGTTACTTCAAGCGGAAAAACTGAAATCTACATTCATTTAATTAAAGAACAAATTGAAAAAGGCAAACAGGTTTTATATTTATTACCAGAAATTGCATTAACAGCTCAAATTATAAATCGACTAAAATCTGTCTTTGGCAAACGTGTTGGTATTTATCATTCGAAGTTTAGTGATTCGGAACGAGTTGAAGTTTATAAAAACATTCTTGAGCCAAGTGAAACTTTAAAATACGATGTAATTCTTGGTGTTCGCTCATCACTTTTTCTACCTTATTCAAACTTAGGGTTAATAATTGTTGATGAAGAACACGAAAACACCTACAAACAATACGATCCTGCTCCTCGATATAATGCTCGTGATTGCTCTGCAGTTTTAGCACAAATGCATAATGCTAAGGTTCTTTTAGGTACAGCAACTCCATCAATTGAAAGTTATTTTAATGCTAAAGCCAATAAATATGGTTTGGTTAAATTAACAACACGATTTCAAAATATAAAATTACCGGAATCTCAACTTGTAGATACCTTAATAGCTAAGAAGAAAAAAGAAATGAAATCTCTTTTTAGTCCGACTTTATTAGACGGCATTAAAGAATCTCTTGCTATGGGCGGACAGGTAATTTTATTTCAAAATCGTCGTGGATTTGCTCCTTACCTTGAGTGTGATATGTGCGGATGGATTCCTCAGTGTACTAATTGCGATGTTAGCCTCACTTATCACCAACATAAAAACGAACTTGTCTGCCATTATTGTGGTTATACCATTCGTTCACCCAAAACGTGTAAAGCTTGTGGAAATACGGCTGTGCAAACACGGGGTTTTGGTACTGAAAAAATTGAAGAAGAAATAAAAATCTTTTTCCCGGATATAAAAGTGGCTCGAATGGATTTGGACTCCACACGCTCGAAAAATGCTTATCTCAATATAATCTCCAATTTTGAAACAGGTAAGATTGATATATTAATTGGAACCCAAATGGTTTCAAAAGGCTTAGATTTTGATAATGTTAGTTTAGTGGGAATAATGAATGCAGACAATATGCTTAATTATCCTGATTTTAGAGCTTTTGAAAGAAGTTATCAGTTAATAGCACAAGTTAGCGGACGTGCGGGAAGAAAAAAGAAACAAGGTAAAGTGATTATTCAAACAAGTAATCCTGCACATCCAATTTTACAATTTGTTTTGGATAATAAATTCGAAGAAATGTACAAATCGCAATTATTAGAACGCAAGAATTTCAATTATCCTCCCTTTTTCAGATTAATAAAGATTAGTATTCGCCATAAAAAACAAGACATTGTTGATAAGGCAGCTCACAGGATTGGAGTCAATCTAAGAAAAGTTTTCGGAAAAAGAATTCTTGGTCCTGAACCACCAATAATTTCGCGTGTACAAAACTATTACATCCAGAATATCGTGTTAAAAATAGAACGAGAACGTTCTTTTCAAAAAGCAAAACAATTACTCGATGATCAAATTACAAACTTGGTAACAATGGATAGTTTTAAATCTATAAATATTTCTATTGATGTTGATCCGGTTTAGTAAAGGCAAGCTGCAACAATACTTTGTTAATCTTTGGCAATTTGCATTCTACAAGCAGTCAAACTGTTGATAATTAGTGGTTTGATTGAATCGAGCTAGCTTTGCCAAAGTTCTTAATTTCAAACTAATACAAAAAGGTAACGAACTATTAATGCAAGAAAAAAGAAAAAATGTATCATTTTCTAGAATCCATTTAAAGAAAAAATCAAATTATACAAAGTCAACTATTCGAAGTACATACAATAAGCAAATCAAAAGAAAAAAGTGATTTTACAAAAGTTGCAATAAAAATGGCGATAAAGACTAATATCTCATTATCAACAAATTAACAAAAGTAAGCCTTTTTATTCATAACGAAAATTCAAAAATCATTACGTATTCTTAAATTAATTAATTAATTAATTAATTAATTTAAACTTCTTTTAATTAATTTAAGCTTCTTTAATTATAAAAACATGCGAAAATTACGTGCTTTATTAGCTGATGACGAGCAAGATGCATTAAATTTACTTGAAATTTTATTGGTGAAAACTGGAAAAATAGAAGTTGTTGAAAAAATATCTGATCCTTTAAAAGTAGAATGTAATATTGCAAAACATAAACCGGATGTAGTTTTTCTGGATATGAATATGCCACAAATAGGAGGTCTTAAAATTCTCGAAAACATTAGAGAATATGAAAAAACACTACCCGTAATTTTTGTTACAGGTCATGATGATTATGCCTTTAAAGCAATCAAACATAATACTTTTGATTATATACTGAAGCCTATTAACAAAAAGGAATTAGAAAAAACTGTTGAAAGACTTTATTCTTTAAAAAAGGATGTAGAAATCCCTAAAACAAAAAAAATTAAACTTCCTATAAAAGAAGGCTTTATTCATATAAACCATTGCGATATTTTATATCTAAAAGCTGACGGAAATTATACACATATATTTTTAACTTCAAACAAAGAATATTTGTCACCATATAACATGGGTAGGGTAGCAAAACAATTGAATGGACATAACTACGAAAGAATAAATCGCAATTTAATTGTTAATTCCGAATATCTATATAAAATAAATCGAAGTGAAAAAATTTGCACTTTAAAAATAAATAATTTAGAAGTTGAATTAAAAGTATCAGATACTTTTTTACAAAGAATGAAAGAAGTATTAATATAAAGATAAACCATTCCTAAGTTCAATTTAAAAAAACTATACAATAGAATTTAATTTTATTGATCTTTTATATTTTATGTAAAACAACTGCTATTAGTTCTGTTTGTGTTTAACATTATTCTAATTAATGAAAAAAAGCTAATTCAAAAGTTTCGTGCCAGAGTAAAGTGATCTATTGTCTTTTTTATTCTTTCATTTATGATTCTCGAACCTAAAAATGCAAGCTATTTTTATTTTTACAACTGATGATTTTTAATTGCGATAAATTGATGATGCAAATTTTCTATTTACATTCTAAGATTTAGCAGAGTATATTTAATAATATTATACTCATAAACGCACCAATATTTACATCTGATTCATAATTGATTGTAAATCAAGGATGGATTAATGTTTTTTATAGCAAATATTTGATAATTGGTTTTTAGTTTCTATCTTTGACCCAAGACAAAAAAGCTATGAGTAGGAAAGTTCTACATATCAATAAACCATCCAACGAATTAATAAAATTCGTAAAGAATCTTGGTGAAGAAAAAGATGAAGTGAGAAAAAATCTTCTCGCTAATAAGCACTTGTATTTTTCTAAATAATGCCATTTGAGAAAGTTATCCCTATTGAAAGACAGGATGGCAATAAATATCTATTAAGATTTTCTGAATTTAAAACTGACCTTGATATCAATGTCCCTATTGTTGATATTCAGTTTGTAATGGTTGAAAGAGATGTAAAAAAACCAGCACTTAATGAATTATTGTACATTACAAGAGAATTGATAAAATTTTTAAAAGAAAATGATGTAGTATTATACTATTATTGTGATACAATTGATGCTTAAAGGAGTGTTCGAAATTCAATTCGAAGTCCTCAAGAATTTAGATACTTATTGTTTGATAAAATATTTGAACGATATGGAGATTTATCTCTTATAAAAGATGACGTTATTATTAGTGAGAATGGAGGTCACTTTATTTCTCTTATTACAAATGTAAAAAACAAGTCTGTTCTTACTGAATTATCAAATGAAGTTGAAAAAATGAATGATAAATAATTATCTTCATTATCCACTTTCTAAATACTTAACATCCATCCTGGGCAAGCTAAAATAAAAAATTGATCCTTTACCTACTTCAGTTTCAAAATTAATTGATCCCCCAAGCATATCGATAAATGATTTTAATATTGTCAAACCAACACCAAGTCCATCATATATTCTTGTTGATGAAAAGTTTCCCTGAGTAAAAAGATTAAAAAATTTCTCTTTATTTTCCGGTTCAATCCCATTCCCAGCATCCATCACATAATACACATAACTATTTTCCTTAATCTTATATCCAATCTCAACAATTCCTAAATCAGTAAATTTAAATGCTTGCATATTTAATTAGATTAAAAGCTTAGTATAAAAATTTATTGAGTCCTTGATTTAACATTACGAATTACTACCTTTATTCAATCAGATTTCTAGTCATAATTAGTCTTTGCAAGAAAACGCCAAAAATAGCAGTTTTCTTGCAGACACCTTAAATAAATTAAATATGAAATTGTTTAAATTAATCATTGTATTTACACTGTTAATTACTAGTTGTAATACATCGACAGATATGAACCAGGAAAAAGAAAAACTTTTACAAACCGATATTGAGTTTTCGAATCGCTCAGCAGAAGTTGGGAATCATCAAGCATTTTTGGAATTTGCTTCGCCCGATATTGTTTTGTTAAAACCGGAATCATATCCAATTGTTGGCAAACCTGCTTTAAAAAAATTATACAATGAATTATCCGACTCATACTATCGATTAACATGGAAACCAAGCTATGGAAGGGTCTCAACATCCGGGGATCTAGCTTACACTTTTGGAATTTATTTACTTGAAATAACCGAAGGCGAACAAAAAGGACAAATAAGCCGAGGTACTTATTGTTCTATCTGGGAAAAAAATGCGAAAGGAAATTGGCGATTTGTTTTAGATACAGGAAATTCAGGATTAGAACCAACAAACAATAATCAATAAACAATTTTCCATAAGTTTTAAATAAAATTGTAAGTATTGATTATTGATTATTGACAATTGAAAAAACTTATCTTTGCAAAGCAATCTCAAATTTAATGTTGTGAAAAATCCAGATATAAAATCCATATTCGATTCATTTAATCAATTTAATATTTTAATTATTGGAGATGTAATGATCGATTCTTACATGTGGGGTAAAGTAGATAGAATATCTCCCGAAGCACCTGTTCCGATTATTATGAGTACCAAACAAGAAAATCGTTTAGGTGGAGCTGCCAATGTTGCATTAAATGTTCAAGCTTTAGGAGCAAATCCTATTTTATGTTCAGTTATCGGTAAAGACTCAAAATCGAAAACTTTTCACAACTTATTGAAAAAACGCAATTTGACAAGCGAAGGAATTCTTGAAGATGAAAATCGAATAACAACGGTGAAAACCAGAATCATTTCAGATAATCATCATTTACTTAGAGTGGATGAAGAAATAGATACAGAACTTAAAAAAGAAATTGAAACAAAATTCATTACTGAAATTTTAACTATCCTTTCTGATAAGCAAGTTAATGCAATTATTTTTGAGGATTACGACAAAGGTTGTATTACGCCTGAAATAATTAAAAGCATAGTTGATTTTGCTAATAAAAATAACATTCCAACTCTTGTTGATCCGAAGAAACGTAATTTTTCAGCATATAAAAACGTGACCCTTTTTAAGCCAAATTTCAAAGAATTAATTGAAGGATCAAAGATTGATATTAAAAAAGGAGATTTCGAAGGAATTTTCGAGGCATCACAAAAATTACATTCTGAGTTATCGGCAAAATATTTATTAATAACTCTTTCAGAACTTGGTGTTTTTATAAGTCATAACAATTCATTTCAAACTATTCCGGCAGAAATTCGAGACATTGCTGATGTTTCCGGAGCAGGCGATACATTAATTGGCACAGCAAGCTTATGTTTAGCAGCTGGATTAGAATCGGATTTAATTGCAGGAATATCTAATTTAGCTGGTGGTTTAGTTTGTGAAAAGGTCGGTGTTGTTCCAATTAATAAAGATCAATTAATTAAAGAAGCTATTAAAAAATACTCATAAACAATGACGAATTATCATCAAGCAAATAATAAATAATTAATTATAATAATTGATGTAGGGATTTTATAAAAAATTGATTTCACTTTAAGGCTCAATTAATTGCTGAAAATTAAAAGTAAAATGTTAATAACTTGTTTATAACTCCAGAAAAAATGTTTACAATTCTTATCTTCGTGATTTATATAAACGCGATAAAGTTGTATTTTTGAATTCCAATTGTGATCAATAAAAACTAAAAACAACAGGCTAATTCCTTAAAAACATATCTCAATGGCAAAAGTAATTGCAGTAGCAAATCAAAAAGGCGGAGTTGGAAAAACAACAACCGCAATAAATTTAGCAGCAAGTTTGGCTGTTCTTGAAAAAAAGGTTTTAATTGTTGATGCAGATCCACAGGCAAATGCTACATCAGGAACAGGTTTTGACATTCGAGCAGTAAAAACAAGTATTTACGAATGTCTTGTCGATGATCAAGATCCCAAAAATATAATCTTAAATAGCGATATTGAAGGCTTAGATCTAATTCCTTCGCATATTGATTTGGTTGGAGCAGAAATTGAAATGCTTAATAAACCAAATAGAGAATATGTGTTAAAACACGTAATTGAAAAAATTAGAGACGATTATGATTATATTTTAATAGATTGTTCTCCTTCTCTGGGATTAATTACAGTTAATGCTTTAACCGCAGCTGATTCTATAGTTATTCCGGTGCAATGCGAATATTTTGCGCTTGAAGGATTAGGGAAACTATTAAATACAATAAAAATCATTCAGTCTCGCTTAAATAAGGAACTTGAAATAGAAGGTTTCCTTTTAACCATGTACGATCCTCGTTTAAGATTATCAAATCAAGTTGTTGACGAAGTAAAGAAGCACTTTCAGGATATGGTTTTTGAGACAATTATTCAACGAAATATTAAATTAAGTGAGTCTCCAAGTTACGGAAAACCAGTTGTGTTATATGATGCAGCTTCAAAAGGCTCAATTAATTATTTAAATCTTGCTAGAGAGGTTTTACAAAAGAATGACGAAACAAAAATTGCAAACGCAGAAAAAATAGTCAAATAAATCAATATATAATTTAAGGTAAGATGGCAAAACGAAATGCATTAGGAAGAGGATTAGGGGCATTAATTGATGACGCAGGTCAGGAACATATTGTTACAGCAGATGCCATTAACGAAATTGATATTGACAAAATTGAAGCAAATCCATTTCAACCACGAACGGGTTTTAATGAAGAAGCATTAGAAGAACTAGCCAAGTCTATAAAAGAATTAGGAATTATTCAACCAATAACGGTACGAAACCTTAATGATAATAAATTTCAATTAATTTCAGGAGAAAGAAGATTACGTGCAGCGCAATTAGCAGGCTTAAAACGAATACCTGCATTTATTCGTTTTGCCGATGATCAGGGAATGTTGGAAATGGCCTTAGTTGAAAACATTCAGCGTGAAGATTTAGATTCTATTGAAATTGCCATTAGCTATCAGAGATTAATAGAAGAGTGTAAACTTACTCAGGAAAGCATGAGTGAGCGTGTTGGTAAAAAACGATCGACTGTTTCAAACTACCTTCGTTTATTAAAATTACCTGCTGAAATTCAACTCGGAATTCGCGATAAACAAATTTCAATGGGACATGCCAGAGCTTTGGTGAATGTTGATAATGATAAAACCCAACTTGATATATATTATAAAATTATTGATGAAGGTTTGTCTGTTCGTAAAACCGAAGATATAATTCGTGATATAAATACTCCAAAAACAAAAGAGAAAAAAGAAAAAGTTCGATTACCAGAGGAATACCAACAACTGAAAAAGCATTTAACCGAACACTTTAATTCTGTTATTGACTTTAATCGCAACAATAAAGGAAGTGGAAAAATAGTTATTCCGTTTAAATCAGACGAAGATTTAGAAAGAATAATGGGAATTATTGATAAAATGAAATAAGTTTGCCCAGTAATAAATTAAAACATGATATTTTGCTGGGAAAAATTTTAAAATCTTTGCTTCTTATAACTTTTTTTATCTGCATTGTTTCAATTGGGAAAAGTCAAAATTCTTACTCAACTGATAATAATCAGCAAAAAAATATTGCTAATGTTCAGTCTCCGCATAAAGCAGCAATATACTCTGCTCTTGTTCCCGGACTAGGTCAAATTTACAATAAGAAATACTGGAAATTACCTGTAATTTATGGTGCAACAGGTCTTATAATTTATGCATTCGATTTTAACAACGAACAGTATAATAAATATAATACTGCATATGCTAGAATGGAATCTGGCGAAATTTCCATATTTGAAGGAGTTGCCGACAAAAGTAGGATCTTAAGAGCAAGAGAAGATGCACTACGAAGTCGTACTTTAAACGTGATTTCTTTAGCAGCAATATATTTACTTAATGTTTTAGACGCAACAGTTGATGCTCACTTATTTGATTATGAAATAAACGATAATCTTTCATTAAATATTCAACCTACATTAAAAAGATCAATAGATTATCAAAGTGCATATGGTCTTACATTACGTCTTTGTTTATAATTCATTATTTTAAGTCTTATTTAACAATTTATATTAAAATTCATTTCCTGTTCTAAAGGAATTGTAGTTTTTTCTGGCTTTTTACTAACTTTGATTTTAAAATATATTTAATATGTATAAAAGACTACTTCTATTAATTATTTTATTTTCGCAATTTTTATTTAGTCATGCCTTTTCAAATAGCACAACTAAAGATACTTTATCAATAAGCCCTACCGTAATAACTGATTTTGAAACAAATCTTGATAGTTTAATTCAATTATGGTATGTAAAAAATACAATCAAAACAGATTACAATTCAATAAACAATGATTCTATTTCTGTTATTCCTGAATTTTCGGATTCAATATACATTGAAAGACTTCAAAATATTCCATCAATAGTTAATTTGTCGTACAATAAAATAGTTCGAAATTATATTCATGTGTACACAAAACAAAGAAGAGAAAGTGTAGGTAAAATGATTGGATTGTCTGATTATTATTTTCCGAAATTTGAAGAAATATTTGAAAGTTACGGAATTCCAACCGAACTTAAATATATGGCAGTAATTGAATCTGCCTTAAATCCAAGAGCTGTTTCAAGAGTTGGAGCTACAGGAATGTGGCAATTCATGTATGGTACTGCACGAATGTACGATCTTACAATTAATTCATATGTTGATGAACGACGCGACCCTATCAAATCAGCTCATGCTGCAGCATTGTTTATGAAAGATTTATATTCCATGTTTAACGACTGGACACTAGTTATTGCAGCATATAATTGTGGCCCCGGAAATGTAAATAAAGCAATCAGACGATCAGGTGGGAAACGCGATTTCTGGCAAATATTTTATCGTTTACCAAGAGAAACCAGAGGATATGTGCCTGCTTACATTGCGGCTGCTTATACTTTTAATTATTACGAAGAGCATGGTATAATTCCTCAATTTCCTGAAATTACAATTGCAACTGATTCTATTATAATTTCGGATGACCTTCATTTAAAACAGGTTTCAGAAGTTTTGGGAATCCCTATGAAGGCACTAAGAGACTTAAATCCTCAATATAAATTAGATATTATCCCGGGAAAAGGATCCAAATATCCATTAACTCTTCCAATAAATTTTACAGGAGATTTTATTGATCAACAAGATTCTATTCTTGCTTATAAGAAGTCCGTATTTTTTAATTCGGACAATACAATCAGAAATCCTCAGAAATCGTATTACGTACCTCAAGCTCCTACCAATAGAACCAAAATTATTTACACTGTTAAATCAGGTGATAATCTTGGATATATCTCCGAATGGTATCATGTTAGAATATCAGATATTCGATATTGGAATAATGTTCGTGGAAATATGATTCGCGTTGGACAAAAGCTGAACATTTATGTTCCAAAAGGAAATGCTGCAAAATATGCTGATATAAATAAACTTTCGTTCGAAGAAAAACAAGGGAGAATTGGCAAGACTGTTTCTAAGCCAGAGAAAACAAAAACTACAACAAAATCAACGAATACTAATTATGTATATTACAAAGTTCGTTCTGGTGATACCCTATGGGAAATTGCAAAAAAATACCAGGGAGTTACTGAAAACGACATCATGAAATTAAATAACATAAGTAGTGGACGATCTCTTAAAGCTGGTCAGACAATAAAAATAAAACCTAAAGGATAATTTATTAAATTTAAAATAAATAAATAGCTCCTAAGGAATATGCGATAAGAAGAATTGAAAGACAGTAATAAATTAATACTTTCTTGTATTTTGATTTACTCTCTTTTGATTTATTCGAAAGTATAAACCCCAGATTAGCAATAAAAAGTGCAAATATCATCAATACGATATGCTCAATGGGCCAAAATCTTTTGGCAACAACAGACACCGTGCCATCGGCGCTAACATAATCGTATCCTAATGATGATCCCAAATTTGAAAAAAGAATCAAACCAAAAATTAATTGTAGATACAAGTCTATCATAAAGGCTGATGATAAAATTCTATCAAATAAAGTATATTTAGATTCCTTTAAAATGCCAATTATTGATCTGTAAATCAAGATAACTGCAATAAGAAGGAATGTTGTACTTATAATGTAGTGTAAAATTTTTATGATATAAAAACCATCTTGCATATTAAAAAAATTAAATCATTGTTTAAATTCAAATTAACACTATTTTTTTCAAGCAATCAATTTTATACTGCATGATTTTTTAAATAAAATGCTTAGAAAAGCTTCGGGTTGAGCAAAAATAGTTTGTAAAATAAAAAAAGTTGCTGGCTTGCCGTCCAACAACTTTTTTGTATAATATATTTTTTTAGCTATAAAAAAATCAATCCTTAATTATTCTACTGCAAACATAAAATACAATTCTGAAGAAAATCTGTAGTTATTGACTCGGTATAAAGTAATACCAATTAAATTTCAAAATGATCTATAAATAATTTGAATTATTTTTTTGCTGAGATCATTAGCAAGTCGTGCTACAACTATAAAACATTTTTTGCAAGAAGTAATTAACTTATAGAAAACCAAAGACATACAGCATGTATGTCTTTTTTAATTTCATAATGTACTTGAACTATTCTAGAACAAATCTAATAACTATTTATTGAATTATTTATATTTAATTACAAAATATTGTTATTTTCTGTAAAAAATATAACAATGTAGATTATAAAAAATTCTTGCGCTTAAATAATATTTGTAAAAAACAAATAAGAATATTACTTTTAAAAACCCTCAGAATCATATATTTTTAGTTCGACAAAAA
>WTBR01000187.1 GCA_013138975.1 Bacteroidales bacterium
ATAAATTCATAAAGCCCTTTGATTTATCCCAAGCACCCTTATTACGAGTAGCTATTGTAGATATAAAAGGAGAAGATAGCTTGTTAATGATTGATATGCATCATATAATAAGTGATGGAACCTCGCATGCAATCTTAGAGAAAGAATTCCAGACCCTGTTATTGGGAGAAGAATTAGCACCATTACCCTTACAATACAAGGATTATAGTGAGTGGCAAAATAGTAAAGAGCAGCAAGAACTTATAAAAGACCAGGAACAATATTGGCTTAATAAATTTGCAGGAGAGATACCTGTATTGAACCTTCCAAGCGATTATGTTCGACCTATCGTGCAAAGTCATGAAGGAGCAAGGCTTAGTTTTGTACTGAGCAAAGAAGAGACAGAAGAGATAAGATCTTTTACTACAGAATATGACCTTACTTTGTATATGTCCTTGCTATCAGTATTTAGTATTCTTCTATCAAAGCTAAGCGGACAAGATGATATTATAGTAGGAACACCAATAGCCGGAAGGAACCATGCAGATTTGGAGAATATAGTAGGTATGTTTATTAATACACTATCCATACGCAATGAAGTAAAAGGAGAAGAAAGCATACGAGATTTCGTAACAAATTTAAAGCAAACAGTACTTGGGGCTTACGAGAATCAGAATTACCAGTTCGAAGATTTGGTAGACAAGGTATCAGTAGAACGAGATACCAGCCGTAATCCTATTTTCGATGTGGTGATTAATTTATTGAATCAGGTAGACTATAGTGAAAATTTATCTGGATTAAATAATCAGGAGCGAGTACATCAAATTGGGATGTCCAAGTTTGATTTGACTTTGACAGCTGTTGATTATGGAGAAGAGCTGTTGATAAATTTAAATTATTGTACTCAACTATTTAAAGCTGAAACAATAGATAGATTTATAGTATATTTTAAACAGATAATAGTTCAATTAGCAAGAAAGCCTGAGATTAAAATATCAGCAATTGATATTCTAAGCAAAGAAGAGAAACACCAGTTGCTGTATGAGTTTAACAATACAGAAGCAGATTATCCTAAAGATAAAACCATTCATCAATTATTTGAAGAGCAGGTAACAAAGAACCCTGATCGCATATTAGTATCAAGTGAAGATGTTTGTATCACTTACAAAGAATTGAATATCCGCAGTAATCAGTTAGCTTGGCAATTGAAAGAATTGGGAGTTAATCTGGGAGATGCAGTAGGCTTAAATACAGATCGAACAGAAGAATTGATCATTGGAATTTTAGGAATACTTAAATGTGGAGCAGCCTATTTACCATTGAATTCTAGCTGGCCCAAAGAACGAATAAACTTCATGTTATCGGATACCTGTTGTAAAATATTAATTCATGGAGAAACCTTCAAGCCGAATTCCGATTTGAAATGTCAATTTTCAGATATAAATAATGCAGAACTTAAAAAAGGGAAAGGCGAGAATTTAGAAGTAGAAATGAGTTCTTCAGATATTCTATATATTATTTATACATCAGGAACAACAGGTATTCCAAAAGGAGTTTTAACTACTCATAGCAATGTCAGTCGAGTAGTATTAAATACCAATTATTTATCAATAAAAAAATGTGATAGAATATTACAATTGTCAAGCTATACCTTTGACGGTTCTGTTTTTGATATATATGGAGCATTATTGAATGGATCAAGTTTAGTAATGATAAATAATGAGGATCTTTTAAATATAAATCAATTATTAGATTTAATATCGAAACAACAAATTTCTATCTTTTTTCTCACCACAGCCTTGTTCAATACAATAGTTGATTATGGGATGTCGAAGTTAAAGGATGTAAGAAGGATTCTATTTGGAGGAGAGCGAATATCTGTTCAACATACCCAAAAAGCCTTAGAAGAATTAGGAGAAGGAAGCTTAGTTCATGTTTACGGACCAACAGAAACAACTGTATTTGCTAGTTTTCATAATATTAATAATATTGATGAAGCAAGAGAAACAATACCTATTGGTAAACCAATATCTAATACGACGATATATTTACTTGACAAGTCACATAATATTGTACCAAATGGAGTTCCGGGAGAAATTTACATTGGAGGTTACGGAAATGCTTTAGGGTATTTGAATAATGTAGAATTAACATTAGAAAAGTTCATAGATCATCCATATAAAAAAGGAGAGAAATTATATCAGACAGGTGATTTAGCCTTCAGGTTACCAAATGGAAGCATAGAATTTTTAGGACGTATAGATCACCAGGTAAAAATTCGTGGATTTAGGATAGAGTTAGGCGAGATAGAGAGTGCTTTATTAAAACATAAAAACATAAAAGAAAGTGCAGTATTAGCTTTTGAAGAAAACAATGACAAGTACCTATGTGCATATATAGTTAGTAAAGAAGAACTCAATCATGAAGAGCTAAGAGCATATGTGTCATCACAACTTCCCGATTATATGGTTCCTTCTTATTTTGTTGAGATGGAGAGTTTACCCTTAACTGTAAATGGAAAAGTAAACCGCAAAGCATTGTCATCACCCGAAATAAAAGCAGGAGACGATTATGTAGCACCATCGAATAAGATAGAAGAAAAATTAGTTGAGATATGGTCGAAAGTATTAAATATCGAAAAGGAAGATATAAGTGTAAATGTAAATTTCTTTTCCATAGGAGGTCATTCGCTCAAAGCTACCGTGCTATCAAGTAATATTCATAAAGAAATAGGAGTTGAATTTCCATTACGGGAAGTATTTTTACATTCAACCATCAGGGGTCAGGCAATAGAAATAGAGAAAAGTACAAAGAAAGAGTTTGTATCCATCCCAAAAGTACAGGAACAATCAAATTACACCTTATCCTCATCACAAAAGCGTTTGTATTTGTTGCAGCAGTTTGATTTGGATTCAAGGGCTTATAATATGCCATATGTAATTTCATTGGAAAAAGAGAGCGATAAATCAAAAATAGAAGAAGTATTCAAACAACTAATAAATCGCCATGAGAGTTTCCGTACAAGCATAACTGTAGTTGATAGTGAACCTGTTCAGCTTATAAGTAAGAATGTTGAATTTGAGTTTGAAGAAATAAGTATAGAAAATACAGAAATTGAACACGCACGAAATAAATTCATAAAGCCCTTTGATTTATCCCAAGCACCCTTATTACGAGTAGCTATTGTAGATATAAAAGGAGAAGATAGCTTGTTAATGATTG
>WTBR01000056.1 GCA_013138975.1 Bacteroidales bacterium
ATAAATTCATAAAGCCCTTTGATTTATCCCAAGCACCCTTATTACGAGTAGCTATTGTAGATATAAAAGGAGAAGATAGCTTGTTAATGATTGATATGCATCATATAATAAGTGATGGAACCTCGCAAGCAATATTAGAGAAAGAATTCCAGACCCTGTTGTTGGGAGAAGAATTAGCCCCATTAACCTTACAATACAAGGACTATAGTGAGTGGCAAAATAGTAAAGAGCAGCATAAAGTTATAAAAGACCAGGAACAATATTGGCTTAATAAATTTGCAGGAGAGATACCTGTATTGAACCTTCCAAGCGATTATGTTCGACCATTAATGCAAAGTCATGAAGGAGCAAATGTTCGTTTTGCACTGAGCAAAGAAGAGACAGAAAGGCTAAGACTTTTTACCAAAAAAAATGAACTTACTATGTATATGACCTTATTATCAGCGTTTAGTATTCTACTATCGAAACTAAGCGGACAAGATGATATAATAGTAGGAACCCCAATAGCCGGAAGGAATCATGCAGATTTGGAGAATATAGTAGGTATGTTTATTAATACCCTATCCATACGCAATGAAGTAAAAGGAGAAGAAACCATACGAGATTTCGTAACAAGCCTAAAGCAAACAGTACTTGGAGCTTACGAAAATCAGAATTACCAGTTCGAAGATTTAGTAGAGAAGGTATCAGTAGAACGAGATACTAGTCGCAATCCTATTTTCAATGTTGTGATTAATTTATTGAACCAAGCAGAATATGGAGGAGATATATCTGGATTTAATAATCAGGAGCAGGTACATGAAATTGGGATATCGAAGTTTGATTTGACTTTGACAGCAGTTGATTATGGAGAACAATTGATGTTAAGTTTTGAATATTGCACTAAGCTATTCAAAGCAGAAACAATAGATAGATTTATAGTATATTTTAAACTGATAGTAAGTCAATTAGCAAGAAATTCTGAAAATAAAATCTCGGCAATTGATATTCTTACGGAAGAGGAGAAAAATCAGCTATTATATGTGTTTAACGATACAAGAGCAGATTATCCAAAAGATAAAACAGTACATCAGTTGTTTGAGGAACAGGTAGAAAGAACACCGGAAAATGTGGCAGTTAGTTGTGAAGGCAATATTTTTACTTACAGTGAATTAAATAGAAAAGCTAATGTTGTTGCCCATCATATACGAGAGATTGGAATAGATAGAGATGATATTATAAGCATATTCCTTGATCGTTCAATTGAGACTGTTTTTACTATGCTTGGTGTGTTAAAATCGGGTGGGGCATATCTTCCGCTAGATCCTGATTATCCTAATGATAGAATAGATTTTATATTAAATGATAGCCGCTCTAAAGTATTAATAAGCACTAAAGAACTTTCAACGAGAATTGATTTTGAAGGAAAAATAATATCTGTGGAAGACTTATCCGTTTTAGAAAATAATATTTCTAAAATAGAAAATATTAATAAACCATCCGATTTGTGTTATATTATCTATACTTCAGGAACAACAGGTATGCCTAAAGGAGTTATGATTGAGCATAGAAATGCAGTTCGGTTATTTTTTAATGAAAAGTTTCAATTTGACTTTAGTGAAAAAGACATTTGGACAATGTTCCATTCACATTGTTTTGATTTTTCAGTTTGGGAAATGTACGGAGCATTACTTTATGGAGGTAAATTAATTGTTATTCCAAAAATAGTAGCAAAAGACGCAGTTGAATATTATAAATTACTGAGTGAGGAAAAAGTAAGCGTTTTAAATCAGACCCCATCAGCATTTTATAACTTATCGGAAATAGCCTTGCAGGATCCGGGTAAATCTTTAGTGAATTTAAGGTATGTAATTTTTGGAGGAGAAGCTTTAAAACCAAATAAATTAGAAGAATGGTTTAATATTTATTCTGATGTTAAACTAATTAATATGTATGGCATAACAGAGACAACAGTCCATGTAACATACAAAGAAATAGGCAAAAATGAAATAGAAAACAATATAAGTAACATTGGTACCTCAATACCAACACTAACAACTTATGTAGTTGATAATAATTTACAACTTGTTCCAAAAGGAGTTGCGGGGGAATTATTAATAGGCGGAGACGGACTTAGTCGAGGATATCTGGGAAGAGACGATCTAACAAAAGAGAAGTTTATAAAGAATCCATATAATTCAGAAGAACGATTATATCGTTCTGGGGATCTTGTAAAGATGTTATCAAATGGAGAAATGGAGTATCTGGGTCGTATTGATCATCAGGTTCAATTAAGAGGCTTCAGAATAGAGTTAGGTGAGATTGAGAACACACTGCTAAAACATGAAAGAATAAACGAATGCCTTGTATTAGCAAGAGAAGAAAATGGAGATAAATACCTATGCGCATATATAGTTAGTAAAGAAGAACTCAAGCATGAAGAGTTAAGAGCTTATATTTCAGCACAAGTCCCCGATTATATGGTTCCTTCTTATTTTGTTGAACTGGAAAGTTTGCCACTAAATGCAAATGGAAAGGTAAATCGCAAAGTTCTACCCTCACCGCAAATAAAAGCAGGAGATGATTATGTAGCACCATCCACAGAAATGGAAGAAAAGTTGGTTGGAATATGGTCAGAGTTATTAAATATCAATAAGGAAGATATAAGTGTAAATGCTAATTTTTTCTCAATAGGAGGCCAATCGCTCAAAGCTACCGTGTTAAAAAGTAAAATTCATGAAGAAATAGGAGTGGAATTTCCTCTTAAGGATGTGTTTTTATATTCAACGATTAAAGCTCAAGCGGATCAAATTGAAACAAAGGAATGGCTTAGTAATAATCAAGATGATATAATTAAAACCGGGAAAACTGAAATTAGTATTTAGAAGTTAATAAATAGTGCGTGCAAGAATACACAGTCTCTGATAAAGAAAGCTTCATTTTTGAGGCTTGCGAAGCTGATAAATTGGGAGTTTACAGTTGTAAATGACCAATTTTGAAGCAAGTGTAACGAAAAAAATGGAGTTTTCTTGCAGAGACTAAATAGTGTCAGCAAGAAAATTACCTTTTTTCAAATCTTTGATAAGAAAACGTCAAAGACAAGGCTTTCGAAGTGTTGGAAACCAAGGAGCTTACTTTTGTAAGTGACTGTTTTCAACACGAGAGTAACGCAGTATTTGGCGTTTTCTTGCAAAGACTAAATACAAAAATAAAGATGAATATTGAGTGTAAATACATTTGTTTATTATGAAGGAACTGTTAAAGAAGATTAGATCATATAATATTGATATTAAAGTTGATAAAGGTAATTTGAAACTGCAAGTACCTGACAATATAGATGTAAGTAATATCTTGAGTGAGATTAAAAGTAATAAAGAAGAGTTAATAGCATATATAACAAATATGCTTAATCAAAATAGTAAATTTAATGTAATTCAAAGAACTTCAGAGAGAATTAATTATCCATTATCCTCAGCACAGAAGCGTTTATATTTGTTGCAACAGTTTGATTTGACATCAACTGCCTATAATATGCCCTATATAATTCCATTGGTAAAAGAGGCTGATAAAGGAAAAATAGAAGATGTATTCAAACAACTAATAAATCGTCATGAGAGTTTCCGTACAAGTATTCATGTAGTTGATCAAGAGCCTGTTCAGATAATCAATAAGGAAGTTGAGTTTGAGCTTGAAGAAATAAATATTGAAAACACGGAAATAGAAAACGCACGAAATAAATTCATAAAGTCCTTTGATTTATCAAAAGCACCTTTTTTACGAGTAGCTATTATAGATATAAAAGGAGAGGCCAGTTTGTTAATGATTGATATGCACCATATAATAAGTGATGGAATCTCGCAAACAATCTTAGAAAAAGAATTTCTGGCTCTGTTTTCAGGAGAAGAATTAGCATCACTACCATTACAATATAAAGATTATAGTCAGTGGCAAAAAAGCAGAGAGCAGCAAGAGCTTATAAAAGATCAGGAACAATATTGGCTAAATAAATTTGAAGGGGAGATACCTGTACTGAACCTTCCAAGCGATTATATTCGACCTGTAGTGCAAAGTCATGAAGGAGCACAAGTGAGTTTTGTACTGAGCAAAGAAGAGACAGAGGGGATAAAAAAATTCACCAAAGACAATGAGCTTACATTGTATATGTCCTTGCTATTAGTATTTAATATTCTTCTATCAAAGCTAAGCGGGCAAGATGATATAGTAGTAGGAACTCCGATAGCGGGGAGGGATCATGCAGGTTTGGAGAATATTGTGGGTATGTTTATTAATACACTATGCATACGTAATGAAGTGAATGGAGAAGAAACAATACTGGAGTTCGTATCAAGCTTAAAGCAAACAGTACTTGGAGCTTACGAAAATCAGAATTGCCAGTTCGAAGATTTAGTAGATAAGGTATCCGTGGAGCGAGATGCCAGCCGTAATCCTATTTTCGATGTAATGATTAATTTATTGAATCAGGCAGAACAAAGTAGAGATTTATCTGGATTTAATAATCAGGAGCAAGTACATAAAATCGGAATTTCGAAGTTTGATTTATCCTTAAATGCATTAGATTATGGAGAACAGCTGTTGATAAGCTTTGAATATTGTACTCAACTCTTTAAATCCGAAACAATAGATAGATTTATAGTATATTTTAAACAGATAGTAAGTCAGTTAGCAATAAAATCTGAAATTAAAATAGCTGCAATTGATATTTTAACCGAAGAAGAGAAACATCAGTTATTATTTGAATTTAACAATACAAAAGCAGATTATCCAAAAGATAAGACCATTCATGAGTTATTTGAGGAGCAGGTAGAGCAATGTCCTGATAAAATTGCATTGAAGTGTAAAAACAAAACCTTAACATATAAGGAACTTAATGAAGAGTCTAATCAAATAGCTCATTATTTAAAAGAAAAAGGATTAAAAAGAGAAGATATTGTTGGAATTGTATTGGAATCATCTTATCAATACGTAGTTAGTATGTTTGCAGTCCTGAAGGCAGGTGGTGCATTTTTACCAATAGATAAGAAATTACCAGATTTGCGTAAAGAGTATATAGTAGAAAATAGTGAGCTTAAAATATTAATTCATAATGAGAATTCTTATGAAAAGAATGCTACTGAAAACTTAGAAAGTATTAACATACAGAAATTGGATGTTCAGAATTATCCATTAACTAATCCGACCGTTGAAATTAATTCATCAAATCTAGCATATGTAATTTATACTTCAGGTTCAACGGGAAACCCCAAAGGAACGCTACTTGAACATAAAGGGATTGTGAATGAAAATATTTTTTGGAAAGAAAGTCTTAAAATAAATTCAGATGATAGATGTTTACAGTTTGCTAATATCTCATTTGATGCCTCAGTTTGGGAAATATATTTAAGTTTATTTAATGGAGCCAGCTTATATATACCGGATGAAAACATAAAAAAAGATATAGGCTTATTCGAAGAATACCTAGAGGAAAACCAGATTACAGTAGCTACATTACCACCTCCTTTTGCAGACAATCTGAATGAAAGTACATTTAAAAACCTTCGTTTAGTAATAACAGCAGGTTCAGAGACAAATAGTAAGCTGATTGAAAAAATAAATAAAAATGCGCAGTACATCAACGCATATGGGCCTACAGAAACAAGTGTATGTGCAACATATTGGGATACATCTGAATTTAATAAACTTGGAAAAATTGTAATTGGACGTTCAATACAAAATATTGAAGCTTATATTCTTGATTCGCAATTGCAATTACAAGGAATAGGAATTTCCGGAGAATTGTGTTTTTCAGGAGAAGGACTAGCAAGAGCTTATTTGAAAAATCCAGAACTCACAGCAGAGAAATTTATAAGCCATCCGTTTAAAGAAGGAGAACGTTTATATCGCACAGGCGATTTAGCACGTTGGCTACCCGCTGGTAATATCGAGTTTTTAGGTAGAATAGATCACCAGGTAAAAATTAGAGGATTTAGGATAGAATTAGGCGAGATAGAGAGTGCTTTATTAAAACATGAAAACATAAAAG
>WTBR01000050.1 GCA_013138975.1 Bacteroidales bacterium
TTTATCCGTGCTACGGCTTGTTACTTATGCAGTCGTGCTATGGCTAACAGAACTTGTCCTCAGGCTGTTGCACAGTTTTATTCAAAAGCCGTAGTACGGATTTACTAAAACCACTGTGTTAATATCCGTGCCACGGATTTTATAATTATTAAGCAAATCTGGTAATGGCTGTTATACAGTAACAAAAAGGTTCTGCTCTTTCTGAAGAGAATCCGTAGCACGACTTGCTAATGATCTTAGCAAAAAATAATTCAAATTATTTATAGGTCATTTTGAAATTTAATTAGTATTATCTAAGACGAAGAGAAAGAAACAAAGCTTGGAATGGAAATTACCTAATATTATATTTTAACGAGAAGCTAATGTTTATCGATGCATTGTTTGTATTATTCATGTAAGAAGGAATAAACTCATCGCCTGAATAAATATTCTGTAATCCGTAATAAGCTTTTACCCCGGTTCCTAATCCAAGTTTTCTGGAGATAGGAATAATGTATTCATAAGCAACAAAGATCCCAAAATCATAAGATGTATAATTGTCAGTAAGACTTATTACTTCATCATCAATAATTTGATATGCATTGTGCAAATATCCGAAGTACGACCCAATATTTATTCCGTGCTCCCCCTTTAAAAATCTTTTTGATAAATAATTATAACGTACCGATAGAGCCGTTTGTGTATAATTAAATTTCATTGTATTTGAAATATAATGTCCATTAATATATTCATTATAATCCTGCGTATTCTGAGCCAGAATATTAATATCCAATTGTAAATCAATCTTTTTAAAAATATTTGTTCCAATAAAAATTCCAAAATTTGATCCAAATGAAGCATTAGATTTTGTTAAGCTATAACTCTCCAATCCACTATAAGTTTTCTCATTCAACATCCATGTATTTGCTAATTGCCCTGTTGCTCCTACGTATAATTTTCGAAATGCAAGTCGCTCCTTGGAGTCAGAACTATTTTTTTCTGTATTATCGATTTTAAGCTCTTCATTAAGCTTGTAATTAAGCAAAATAATTTTGCTATCTATCTTTGAATAAGAATCTAAAATTCCAGAAAGCTTCTCGTTATTATCCACCTGACTATCAATTGATAAATCTTCTTCGAAGATTGCATTTTCTGCAATAAAAACATCCTGATTTTTAGTTTCATTTAATTCATTTTGGAATTGACTTGTTTCTTCTACAGATAAAGTATTTTTTGTGCTTATTTTTTCTTCAAGAATATTATTTTCAGCTTTATTTACAATTTCAACAATGGCCTTAAACTCTCTTTGTTCTTCACCGGAATTTAAAAACCAATAACTACCCACAGAAAATAAAACTAAAATACTTGCAGCAATAGCCAGATAATAATTTCGTTTCGCAATCGACTTTTCAGAAAGATGATTATTAATTAAATGCCAGGATTGGTTAATATCTAAATCATCCTGAATATTTTCCCAAACTACTTCAGGAGGTTCAAGATTATTAGACTCCACTTTGTTTTTATACCACTTTAAAAAATCCATCTTTTTTATGCACTTATTTTATCTAACCAAGACATTAATAATTTTCTTGCACGACTAAATTGTGATTTTGAGGTGCCTTCTGTGATATTTAATTTCTTAGCGATCTCTTTATGTGTATATCCTTCTAAAGCATATAAATTAAATACAACACGTGCTCCGTCAGGTAATCTTGAAACTTGTTTCAGGATATCTTGAGTTTTTAAGTTTACATATCCATTCGTCTCATTTAAATCTTCAGTAATTTCAACATTATCGGAAATGTAATTTTGCATTCTTTTTTTCCCTCTTAAGTGATCAATTGCAGTATTGGTAATTATTCTTCTTATCCATCCTTCTAGAGAACCTTCCGATTTAAAATCCTTAATTTTTTCAAAAACTTTGATAAAGGATTCCTGCAAAATATCTTGAGCTAGATTTCTTTCACTAACGTAACTCAAACATATTCCGTACATCTTCTTTGCATACTTTCGGTAGAGAATCTCCTGGTAAAATCTTTTCCCTTTTTTACACGCTTTTAGGATATCCTCTTCACTGTAAAAATCGACTTTCATGAAATTCGATTAATCAAACACAACACGCATAGAGTTATCAAGTCTGGTTGCTAAAAGATTAAAAATATCAATATTCTTTTCTTTGTTAATTTCAATTACTTCTTTTTCATCTTTAATTGTAATCTCAGCATTTTGAATCATATTCATATTTACAAGCTGAAACAGATTAGGAACATTAAAAATGATATTTGCCTTCATTTGTGTGTCCTTTGATAAAACTATCTGATCATTTCCTATACTATTTTTAGCCTTAATTTCTATTTGCTCCTGAAATGAGTACTTAAAAATAATTTGCACCTCTTGCATTGATCCTTTCTGAAACCGCCCCTCCAAACAAAGAGCATCCTCACTCCCATCACCTATTGAAAGATTTAAATTAATTCGATTATATACTCCTTGGGGAATGTCATATGAAATATTCTGACTCATAATCTTATTATGCAATTGAGCTTGAACGAGAAAATCGAACCCTGAAGTAAAGTAATAATCTTCTCCTTGGTCTCTTCTTCCATCAAATTCAATCTGCTGGATATTGAGAATACCTTTATCTATTTCAAAAAATGTATTCGCTTTTTTTGCTCCTTCAGAATGAAAGGAGTCCATAGTAAATTCAAAATCTACTTGTACAGGAAGCGTTAGATCATCCTTCTCGCATGATAATGCGAAAATAATAAAGGAACTAAATACAAAAAAAAATACCTTTCTCATTTTACAAACAGTTTGTGTTATTTATTTCTAAGACGAAATAAACAAACTATTGGTTGTAACGAAAGGTAAGAATTTTTTTAATACAGATCCAAATGTAATTTGCTGTACATAAGCAATAAAGCAAATGAGATGCCATTTAGAATAATCCGTGAATCTCAGCGTCAATTTTATTAATAACACTGCTTAAATCCTCACGAACCTCTGTGAAGTTTAAATTATCAACATCAACAATTAGTACTTTACCTAAATTATAAGATCCAATCCAGGCCTCATATCGTTCATTCAATCTTTTCAAGTAATCTAATCGAATAGAGTTTTCATATTCTCTACCCCGTTTTTGTATTTGGTGAACTAAAGTTGGAACTGTTGATCTTAAGTAAATTAAAAGATCGGGTGGTTGAATTAATGAAGTCATTAATTTGAAAAGAGTATAATAATTATCAAAATCACGAGTAGACATTAAACCCATTGAATGAAGGTTTGGAGCAAATATAAATGCATCTTCATATATTGTTCGATCTTGAATTACTGTTTTTCCTGATTTTCTAATGTTTAAGATCTGACTTAATCGACTATTTAAGAAAAATAACTGTAAGTTAAATGACCACCGTTGCATATCTTCATAAAAATCGTTTAAATATGGATTATCATCAACATCTTCATAATGTGCTTCCCAATTATAGTGCTTTGACAATAAACCTGCCAGAGTAGTTTTTCCCGATCCGATGTTGCCGGCAATTGCAATATGCATTGCGCCGTTTGAATTATCTTTTGCCATATCTTAAATTTTTCTTTTCAAATTCTGGTTAAATAATGTTGGTTTCTTTTCGAATAACGAAGGATAATCCTCATCGAATTTTTTAAGTACCGATGAAATAATTATCTCACGCATAAATTTCGATTTGTTTTTTATTTTGTATTTTTTGATATAATGCTCAATAGCCTGATTTTCTCTTTTATTAAGTAGAATAGTTTTACGATGTACTCTTTTTAAACTTTCATCTTTTTCTGTTTTCCTATTTTTCACTATTGAGCCCTCTACAAATTTTTTAATTGATAAATAAATATCTTTTCTTTGGTTAAAACAAATAATCTTTTTTCTTCAATAAGAACTTGTTTGCAATCATGCTTTGGTAAAGTAAAATGACTTTCTGTAAAATCCTTAGTGTTGTAAAAATACAATTCTCCTTTATAACAATATGATATAATTTCATTATTTACTTGAAATACACCAGTATTTAACAACGGAAAAGTCTTTATATATGTACCATAACTATCAAATAGCAAAACACCCTCGCCACGAATTCCCAGATAAATATAATCATTTTTTTCAAGCATATATACCTGTTTTTGATCAATATTCTCACCAATTAAATCAGATAACTGAGAACTCCTTATAACTGTATTTCTATTTTTATTGATATAAACGAGCTGACTTAAACTTTTATCAAATATCCAAAACCCTCCTCCAACAGACTGACATGCGGATAAAACATTATAGTACCCTAAATCATCTAGATTAATTGGACTTGTAATTGAAGAAAAATTCTTGCTTAGAAACTCTATCTTATTAAATTCTTTGTAGAAAATTAATGTTTTAAAAGAATCCGAAGCATCAATTGTATTTATTCTACCAGAAAGAGAATTGCTATAATTCTTCTCAAGCTTATTTTCAAAGTCAAACTTTTTTAATTTTGAGCCATTTATAATATATAAATAACCTAATTGATCAACAGTTATGAACTCAGCTTTATAATCTAGTTCCTTTTCCAAAACAAACTCTGGCTGAGATGCTCCCAAATTTAAACTTATTAAAATGAAAAGGATATAAGATATTTTCATGAGTACAAATTACATTTTATTATTTAGCACTAATAGTTCATCTATATATTGACGATTATTTGCCAGACGAGGGACTTTATTCTGTCCTCCAATTTTCCCTTTTCCTTTTAACCAAGTATAAAATAGATTTTCTTTTGCAACAGTAAGTAAAGGCAAAGCAAGCGTAATATTTTTATAACGTTTTGCTTCATAATCGGAATTTACTTTCTGCAATTCTATATCTAATATTTCTGTAAACTTATCAATATCATTAGGAGCCTTGTCAAATTCAATTAACCACTGATGCCTTCCTTTTTTACGTTCTTCCATAAAAACTGGTGCAGCAGTATAGTCTTTTATAAGAGCACCCGTATGTTTACAAGTTATTTTTAAAGCGTTTTCAGCATTATCAATAATTATTTCTTCGCCAAAAGCATTCATAAAATGTTTAGTTCTACCAGTAATTTTTATTTTATGAGGATATAGAGAAGTAAATGTAACCGTATCACCAATAAGGTATCTCCATAAACCTGAGTTTGTTGAAATTACAATGGCATAATTTTTATTCAATTCAACGTCATCAATATGTAATATCTTTGGATTAGGGTTGTCAAATACTTCCATTGGAATAAACTCATAGAAAATACCATAATCCAACATTAACAGCATATCATTTTGCTCCGGATTATCTTGAATAGCAAAAAATCCTTCCGAAGCATTATATGTTTCCAAATAATTCATTTTTTCAGAAGGGATTAGCTTCTTATATTGCTCTCGATATGGCTCAAAATTAATACCACCATGAGTAAAAAGCTCTAAGTTAGGCCATATCTCCAGGAGATTATCTTTACCTGTTAAGTCTAGAATATATCTAATTAACACTAACATCCACGATGGTACACCTGCAATGTGTGTAACATTCTCTTTAATTGTTGCTTTAGCAATTTTATCAAGTTTTTCTTCCCACTCGCTCATAAGAGCAATCTCCTGATTTGGTGTTTTGATAAAATATGTCCAAAACGGCAAATTTTCTATTAAAATTGCAGACAAATCTCCATACGAAGATTCGTTATTTATCTTGTTTATCTGGTGACTACCTCCGAGCGTTAATCCTTTACCTTTAAAAAGACCAATTTCCGGGTAATTATTTGCATAAATAGAAAGAATATCTTTTCCTCCCCGGAAATGTGTATCCTCAAGAGATTCACCTGATACTGGTAAAAATTTACTTTTATCATTAGTAGTACCGGATGATTTAGCAAACCATTTTATATCTGTTGGCCAAGTTACATTTTGTTCTCCTTTAAGCAATCGATCTATGTAAGGCTTAAAATCTTCATAGGATCGAACAGGAACTCTTTCCTGAAATTTTTCTATACTATCAATTGATTTAAAGTCATACTTTTCACCAAACTCCGTTCTTTTCGATTTATCAAGCAAATCAAAAAGAACCTCCCTTTGAGCATCATAAGGGAATTTCTTAAATAAATCGATTTGATATAATCGTTTAAAATTAAGCCAGGTTACTATGGAGTTTATAATCTGCATAAGTTCACAAAATTGATAAACAACAATTAATAAATACAAAACCAAATATAATCAATATTTGGTTTTATTTATATAGAAAGAAAAATGAATTAGAAAAATTACTGAAAAGAAATCCTAAACTTTAAGTAATTGCTTGGCTGCTTTTGATAGAACCTCATTATTTCGGGCAAAACTGAATCCTAGAATTTTATTGTCAATTGAATCGTGGTAAAAAACAGATAATGGGAACAAAGCCACACCAAATTCGTCCATTAATCTACGTGCAAATTCCGTGTCTTTTTCTTGGCTTATATCACTATAATCGAGTAATTGATAAAAAGTTCCTTTTGAAGGTATTATTTTAAATTTGGAATCTTTCAAAATTCCGTTCACGAATTGTTTTTTCTTTTCAAGTTGTTTATTCGTTAAACTGTAATCAACACCTTCTTTTAAATAATCTGCTAAAGCATATTGAAAAGGAGTATTAATAGCATTTATTTGAAAATGTTGTTTTTTGCGAATTTTAGTCATTAATTTCTCAGAGCTCACATAATATCCAATTTTCCAACCCGGAACATTAAAAGCAATTCCAAAGGAAGAAATTACGATACTTCGTTCGGCTAACTTTTCATCCGATAAAACACTTAAATGCTTTTGCCCATCAAAAACCATATGTTCAAAAACTTCATCGCTTATTATATTAATATTTGTACCATTTGTTATTTTCTTAAGTTGAGCAATATCCTCTTCATTAAAAATAGCACCAGTTGGGTTATGCGGCGTATTTACAATTATTAATTTCGTACGTGTATTTATTAGTTTCAGTACCGCTTCCCAATCAATATGATAATCTGGTTGTGTACGTTGCACAAAAACAGGACGTCCTCCATTACTTTCAATTGCAGGAACATAACTATTAAAAGCAGGCTCAAATAAAACCACTTCATCGCCTTCGTTAACAAAGGTACTTATAGCTGTATACATTGCTTGCGTCGCACCTGCGGTTATGGTAATTTCATTTAATGCACTTTTGTTTAATCCGTATCTTTGTTTAATTTCTTTAGCAATTTCTTCTCGCAACTCGAACAATCCATGTGGATGTGTATACTCAACAGATTTTTCTTTAATGTATTTTATTGCCAACTCAGTAAGTTTATCTGAGCATGGAATGTCTGGGGAAATTTTTGCAAAATTAATTATATCGGTATCCTGAACTAATTCAGAAATTACAGTGTAAATATCCTTACCTATACTTGCTAGTTTTGCTTTTATCATAAAATAGTTTATTAGGCTAATAAATCGGAACGCAAATGTATAAAAATATCTTTATTAAAAAAGGGAGTTTTATAAGCTTTGACAATTTTTAACAACTTTTTTGTTTTAATATTCGCTTAAATAGATTGAACCAAAAAAATAATGAAATTATCTAGATATTAGGATGATAAGAATTAATGAAATACCTCTTTGAAAACTTCTAAAGATTTAATTTCTTTTACCCCTTCATTATGTAATGAATAATATTCAACAGTTTTTTCCAAGAGTTGAATTCTTTCTTTATAATCCAGATTCAATTCCTCATGTTGATTTTCGGAGAATTTTAACATTCTACTAAAAATTAAACTCTGATTTTTGTCTAAATAAGATTTATGCATCGGTTTGAGTTGCATAAAGTTACCTGCTTTTAAATCGAAGAAACAATTAATGTCTGTATAATTATTACTAGGGAAGAATCCTAAATATTTAGTTAAATGAATTAAAAAATAAATATGAAAATTCGATAAGCCTTTTTCCTTTAAATCAAGAACTTGAATCGAATTATACAAATACTCGAAAAGGTCTCTATTTGGTTCTTGTTCTCTAATTGTTTTGTATAAAATTTCTGCAATAAAAATAGCTAATGTGCTTTTTCTGAGATCATAAGGTAAAGAATTGAAAATAAATGCATTTTGAATTTCTTTAGCCCTCTGCAAATCATTCTTAGGTTTGTAATAAACCTCCATATCTAAAAGAAAAAGAGCTTGTAAAATATTTGCCTTTATTTTAGCCTTCTTGCTTCGAACACCATTTATTATATATGATTGCCTTCCAAATTTCTCAGTGTAAATGGTAACAATTACACTTGTTTCGGAATATTTAATAGAATTGAATACAATGCCTCTCGTTTTATAAAGCATTTATAAGATTTTTTTTACAAAAATATCTATTCTTATTTAATCAGGAATTATTTTGAAAGATTTTGTTCTTTTAAAATTATAAATCTTCATTTTTTGTCTGATAACCAATTAATAATCAAATTTAGTCAAATTAAATTGACATCGTTTTTTAAAATTGGTATATTATTTGTTCTTTTATGGAAACTAATCAATTTGTAGTATATTTCGAATATTAAATAAAACAGTTCTATGAGAATAAAAAGTTTAAGTACCAATCTGAAAAGAGTTATTCTTTTAATTTTATGTTTAACCTCTTTAAATATAGTAAAGGCTCAAAAAGAACCAGACTGGATGATGCATTCATGGAGAACACAACAATATCCATCAAATGTATTTATCACAGGTTTTGCCCAAGATGAAAAAGCAAGTAATGAGTCCTTAGCTGAAGCAACTGAACGATTAAAGGATCTGGCTAGTGCAAATTTATCAGAAAGTATCTTAGCTTCTGTACAAAGTGTAAACGAGAACTATAAGCAAAGCATAACCGAGAATGGATCAGAAACTATTACAGAAAAATTTCAAACTAAAACGAATGTTTCTACAGATCTCGAAATAAATGGGATACATGTAGAAAGTTACAAAAAAGATAAAATCATATATGGATTTGCGTATGTTAATAAATACGAAATTATTGGATATTACAAAGCAAATTTAAATATGTATGTGCAACAAATAGAGGGATTTATTAGCACTGCTACTGAATTAGAAGAAAATAGAGAAAAGAATAAAGCTAAAGCGGAGTTTAATAAAACTCTACCTATTTTTACTGAACTTACCAAAGCTCAAGGAATATTAAGTGCTGTTGATAAGAACATTACTGAGAATGATTTAAAAATGGAGCAAACAATGAAGCTTTATAATGAGATTGTTCAAGCAAATGCACGTTTAGAACAGGGGATTTATGTATATATTTTTACAAATGAAGAGATTTTTGGAGAAAAAACTATTGCTATAGAAAATCATTTAAAAGCAATTTTAGCCGAAAATGGTTGTAGTTTTACCAATAATGAGAGTGAAGCAGATTGGAAAATTAAAATAAATGCAACATCAAGAGAATATAACTCTTTAGATAATATATATTTTAGCTATGTAGATGTTAAAGTAGAGCTTTTTAAAGCTCCGTCGGAAAAACACGTATATCAAAATGAATTTACTCAAAAAGGAGGAAGTAAATCATATAACGATGCAGCAAGAAAAGCTTATAACGAAGTAAGTAAACCTATATCGAAAAAAATATTAACTTGGATAAATAATTAAAAAACATTGTCATGAATAAATTAAACCTATTAATCATAATTCTTGTTTTTGCGTTAGTTGGCGTTGCAAATGGTCAAAAAGATAAAAAAGTAGCGGTATTTGATCCTGTAGGAGATGTATCACAAAACCTTAAAATTGTTATCCGTGAAGAGCTTAGTAATGCTATTGTTAACACTTTAGGATTTACAGTTCTGGAGCGTGAGCTGATTAATAAAGTACTTGCTGAAAACAGTTTCCAAATGACCGGACATGTTGATGATGGCCAGATTGGGGAACTTGGTAAGAAAATGGGAGCAAATTATGTATGTTATGCATCAATATCTTCAGTTGGAGGAAACTATTACATTTCCTGTAAAATGGTAGATGTTATGACGGCAAAAATTGAAAGACAAAATACCGGAATCACACAATCAGGATTAGATGATTTGTTTACTGTTGTTTCAACTGTTTCAAGAGCAATGTTGCAACAACAAGTAGCCTCAGTTAGGAATCGATCGACGAGTTCAAATCAAACAAAATATGTTATTGACGAATCAGATTCTAAAGATTTAATTGAGTTGAATATGATGGGATTAAGCATATTGGTTATGCCAATTGATGCTACTCCAACAAAAACAACATGGATGGAAGCCAATAATGCTTGTTTGGAAAGTAATTCTTATGGATTGTCAGAATGGAGATTACCTACTAAACTTGAAATATCAAGAATGTTTGCTCAAAAGTCGGCATTACGAAAGATGGAATCCTATTGGTACTGGTCTGGTACTCCAGAAAAAAACAATGTCTATTTTCGCCAAGCGTTTGATGCCGATAAATTAGTTCCGGCTGCAGCTAAAGCAAAATCTTTTGCAAGATGTGTACATAGCAACGGAGCAATTAATTTAGCTGATGCAGATGGAGTGTGGGAATATAGTTTATATGGTACCGATTATCAGGTAATGCCTGAAGATGTTGAAGGTATATATAAATGGGTAGAAGCTCGTAATACATGTGAAAGTTCTTCTGCTTATGGTTATAATGATTGGGAATTACCATCAATTGAAAGCCTTGGATTTATGTATAATAATAAAATTGCACTAAACATGGGCGGAGAATGGTACTGGTCTTCAACACCTAAAAAATCGGGAAGCACAAGTGCAATGTTTGAAAAAAACTTCTTCGATGGGCAAACTTATGATACAGGAAGCAACGCAAAAAGACAAGTTCGTTGTATAAGAAAAAAGAATTAAAAGAAATACCTTTCAAGGTAATTCATGAGAACAAAATAATAAAGCCGCTTCAATAGCGGCTTTTATTATTTTATAAAATGAAACTTTGTGATTTAGGTTTTTTAACCATCTTCGTTTGAACAGAATACCATATTTCTTCTTAGCTATAATCTAAAGATCAGGATTATTGAGAACCAGCTATTTACGCATTTGCTTATATCAAATTCACATAACTTGCGTTGTGTTCCTTTTACACTTGATTCTCTTTGCTCAAATTCCTGAACTACATGTAATTTAAAAGACAATGAATAATTCTTTTGACTTCTTCTAACATACTATGAATCTACTATTTCTTTCATAACAGCACTTTTTATGTAAGACTATTTCAGGACGAGACATCTTCATAATAAAAAAAGGATTCTTCGTTTATGAAGAACCCTTTATTTTTCAAGCTTATTCCTTTATCATAGTTAACAGCATCTTAAATTGCGATGTTGCCTTTACAGCATGTGGTATATTAGCAGGCATAATAATTGATTCGCCAGATGGAACATCATATGGTTTTTTATCAATAATTACTTGAGCAGATCCTTCTAATACCTGAATTAAAGCATCAAAAGGAGCAGAATGCTCACTTAATTCTTGTCCTTTATCAAAAGCAAATAGTGTTACATTTCCGGTTGATTTTTGAATTATACGTTTACTTACAATGCCATCTCCAGAATAATCTACCTTACCGGCAAAGCTAAAAACGCTCGAATGTGTTATTTTATCATCCATTTTTTTCGTGTTTATTTTATTAATACTTAGTCTTCGCAAGAAAACATCAAATACTTCGTTACTCTCATTTTGAAAACAGTCATTCACAAAAGTGAACTCCTTGGTTTTCAAAACTTCGAATTCCGATAGCTATCGGAACGTCTTTGACGCTTTCTTATCAAAGACTTAAAGAAAAGGCAGTTTTCTTACAGTTATCCCTTAAAGTCTATAGTGGCATGGGATCCGTCACAGAAAGGCTTATTCTTTGAACTACCGCATCGGCACAAAGCAACTGTAGTTTCTGTAGGAATTACTTCACCTTTACTATTCTTTAATTCAATTTTTCCATTGACTAAAATTGGCCCATTTTCCATTAAATCTATTTTTACATCACTCATCTCTTGTTCTCCTTTTTGTTTATTATTATTTAGGTAAAATGAAAGTGCTCCCGAAGGACACTTATTCACCTGATTAATCATTTCGTCTGTTGTAGCTCCATCAGCATTAATCCACGGTCGTTTATTCATATCAAAAACATTGGGTAAACCTGAAATGCAATTTGTAGAATGAATACATAGATTAGACTTCCATACAATTGTTACTTCTCCGTTTGAGTATTCTTTCTTTTTATCCATTATTTTTTAATTAATTAACATTGGAACTTCCATTATTAAAATACGTGAATCGGATAAAGCTTCTATTTTGAAATTATCCGTTTCGGTAATTTCTATGCTATCTCGTTTGAATAATTCGTGATTTCCAATACTTATTTTTCCATTGATAACAAATAAATATACCCCATGATTTTTTCCTTTGAGCCTATATTCCCCATTCCAATCCTTTCTTAAATTCCCTAAATGAAACCAAGCATCTTGATGTATCCAAACACCTTCATCATCTTTATTTGGTGAGAGTATCTGAAATAATTCATTTTCTTTTTCAATGCTTTTAAGTGAAATTTGATCGTAACGAGGCTCTACGTTCTTTTGATTTGAGAATATCCAAATTTGTAATACTTTTAATTCTTCTTTTTGATTTTTATTAAACTCGCTATGTTGTATTCCTGTTCCGGCACTCATAACTTGTATCTCTCCTTCACTTATAACACCAGAGTTCCCCATACTATCTTTATGCTCTATTTCTCCACTTAAAGGAATAGTAATAATTTCCATATTATCGTGAGGGTGAGTACCAAAACCTTTTCCTGCATCAATAGTGTCATCATTTAAAACACGCAAAGCACCAAAATTAATATTTGCCGGATTGTAATAATTTGCAAAACTAAATGAATAATATGCCTTGAGCCAACCATGATCAGCGTATCCTCTTTCTTCAGCTTTGTGCAGTACGGTTTTCATTATTGATATTTTGTTGATTTATATTTAAACAACAAAAGCACCAAAATGTTAATTTTTAGTTTTAGAAGAATTGTTAAAGATGTGAACTAAACTGTGAATTTTTAGAGTTCAGCAAAAATTTATCATTTCAAATATTAAAAAAGATTTTAATATTCTCATTTTTTATGAATTTTACCATCTTTTGTTAGTAGAATCGCAATTGCTTTTGTCTGTGGAAATTCAGAAAATATAATTATTAATGCTACCGTAATTGGCACACTTAATATCATTCCAATAATTCCCCAAATAGCTCCCCAAAAGGCCAATCCAATTAATACTACTAAGGGACTTACATTAAGAGAACTTCCAGTTAATTTTGGATCAATAAGGTTACCTATAACTAACTGAATTGCACCTACAATAATTAAAACCCAAACACCAGGCATTAACTCACCAAACTGAAGCATTGCAAACGTTGCCGGAAAAACAGTTGCAATTAATGACCCCACAGCAGGAATATAGTTCATCAAGAAAATTAAGAAGGCCCAAAATAATGGAGCATCTAAGCCAATAAATAGCAATGCGAAATAACTTAAAATACCGGTTAATAAACTAATTAATGTTTTAAGTGAAATATAACGACCAATGGATTTATTCAGTTGTTGTAAAACTGTATTTACTTCATCTTGAGCATCTTTTTTAGCATAAATTGCATTAATTTTCTTTGAGAAGAATGGCTCTTCCAATAATAAGAATAAAGTATAAATTATTATTAAGAAGGCATCACCAAAAATATCAGTAAGCGAACTGAAAAGGCCTGAAAGTAGCTTTGTATATTCGTATTTACCTAAAAATTCTTTAGCAGAGCTTATTACATCAATATTAAACGTGTTATTTATCGATTCAGTTAATCTGCTAATATTGCTTTGGTAAACCGGCAATTCTGTTGAAAGCTGTTGTATATTTACAGATAGAATTTTAACTACACCTCCAATAATTAAAAAGATTGAAGCAAAGCCGATTATATTTAAAACCAGGTTTGGGATTTTTTCATCAATAAATTGAATTTTATTTAACAGATCTCGAATTTCTTTAATTAGAAACCAAAAAATTAAAGCTATTACAAATGGAATAAGAAGGTTTTTCCCATAAATAAGCATTATAACTATAGCAAAAGCAATTAACAATCCATTAGCAATTCGTGATGATTTCATAATATTGGAGATTAAAAATTAGGATATAAAATTAGAAATCTTTTTTGACTTAAGACCTTTAAATTAGTTATAATGAATTGTTTTTTCGGGTTTCCTTTCCAATGGGAGCCCAAATAAATATTAGGTGAAAAAGAATCCCTACTGTTAATATGTAATTAATTTTCTCTTTATATGGAGTACCTTTTAAAACCATTGTACAAGCAATTAGCACAATGCCCCAAATAACTGCACTTATAATCATTCTTATTCCGCTTTTATTTTTTTTCATAACGTTTCTTTGTAAGTTTTTTCTAAATTAACAAAAAAGGAATTTTATTCATAATTTATTTATATAAATTGTTCTATTAACACACCAATTATAAATAAAAATCGTTGTTGTATAATATGGATTAAACAAAATTTCTTAAATTGAGTTCTTATTATTATGGGATTTATGAATAAGATGAAAAATTATTGCGTGCTAATTCTTTTTTTGATAACAGTGTTGATGTTTTCATGCATTGATGATGCACCTAGCGATTTCGATAATCCTGACTCAAATTGGAATCCAAGTTTCTCTTTTCCTGTTGGTTATTCTTCACTGGGAATGGATATAGATAGTGGATTCGACACTCTGTTATTCTTAATTGATACTCTATCAGGATTACCATTCTGGATAGATGAGATTGATGTTCCCATAAGTTATACAATGCCCTTTAATATGCAGGAAATAAATGACTTTTCGGAGGAAATTGTAAGTATCCTATTTAGATTAAATACTCAAAATGGATTTCCAAATCAGGTAAAATTCCAATTATATTTTCAGGATATTAATTCGTTTAATATAGATTCAATGTTTGTTAATGGACCTTTAAGGTTTGATTCCGGAACACCTATTGGTAATGGAGAATTTATAAACTCAACAAGCAATCAAACAGATATTTTTATCGATCAAGATAAAATTAATGATTTAGGATCGACTCAATACATTTTAATTGAAGGACTGATAAATAATGTGGCGCTTGATACTTCTTTAATAAGTTATTATCCTAATTATAGTATTGATTTACAATTGGGGGTTCAAGTTGAGTTAAATATGAGTATTTCTAATTAATTTTCAAACACTAATAATCAATCATCAAAATTTAATTGACAAATATTGAAAAGAGATTTAAAAATAAAAAAGAGGATGTCATTCCCGCGAAGGCGGGAATCTATTATTTTTATTATTTTTATTATTCCTTTTCTAATGGGGATAAAAATTTATGCCCAGCAAAACAATACTTTCTATTTAATGCATGATGTTCCCCAAAGCAATTTATTAAATCCGGCAGTGCAAATAAATTGTAAGTGGTTTGTTGCAATTCCTTTACTAGGATCAACTCAATTTGATTATAGCAATTCTACATTTTCATTTAATGAGTTATTTTCTACTAATAGTGGATCTGCATCCTTAGATATGGAAAGCTTTTACGAAAGTGTTCTAAAAACAAATTTGCTGAGTTCGGAACTTCATCTCAATTTAATATCAATTGGTTACCGTAGAAACGAATATTATTATAATTTTAATATTGCCGAAAAAGTTAATATGGCTTTAACTTACCCCGGAAGCATAGTAGAATTCTTATGGAAAGGGAATACTCAGTTTTTAGGTGAATCGGTCGAATTTAATAATTTACGCACACATTCAGTACATTATCGTGAATATTCGCTGGGAGTTTCAAAGGTTTGGGATGCATATAATATTCTGGGCTTAAGAGCAAAATTGCTTTTTGGTAAGGCAAATATTTATTCGGGTAAATCGGAAATAAGTTTATTTACAGATCCTAACACCTTTAATTTAAACGTAGAGGGAGATATTTCTGAAAATATATCTTTCCCAATGACAATAACTCTTGATAATCAAGGACGTATTAATGGTTCAACAATAAATGATCTAGATATTTTAAGTTATTTAATGAATGGCAAAAACAAAGGATTTGCCCTGGATTTAGGATGGATTTATAAATACAATGAGAAAACTACATTTTCGGCAAGTTTACTTGATTTGGGTTTTATTAAATGGAAATCGGATGTAAACAATGTTCAAATCTCCGGATCATTTGATTATGCAGGAATAAGTGCAGGAAGTAATTTCAGCAACACTGATTTAACTGCTTTAAGCGATTCAATAATAGATGCTTTTAATCAAACAGTTACTCAAGATAGCTATTATTCATGGTTACCAACCCAAATTTATTTGGGAGGAATGTATCAGTACAGACCAAAGTTAGGAATTGGACTTGTGAACAGAAATGTAATATATCGCAATAAGCTTCATTCATCCTTAACATTATCCGCCAATACAACTGTTTGGAATAAACTCTCAGCAAGCTTAAGTTGGTCGTATATGAATAATACACTTAAGAACGTGGGTGTAGGATTAGCATGGCACAGTCGAGGTTTGCAATTTCATATGGTAAGTGATAATTTATTAGGAATAATTAAACCTTTAGATACCCGGAATTTAAACTTACGATTCGGATTTGGCGTTTTATTTGGATGTCCAAAAAATAAAGAAGAAGAGCTTAAAATGAGTAATGAATATAATTCAATGTTAAATGGAAATTGTTACTGGGCTAAAAACACAGATAAAAATTATAAAAAAGTATTGAAAAAGAAGGAGAAAAGAAAGAAGTAATTACCGGAAATCAATATAATATTTTTTATATTTAATTACTTATGCGCACTTTATGATATCAGACATATAAAAATTCATTATCAAGAAAAAAATCACCATTTTTATCTTTTTACTTTATACTTTCGTCTTTTTACTTTTTACTTTTATCTTAAACAATCTCTCTTGCCAAGTATACAATTCTTCCGAACGTATTTAAAATTTAATTTAAAGTTTATAATAGTATAAGCTTAGGTTGACATTTCATATATCTTTCCTTAATTTCGTCCAATCGTTAATATCATTAAACAAAAAAGTAATAACATAAAATTAAGATCATGGAATTTAAACAATTTAAATCCTTTAAATTGAAAGGTTTATTCCTATTTTTAAGTATAGGAATATTAATGCTTAGTGTTTCTTCATGCGAAAGCACAGTGCAAAAAGAAGAAGTATCAATTATTGGAAAAGCAAATATTAAACTAGAATCTGACATTTTAACTCCCGAAGTATTATGGTCTTTTGGACGACTTGGCGATGTTCAGGTTTCTCCTGACGGAAACACTCTACTTTACGGGGTTTCTTATTATTCAAAAGAGCTAAATAAAAGTAATCGTGAATTATTTACATTACCTAGCACAGGGGGCGAGCCTAAACAATTAACAAAAACAGCTGGTGGTGAATACGGTGCTGTATGGTCGGTTGACGGAAAAAAGATTTTTTATTTAGCTGCCGCTCAAAACGGAAATGGATTACAAATTTGGTCGATGAATTCGGATGGATCAAGTAAAATGCAAATATCAAATGTTTCAACAGGGGTTTCAAATATAAAAGTTGCTCCCAACGGATCTAAAGTTTTATTCACAAGTGATATAAAAATTGATAAAAATGTTCAAGATATGTACCCCGATTTGCCTTTGGCAGATGCAAAATTATACGATGACATTATGTATCGTCACTGGGATACTTGGGAGGATGGATATTATGGTCACATTTTTGTAGCCGATATCCTTAATGGCAAGATTGAAAATACTTTAGATATAATGGAAGGTGAACCATTTGAATCACCATTAATGCCTTTTGGCGGAATTGAAGAAATTAATTGGAGTCCTGATAGCAAAACAGTAGCTTATACATGTAAGAAATTATCGGGTAAAGAGTATTCTTTAAGTACAAATTCTGATGTCTATTTGTATAATCTGGATACAAAAGAAACAATTAATTTTACTGATGGAATGCCTGGTTACGATATGCAACCACTTTATTCTCCTGATGGAACTAAACTTGCTTGGTTAAGTATGGCTCGTGCAGGATTCGAGGCTGATAAGCAACGACTTTTCATTGCAGATTTAGCAACCGGGGAAAAGAAAAATTACTCAGAAAACTTTGACCATAGCCCATTTGGAATGCAATGGACTGAAGATAGTAAATCAATTTATTTTGTTGCCGGAATTTTTGGAACGCATCAAATACATAAGTTCGATTTTGAAACCGGAAAGATAAAAGCTGTTACTGAAGGAATGCACGATTATCATTCTGTTTCTACAGCAGGGGATCAACTTATTGGTACAAAAGTTTCCATGATTAAACCTCAAGAGATTTATGCTATAAATGTTGAAACAGGAAATGAAACAGAGCTGAGTTTTGAAAATAAACATATTCTTGATCAGCTTACAATGCCAACAGTGGAAAAGAGGTATGTAAAAACTACCGACGGACAAAAAATGCTTACCTGGGTTATTTTACCTCCGCATTTCGATGCAACAAAAAAATATCCCGGAATTCTATACTGCGAAGGTGGGCCACAATCTCCATTGAGTCAGTTTTGGAGTTACCGTTGGAATTTTTCTATTATGGCATCAAACGATTATGTTGTTGTAGCTCCAAATCGACGCGGTGTTTTAACAATGGGTCAGAAATGGACAGATCAAATTAGTAAAGACAATAGCGGACAAGCAATGAAAGATCTTTTATCGGCAATTGATAAGGTTAAAGAAGAACCTTATGTTGATGAAGAAAGATTAGGTGCTATTGGTGCAAGTTTTGGTGGATTTTCTGTATACTGGTTAGCAGGTAATCATAACAATAGGTTTAAAACATTTATTGCTCATTGTGGAGTATTTCATTCCGAAATGGAATACATGACTACCGAAGAATCATTCTTTGATAGCTGGGAAAAAGGAGGAGCTCCATGGGAGAAAAATAATAAAGTGGCTATGAAATCTTATGCAGGATCACCTAGTAATTTTGTTCAGAACTGGGATACTCCTATTTTGGTGATACATGGAGGAAAAGATTTCCGTGTTCCTTATTCTCAAGGAATGGCAGCTTTTAATTCAGCAAGATTAGTTGGTGTAAAAGCAAGATTCCTGTATTTTCCGGAGGAAAATCATTGGGTGCTAAAACCACAAAATGGAATTTTATGGCAACGAACTTTCTTTAATTGGTTAGATGAGCATTTGAAGGAATAAATCAGTGAAACTATAATTTCAGGAACGATAGTGAACTGAAAGTATCTAGTTGAACTGATCCCGAGCGAACTCCACTGAGAAGCTTGTCGAAGTGGACTCTACTGAGCTTGTCGAAGTGAAGACGAGGGATCTCTTGGGACATATTATTCGCTTTGTTTATGAGAGAAGTTCCCCACTCCTCGGGTCGAAATTAGAAAAATAATTTGTTTATACCTCGTCCGCTTGCGACGAAGTAATTCATTAATAATAATTGTATTAAAAATCTCCAAGAATTGAAAAACTTGGAGATTTTTATTATTTGGAATAATTAGTTTTAAAGTAAGTGCTTAACAACAAATATTTATTGACTCTAAAAAATAAATAGCTATAAAAATATAAATAAATCCGCTAAGCACTTACTAAATGTCATTCTATAAAATAAAAGTAGATATATAATCATTTTACTGAAAATTATTCCTCTTCCAGAGTATAAGAGATTTCCTGACAAAACCAGCCCGCATTATCCTAAATTTTTCTCCTTAATTTTCTTATTTCTTCCCTTAATGTTTTTAGCTTCTCCTCCTAAAAATTTACCAATCATCTGCCAAATATAAAAAGCTTATTCTGAACCTAAGTCTCCCTAATAAATATTGTATCCATCCAAAATATTTTTACTTTCATATAACTCTTTCCACTTCTTCATAATTTCAACAAACTCTTTAGTTTTGTCGACTTTAACATACGCAAAAAACCAATAAGAAAAATCTTTACAAGGTACGATTTAGAGATACTGAATGTCAAGCAAATAACGAAATATTATTGACTATTTAGAATGATGCTTTTTTAACTAAACACTTATTAAACTATTGCTTCCAAAACTTAAACAAAATCAGAAAATAAGATCTTTAAATATCATAAAACAGTCTTTTGCAATATTTTATTTATATCTTACCAGCCCACTAAAAAATAAATACATTTACAATTCAAATTACTTTATGCTTTTTAGAGATTTGATAATTAAATAAATATAGTGATTTTGTACGACAAGAAAAGTATCAAATTTGAAAATGAACAACTTAAATAAAGCTATTCAAAAGTATAGGAGAATTACAATAACTTCATCAGTGAAAAATTCCATAATGCATTCCATAGATGAATAATATAAACGAAAAACGCAGTTTTTGTATAAATAAGATTAGTTTATCTTTTAATAAAAAATATGAGGTTTTATTTTTAAAAAAATACTTCTCAAATTCAATTTTTCAATTTAGAATTGCGTTTTTGTTAAATACATTGATTTATGCTTCATTTACCTATCTAGATACTTTAGTAATTCCGGAATATGCGACTCTTTTTTACTTTATTCGATTTTATTTTGTTGTTCCTTTATGTTCTTTCGTTCTTATTTTATCTTTTTTCAAATTTTTTGAAAAAATATGGCAAGCTCTTTTGTTAATTTGTCATATTACTACAGGAGTAGGATTAAGTATCATGACATTGCTTGCATCCGATAATTATTCTTATTACGCAGGAATGATGTTAATATTTTTAGTCGGATATTTTTTTATTAAACTTCGTTTTTTATATGCAACTATTGCCAATTGGGCAATCCTTATTTTTTTTAACATCGCATTTCTAATATATCCAAATACCTCAGATATAATTCTAATTAGTTATAACTTTATTTTTATTAGTGCAAATATTATTGGAATGGTTGCAGCATATAATATTGAATATTATGCTCGTAATGATTTTTATTTAAATAAAGAACTAGACATACAAAAGGGTTTAGTAGAAGATTATAATAAAAATCTGGAAGACCTCGTTCAGGAGCGCACTAAAGAATTAGTAAAAGCTAAAAATGAGGCTGAAAAATCCGATAAATTAAAATCTGCATTCCTGGCAAACATAAGTCACGAGATAAGAACACCTATGAACGGTATATTTGGATTTACCAGACTTCTGAAAGAACTTAATCTTAAAGGTGAACCAAATGAATATATTAATATAATAGAACAAAGTGGCGTTCGTATGCTCAATTTAATTAACGATATTATAGATGTCTCAAAATTAGAATCGGGTTTAGTAATATCTGATATTAAAGCAACGAATTTATCTGAATTAATCAAATATATTTATACCTTTTTCAAACCGGAAGCTAAAAGTAAAGGGATACACTTGCAATCAAATAATCAAATTACGGGAAAAGACATTATTATAAAAACAGATCATGAAAAAATATATGCAGTTCTTACTAATTTGGTTAAAAATGCAATAAAATTTACCGAAACCGGCACAATTGAATTTGGATATCACTTAGAACATAACGAACAAAAAACAACTGTACTTAAGTTTCATGTGAAAGACTCCGGAATAGGAATTCCTAAAGATAAACAAGAAGCTATTTTTGATCGTTTTATACGAGCCGACATAAGTAATGAACAAGTTTACGAAGGTGCAGGATTGGGATTATCTATTGCCAAAGCTTATGTTGAAATGTTGGATGGTGAAATTTGGTTAAAAAGCGAAGAAGGACTTGGAAGTACTTTTTATTTTACCATACCATATATTCCAGATTCTAAAGAAAATGTTACGAATGAAAGTGTTTTTCAAGTAAATCTTATAAAGAATTAAGTAAAAACAAAACACTCAATACAAACAACCAGACTTTACTTGCCTAGTATTTTCCAAACTAAATTTGTGTGCCCCAATAATTATTAGAAGTCGAAGTATTTAGCATCTATATCATATAGTTTAAACAAAAAATAATTTTAAGTTATAGATTAGTATAAGCCAATATTTTGTAAAGTAGAATATTATTTTTACTTTCATGATCTCCTACCTTAAGAACGTACATGTTGGTTTGAAACGAAGTATTAATTAATTAATATTAAGTACGTATATCTAAAATTTAAAATTATGTTAAACTCAACTATTCTTGAAGTTATCATCGGATTGGTATTTTTATATCTGATTTTTAGCTTATTAGCAACATTTGTTAATGAAATTATCTCGACATTTTTTAAGCTTCGCGCTAATCATTTAAAAAGCGCCATCAAAAACATGTTGGATAATGATACTGAAGAAGGTGAAAAACTTTTCAAGGAATTTTATGATCATCCATTAATTCAATCATTCGTAAAAAAGAAAGGCAAAGGATTTCCATCGTACCTTGAACCTAAAAAGTTTGCAAAAGTAATTATCGATATTTACGAGAAAAGTAAAGACGAGGACATCCAAAATGATATCAAATCAATTATCGAAAATCTACCAAAATCCAATTACCTGAAACATTTACTAGATAACTATAATAAAGGAGTACAAAAAATTGAAGACCTTGAAAAAAATATCGAAGAATGGTTTAATAGTGTTATGGATCGAACATCGGGATGGTATAATAGAAATATTAAAAAACTAACATTACTTACTGCATTAATTATTGCCATCGCATTTAATTTTGATACTATTCATGTTTATCAGCGTTTATCGAAAGATTCTAATTCACGTACAGAGTTGGTATTACTTGCAGAAAACAACATTGATAAATATGCAGAATATGTTAAGAAAGATACTGTAAATAGGGAATCTGACACGCTTCTTTTAGTAGAAATGAACAAGTTAAAAACCAATATAAAAACTATTATTGATGAAGAAGTTAATTCCATTGAACAAATGGCAGGATTAGGATGGGAAAAAGGAGAGTGCAAAACAACACTCAAAAATTGTTGGAGTTCCGCTTTCTTAATTAAGCTTCTTGGTTGGGTTTTAACAGCAATGGCAATTTCGCTAGGTGCACCTTTCTGGTTCGATTTACTTGATAAAATAATGAAACTTAGAGGTACAGGTAAACAAGAAAAAATAACTACTTAAAAATGATTAACGGTATCGTAATTTCAAAATTAATCGACAGATGTAAAGGATCAAATGGCAATCCCTTAGATTCTTCTATTTATAAAACTGACGATAAAGTTGAAATAATCGATATTGTTAAAAGTGACGATTACAATAGTAATAAAGTATAGTACAAACTCAATAACAGAAACTATGTTTGAAGTGGAGGAATTGAAGGAATAAAAACTTAAGATTCCTCCGCAAAACATAAAAATCAATAATTAGTTATAATAAGGAGTTTTTATTACCAAAACAGCAGCCTGAGGTAGTTACTGAGCTCTGTTGAAGTATTCTGGATGGCTAACGATAATCATAAAAATAACTCAACAGACCACAAAGGAATTAATGAATATTAATTCCTTTTTTCTTTTTGCAATACTTTGTTAATCTTTGGCAAAGTTGAATTTCAAAAAAAGTCAAACTACTGATAATTAGCCCTATGATTAAAATAAACGAACTTTGCCAAAGTTCTTAATTTCAAACTAATACAAAAATGTAACGAACTATTATTTTTAGGCATCCTTGTTTTAATTTCCTGTATTTTTCTAAATCAAAGCAAGCTACCATAATTCCTAAGGTTTATACAAAAAGAGACACTTAAACGCTAAATTATTACAAGTCAACATTTTGAATCTAAAAATATTAGTTGTAATTTGTTTTCACTCTCCTAAGAACGTACATGCGATTTGAAAAAAAGGATATTAATTAAATTAATATTTAGGTACGTGTATTACCTAAAAATGTATTAAAATAGTAGAAAATGAATTTAGCCTTTAGTTAAACCTTATTTGCAAAGTAATATAATGAAAATTAGAGAAACCGGAAAAAAATAAGGGACATTTAAATAAATAATAAAATGAATAAACATGCTTGATATTGTAAATTATAATGAACTGATAAAAGGAATTCCTGATAGTATTAAAGCGACTAAAGGGGATGATACTATTATTGCAATTCTAGATACGGGCTGCAACAATCATAGTTCAATTCAAGGACAAATTATACATACTTATGATGCAATAAATGAAACAAGTGACATTCCAAACAATGACAAATCCTTAAGTGGACATGGGACATTCATTGCCGGATTAATTGCTGCAAAAGGTACCCGATCTGAAATAATTGGAATTGCTCCCGAAGCTAAATTAATAATAGTGAAAGTTGCTGATTCTGATGATTCAGTTTTTAGCGAAAATGTACTAAAAGGATTAAATTGGTTGTCAAACACATGTCCCGTTAAACCAAACATCATAAATATAAGTTTAGATTTTTATCCTGAAACGGTAAAAGATAGGTTTATTAACATATTTAAAAAATTTCTTGATGATGAGGTGTTTTGTTTTGCTGCTGCTCAAAACGACCTCAAACTTCAAAACAGTCCTTTTTACCCAGCTAATGAAATAAATGTTCATGCAGTAGGTGCATTAAAAAAACAAACATTATTAAATCCCGAATTTATTTCCATTAATAAAAAGGTTAATTATGTTGTCCCCAATATTGAATTTAAATCTACCAACAATTCTTTTATTAGTCCATTCAGAACAAATGAAGGATGTAGTTTTGCAACAGCAATAACATCAGCAAGCATGGCTCTTGTCATGTCATATTATAAAAAAAATGCAATTAATATAAGCTTAAAAGATTTCTTCGACCAACAATTAAGAACCTTTAGCTCTGATATTTTTAATTACGAACTTGAAATTTATAAACTATGAAAAAAATTACTTTTTTAATTTTAATTCTTCTGCAATCTTCATTTTTATTCAGTCAAAATGAATATTACGAATCTTTATTCCTTGTTAAATATCTAAAGGATAATAAAATGACAATTAATAATTTTATTGAGGAACAAGAAAAATTCTGGACTGACTCTTTAAATAAAATTGAAAAGTATCCAATTTCAACAGAATTCCTACAATTAAACGAATCTGATAAAAATCAGAAAAAAATTGAATTACAAAATAATAAAGTTAAAGTTGATTCAATCCGTAATGAAATTACGGCTCAAAAACGTGATGCTTTATTAAAAATAATTGTTAAGTACTTTGGAGAATGCACTGAAAATGCCAATAGTATAAACATGGCTTTTCAAGCAAATCCTTTTTTTGCTAATTTTACATATTCTGGAAGCACAAAGGGTTTTAAATATCAGGCGACAGAAAAAACACTTGATTTCGGTTCAATAAGTAGTATTAGTAGCGGCATTTCCGATCTCGATGTTACGGCTATTGCTGACGGCTTAGCACAATTCATGATTTCGAGAGCCAAGGATGAAATAAGCGTTGCATTTATTCAAAGATTTAAAAATCAACTAGAAAAATATCCTGAGTTACAGGTATTATTCCCCGAAACATCTGATCTTTTAATAAACATTCTAGCATACGAATATACAATTGTGCTTCCAACTCTTCAGAAATCATTCGAGGAAGATTTAAGTAACATGTTTAATAATGTTGAGAATATTTTCGAACTCCCCGATTATAAAAAAGTTTTAACTGATTTCCCTGAGGTTGGATTAATAATTCGGTCAATGTATGCAATTGCTAAACTTGAAGATGGAATGCATCCTGCAGATATTCTAGATACATTAACAAAATTAGAGGATTGGGATAACAATAATTTAAGTGTTGAGTTACTAAACCTAAAAGCTGTGCTTGATTTAGGAAATCTTTTTTCAAATAGTTTGAGGTTTGATGAAGAAGCATCTACTCTTTTGTCAAGAGATAATTTTACTTATTTTCAAACTTCAGATTCAATGTATAAATCGAAAGACAATGATACAATTATACTATCAAGATACCATGAGCCAACGTGGGTTACAGATCAACATTTTAATTTAATTACGCAAAATGAAATTACTTTTAAAATTTTCCTTGGTCTTATATATCAAAATAGTAAAAATAAGTCCATTGCTTTTGTAATTAATAATGAAACCAAAAATGATACTATAAAATTTTATGAGCAACTGGGAAAACATGTCGAAGATTCTTACTTTTTAAGAAGTCAATTTTATAAATTTTTACAAATAAGCTATAATATTGAGGAACAACTAACAAGAATAAATAAATTAAACGATACCGGTAAAAAACCAACTAACGATGATTATTATAATTATGTAAATGTATCACTAGATGTTGTGGAATATGGATCTGAAGTAATTAAATATTTTGCAAAAGATAACTCTGAATTTAAGATTATAAATTCTAACAAATATATTTCTTTATCAAGAGATATTAATGAATTTTATAAAGCAAGTTATAGCAAGGACTATACACCAATGGTACTTTATGGCACAAAAGTTATAGAAGGAATATATGAGTTATATGCAGCAGGAACAATCAAAAAAGAACTTGAAAGCAATCCTGGTAAACTGAAAAAATTTAATGAACTATCCGTTTATGATAAAAGCTATCAAAAGAAAATAAATAAACAAAGCGAACTACCTAAGGCTATTTCAACCATATCACAGTATGGTACTTTTATGGCTCAAATAGCCCAAGCCGATTCTGGAGCTCAAGTAAATGATATTATCGAAACTTTTGCACTGCCAGCAGGGAGTTCAAGTTTAAAAAAATACCAACAAAACAATTGGGCTATAAATTCATACCTCGGTTATTCTTATAAGTCCGATTTCAGTAATGATAATATCTGGAAATTGTATGCTCCTATTGGTATTTCTTACACACCTGTTTCTGGAGGGAAATACGGCTCTTTAAGCATATTTGCAAGTTTAATTGATATTGGTGCTATTATAGATTATCGCATACATTCCGATAACGATACTATAATTGCTATTAACGGTACCGACACAACCACTACAATAAACAAAAATGTTGAATACAGCAATAAAATTCAACTTGGAAATATTCTATCGCCTGGCTGCTACATAGTGTACGGATTTGGTGGAAATATTCCTCTTGCTCTTGGTGTAGGTGCTCAGTATGGTCCAGCTTTAACAAAAATTAATGCCGATAGAAATGTTATCAAAGAATCCAAATGGATGTTCAATGTATCATTAACTGTTGATATTCCAATTATAAACATTCATCCGGGAAAAAGAAAGCGTATTAAATAACTATTAATCAACAAAGTCCACATATGGCGTAGCTTGATGCTACGCCATTTTTTATTCTTTTCTCACTAAATCTATATGTTTAGTCGTCTTATCTAATATATAAACAAAAAGAAACTGTTAATTTCTATATTACTGCACCACAATTTTTTGTAATTCAAAATATTTTATCTACTTTCATGCCTTACTACATTAAGGAACGTACATGTTAGTTTGAAACGAAGTATTAATTTAATTTTAATACAATGTACGTGATTATTAAAAAAGTGCCTTTAATTATTCTTTTGATTAGTATAACACTAATCTCCTATGCTCAGGAAACACTTGAAGTACGGCTTGTTTCTATTTCTAATATTTCCAACAATCATGTAGGAAATGAATGGTCGCATGACGTTACAGTTAATGAAACGAAACTCACAAAATACAAAAGCCTAAGCTTTAAACTTTCCGAAACCAAAACACTAAACATAACAGTAAACTGCACTGAATTCGACGAGAAATACCCCGATTACGGTAGCAACACCAAAATAATAGACCTAAGTAAAATAGATTTAAGCAATGAATATCTTTTTGCCATTGAAGTAACTGTAACTGAAAACGGTGGCCGTTACAAAGGCAATAAAGCAAAATGGAAATATAGTTTTAGAATAAAATAGTATTATACCTAAAATTTAATAATTATGTATTTATTTTTTGACACAGAAACAACAGGATTACCTAGAAACTATAAAGCTCCTGCAAGCGATACTAATAATTGGCCAAGAATGGTGCAAATTGCATGGAGACTGAATGATGAAAAAGGAAATGAGCTGGATGCGCAAAGTTTAATTATTAAACCAGAGGGTTATATAATTCCCCAGGAAGCTTCAAATGTACACCGAATAACAACTGAAAGAGCAAATAAAGAAGGCGTTGATCTTGAAACAGTTTTGGAGTCTTTTTCTCAATTAATTAATAAATCCAAATATCTTGTGGCACACAACATAAGCTTTGACGAGAAAATTATTGGAGCAGAATTCTTTCGAAAAAAGCTTACAACTAATCTTGATAAATTAAAAAGAATTTGCACCATGCATTCATCTACTGATTTCTGTAAAATACCTGGAAATTATGGTTATAAATGGCCAAAATTACAAGAATTGCACTACAAACTTTTTGGAGAAGAATTTGAAGAAGCTCATGATGCTGCCGCTGACATTGATGCTACTGTAAAATGTTTTTGGAAACTTAAGGAATTAAATATTATTAAAAACTAATAACCCCGCTTGCGAGGGAATTTTGTCCATGCAAAAACTAGAAAAAATATGAAAAAAACACTTATTAATTTTTCATTCATTTCCTTGTTATTATTAACAAGTGTATTTATTAATTCTTGTACTGAAGAAGAACCTTGTTACTACAATGGTAATGAATTGTTTGAAGGTTCTGAAGGTGGCTGCTATTATATAAATAGTAATGATAATAAAACTTATGTGGATAGATCGTATTGTAATTGCAACTAATTAGCACTAGTTCGACGTAGTATTCATGTTACGCTAACAAATGAGAACTAATTAAAATTAATAAAGTTCGAATTATGAAGATTCATTTAAAACATGGAAAGCTATACTTCAATTCATAGTTGTTGCAGCTCAATAAAATGTTTTTGCTTTGATATATTTTAAATAAACACGGAATATAATTACAAATCAGAAAAAATCATAATTATGAAAAAAGTAAAGTTGATAATATTTATGAGTTTCCTTCTAATTGGTATTATACAAGGACAAAACAAAGGAACAGTATTGATCATTACTAATAATAATGCTACTATAGTAGTTGATGGTGATGAGATTGGAAAAACTATAGCCAAAACACCTTCCAAATTTGAAATAACAGAAGGTGAACATTATTTTCAAGTGAAAAGCATAATAAACGGGACGGTAGTTGAAAAAAATGAAATTATCAATATAATTTCTGATAAGCAAAAAGTTATAAAATTTGATTTTGAGCAAACTAATAGTAATGAAAAAGAACAATCACATTCTGAAAGCATTACATCTAATGAGATTAATGTAGCAAATCTCAATTTTTATGCTCCTGTATTAGAAGATGAAATATATTACTATGCATTTGCTCCAGGCGATGAAATTATAGTTGATATTGAAATTACCGAGAAACGGGGCAATTTAAATATAGAAATTAGTGAATATCCGAATTCAATTAAATATACAGCAAATAATTTTAGAGAAAAGCATGATATAAGACTGAAAGTTAATAAAAAATCGATTTATGGTTTTTCGGTTTCCGCTACCGCATTAATAATGAAAGACTGTAAAATGACAATTAAAAGAATTCCCGATAAAAAGGAAACGAATGATTTTAACACAAATGTTAGATTAAAAGAACAGATCGATACTATTTATACCACACAAATTAATGAAATTTTGACAAACAGGGATACTATTTATCAAGAACTAATTAATAGAAAATTTCGTGTGTATTCTCAAGAAAATTTGGATAATACTTTTAAAACGTTTGTTGATTTAAAAATTCCAAAAGACACCCAATATTGGATATACTGGCTTGGAGTAGGTCAAGAGAGTGTGCAAGAAATGAAAAAATTAGCAGAAAGTGTAAGTGAATTGTCAAGCTTAGTTCCAAATCCAATAGCGGCACTTGGATTAGAATTAATTACAGAACTACCTATGTTAAATACTACAGCAACAATCAATTACAAATTCATGGATCTAGATAATAAAAATCTATTTATGAATTCATATCAATATAGTTATTACACTTTCAAAGAAGGCCACAATGTTACTTCGGATTATGCAAAAATAGAGATGAATAATACTCCTAATAATGGGAATCTTTATATGGGTTTTTGGAATAATAGTGATTTATATGGAAGAGATGTAAACTTACAAGTTGGAGCATTTAAGTTTAATGATACTTATACTAATAAAACAGTTAGAATTCCTTCAAAAATTGAAATAACAACTATTCCAATTTTTGATGAATAAATATTTTTTAAAGGAGTTTCCCTGCTAAGCGGAATTTGCAATTCCGCTTTTTAAATAAAATAACTACACCTACCCCTGTTCTGTGTAGTTTTCTATCTTCTATAGCTTAAATCAATTTAAATATAAACTCACCCATCCTTATAACATCTTCAATTTCATTAATCGTTTTTTTCCTGTCTGCTTTGCCATATTAATTTGTTTTAGTATTTTCATGCCATAATAAACGCCAAAATGATATAACTAGTTGTAAATTAATTTGATATAAGTTCAGTGTCTTTTTCAACTTTGTTGTTCTATAAAAATAAACCTTAAATTTTTAAGCCTAAAAAATGGAAAACGAAACAATTAATTCAAAAGAAGAAAGCAAGTACGTTATATCTTATAAAACTTTGCGAATAGCTGTTGGTATTCTGGGTATAAGCTTACCTTTAATTCTAATTTTAGGTACCTTGATATTGAATAATGAGTTCCCAATTTTAAACTCCATTAGCAGCTACGCCCACAAACGAATAGGCAATGGTTTTGTAGGTATTATGTGTGCGGTTTCTCTTTTCATGTTTTCATACCTGGGGCGCGATTTTAAAGATAATTTCTTAGGTCATCTGGCAGGATTATTTGCTTTGGGTATCGCCTTTTTTCCAAATAATGTAGAAAATCCTTGGACCACAATACCTATTATACACTTAATTTCGGCTTGTCTTTTCTTTATTACGCTTATTGCCTTTTCGCTGTGGTTATTTCCAAAAACCGATCAAGAAATATTATCTAAGCAAAAGAAAAAAAGAAATAAGATTTTTAAAATTTGTGGGTACACCATGATAATTTGTATTGTCTTAATATTTCTTTATATGGCTTGGCTTATAAAAATACTTCCAAACAATGGCTGGTTTCAACCTGTATTTTGGTTAGAGTCATTCGCATTACTTGCTTTCGGAATTTCGTGGATAACAAAAGGACAGCTTCTATTTAGAGATCCTAAGGAAGAATCAGAAGTAGAATAGCTTGTTGGATTAAAATTAATCAGGTAAAAGTTGACGGTGTCCAAAAACTGATTGACGGAAGAGGTCTTTACCTATTTTGAAATAATTCGCATAGAAATCATTAATAAACAGATATATCTTCATTTTCACAAACTAAATATCAAACCAGAAGGATTTGAAAAAGAAAGATTGATGTCCAATGGATTTCATCAGGCAGCTATTATTCAATATTTTTCGTTGTGTGATAAACCGAAGTTTTTAAATGTAAAAAGGTTTACATAGACTATAAAATCAAGTGGTAAAATGATAAGTAGGAACTAGCTACAGCGACAAAAGGAACATTGCAAACAATAGATCAGTTTCCTAACAATATTGGTTTATATTTAGGCGTAAATGTTTTATGATTTAAAGTAAAAGCAAAGCTTTTGCTTTATTTAAAAATATTCTTCTTCTGAACAGTTGCAACAAAATCCTTTAAATAAAATGGCTCAAAGTAAGCAACATTTTCAAATTCACTCTTATTAAATGCTAATTCCGATAAACTAGACATACCATTTGATGATGTATTAACATTTTCAATAAATATTGCATTCTCATGTTTAATAATTTCCTTTATTTTTTCTGATCCATCACCAAAAAAAATCATTTTCTGATTTGCTAATATATCCTGATATGAATTTTCATCTATAATTTCAGCTTTAACTTCTCTCGTAAATTCACCTTTTGAATTAAAAAATGCAGAATAAACCTCCATTCTCCGGGCGTCAATCATTGGTACTAAAACCGAATCTTTAAAATCATCAATTGTAATTTCATTTGAATTAGCTTTTAAAATCATTCCGTTTGCCATAGCTTGTAAGGTATTGATGGCAATTAAAGGAATGTCTTTTGCATAGCATAAGCCTTTTGCAGTTGAAACACCTATTCGTAAACCTGTATATGATCCCGGGCCTTTACTTACTGCAATAGCATCAAAATCACCAATTTTATAATTTAACTCTTTTAAAAGTTGATCTATAAAAATAGTAAGTAATTTTGCATGCGTTTTTTCTTCGTAGCTTTCCTTTATACCCTGCACATATCCATTTAAAGTTACGTTCACAGAGCATACTGTAGTAGAAGTTTCTATATTAAGAATTAAAGCCATTTATTATCATTTAAATGAATGCTAAATTAGCGAAATTAATACTTTTCTTTAAACAATTACCATAACAATAGCATTTTGTAATACCTTAAACTATTTAATGCATTTCTTTTTTAAACCCTTTATTGCACTCAACCTCATACACCTAATGGATTATAAAAAATTAAAATATAGCATTTTTAAAAGATTAATCCCTTTCTTTTTTTAAAAACAATATTTTCATACCTTAGATTCAATAATAGATAAACGGATATTATTATCTTTACATTTCCTATGATCTACTCAAACTATATTACTAATTTCTTTAAAAGATCTACAAACAAGAATGTTAAGCTTGTTAATATGTTTTTTATGTATGTTTTATTAGTAATAACTTTGATCTTTATAGTTGTTTTATTTTTTTGGTTAAAAAACGAATATACCCACCTACAAAAAGAAATCTCAAGAATTCAAGAAGAAAATATAGAGACTCAAAAAGAAAATATAAAAAAAGAAACAGAAAAAGTCGTAAATTATATAAACTATAGAATTAATCTAGCAGATAAAGACATTCAAGAAAAACTAAGTTCACGAGTAAATCTTGCTTATAATATAGCCTCAACCATATATAACGATAATAAACATAAGGCCTCCTCTGCTGAAATTAAAAAATCAATTAAAGATGCTTTACGTCATTTGCGTTTTGATAATGGTAGAGGATATTTTTTTATAAAAAGCCTTGATGGTTATCAAGAGCTATTCGTATTACATCCAGAAAATGAAGGTAAATATGTTTATAACTTAAAAGATGATTTAGGCAATTATGTAATGCATAATGAATTAGAACTTGTTAAATCAAAAGGAGAAGGATTTATTTCTAATCATTGGAATCGTCCGAATTTAGATACAAATATAGCTTTTAAGAAATTATCCTTTATTAAGTTTTTTGAACCCCTAAACTGGTATATTGGAACTGGTGATTACTATATTGATTTTAATTCAAAAATTCAAGAAGAAATACTTGATTGGTATTCAAATTATAGATTTTATGAGGAAGGCTATATTTTTATTAACACCTATGAAGGTGATGTGAAATTATTGGATGGTAAAGTTGTTACAGAAAAGAAAAATAATTGGAATCTGGAAGACCCTAATGGAGTTAAAGTAATTCAAGAGCAACGAAAGACTGTTAAAAATCCGGATGGAGGTTTTATTTATTATAACTGGCGAAAGCTTACAAACACAGATATACGTCAAAAAATATCATTTGTTAAAGGCATCCCAGATTGGCAATGGATGGTTGGTGCAGGTGTATATATTGATGATATTGATCAAATTATTAACGATAAAAAAGACGAAGTCTATAAATCCATAAAAAAGAACATTTTAATAATCATTCTGTCATTATGTATCGTATTTATTATTCTTTATTTATTAACCAAATATATATCTAAAAGAGTATCTAATAATATTAATTCAGTTATTCAGTTTTTTAAAAATGCTTCTAACAAAAACACTTTAATTGATAAATCAAATATAAATTTTTATGAATTTAAAGTATTAGCCGATTCGGCAAATGAAATGGTTTCCGAAATAAAAAAAGCTCATGTGCAAACTCAAAAAGAAAAAGCTCATTTCGAAAAACTTTTTAAAGAATCTCCTGAGGCTATTGCTTTTATAGATAATGAAGGCCTTGTTAAAAAAATAAATCCTGAGTTTACTAAATTATTTGGCTATGACACTACTGATATCATCAATCAAGATATAGATAACTTTATAGTTCCCGGCGAACTGCTAGCTCAAGCGCAAAATCTTACAAATAGATTTAAAGAAGGATTTAAAACTCAAATTGAAACTATTCGAATAAATAAAAACAATCAAAAAATTCCGGTCTCAATTATTTCTACACCATTTAGTATAAAAGAAAAATCTATTGGATATTTTGTAATATATAGGGATATTTCTAAACAAAAGAAATTTGAACAACAACTCTCCGATTCTAAAACCAAAGCTGAAGAATCTGATAGATTAAAAACTTCATTTCTTACAAATTTATCGCACGAAATAAGAACTCCTTTAAATGCAATAATTGGCTTTTCAACCTTATTAAATACAAAACAAGTATCAAGTGATAAACAAGAAGAATATCTGGGTATTTTAGGAAGTAGTGGGGAATTATTACTCGAAATAATTGAAAATATTATAGATGTTTCTAAACTTGAATCATCTACCCTATTTGTAAATAAAACTAAAAATGACTTAAATAATATATTTAACGAATTATTTATTGAATTTCTTGAGATAAAAGACAGTAAGAAACTAGATAAAATTGACATTATTTTAAAAAAGGAAATTGAAGATGGTGAATTGATTGTTTTTATCGACACCAAAAGAATAAAACAAGTTTTATCTAATTTATTAGATAATGCTTTAAAATTTACGATAGCAGGTCAGGTTGAATTCGGTTATTATATTAAAAGTAAAGAAATAATCTGCTTTGTAAAAGATACAGGAATTGGAATAAAAGAAGATGAAATTAATTTTATATTTAATCGCTTTAGACAAGTAGATGAAACTTTAACAAGAAAATATGGAGGTACAGGTATTGGCTTGGCCTTGTGCAAAGGTCTCATTGAGTTAATGGATGGGGAATTGTGGGTAGAATCAGAAAAAGAAAGCAAACAAAAAGGAGCTAAATTTTATTTCTCAATTCCATATAATAGAGAACAATTTGGCGAAAAGAGTTAGATTAAAAATTAAATAAACAAAGAAATAATTTTCAAATTTTTGGATTAATAAGCATTTTCTTATTATTGCAAAATGCCCGAAAAAATAATCCATTTTAATGATATTGGAAGAATTACATTTCGAAAGAATAAACGCTCAAGAAATGTTAGCATAGCTATTCGTCCATTAAAAGGAGTAATTGTAACTCTTCCCTATTATCTAAGTTATAGATATGCTATAAATATTGTTGAAAGAAAAAAAGATTGGATATTAAAGCAACTTCCCAAAATCGAACATATCGAAAACAAAGCAACCGTTTTTACAGAGAATACCATATTTAATACTAAATATCGAAAACTTGAGATCTGCAAGAATTCCGAGAATAATATAACATCAAAAATTACCCCCGATTCAATAATAATAGGCTATCCTGAAAACCTTGATGTAAAAAACCCTGCTGTTCAGGAGATCATAAAATCTGTAATAATAGAAGCACTTCGTAAAGAAGCAAAAGAATATCTACCAAAAAGAACATTGCAACTAGCTGATAAATATGGCTTTAAATTCAAAAAAGTATTTATTAAAAATAATATAAGCCTTTGGGGTAGTTGTTCATCAGTTAACAACATAAATTTAAATCTACATTTACTTCGATTACCGAATTCCTTATTAGATTATGTTATAATTCATGAACTATGCCATACCGTTGAAAAAAACCATGGTAAAGGATTCTGGAACCTTATGGATTCTATCCTTGGCGACTCAAAATTAATTTCAAAAGAACTAAAAAATTATTCACTCCAGATTTATTAAAAATTTTATGCTTAACATTTGCGAACCAGAAATTTGATTTTTTCCTAAATTAGTGTAAGTTTAGAGGTTATTTATAAGAATATTTTGATATGAAGATTAATGTAAAAATGCTTGCTTATATCCTATCTACTTCAATGTTAATTTTTATTACATCTGTTGGGTATATAACTTTAAAATCTAGAAACTTATCGCTAAAAGAAGCGCAAGATCTTACGAACATAACAGCGCAAAAATATGCCAATGTTATTAAATCTGAATTAACTTCCGATTTCAATATCGTAAAAACTATTGCACAAGCTGGTCATGCATATTTATCTGTTCCTTGGGATCAGTGGAATAAAGTATTTTTAGAGCAACAACAAAATGTTATTAACGAAAACCCGCATTTTCTTGCTGTAGCAACAGCTTGGGAATTAAAATATATCGACCCAGAATGGAATAAACCTTTTGGTCGCTATACAAATGGTTGGGTTCGTGATGTTGATGGAACTATAAATCATTACGAAACTAAAGCCGGTCTCGATGGAGATGACATAAATGGTAATTATTATACAATGAAAACAACTGGTGTTTCTATGATAGTTGATCCTAAATTATGGTCTCCAACTGGTAGAATAGAAGATCAATATCTTAATACAAACTTATCGGTACCTATTAAGTTAGGTAATTCATTTATTGGTTTAGCTGGAGTTGATATCGATCTTAATAAATTTCAAGATATTATTGTAAATATTAATCCTTTTGAAGAAAGTTTTTCTTTCCTGTTGTCTAATGATGGAACCATAGCGGCACATCCAAATTTAGAATTAATGGGTAAATTAATTTCAGAAGTATTCCCTGAGTTTACAGAAAAATATAATATTGACGAAAAGGTTAAGAAGGGTGAAAACTTTTCATTCACACATAAAAAAGAAAATGGTGAAAAAGATTTTTACGTTTTTGCCCCAATTAATATTAAAGGAATTAATACACCATGGTCCTTAGCTATTTCAGTTCCTAATAAAGTTATAACATCAGAATCAAACAGTATTTCATACAATGCATTAATTGTATGTTTTTTAGGATTGATATTATTAACAGTAGTAATTTGGCTTATTTCAAAAAATATTACAGATCCTGTTATAAAAATTACTGAAATTCTTAAAAGCCTTGCTAAAGGTAAAATTGATGAGTCATTATTGATGGACGTAAAAACCAAAGACGAAATTGGTGAAATGGCTCTAGCACTAAATACATCAATTCAAGGTTTAAACAAAAAAACAGCATTTGCTAATCAAATAGGTTCTGGAAACATCGACTTTAAATTAGATCTGGTAAGTGAGGACGATCAACTAGGTCAATCCTTAATAAATATGCGAAATAGCCTTTTAAAGGCAAATTCAGAAGAAGAAAAACGAAAAATTGAAGATGAAAAACGCCGTTGGATAAATGAAGGTTTGGCTAAGTTCGCTGAGATACTTAGAAATAATAATAATGACTTAAATATCCTTGCTAATGAAATAATTAAAAACCTGGTTTACTATATAGATGTTAATCAAGGAGGATTATTCATACTAAACGAACAAGAAGGATCTGTTATAAATTATGATTTGCTTGCTGCTTTTGCTTTCGATAGAAAAAAATTCATCAAAAAAACAATTGAACTAGGTGAAGGCTTAGTTGGATCTTGTGCAAAAGAAAAAAACACAATTCATTTAACTGAGGTTCCGGAAGATTATATTAATATAACATCGGGTTTAGGTGAGGCAAATCCTAATAGCTTATTAATAATTCCATTAATAATTAACGATGAAGTTCTTGGAGTTATTGAATTAGCCTCATTTAAAAAATTTAAAAAACACGAAATTGAATTTATTGAACAGGTAGCCGAAAGCATTGGAGCAACTTTAAAATCAGTCCGTATTAATTCAAAAACATCGTACTTACTTGAACAGTCGCAACAACAAGCAGAAGAAATGGCTGCGCAAGAAGAAGAAATGAGACAAAATTTGGAAGAGCTTCAGGCAACACAGGAAGAATCTACCAAGAAAGGCAACGAATTTAGTAGCGTATTAAACAGTATCGATAAGTTTATATTAAAAGCTGAATTCGATTTAAATTTTAAATTAATAAATGCGAATGATCTTTTCTTAAAACAATTCAAATATACAATGACCGAAGCTTTAGGAATGGAAGCAGAAAGTTTTATCGCTAAAAAAGATATTAGTAAATTTCATGAAATTTCCAACACCGTTATGTCAGGAAACTCACATCAGGAAATTACATATTTAAAAAATAAAAATGGAATTGATTTAAGGCTACTTACGTCATTTGCTCCTGTTTTTATTAATGAAAGTTTTAATAAAATTTTATTTCTTGCAGTAGATTTAAAAGATTATTAAAAACATATTAAAGCTAAATCCGTAGATACTATCTTTAGCGATTTTTATCATTTATTATTGAGTAAAATAAAAATATTGACCTTTATGAAAATGAAGTTAAATTTAAAAAGTAAAATGCAACTGTTTTTAATATCCTTATCGGTTGCTATATATGGTATTGCAATAGGTTATATTAGTATAAGTGCTAAAAAAACATCTTATACCGATTCAGTCGATTTAGTAATTTCAAATGCTGAAAAATATGCCATTAAAATACAGGCTGATCTGAATGATTACATGGCTACTGTGCGAACATTAGCTAATGCCTTTACAGTTTATAAGGATATGCCCAGAGAACAATGGGATCCATTATTCATAAAAATGTATAATAAAGTATATCTAGACAATCCCTCTTTTTATAAACTCTGGGATAGTTGGGAATTAAATAAAATTGATGAAGCATGGACAAATCCAACCGGACGTATAGCGAATGTGTTTTCTCGAATAAATGGCTCTGTTTCTCATAAACAAGACATAAGAAGTTTAGATGGAGATCCCGCACTTTATGCAAAAATTAAAAATCAGTCAAAAGACATGGTTTTGCCAATTTATTTTAATGAATTTATTGACGAAAACGAATCATCCAGACTAATGACCAGCCTAATTTCTCCTATTATTGTTGATAATGAATATCACGGAATGATTGGTGTTGATCTTATTCTGGAAAGATTTCAAAAGATGATAACAAACATAAATCTCTCGCGGTTCACTAATAGTTTTGCCTTTCTTTTAACTGAAGAAGGTAAATTTGCAAGTTACCCAGACACAAAACTACTTAATCAAATTGCAACATTTACATTAAAAACAGGTGAAAACTTCGAACTATTAAAGAACATCAAAAAAGGAGAAAACTTTCATATTATTACAGTTGATAGTACCAAAAAATCACATTTTATCGCATTTGCCCCCATTAATATTGGCAGAACAAATACTCCCTGGTATCTTGGCGTTTCTGTCCCAATAAGCTCAATAATGGCTCAAGCAGACAGTAACTTTATGATTTCATTGATTGTTGGTTTAATTGGCATTTTAATTTTAAGTTTTGTAATCTATATAATTACTAAAAACATTACAGATCCAATTCAAAAAATTACAGAATATCTAAAAGAACTAGCACAAGGAAAAACCAATACAAAACTTGATTTAAATATAAATTCCGGAGATGAAATTCAAGAAATGACTTTGGCCTTAAAAACTTCCATTGAAGGACTGAATTTAAAAACAGAATTTGCTAATAATATTGAATCCGGAAATCTCGACTATGAGTTTAATTTGCTTAGCGATGATGATAATTTAGGACTTGCTCTTGTTGAGATGAGAAATAGTCTTAAAAAAGCTAAAATTGATGAACAAGAAAGAAAATCTGACGATTATAAACGCAATTGGGCAACAGAAGGACTAGCAAAATTTGCTGATATTCTTCGTCAGAATAATGATAATCTGGTAAAACTCTCTAATGAAATAATTAAAAATTTAGTTTATTACATGGAAGCAAGTCAAGGAGGATTATTTTTACTTAACGATGAAAATAAAAGCGACATTTTCCTTGATTTAATATCTGCCTTCGCCTATGATAGAAAAAAACATATTGAAAAACGTATAGCATATGGAGATGGAATTGTTGGTTCTGTCGCTATTGAAAAAGAAACTACTTATATCGAAGATCTTCCAGAAGATTATATATCAATTGTTTCCGGATTAGGAGAGGCAAATCCAAGCGCATTACTTGTTGTTCCCCTTAAAATGGAAGACAAAGTCTTTGGAGTAATAGAAATTGCTTCATTCAAGAAATTTGAAAAATATCAAATTGAATTTGTTGAAAAAGTTGCTGAAAATATAGCATCTTCAATGTCCTCGGTTAAAATTAACATTCAAACAAATGAATTGTTAGATAAATTCCAACAGCAATCAGAAGAAAAGGCTGCTCAAGAAGAAGAATTGCGTCAGAATATGGAAGAAATGCAAACTATTCAAGAAGAATCAAATAGAAAGGCTCTCGAAACAAATAAACTCCTTGAACAATCGGAACAACAAGCAGAGAAGATGGCTGCCCAGGAAGAAGAGATGCGTCAGAATATGGAAGAAATGCTAGCCATACAAGAAGATTCAACAAAAAAGACCGAGGAAACAAATATACTTCTTGAAATATCACAACAACAAACCGAAGAGATGGCTGCTCAGGAAGAAGAAATGAGACAAAATCTAGAAGAACTTCAAGCTACTCAAGAAGAAGCAGATCTCAAAAATACAGAAATGGAAAATTTCTTAAACGCATTAGAACATTCAAGTTGTGTTGTTGAATATAACACAGAAGCCATTGTTACAAAAGTAAATGACAATTACCTTAACTCACTTAATCTAAAACGATCAGAAGTCTTAGGAGTACATCATTCAGATAAGACAAAGTTTACAAAGAAACAAAAAGCTGAATATGATAAATTTTGGAATGATTTAAGAAAAGGAGAAAACAAAAAAGAAAAAACAAAATATATAATTAATGGTAAAGAAAATATATTTTTAGAAGTATATACACCTATTATGAACGAAAATGGGCTTGTAAATAAAATACTGAAAATATCAAATAATGTAAATGACTTTTAGAATTATAAAATACTGTTCTCATGAAAATTAAACTTAAAATTCAACAAAAAATTCAACTTTTTATTATTTCTGCATCAATAATAATTTATATTCTTGCTATTGGATATATTAGTCTTAATGCTCGCAAAATGGCCTTTAAAGATGCCACTGAAGTTACCAATAGACATGCACACGAAAGCGCAAACGATATCAAAGCCAAACTTGAGGCCGATTTAGCACTAGTTAGAACTCTTGCAGATGCTTTTCATACATACAAATACTTACCAACAGAACAGTGGCAAGATCTTTTTTTAAAAATGTATAACGAAGTATTTATATCAAATCCTCACATTTACAGCCTTTGGGATAGTTGGGAATTAAATGCTATTGATCCCGAATGGGATAAACCAACTGGTAGATATGTAATAATATTCTGGAGAGAAGGTGCTATTATAAAGCACAACGTTGAATACAGAAGCCTTGATGGCGATCCCGTTTTATATGGAGAAATAAAAACCAGAACCATCCCTTCTATCTGGGAGCCTTATGAAGATGTATATGCTCAAGATAAAGCCGAAAAGTTTTTAATGACAAGTATGAATGCTCCTATTATGGAAAATGGCAAATACATAGGAATAGTCGCTATTGATATTACACTTAATCGCTTTCAAGAACTTGTTGAGGAAATAAAACCGTTTGAGGGGAGCTATGCATATCTAATTTCAAACGGAGGATTAATTGCGGGGCATCCCGAAAAAGAATTGTTGAATTCTAAAATTGAAGAACTTTTCCCCGATGATAATAATAAATATGAAATTTCTAAAAATATTCTCGAAGGGAATCCAATTAGCTATATTAGCGAAGATGAAAATGGTGTGGAAAATTTCGTATCGTATGCACCAATTTTTGTAGGAGAAACAAATACTCCCTGGTCGATTGCAATTTCAGTTCCTTTAGATACAATTATGGCAAAAGCGAATCGAAATTTTCGAATTTCTTTTATTGTCGGAATTCTTGGAATTTTACTTATGGTTTTAGTTATAGCGATTATTAGTCGCAACATTACCAATCCAATTACTAAGATAACAAATCTGCTTAAACAACTTGCAAAAGGTCATTTAGATGATAAAATGAAAATCAATATTGAGACAGGTGACGAAATTGAAGAAATGACTGAAGCACTTAATTCCTCAATCAATGGACTAAACAAAAAGGTAGATTTTGCTAATCTTATTGGAAAAGGTGAATTAGACTCAAGTTTTGATTTATTAAGCGAAGAAGATGTTCTTGGTAAATCTTTAATTGAAATGAGAACGAGCTTGATAAAAGCTGAAAAAGAAGAAGAAAAACGTAAAATTGAAGATGAAAAACGCAGATGGGGTAATGAGGGTTTAGCTAAATTTGCTGACATTCTACGTCAAAATAACGATAACCTTAAAAACCTTGCATCTGAAATTATTGTAAACCTTGTTAATTATTTAAAAGCGAATCAAGGTGGATTATTCATTTTAAATGATGAAGATAAAGAAAATGTACATTTAGATTTACTTTCTGCTTTTGCATATGACAGAAAGAAATTCGTGAAGAAAACAATCTTAATTGGAGAAGGTTTAATTGGAACTTGTGCCATTGAGAAAAAAACAGTTTTCATGACAAATGTTCCCCAAAATTATCTGAAAATAACTTCAGGTTTAGGTGGTGCAAATCCAAGTAGTTTATTAATTGTTCCTTTGAAACTGGAAGATGATGTTTTAGGTGTTATAGAAATTGCTTCTTTTAATGTATTTGAAAAACATGAAATAGAATTTGTAGAGAAACTTGCTGAAAGCACAGCAGCTACATTATCATCGGTGAGAATTAATTTAAGAACAACGGAACTCCTTGAAGGATCGCAGCAACAAGCCGAAGAAATGACTGCTCAAGAAGAAGAGATGCGTCAAAATTTAGAGGAATTACAAGCTACACAAGAGGAATCATCAAGAAAGACAGAAGAAACAAATAAGCTTCTTGAACAATCGCAACAACAAGCTGAAAATATGGCTGCGAAAGAAGAAATGTTGCGTCTGAATATGGTGCAAATGGTAGCCGTACAAGAAGAATCAAATCAACAAGCAGAGAAGATGGCTGCCCAGGAAGAAGAGATGCGTCAGAATATGGAAGAAATGGTAGCCATACAAGAAGATTCAACAAAAAAAAGCGAGGAAACAAATAAACTCCTTGAAATATCACAACAACAAACCGAAGAGATGGCAGCTCAAGAAGAAGAATTGCGTCAGAATATGGAAGAAATGCAAACCATACTAGAAGAATCAAATAAAAAGACCATCGAAATGGAAGGTTTTGTTAAAGCTCTAAATTCATCAAGTTATGTTATTGAATATGACATTAACGGAATTATCCAAAAAATTAACGATAACTATGTAGAACTTCTCGGAGTTAATAGAGAAGATGTAATTGGAACTCATCATTCAGAAAATCTTAAATTTACAAAACAACAAAAAGTTGAATGCGATAATTTATGGGAAAAGCTTAAGAACGAAGAGATTGTTAAAGAAACATCAACTATAACTGTAAATAAAAAAGAACTTGTTTTTTCCGAAACATATACACCAATAAAAAATGCTCAAGAAAAAGTATATAAGGTTTTGAAGATTTCTAATAATATAACAGATTTTCAATAAGTATAATAGAAATTTAACATGCAAAAATAACTATGAAACTTAAATTCAAAATACAACAAAAAATACAGTTCTTTATTATTTCTGCTTCAATAATAATATATACAGTAGCTATTGGATATATTAGTATAAACGACAGAAAAGAAGCATTTAAAAATGCTTCTCTTATAACAAATGAAATTGTCCAAAATTATGCTATAGATATTTCAAATCAATTAAACTCAGACATGAGCATCGTCAAAACTTTATCATACTCCTATCTTGTTTATGATAATATGCCAAAACCTCAGTGGAAAAAGATATTTAAAGATATGTATTTGGAGGTCTTTAAAAAAAATCCTCATTTTTATGCATTATGGGATAGTTGGGAATTAAGTGCAATCGATCCTAATTGGACAAAAGCTTTTGGAAGATATTCTATGGTTATTTCAAAAGATATCGATGGAAATGCTTTTCCCGATTCCACTTATAGAAGCATGGAAGTAGAATCGCAAATATATGATAAGATCATCAAACTGAGAAGAATTCCTTCTATTTGGGAACCATATCTCGACAATAATAAACTTAATGAAAATAAAAGAAGTCTGATGACTTCTTTAAATTCACCTATCATAAAAAATGGCGAATATATTGGAATCGTTGCTATCGATATTACCTTAGATAATTTTCAACAAATAATTAAGCAAATAAGTCCCTTCGAAGGTAGTTTTGCTTATATGATTTCAAATGGTGGACTAATTGCTGGACATCCTGATCGTGAAATATTAAATCAAAAATTAGAAACTATATTTCCTGAAGATTTTAAAACATACAACATACAAGAAAAGATTAAAGCAGGAGAGTCTTTTAATTATATTAGTGAAAATAATGAAGGAGTAAAACTATATTATTCATATGCGCCTATAATTATTGAAGATACAAATACTCCTTGGTCAATAGCTATTTCTGTTCCAATAAATACAATAATGGCTAAAGCAAATCACAATTTTAGAATATCAGTAATTGTTGGAATTATTGGTATACTCCTTTTGGCACTAGTTATATTTATTATTGGACGTAATATAGCAAACCCTATAACTAAAATTACAAAGTTACTAAAACAGCTTTCTAAAGGTCATCTCGATGATAAAATGCGAATACATATTAAGACAGGTGACGAAATTGAAGAAATGACCGAAGCCCTTAATGTCTCTATTGAGGGTTTAAATAAAAAAGTTGAGTTTGCAAATCATATCGGTCAAGGAGAATTAAACCATACTTTCAATTTATTAAGTGAAGAAGATATTTTAGGGAAATCGTTAATTGAAATGAGAAACAGCCTCGTTAAAGCAGACGAAGAAGATGAAAAACGCAATATAGAAGATGAAAAACGGAGATGGACGAATGAAGGTGTAGCTAAGTTTGCAGATATTTTACGTCAGAATAATAATGATCTTGAAATTCTTGCTACAGAAATTATTACAAACCTTATAAATTATTTGGAAGCAAACCAAGGTGGTGTTTTTATTTTAGATGATAATAATAAAGAAGATATCCATTTTAATCTTCTTTCTGCATATGCATATGATAGAAGGAAATTTCTGGAAAAACATATTGAACTTGGAGAAGGATTGGTTGGTAATTGTGCTATTGAAAAGAAAACAATATTTCTGATCGACATTCCTCAAGATTACGTGGAAATTACTTCAGGACTTGGATCTGCTAATCCAAATTGTTTATTAATTGTACCATTAAAGCTTGATGAGAATGTTCTCGGAGTACTTGAAATAGCTTCTTTTAAAGTTCTTCAAGATTTTGAAATTGAGTTTGTCGAAAAATTAGCTGAAAACATTGCCTCCACTTTATCATCAGTAAAAATAAATATTAAAACTTCTGAATTATTAGAACGTTCGCAGCAACAAACAGAAGAAATGGCAGCTCAGGAAGAAGAAATGCGCCAAAACATGGAGGAATTGCAAGCTACTCAGGAAGAAATGCACAGAAAAGAAGATCGATTGAAGGGAGTTATAGAAGAAATGAAAGAACATGAAGATAAACTAAAGAAAACAATTGATAAGTATAAGAGTAAAATGTGATAATCCACATTAAATATTTAATCCAGCATGAAGAATAATATTTTTTTTACAATTGATAAAGAGAAATGTGTTAACTGTCATCAATGCATTGCAGTTTGCTCAACAAAATTCGCAAATAATGGAATTAATGAAATAATTGAAGTTGTTAATGATTTATGCATAGGTTGTGGAGAATGCGTTAAAGCCTGTTCTCACGATGCAAGAATTCCAATTGATGATTTTGATTCAGCAATGACTGCTTTACAACAAAAAGAAAAGGTAATTGCAATTATTGCTCCAGCTGTTGCATCAAATTTTCCCAATCAATACTTAAATTTAAATGGATGGCTTAAATCTCTTGGCATTGAAGCCATTTTTGATGTAAGCTTTGGTGCTGAACTAACTGTAAAATCATATTTGGAGCATATTCAGAAAAATAAACCAAAGCTTGTTATTGCACAACCTTGTCCTGCAATTGTTCGTTATATTCAAATTTACAAGCCAGAATTAATACCTTATTTAGCACCAGCAGATAGTCCAATGGTGCATACAATGAAAATGATTAAACGCTTTTATTCAAAATATAAAGATCATAAATTATTAGTTGTGTCTCCTTGTGTTGCAAAAAGAGTTGAGTTTGAAGAAACAGGAATAGGTGATTTTAATGTAACCATGTCCAAGATTCAAAACCATTTAAATGATAATAAAATCAGCTTAGAAGATTTTCAGAAAGTTGAATTTGACAATGACCCTGCTGAGCGAGCTGTTTTGTTTTCTAGTCCTGGAGGATTATTGGAAACTGCAGAACGAAAAGTTCCGGGGATAAGATATCAAAGTAGAAAGATTGAAGGACCTCATACTATTTATAAATATCTTGAAAAATTAGAAAAACAATTAGAAAAAGGAATGACTCCTTTGCTTATTGATTGTTTAAACTGCGAATTAGGGTGTAATGGCGGAACCGGCACCAATTGCTACGATAAATCCCCTGATGAACTTGAATATTATGTAAATCAAAGAAGTATCGAGGCACAAAACAAACAAAAAACAACAGAAAACAACAAAATAACTACAGTACAATACGAACAGCTAGTTGACAAATATTGGGAAGAAGGTTTATATGATAGAACATACGAAGATTTATCTTCAAATACATCAATCATTAAAATCCCCACAGAAGATGAGCTTCAAAACATCTACACTTTAATGGATAAACACAAAAAAGAAGATCATAAGAATTGCTCTAGTTGTGGATACGATTCTTGCGAAATTATGGCAGTAGCTATTTTTAACAATCTTAATAAAGCTGAAAATTGCCACCATTATTTACATGAAGAATTAAATACAAAGACTGTTGAGGCAAATAATCAAAAAGATGAAATTATAAAAGATTCCGAAGCTATTTTGAGTTTAATTTATAAAATTCGACAATCAATCTAGATTAGAATAACATTGCCAAAGAAACAAAAACAACTAAAAAGCCCCAAAAGTGAGAAATACACTTTTGGGGCTTTTGGATAGTATTAATATACTTCAAAAATATCTTACTTACACTTTACTACATGTTTCATTTGATAATCAGCAGTTTCAGCATAATCACCTTTATTTGCTTTTCCATAAGCATCACAAGCACTTGCATTATCACCTTTTCCGTAATATGAATTACCTAGCTCATAATATATCTTAGCATCTTTTGTTGTTGTTTCAGCAACATCTCCCATAAGTTCTAAAGCCTTATTTCCTGCTTCAATAGAAGCATCCCATTTAGACTGCTTATTGTAAATTATAGCTAACTGATAATATATATTTGAATCTACTTCTTTGTATTCCATTAAAGTATTAAAATACGTCACTGCTTTGCTATATTCTTTAGCTTTTACAGCATTAGCTCCAGCTTTTAAATAAAAACTGCTAGCTAATTTCTTTGCAGTACCTTCTGTTTTAGTATCTTTCTTTGCAATAGCAGCATTTATAGCACCGTCTACCGAAGTCTTAAAGTTGGCTTCATCATCTTGAACTTTATAAACCTGCGCTTTTCTAACGTAAGCCATTGGATATTTTGGATCTAATTCTAATGATTTATCTAATGCTTCTATTGCAGCCGTATAATCCTTTGCTTTAAGTAAACTTGCACCTTTAGCATAATATACTTTAGGAATAGTAGATGTAGCTTTTTTTGCCATTTTTGCATCTTCGTATGTTGCTGCATACTCCTTTAAAGTTTCAAAAGCAGCTACTGACTCGTCATATTTTTTTTGCTTGTATAAACCTATAGCATATTTATATTGCATTTTAGGAATTTGTTTTGCTGCAGTCGCTCTATTTTCATTATCTGTTTCACCTAATTCATCGTAAATACTAACACATAATTTAAAAGCATCAAGTGCTCCTGCATAGTCTTTTGCTGACGATTTTGCAGCTCCGTCTTTTAAAGCATCAACAGCTTCTGTTGCAGTTTGTGCGTTCACATTAACTGCAAAACCCAACATAATAATCATTGCAGCTATACTTCTCAAAAATTTCAATTTCATAGTAATAATTTTTTAGTTATTCGGATTAAATTTCCCTTTAGTTTTTCGGTGCTAAAAGTATAAAAAGCATATTAATAATAAAATTTTTTTAAGATTTAATTTTATATATCTATTAATTACAATATGTTACGTCATAAATGCTTGTTAATTTGATTTAACTAGTTCATAAACAATCTGATTTTCTGAAAAAACTATTTTTATTAAATCAAGTACAATTAAATTAACCAATACCTTTTCCGCTTTATACCTGGAAAGCCCGGAAATTTTTATAAACCTTGAAAATGTTATTGCTTTGTTTTCGTTTAAATACTCAAATAACTGTCTTTCCGGTTCGTCATATCTAATTAATATACCATCGCCATGTTTCTTTTTGTTCCAAGCTTTTAGATATATATTATTAACGATAAAGTTCTGATCATTTACCCTAATATAAACACGAAAAACACCTTCTTTATTAGGTGCAGCTACTAAAAAATCATCATTTAACTTTGCGATACTTACTTCCAATATTGTTTTACCAAGTAAATTCCATGCTTTAGTTTCAAAATACAGAGAAGGCTTACAATACATATCAGCAGCAGCCTGAACCATATAGTATTCCTCATCTCCATGCACTCCGGCTATAGATCCATTATCGCGCACTCCAATAAGCAATTTACCTCCATTAGTATTTGCAAATGCAGCTAATGATCTGGCAATTTTTTTTGAATCGCTTATCGAATGCTTAAAATCAAGCTTTTGATGCTCTCCTTGATTAATTAAATTAGAAATGTATTCGCTCATTAAAATAATTTTTAAAAGGCAATCTAAATTATATAATAAAAACCTCAAATTTATGTATCATATTGCTCCTAAAAAAATATTTCATATCAAACAAATTTCTTTTTATTCCTTAATACCAATTTGGATAAATACTACAAAACATTAACCAACAATCTTTTATCAAATATTTTTGGTTTCTTTATTTATATTGATTACAAATAAAGTGTAAAAGTATAGACAAGTCTCATTTCTAACGATATTAAGATCTTTGAGTCGGTTTATCCTTATTTCTATTTTTTTGAACGTTAAAAATTTTATTGTAACTTGTTTAAACATTTAACACATTTTTTTAACTTAAAACAATTTAACTATGAAAAAATTTTTGTTTAGTGCAACATTTTTATTTAGTGTTGCTTTAGGGATTATGCTTGTTGTTAACTCTTGTCAGAAAGACACTGACCTTACTGAACCTCTAGGAATGGAAGAACTTGTGTCATACAGTTTTGGTTGGATACCAGCTCCTGAAGATGTTTATGCTGCAATACCTGTTGCAGAGGCATTAAATTTAAAAGTTTTACCTACTTCAGTTGATTTAGTTGTTCCTCCAGTAGGAGATCAAGGAGGAGAAGGATCATGCGTTGCTTGGGGTGTTGCTTATGCAGGTCGAAGTACTAGCTATCAAAATACCTACGGTGGTGCATATAGTACTAGTACTAATATTTTTAGTCCTGAGTATGTTTACAATCAAATAAAAGTTACTGACTGTGGCAGTGGTGCTTACACAACGGATGGTTTAGATCTATTAGTTGATCAAGGTGTTTGTACTTGGAGTACTATGCCATATACTGATGTTGATTGTGATGATATGCCAAATGCAACTCAAATAGCGGAAGCAGCTAATTATAAAATTAGTTCATATGCAACTGTTGCTGTAACAGAGGCTGCAATTAAAGAGCAATTAGCAGCAGGCAAAATTGTTGTTGTAGCAGGTACCGTATACCCTCAATTTATGAATTTAGGATACGATGAAATTATTACAACTGCACAAGGTCGTAAGTATGGTGGACATTGCTATGCTTGTGTTGGATATGATGACGCTAAAGATGCATTCAAATTTATGAACTCTTGGGGAACTAGTTGGTCTACTAACGGATTTGGTTGGATTGATTATGACATAATTTATAAATATTGGCGCGAAGCTTATGTGCTATATGAATAATTAAATTACTCAATACAGTTAAAACCGATCATATAATTTGGTCGGTTTTTATATTATAAAAGTTCTTAAATACTCCCCTATTTTAAATGTTTTAACCTTTGACTTTTCTGCTGTCATTAAATATTAATTTTCCTGAATAAATTATTATAATATACTTTTTTCAATTTTATTTAGATTTATTGCCATTTGAAATATATTATGTACAATAAAATTATCGCCATTAACCAGAAAATAAATTACCAAAGCAATATCTACTTATCCTTGCTATATTTTACTAGTGTCAGTCAATGATGCTTTTTCAGTTGAAATCCTGTCAAAGTCAGAATGACCTGTCAGAGTTTTAGCACCAGACTCTGACAGGTTTGAAAAACTCTGTCAGGTCAACCCGAAACTTAAAGCTTGACTTGACACTAGCCATACGCTTTTTAGCTTCTACCTTAAGCCAATAAACGTTATAAAAAAATCATTCTTAAATTCATATTTGGTTCTAGATTTTAAATTTATATTTTTGCTATTCATAACCAGATACATTATATTTAGTAATATTAAGTTATTCAAGTTCATATTGAATGACTTACTAACTAGTGTCAGCAAGAAAACTGCCTTTTTTTCAAGTCTTTGATAAAAAAGCGTCAAAGACATTCCAATAACTATCGGAATACGAAGTGTTGGAAACCAAGGAGTTTACTTTTGTAAGTGCGATGTCTGAGCTTGTCGAAGTAATTGTTTTCAATACGAGAGTAACGCAGAACATTGCAAAGCTCACGAACACAAAGTTATAATTATTAAACTTGTGAGTAATTTGGCGCTTTCTTGCAAAGACTAACTAGTATCTGTCAATAAAGTTACGTGTTTGATTCATAAAGTTCGAATTCAAGGCTTGTGAAGTCCTGGAATTGGGAGTTTACTTTTGTAAATGACCAATTATAGGGCGAGCGTAACGAAGAAGTCGGACTTTATGGACAAACACTAACTAAACTTTATGTGCATGAAAATATTATCATCCATAAATAAAGAGCAAGAATATGCATTAATTGAGAAACAAAAAAAAGACCTCAATGATAGTATACACTATGCAAGCTACATTCAAAAAGCCTTACTACCTTCGAAAAAGGAAATAGATCGATATTTTCCGCAAAACTTTGTATTGTATTTACCAAAAGATGTAGTAAGTGGGGATTTTTACTGGTTTTACCGTTTAAAAAATAGGATTGTTTTTACTGTAGCTGATTGCACCGGACATGGTGTTCCCGGGGCTTTTATGAGCGTTTTGGGAATTTCCGCACTTAATCAAATTGTACTTAGTCATAAAAATATTTCAGCTGGCGGTATATTAGATCTTTTGCGCGAACATGTGATGAAATCGCTTCATCAAACCGGTACTGCCGGAGAGCAAAAAGATGGAATGGACATTGCACTTGGTATTATCGATTTTACAACAAATCAATTACAATTTGCCGGGGCTTATAATCCTTTGTATCTGGTTAGAAACGGAAGATTAATTCAATACAAGGGTGATAAGATGCCCATTGGGATTGATCCAGTTGAAGAAAGACCTTTTGTAAACCATAATATATTACTTGAAAACGACGACATGCTTTATATGTTTTCTGATGGTTATCCTGATCAGTTTGGTGGAGAAAATGGAAAAAAATTCAAATACAGACCTTTCAGAGAATTATTAATTAGTGCCAGTGACTTACCCGTTAAAGAACAACATAAATTGATTTATAAAACATTTTTTGATTGGAAAGGAAAACCCAGCCAAATAGACGACGTGTTAATTATTGGTATTCGCTATGAAACTCATTAAGCATTACAATTGTTATATATAAAATGATTTAAAATATTAATTACAGGGATTATGAAACTATCCGCTTTTCGAATAAGAAATTTCCGTTCCATGGTTGATTCTAAAATCAACTATCTTTCTATTGATAATATTACGGCCTTAATAGGGCAAAATGAGTCAGGAAAAACAAGCATACTTGAAGCTTTAAATAGTTTCTCCAATGGAATTATTAGTGAAGATATGCTTCGCAGCGACAGCGCTTATCCAGTAATTTCATGTTATTTTGAATTTAGTGGAAAGTTCTTAAAAGATTATCTCGATTTAAATAAAATCCCTTCAGGTTTAAAAAAGAAATTACAGAAAAAGAATGGTATTTGGTTAGAAAGAAGTTGGAAAAATCTGGCTACAACTACTTTTAAATGCAGTGATACAGAATTTGTAGAATTTTATAAAGAACAAAACGAATCTGATCAAACTCGGGTTAAAAATATCTACAGAAATATTCAACAAATTAATAGTAAAACGAATGATTTAAGAGCCGAAATTCAAATTATTGAGAAAGATAAAATTGAATTAATTAAAGAAACCGAAGAATTGACAAAACGCTTAAATAAAATACAAAAGGGTCTGGATAAAGCAAAAAAACCAGATCTGATTCAGTCATATCAACATGAACATGAAGCGGCAAATAAAATATATTCACAAAAGAAAATTGACCTTGATGAAATACTAAAAATATTAAACGAAAAGCAAAAAAAACTGGAAGCTTACGGAGAAACAGATCAACTTGCTGTACGTTTTCTGGAAATAAAACAAATTTATAATAAAGAGCAGGAAAACTTTGATAAATGCAACGAAGAGTTACAATACTTTGAAAATTTGTATAATAAGACCATTAATCCTAAAGAGACGGATGTACTTGCAAACAATATTGACTATCTGAAAAATGAGCAAGGAAAGCTAGAATACATTTTTTACGAAGCACAACAAAAACTTAATTTTATAGAGCGGGTAGCAGAAAAAGTTTTTGTTGGGAAAAATACCCGGGTGGCGGAGAGTGAAGTAAAAATTGAGCTTTCAAAACAACTGGATATTTATACTTTAGAACAAATCGGAGACGAAATGAGTAAACACCTTCCTGTGTTTGAATTTTTCGAAGATTTTGCCAGTTTACTCCCCAACAGAATTGATTTAGCTGATTTGTTTGATCAAAATACATTTATTGAAGGTTATAAAGCAGTAAATAATTTTCTTACCATTTCAGGATTAAGCGCTAACTTTTTTAAACAAGAAAATGATAGAATTCTAAAGCAAAGAATTGAAAACCTAAATGGAGAAATTACCATTGATTTTCATGAATTTTGGAGTCAGAAAATTGGCACTCAGAATAAAATTCATTTAAATTTTGAACTAGAACATTACGATAATAGTATTCCTGAAAAAAGTGGTAAACCTTACCTTGAATTTTGGATAAAAGATAATTACGAACGACTTTATCCAAAACAAAGAAGTAGAGGTGTTCGTTGGTTTTTATCATTTTATTTAGAGCTAAAAGCAATAGCCATGAGTAAGCAAATGAAAGTCTTGCTTATTGATGAACCCGGACTTAGTCTTCATGCAAAAGCGCAACAAGATGTACTAAAAGTTTTTGAAAATCTGAAAAAAGATTTGCAAATTATTTATTGTACTCACTCAACACAGCTAATTGATAGAGAGAAAATGTTTCGCATATTGGCAGTTGAACGAAAAGAAGGTGAGGGAGTATACAGTCAATCCATAATTTTAGATGCAAAATCTTTAAAAACAGCAAATAATGAAACTATGATGCCTGTATTTTCTGTTTTTAGTGGACATATTATAAAGGAAAATAAACTTATAAAAAATCAAAACCTGGTAGTCGATGACATAAGTACATTTTATTATTTATCTGCATTCTCAAAGCTTATCGGAGAAAATAGTGAGATTCATTTCATCCCTTCAAGTGATGTTAATGGTATTACTGTAATGACAAATTTGCTAACAGGGTGGAGAACAAATTTTTCCGTTTTATTGCCTGGAAGTATTGAAGGTCAGAAAATTTTTGATGAGCTTAAAAACAGTTTATTTATAAATAAAAAAGATCTAATCGACACGAAATTAATACTCATGGAAGAAGAAAATATTGTAGATCTCTTCTCAAAATTTGACTTTAAAAAACATATACTAAATAAGCGAATTGGTATCCCCGAGTCAAATAGTGAATACATAGAAATAAATAATTTGTCGAAGAATTTTCTGGCTTCACAGTTTGCAACAATGGTTGATACTGGGGTGATTCAACAAAACCATCTGGACGAACAAACTATTGAAGCTGTAACTGCATTAATAAGGAAAATTGAAGATTCTGTTGGTTTCTAAACAATAGTTTAAGAATATATCAAGTATTTATTTACTTAATGCTTCCGTGCCACCAACAATTTCGAGAATTTCGTTTGTGATTGAGGTCTGATGCGCTTTATTGTATGTTAACTGAAGTTCTCTGGATGAGCGTTATCTATAAATCGAAGCAGCCCAACGTAGTTTTCAACTCAAGCATAGCATCTTAAAACTTTATTTTTACGGATTTCATAATAAACTCTTTTAGAATATATTATTCTTCTTAAGTGGGAAAAATAAATTCAAGATTACCACCGTAGAAGAAAAACTTACAGATATTCTTATTTACCCATATAAGTGGCAACCGACATAATATTAGTCTGAAGTTGCCAGTAAGCCAAAAAGAGACACTCCTGTGCTAAACAAATTATTTTTTGCAATAATGAATCGAATGTTTCCAAATACAGAAACAAAATACTATCTTTGTAAGAAAATAATGAGAAATGGACAAACTAGTTGAAGTAGAATTGTTACCTGAAGCAGAAGAATTTGTTCATAAAATAGAAATTCAAGCAAGGAAAAAGCTTTTTTATGCAATTCGAAAAACTAAAAACAGAATTTTTGGTAATTGGTTTGAAAAAATGCGAGGTTCTAATGGAATATTTGAATTTAGAGTCAAAGAATTTGGAAAATATTATCGCTTGTTTGCATTTTGGGACAGCACCAGAGAAACAGAAACGTTAATAGTTTGCACTCATGGAATTATTAAAAAGTCAAATAAAACACCAAAAAAAGAAATTGAAAAAGCGGAAAGAATTAAACAAGAATATTTTAAAGGACTGATTTAAACTGAAATATCATGGCAAAAAAGAAACATACAAGATTTGAAGATTTAGAAGACAAATATTTTGGTAAAGTTGGAACACCGGAAAGGGAGCAGTACGAATTTGACCTAAATATGGAAATGATTGGCGATAAGATTAAACAGCTTAGACTTAAAAAACATATGACACAAACAGAATTAGGTGAACTCATAGGTGTTAAGAGAGCTCAGATTTCAAAACTAGAAAATGGTAATCATAGCGCATCTATTTCAACCTTAATGAAGGTTTTTCACGCCATGAAAGCAAAAATTAAATTCCGAATAGAATCCGATGATTCGGTAGAATTTGCATTCTAAATAAAAAGACCTACCGGCAATCAAGTAGACGGCTGACGGTCTATTGACCGCCAGTACGCCTCTCACACCGGTATTGCTTACGCAATAATGTACGGTTCTCGTATACAGCGGTTCGTTAAGTTGTGGGAAAATTCGTTTGTAAATATCGAGTAAAGAAATATACCCTCGCTTTCTCAACCTTTCCAAAGTGATAGTAGTTCCAAGTATTGGACGTTACTCATGTATTGTTAAATTATTATGGTATTCGTGATTGCTTCGCAATTGTGCAATAGCCCAACCACCCATTCTTGATCTACTCCATGCATAAGCTTGACCTTGTTCAACTCCTAAACGGATCAGCTTTTTCCTTTTCCGCTGCCCTACCCTACAAGCTGGCTCTTCCCTAAAATTGTTCACTGAACAATTTCTTAACGGGAAGCCCTCCAATGATGCCAGATGCAGTATCTGAGCCTGTTACGAATCCATCCGTCAATTTCGTTGAGTTTGTTGTAAATACTTGCCATTCGGTAACCGAGGAATGAAAAAACAGAGGAATAAAACAGCAATTAGAATACGCCATTCTAACTGCAGAAATATCAAAAGCAACTTTTGGGCTAACACCCTCAGAATATAAAAAAATAAAAGAGCTTAAATATCAAAATTTACGTGACCATATGACTGACCTTGAATTGATTTTTTCAATGTTAGGGGAAGCTTCAACAAAAGAAATTGTAAAGACTAATACCAATTATTCATCATAGTGTCGTATAAATAAATTAAATTATTTTTTTCATTTACGAGGTATAAAACATTTGCATAGCCACAGCTACGGAAATTTTTTCTGCCGAAGTAAATGGGAAAAAGAAGTAATTTATATGCGACAATATGGTGCATAAATGGTATAAGTACCCGAAAGGTTTTAACGAAAATAAAAAAGCAGCAAAACAGGGTGGTGCAGTTGCAGGTAATGCAAGACGTGAACTAGAAAGCAAAACCGGAAAAAAAGTTGTATCAAATAACAATTATCTTCCTGAAAAGAAAAAAAATAAAGAATTAGGAAATGAGGAAAAGAAATAATTATTTATAAAACAACTCAAAGGGCATTTATAGTTTGAAAATAATAAAGGCCTTTGGTAGTCGAGTATATGGCTCTGCCACTAAATAGTAGCAGAGTACAACTCTTTCACCGCAATTACTCTCGTAATTGTGTGCGAGTCTCGTCTACAGCGGTTCATCTAATTTTTTTCCAGACAATAATAATTTTTAAAACTTCACAAGCATAACTAAATCTCAAGCATAGCTTCATAAAACTTTATTTTTATCGATTTCAAGATAAACTCTTTTACAATATATTGTTCTTCTTTTTACTGAAATAATAAAACTAAGATTACTACAGTAGAAAAAGAATTTACAGACATTCTTATTTACCTATGCAAGTACAAACCTATATTATATTATTCTGGAGCAAGCTTTTAAAAAAAAACGGTAAACAAAAAAAGTTTGTAGTTAATATAAAACTTATATTGCCAAATCTCGTATTGTTTATTTTATTTACTATCTTCACTAAACTATAATATGTACAAGGAATTCATATTAAGTATATAGGTGGACAAAAGATGAACATAATAACAAGTTGATCAGCTTGAAGTTGATTTAGAATAAGAAGTTTTAAGTCAATTAATAAAATATTAAATTGACAATAATAAAGTACAAATAGACCTTATATAAACAAATAGACCTTATATAAACAAATAGACAATAATATAAAAAAACGAAAATCAAAATTTAATGAATAAAATAATACATATAATAATTACAGGCTTTTTTAAACTATTTGTACCTTTCATTTATTTAAGTTTTATTATTGCAGGTATATTTTCTGCCCTTGTTTCAGCAATTATTGAATATGATGTCTTTTCGGAATTATTTATAAAAAGTGATTTTAATAATTCGAGTATCTTATTATCTGTTCCATTATTAGTGGTAGTTTCCTTCGAAGTAACAAAAATTTTTTTAATTTTTTTAAACAAACAATATTCTATTAGTGATAATTCTCATTATCAAAAAGATAAATCATCATTTTTACGCTTGAGATATATCTTAATCTTTATTTCATTTTTTGCTACATTAATTTATTCATTCTATAATTTACAAAATCCAGAATTTGAAAATAATCTTAAAAAAGAATATGCTGAATTAAAATCACAATATGATATAGATGTGAAAATTATAGAAACAACTTTTGATAATAATATAAAATCTCAAACACAAAACATAGATAATCAAATTGCTATTTTTGACAGTCGAATGACAACAGAAGAAAACTACAAATTTAAAGGTAGACAAGAATACAGAGGTCCCAGATTTGAACAAGCTGAAAAGAGTAAAAAGGAACAAGAAGATAAAAGGGAAATAATCACAAATAATCTTAATACTCAAAAATTAAGTACAATCTCAAATCGAACCCAAAAACTTGAAGATGATAAAATAAAGGTTAAAGATAAAATTAATAAGTCAAGTTCATCAGGTAATAAAATGCTTACTGCAACACTAAGTATTTTGAATACGAATAGTAATTATTCTGAAGGTCAGTACATATTTTTAGTTGGTCTTTTAAGTTTATTATTAAGTGTAGGACTTGAATTTATTATTTGGTCATCATTCACAGTTTTGGCAATTAATCACGGAGATATTTTTGATTTTGGTATTCAAACAGAAAAGTATAAAAATGCAACTCAAGCAGAGTTAGAGATTAATAAAACTGATTTTAAAAAAGAGGTAAAAAATAACACAAATTATGCTACACAAATTTTATATGCAGTTAGTAATTCTGCAAAAGACTTAATAAAGAGAGCAAAAAAAGATTTTTAATAACCAATAAATTAATATTATGAGCAATTTGTCAAATAGAAATAACGAGAAAAGTTTAGTAAATACCGATGATGTAGCACAAGAAATTGGAAACAAAAAAATTGATGCCCAACATATTTTATCAAAAAAAGTTGGAATGCTTCAACGAATTTTCCCATCTGTAGAGCAAAAATTAGCAGTAGCACACAGTAAAGAAATATTAGAGCAGGAATCAAAATCTGATGTAGAAGTAAGAAGAATGCACAATGAGTTTTTTAAACAAGCGTTGCAAATCACGTTTGATAAAGTTTTAACTGAAGGCGCTGAATCTGTACAAATGGATTTAACTACTAAATTTACAGAAAACAAATTTAATTTAGATAAAAAAGTTGTACAGATGACTGTTGAGTATTTTGATGAAATTGAAAAACTTGAAGAAAAGGCATTTGAAACAAAAAGTGAAAATATCAAAACTCGAAGGTTAAGAATGTTAAATGAAAGAATGGATGAATTTGAAAGAACAGTAAGCAGTTTAATGAAAAAATATGAAGATACCCATAACAAAAGCGTTGGTAAGAAAAACTTCTAAAATCTTATTTTTATTTTTATTCTTTTCTAGTTCTTGTTCTATATCACTCACAAAAGATGATTATTTGAATGAATATGAACTGTTTGTGCTTGAAATTAAACAAAATTGGAAAAGTTATTCAAATAATGATTGGAATAGAATGGAAGTTAAAAATGAAAAATTTTTTAACGATGACTACAAGAAATTTGCAGGAGTACTTAAACCTAATGAACTTATTCGTGTATATCGATTTAATTTTGTTTATAAGTTTTACAAAGGGGATATCACAATTAAGGCTCTTTTAGCAGGAGAATATAATAAAGTATTTAAAGGCATTACTTTAGAATTAAATGAAATAATTCGTGAATTAAAATTGGCTATGAATGATTTTGAAAATGAAAAAAATTCTGTAATAATTGAAAAACTTTTGGAATAAATACTTTCATTTCAAATTCTAATGCTAAACCAAATATATTTAAGCGTTAATTTTGAAGTCTGGGTTCTTTCATATTTTGTTTTTTTGCTTTTTGTATTCTGTCTCCTGTATAACCCAATAGGTCCATAGACTTCACTTCGACAAGCTCATAATCTGTTCATTAGATAATTTCAATTCACTATCGTTCCTGAAATTATATTTTCTCTGATTAAAACTACTTTTTCATATTCAACTACTTAATGCCTCCGCACCACCAACAATTTCAAGTATTTCATTTGTAATTGAGGCCTGGCGTGCTTTATTGTAAGTTAATTGAAGTTCTTTAATTAATCCGGTAGCGTTATCGGTTGCTTTATGCATAGCAGTCATTCTTGCACCATGCTCTGCAGCAATAGATTCAAGCATAGCTTCGTAAAACTGTATTTTCAATGATTTTGGTATTAACTCCTTTACGATTCCTTCCTTTGTAGGTTCAAAAATATAATCAAATGACTCATTTGAATCAATCTCGTCCGGGAGTTCTATAGGCAAAAACTGCACTGCCGATAACTCCTGAACTGCAGCATTTTTAAATTTATTGTACACAATAATAACCTTATCAAACTCTTTATTTAAGTATTTTTGCATTACATCCTCAATAAATGGAATTGCACGGTCAAAATTTAAATGATCCAATATGCTATTGTCACTGCTAAGTAGCTCAACCTTTTTTGAATGAAAATATTCTGTTCCTTTCTTCCCAACGGATATAATAGAAACATTTCCTTCTTTATACGCATCGGCATAATCTTCATTTAAAAGACTTAATACCTGCTTTGTTACATTTATATTAAAAGCTCCACATAAGCCTTTGTTTGAAGTAATTGCTATTAGTAATATTTTTTCAGGAGTACCGGGACGTGAATAAATATTTTCTTCATCATGCTCGATACTTTGATTAATATTAAATAATATTTGATGTAATTTACCGGCATAAGGCCTTAAATAAATAACAGCATCCTGTGCTTTTTTAAGCTTTGCTGCTGAAACCATTTTCATGGCACTTGTAATTTGCTTTGTTGACTTTACAGAAGCAATTCGAGTACGTATTTCCTTTAAATTACCCATATTAATCGAAGATTATCTAATCAATCTTATATTTAATAGAAACATCTTTTGCAACAAGTTCAATTGTTTCAATTGCCTCATCGGTTAGATTCCCGGATTTTAAAGTTTGTAACACTTTGGGGTATTGCATTTCCATTACATCAAGAAAATCTGCCTCAAATTCCTTTACTTTTTCAAGTGGAACATCTTCTAATAATCCTTTAGACCCACAATAAATAATTGCAATTTGATTTTCAACTGCAACAGGTTTATATTGACCTTGTTTTAATATTTCTACATTTTTTGCGCCTTTATCTAAAATTGCCATGGTTGCTGCATCCAAATCAGAACCAAACTTAGAGAATGCTTCCAACTCCCGATATTGTGCCTGATCAAGCTTTAAAGTTCCTGCAACTTTCTTCATTGATTTAATTTGGGCGTTTCCTCCAACACGTGAAACCGAAATTCCTACATTAATTGCAGGCTTAACACCGGCATTAAATAAATCAGATTCCAAAAATATTTGACCATCCGTAATTGAAATTACATTGGTAGGAATATAAGCAGATACATCACCAGCTTGAGTTTCAATTATTGGTAAAGCTGTTAATGACCCTCCACCTTTTACTATTTTTTTCAATGATTCTGGTAAATCATTCATTTCTGCCGCTATCTTGTCCGACTTAATAATTTTAGCTGCACGCTCCAATAATCTTGAATGTAAATAAAATACATCTCCGGGATATGCTTCACGACCCGGTGGACGACGTAACAATAGAGAAACTTCACGATATGCTACAGCTTGTTTCGAAAGATCATCATAAATTATTAATGCTGAACGACCTGTATCTCTAAAATACTCGCCAATACAAGCTCCTGCAAAAGGAGCAAAAAACTGCAATGCCGCCGGATCAGATGCTGTTGCCATAACAATAACTGTGTAATCCATTGCTCCATGTTTTTCCAAAGTATCAGCAATATTTGCAACCGTTGATCCCTTCTGACCAATAGCTACATATATACAAAAAACAGGTTCGCCTTTATCGTAAAATTCTTTTTGATTTATAATCGTATCAATTGCTATAGCCGTTTTTCCTGTTTGGCGATCACCAATAATTAATTCACGCTGACCACGACCAATTGGAATCATTGCATCAATTGCCTTTAAACCTGTTTGTATTGGTTCATTAACAGGCTGTCGGTATATAACACCCGGTGCTTTTCTTTCTAATGGCATTTCATAAAGATCACCTGTAATAGGGCCTTTTCCATCAATTGGTTCACCAATGGTATTAATAACACGTCCTAAAAGTTTATCACCAACCTGAATTGATGCTATTTTTTTGGTTCGCTTTACCTTATCTCCTTCTTTAATCTCCTCTGAAGAGCCTAAAAGAACAGCTCCTACGTTATCTTCTTCCAAGTTTAGCACAATCCCCTTCATTCCACTCTCAAACTCAATCAGCTCATTAGATTGTACATTAGTTAAACCATATATTCTTGCTATTCCATCACCTACCTGCAAAACACTACCAACTTCTTCGAGTTCGGAATTTGTTGTAAAGCCTTCTAATTCCTTTTTCAAAATTACTGAGACTTCTCCGGGTTTAATTCCTGCCATGGTCAATATTTTTATGTTTTATTTTTTCTTTTTATTATTAAAATCAAAATCAGAAAATTGATCTCTTAGTTGTTGAATTTGCCTTGAAACACTTAAATCTAATTGTTTATCATCAACCTGAATGATCATACCACCAATAATTGCTTCATTTACTTTCGTATCTAGCTCTACTTCCGAATTAAATGCCTTTTCAATAGTTCTTTTAATGTTTGTTTTATGCGTTTTTGTTAATTCAAAGGCAGTAGTTAAAACCGCTGTTTTTAATCCCTTTCCTTTTTTGTATAAATCACCAAAATCTATGCATATGTTTTTAAGGTGATTTTCACGCTTCTTTTTAATTATAAGCTGTAAGAAGGACAATGTGTATTCGTTAACTTTATCTTTAAAGAAACTGCTTAATATCTCTATTTTTTTTGATGCTTTAATAACAGGATGTTCTAACAATATTTTTAAGTCTTCTATTTCTTCTAATATTTGAAGTATCATGTCAATATCCTTCTTAATTTCATTAATCAAGCTCTTTTCTTCGGCAAGAAGATATAATGATTTAGCATATCTGATATTTATTTGACTATGATACATTAATGATTTCTGATTTAAATTAATTTAACTCGATATCTTTTACAAGCTCGTCAATTAAGCTTTTCTGTTTAGCTTCATCTCCAAGTTTTTGCTTTAAAATTTTTTCTGCTATATCAACTGACAAAGCAGCAACTTGGTTTTTAATTTCATTTATAACTTTATTCTTTTCCTGTTCAACACTTTGTCTTGCTTCTTCTAATATCTTTTTTGCTTCTAACTTTGCATTCTCTCGTGCTTCTTCAATAATATTATTCTTTAACTCCTTAGCTTCTTTAATTAAACTCTCTCGTTCCATTTTTGCCAGTTGAGTTATCTTTTCGTTTCCAAACTCAATTTTTGCCATTTCATCTTTTGCTTTTTGAGCTGCTAAAAGACTTTTAGTAATAGATTTTTCTCGATCATTCAAAGCTTTTAAAATTGGTTTCCAAGCAAACTTTATTAGCACATACAATAAAATGCTGAATGAAATAATCATCCAAAATAATAATCCCAAATCTGGTTTTACTAGTTCCATAACAAATCAATTTAAATTAAAAAACTTTACAGGCAGCCAACCGCTGCACTGTAAAGCTGCATACTTTAAAAAAATACAATAAGTAAACAAACAACAATTGCAAAGAAAGCAACTCCTTCAATAAGAGCAGCAGCCACAATCATGTTTGATCTGATATCGCCTGCTGCTTCAGGTTGACGAGCAATAGATTCCATGGCACTACTACCAATTCTACTAATCCCCATTGCTGCTGAGAAAGCAGCAAAAGCTGCTCCAAAAGCTGCAGCAGCTTTTGATATCGCTACACCTTCAATTACAAGTAACATAAATCCTAAAGTTGACATAATATTAATTTTAAAAGTGAATATAATTTATTTTTAATGTCCTTCTTCCGATGCCATACCAAAGTATATGGCCGATAATATTGTAAATACATAAGCCTGTATAAAAGCTACCAGTATTTCCAGCATTGACACAAATATTGTAAATACTAAAGAAAGAGGCGAAACCAAATAACCTAATCCTGTACTCATATTTCCAAAAACAAAAATCAAACTGAAAAAACCAAGTACAATCATATGCCCTGCAGAAATATTGGCAAATAACCTGATCATTAACACAAATGGTTTTATAAGCACCCCAAATAATTCGACAAAAGGAATTAAAGGAAGAGGCAATTTTAACCACCAAGGAACACCGGGCGTATTAAAAATATGACTCCAATAATTTTTGTTTCCCGTTATAGTTGTAATGAAAAAGGTAAACAGAGCCAAGGTCATTGTTACCGTAATATTTCCTGTAACATTTGCTCCTCCGGGAATTATAGGTACAAGTCCAAGTAGGTTATTTATTAATATAAAAAAGAAAATTGTTAACAAGAATGGTGTAAACTTTTCATAATGTTTTTCACCAATACTCGCCTTTGCAATATCATCACGAACAAATAAAATTAAAGGTTCTAATAAAGATTGTAGTCCTTTTGGTGCTTTACCTTCTCTTTTTTTATAAGTACTTGCAACCGAAGTAAAGATATAAATCATTAAAAGGCAGCTAAAAAATATGGCAACAACGTTTTTTGTAATTGAAATATCTAACGGACGTGCTTTGAACTCACCATGATCATTAACTTCAATAATTTTATCTTTATAATCACCCTCCAGCGCAATTTTAAAATTTTTATGGCTATGACCATGCGCTAATTTTGATGACGAAAAAGAAATAATTCCTTGATCCTTACAATATAAAATTACAGGTAATGGGATTGAATAATGATGACCTTTATAAGTAAATATATGCCATCCGTAACTGTCTCTAATGTGTGCAAAAATGAAGTCACCAGGATTAAATTCCTTTTTTTCTATGTGCTCTTCAGTATGCTCAGTATCCTTTTCTTTTAATTTTTCACTTGCATTTGCCTGTTGCTGAAATGCAAATAAACACAATACAATTAAAATATTTAAAAGGAGTTTATTCATATCAAATAGTTTGTGTATTTACAAAAATATGCATTTATAAGCACAAATACTCAATAGATATAATAAAAAAAGACAGTAGAAAATTAATTATACTGTCTTCAAATACTTCTTTAAATCCGCAAGCTGTGGCACGACTATTAACATAATCAGTAAATTAATTGCAATTTGCTGTTATCTGTTTAAGTGAGACGTGCCACAGCTATTTAAAAAAAGACAGTGCAAAATTATTTGCACTGTCTTCAAATATTTCTTAATATTTATTGTCTCTTATAACTGCGCACTAATTAAGAATGTTGCAGCAAATGCAATAATCGCATATAATTCAGGGAATACAGCTAAAATCATTGTACTACCGAATACATCGTTACCACCACCAATTGCAGCAATACCATTCGATGTTACAGAACCTTGATTAATAGCAGAAAATAATCCAACAAATCCTAGAGCTAAACCTGCCGCAAGAATTGATACAGCTGAAGCCATACTCATATCCATTCCAATAACTCCTTTACCCATGATAACGAAAAATCCTGCGAAACCATAAAGACCCTGAGTTCCAGGTAAAGCAGCTAATAGCATATAGTTACCAAATTTTTCTGAATCTTTTTTTAATGCTCCAATAGATGCATTTCCACCCATTGATACTCCAATTGCACTTCCAATTCCTGATAAAATTAACATAAATGCTAATCCTGTGTACGCTAAAATTACTGGTGTGTTCATAATTTTTATTCTCCTATTTTTTATTTGTTATATTTATTTTGAAAAAGGTTTATACTGTTTACCGCCTCCAACGAAACCGGCATTTTTATAAAATTCTACAAATGTTAAACGCATTGGATGTATAAATGCTCCAAGCGATGCTAAAAATATATTAATTCCGTGACCAAATATTAATAATAGTACAAATGGCAACCAACCAATATATTTAATCTCTAAGAACTGAACTGCAATTTGATTAAAAACTAAACCTAAAATCGCACTTGAAATTCCTAATGCAAACAAACGAATATATGATAACAGATCACCAAAAACGCCTGTTAATGTTCCATAAATATCGTAAATTCCGCCTCCGAAACTTGCAAAAATACTTGCCGATGGGTTATTAAAAAAGATTACAAAAACACCACTTACACCCATTAAAGCGTAAAATAGTATTTTAAATTTTTCTAAGTTTATTATGCCTGCGCTTTCACCTCCCTTAAATACTATAAGAACAATAAAGGCAAGTGCCCATCCAATACTTGATAGTCCGTGTACAAATCCAAATTGCTTGATTTTATTTGCTGCTCTCACACTAATCCCAAAAATAATTTGGATTACACCAAGAATTAGAGCAAAATTAAACATGTTATCTGCATCTAATAATAGATATCTAAACTTATTTAAGAAATCAAAATCAGAGATTGAATTCTTTAATAAGTCTGTTTTAAATAGTGAAAAATTTTCTTCTCCAAGAATTGCAGTTAAAGCTTTTACAAACTCATCTTTTGTTGCAAAATGTTCTCCAATTACGGGTTGAATATTCGCTAAAATATCCGATGGTAAAAGAGCTTTTAAACTAGCAATTGACACTTCGTTTAAAACATATCCTGTATCAATAAGGTTAATTCCAAAAAATGTTCCTGAAACTGCACCTAATATTATTGTCGAAACTCCCAAAATCTGGAGTAAGGACAAGATAGGCTTCATCTCTTTCTTCGCTTTGAATTTAAAAATCGTTGCTCCCACAAGAAACAGTAATCCATATCCTGTATCACCAACACAAAATCCAAAAAACAATAAAAAGAATGGTGCAAAAAATGGTGTTAAGTCCATTTCTTTATAATCCGGTAAAGCAAATAATTCACCTATAGGTTCAAAAAGCTTCATAAACCAATTATTCTTCAGTTTAATTGGCACATTATCTTCAACACCGGCTCTAGCTGAAATGTAATATACATTTTGCTCATCAAGCGATTTTTCAAGTTCTTCTTTTTTCTCAGTCGGTATCCAACCTTCCAAAAGCATTACTTTCTCTTCTGCTTGTTTTTCAGTATGATTTAATGCTAAATCAAAATCTGCCTTTGCTTGAATTTCTTTACGTGAAGCTTTTAAAACCTCTCGGTATTTAATCGCATACTCATCAAAGATATTTTCTACTTCTTCTACTCGATCTTTATTCGACTTATCTTTTACAAGTAATTCGGATAGAGTTTGCTCCGGCAGTTTTATTTCCTCAGCATCAATATCAATAGGGTTTGCTCCTCTTTGGAAAGCCACTATATATGAATATCCGTCTTGAGTGTTTACAATCTCAATTGGATATTTTTCCTTCCATTCAGGATTAAATTTTTTCTCGCTACAAACAAAAAATCTGATTTTTATATGTAGAGCCTGAAATTTATCTTGCATTTCAGAAGTGAAATCTCCCCAAGGTTTAGCCTTTTGAATTTCTTTATTCAATGAAAGCTGTTCTTGTTCAATTCTTGAAATTTCCTCAGTAAGTTCTTTTATTGATTCAACCAATGCAAGTCCATCCATTTCGATTTTTCCTGCGGCTTCTTCCTGATTTCTTTTTTCAAGAAATTTTAAGGCCTTATTAATCTCACTAACTTGTTGCAAAGACAATTTGATGTTATCATCAACTTCCTTCTTCTTTTCTATAATATGAAGCACACCAAGCTCTTGTGTTTTCTCAAGAAAAGGAATGTACTCCTTATGATAGATTAAGAAAGAATATTTCGTCATTGGAGTAATCATTACGCGGCCTCCTTATTTACTTGACGTTTCTTAACAATTTTCTGTGATGATTTGGAAAGATTTTCCTCATCCTCAAGAAATCGTTTTACACGTGAAATTGCTTCTTCATATCCTGGAATTTGCACCTTTTCATATAAATTAACCTTCTGAGTTGTTTTCTTACGTGCAAAATCTAAAAGCACCATTTTTCGCACAAAAAATTCGCTTTCAATTGAAATCTTAACTAAAGATTCAATGATTTTTACTCCGCTTAAAAACCAACTAGGTTTATTGAAAAGGCTAAATTCCTTTGTCTCAAAAATCACATCTTCTAAGATTGGTGTTGGAACACCTGCAATTTTCTTAACAGTCATTTTCACATCTTTCACAGTAATTAAATCATCTTCGAATTCGCCCCAAAGCCGAACCATAGCATCGTATTCTTTCATGCCTGCGTCCAACCTTTTAAGTAAATCTTCAGATTGATCTTTTGCTCTCTTAACTTCCATTCTTAAAGCTGCCTCCTTACTCTGAAGTGTAGGCAATGCTCTTAAACGAATTTTAAGGTTCTTGTTTAATTGCTGTAATGATGTTTTATTATATTGGAATTTTATCGCCATAATTTTTTAGTTCCGAGTTCCGAGTTTTAAGTACTTAGTTAAACTTTGTACTTGGTACTCGGTACTATTTAACTTCATTTTCTTTCGGCCAATGTTTGTCAACAAATTCTTGCTTGATACCTACCTCAATTTTAGAGAAATGCTCTCCAAATAGAGTCCAACTTGTTTCCAACATTTGATCAACCTCAATATTTACATCAATTGCTAACAATTTAGTTGAATAATCTTTAGCAAAATTTAATGTACGTTCATCATAATCAGTAAGGTCAAAACCATTTTCCTGTTTTGTTTTTGCATTTGCTGCATCAGCATATAAACGAATTGCTGCATTCATCACTTGTGGATGATCTGCACGAGTTTTCGTACCAATAACTAATTGCTTCAAACGAGATAAACTACGGAATGGATCAACTACAACTTTACCAATATCAGTATCTTTACGTAAAAATAACTGACCTTCGGTAATATAACCAGTATTATCTGGAATAGCGTGAGTGATATCACCACCCGATAATGTTGTTACAGCAATAATTGTAATTGAACCTCCATCAGGAAACTGTACTGCTTTTTCGTATATCTTAGCTAAATCACTATATAGTGATCCCGGCATACTGTCTTTAGATGGAATTTGATCCATACGATTCGATACAATACTTAATGCATCAGCATAAAGAGTCATATCTGTTAAAAGAACAAGTACTTTTTGTTTTTTGTCTACTGCGAAATATTCAGCAGCAGTTAAAGCCATATCTGGTACAAGAATACGTTCAACAGGAGGATTTTCAGTAGTATTAACAAAACTGATAATACGATCTAAAGCTCCTGCATTCTCGAACACATGCTTATAATATAAATAATCATCGTTGGTTAAACCCATACCACCAAGAATAATTTTATCGGCATCTGCACGAAGTGCAACCATTGCCATTACCTCATTATATGGTTGATCAGGATCGGCAAAGAAAGGAATCTTTTGTCCTGTTACTAATGCGTTATTCAAGTCAATACCTGCAATACCTGTTGGAATAAACTCTGATGGTTGTTTTCTACGAACAGGGTTTACAGAAGGACCACCAATCTGACGCTCTTCTCCTTCAATAGCAGGTCTGCCATCAATAGGATCTCCGTACGCATCAAAGAAACGTCCTGACAATTCTTCTCCTACTTTTAATACAGGAGGACGACCTAAAAACACAACTTCTGCATTTGTAGGTATACCTTCAGTTCCTGAAAAAATCTGTAGCGTTACATCTTCGCCCATAATTTTTACAACCTGAGCTAATCGCCCGTGTACAATAGCCATTTCTTCATAACCAATACCTGTGGCTTTTAAAGAACAAGTTGCTTTTGTAATCTGAGTGATTTTTGTATATATTTTTTGAAATGCTTTTGTTTCCATTATGCAGTCTTCCTTTCTTCGATTATTGAATTAAGCTCTTTCTCTTTTTCAAGATAACTATCTGACTCATAAATAGCGTAATTCATCTGTTTCATATTATTGATAACTCTTTTAAAATAAGTACCAACCTCTTCAAATGATTCAAAAGTGAAATTAGTATGATAAATACCTAAAACTTTATTTAACATCTCTTTTTGTCTTTTCAACGAAGCTGAGCAATCAACCTTATCAAATGCATCTTGTTGGCAAATAATAAAATCCATTACTTCACCTTTCCAGAATCTCTCATGATATTCAACTGGAACACCATCATCACCCAGAATATTAATTTGCTCAGAAACTTCTCTACTTCTAATAAGAATATCTCTTGCCAAAGTAATTTTTTCTGGCCATTCCGGATCAATATTTTTTCTAAAATAATCCTGTAACTCAGGATACTCAGCATATTTAGAATAAGATTCTAGTGCATCAATCGCTGGATAACGCTTACTGTCGGCACGTGCCTGTGACAATGCATAAAAACAACGAGCAGCTTTTTTAGTAGATTCTGTTACGGGCTCTTTTAAGTTACCCCCTGCTGGTGAAACTGTTCCAATAAATGTAATTGATCCAGATTCTCCATTATTTAAATATGTAAATCCTGCACGAGAATAGAAATTTGAAATAATTGCAGGTAAATCCATTGGGAATGCATCCTGACCTGGTAATTCTTCCATTCTGTTCGACATCTCACGAAGTGCTTGTGCCCAACGTGAAGTAGAATCGGCAAGTAATAATACTTTTAATCCCATTGCTCTGTAATACTCTGCAAGTGTCATTGCTGTATAAACAGACGCTTCACGAGCTGCAACCGGCATATTTGATGTATTTGCAATAATTGTTGTACGTTCCATCAATTTACGACCGGTACGTGGGTCATCCAATTCTGGAAATTCGGTGAAGATTTCCACAACTTCGTTTGCACGCTCACCACAAGCTGCAACAATAATCATATCGGCATCGGCTTGCTTAGAAAGTGCATGCTGTAATACTGTTTTACCTGTTCCGAATGGTCCAGGAATAAATCCTGTTCCACCTTCTGCAATTGGATTCAAAGTATCGATTACACGAACTCCTGTCTCCAATAATTTAAACGGACGTGGTTTTTCTTTATATGCTTTTATAGCTAATTTAACAGGCCATTTCTGAGTCATGGTAAGATTAATTTCTTTCCCTTTTTCATCAGTAACAACTGCTATTTCATCAAGTATAGTATATTCTCCGGCATCTGCAACACTTTTTATAGTGTACTTACCTTTAAACTTAAAAGGAATCATGATTTTGTGAGGCATCCAGTTTTCTTTAACTTCACCAATCCAACCACCTGCTTCTAAAACATCTCCTGCTTTAGCTAAGGGTTTAAATCCCCATTTCTTTTCATCTTCTAAAGGATTTGTATGTTCTCCTCTTTTTAAGAAAACACCATCCATTTTATCAAGGTCGTTTTGAAGACCATCGTAGTTTTTAGATAAGATACCAGGCCCAAGTGTTACTTCTAACATGTGTCCGGTAAATTCAACAGTATGGTTTACTTTTAGTCCACGAGTACTTTCAAATACCTGAACATAAGCCTGAGTTCCATTAATTTTAATAACCTCAGCCATTAATTTAGTTCCTTCTAAATCAATGTAACAAATTTCGTTTTGTTGAACAGGGCCATCAACCTCAACAAATACAAGGTTGGCAATGATACCTGCTACTGTTCCTTTTGTCATTTTATTTATTTTTTCCATTTATTGAAAATTCTTTAGAAAATTCAAAACCAGATTTTAAATCATTGATGATCTTACTGAACATTTTTCGACCGGTTTCTTCGTCGAGTTCTAACCATCGATAAGCTATATCAAGTTTTATTGTATATGCTAATACAACTTCAATTGTAAAATAATCGAATAGAGTAATCTCTTCTACCTTATCCCATTTAAGTTGGTCTAATCCTTTTTCACGAGCCAATAAATTTTCGTTATCGGTTAATGCAAGTATATCTGAAACATATTGCAGTTCTGTTTCTAATCCAAAATCTTTAGCATTACTTTCTAAAATTGCTTTTGAAACCATATTATCCCCTATCAGTTGTTTTTCAACTTCTAGATTATGATTTCGACAATTTTGTCCGATAAGTATGTTATTTAGATTTTGGTTAAACTCAAACCATTGTTTCAAAAACTTATTCTTAGTTTGTAATACATATTCGTAATACATTTCAGTAAGAACAGTTTCCCAACTTTTTGAAATATTCTTAGATAATTCTTCGTCTTTGTATATTTCAACAAATTTATACATGTACGAAGGAAGAATTCCTTGTTTTTCATCTGAAAACTCTACCTCAAAATCTTGTGCTGTAAATTTTCCAAGATCGTTTTGGTTTTCGTAATCTTCATTTAAAAATCGAAGCAGCTCAACATTATCATAAGGTAAAAAAAGCAGCTCTGCTAATTCGTAATCTTCTGATTTAAGATGTTCTTCTAAGTCATGCTTGAAATCAAGCATTGGAAAATGAAGTTCAGTGTCATCCAGAAAAATATCTTGTAGACCTGCTATAAAATAGTAGTAATAATTACGATTATGAAACATAACTATTCTCCCGGATATAACATTTCAACTGTTTTTGGGCGAAGGTATGCTTTGAAGAAGTTTTCAAAATCATCATCGCTAAAGCTGATTTTATAAGATCCATCAGCAGGACCAATTTTGAATCCACCTTTTATAGAATCGCTAAAACTTAGTTCAAGATTAGCATTTAACTCTTTTCCCGTTTTTGCAGTAAAAAACTTAGTTAGCTCTTTTTCTAATTCCTCAGGAAGTAACACAGAAAGATCAATTGTTTCATTTCCCTGTGGATTCCAGTTTTTTACAACTGATTCTATTATTTCTTTAACAAATTTAGCGTCATCAAAAGCTTTTTTTATTGGCTCATCAATCACCTTACTTACGATCATATCTGTAATTTGTTGTTTTACAGTCCTAATCGATTGTTTTGTTGCAAGAGTCAATTCGGCATCAACATTTTTCTTGATTTCAGCTGATTTTTGCTCTGCATCTGCTATAATTTTCTTAGCATTTTTTTCTGCATTTTGCTTTAATTTTTCAGCTTCCGCTTTAGCTTCAGCAAGAATTTTTTCAGCTTCCACATTAGCTTTTTCAACACCTTCGTTGTAGAGCTTTTGTGTTAATTCCTGAAGTTTATTTTCCATATCTATAAAATCTTATTGTTTTGAATAAAAATTTAACGTACAAATCTAATAACTTAAATTAATTTATCAACAAATATTTAGATAATTAGATAACTAAATTACAGCATCTAATATTATTGATTCGAATACGAACGATCAATTTCAAAAATGTAAGTCGTAGGCAAATATAATTTTTGTAAATTACATTTGCAAATAACCTGTTATTTTATTAACACTGTTATTTTATTAACAAAGGCTTAGTGGAAAGTGACTATTTAATGCTTTTTAAGGTGTTTTAGAATAAGAATTACCTCGAAAATTGTATAAAGCAAATAAAGTATGAAAAATGAAATTAGGAAAAACTTCGCTTTATCTGGAAATGAAAAGACATAAAATACAATAATAAAGAGATAAATTATCATCTTTATTCCTGCAAACATCATAAATTTTGAAGAAAATTTTGATAATTCTTTACTGCCTGCATGTAAAACAGAATAATGAAAAATTGCTGTAAAAAGAGATATTACACAAAATAACATCCAAAAAACAGGTAAATAATAATCCTTTAATATTGTTTGAAATAGAACGTATGCAACTATTCCAAGAATTGTTGCAAAAACAATTTCCCGAATAATAAATTTTTTTAGTGCCTGCATTACTTCTTTGGTGGCTTAATAAAGTCTTTTATAGCAAAATATGTTGCGTAAATTACACTAGAAATTGACAACACCATGGTAAACACTGGGAACTCAATGCTTGTTATCCACTTGTCTAATTTCATTCCACCAAGGATTCCAACCACAATAATTGCAATCATTTGAAACCCAATGGCAGAATATTTTACTAATTCGCTAGGCGCCTTTTTGTTCTTTGTTTCCGAATTTTGATCCTTCAGTTCTGACATTTGTAATTGATTCATCGCCCATTTTACAGTTTCCTGTAAATTTAGAGCCTGGTTCTATAGCTAATTTTTTAGTTAAGATATCACCAAATATTTTAGACGTAGCTTTAAGTGAAAGTAAATCACTTACTTTTATTTTACCATGTATTTCGCCTAAAACTTCTGAGTTTTTACAATCTATTTCACCATTTACTCTTCCAGTTTCACCAACTACAACTTTACCAGCTGTCTTTAGGTTTCCTGTTAATATTCCATCAATTCGAATATCACCGTTTGAATTTACATCTCCGGTAATTTCTGTTCCTGCTCCTATTAAGTTTATTGCAGTTGTTGTCTCTGTCTCGTTATACTTTGCCATCTTTAATCTCAATTTTGTGTTAAAAACATCCTGTTAAAACTTTTACACAACAAATATAGATAAATTTTTCCCTAAGGTTTTAAATAATTTATAATATATGCTGAATATTCAGTTAAACATTCTATTCTCTAATTTATTGCGTATTGTTAATAATTTCTATTGGTTTTAAAAATTAATTCCGAAAACAAAATTTAAAAATACCTCACTTTCAGTTGGTGTATATCCAACCCTAATTCCTGAGTTTAAAGGGAAAATAGTTCTTAATAAATGATAATCAGCAGTTAATTCAATCCCATAACTTAATATGTTTTTATTCTTCCAAGTAAAGTCATCAAAATTATATTCGAATTGTTTAGTTGAATTGTATGCATAATCAAGGAATACATCGCCCCGAATCCTTTTTAAGTAAAATAACGAACCTAAATTCCAGTCAGGATATGCTATTGGGAACACATAATCGCTATATAGCTTTATCAGTTGGTCAGTTGCTGATTTCTGAACTCCCCTTGGAAATCTAAATTGACTTGTAAAGTAGTATTGAACTACGTCTTGATATTGGTATCCAAAATCAATTTTAACACTTTTATTTTTCCCACCAGGCAAATAAAACAATACATCGGCATTATATAAATGCCCATAAAGTTCGGACTCAAATGGAGTATCAAATAAATTAAAATCAATAATAACACCCAGCTTAGGAATAATATCTTTTTCTGCTCTTATTCGATATGAATATAATGTCAGTCCGGCTTGTAAAGTTTCTAAACCTTTTATATAATAATCGTTTTGATAATTATAATATAAATCATCGTAATACTCCACTGAAACCGATGGACTTACACCTCTAATATATTTTCCTGAGCTAAAATTAAATGGAACGTAAACTTCTAACTCATAACTATACCCGGCTTTAGGTTCAGGTGACCAGGTAGCATCGTTTGTTGCATATATAAGTTGATTATTGCCATAATTTGCACTTAACTTAACAACCGGATATTGTCCTTTTAAAACCAATGATGAAGATAAAAAGTGATTTTCGTCTTTATATGCATAACTTAAAACCGTCTCTACTGAGCTTAATTTATTTTGAGAGAGCAAGGTTAAACCCGGATGAATATTTTCGGATATAAACGAAGGATTAGAAATTGCATTTCCAGAAAGCATTTGGTCATAATCAACATAAAAAGGAAACCAGCTATGAAAATTGAATAAATTTAATGGTTTTCTGAAAGGTTTTACCGTAAATTCTGTTTGTGATTCAATATCTATAAGCATACTATCCGATTCTTGTTCGGTTAGAACCTCAGCCATTTCAAATTTATATTTCTGTATCTGATCAATATTTCTCCACAAAGCCCGTTCTATCGGAATTTCAGCAATACGAAATCCTTGAGAAGTGTATTCATTTGATATTAAATTATTTCCATTCGTGCTTAAGTCAAATTCTGAGATTCCGTACTGAGATTCTGAGATTTGAAATATTTCACTAGATTTCTCATCGTATACATAAACATTATCAGTACCATTATAAGTTGAATGAAAATATACATAATCATTTACCGGCCTTATTTTTTGAATATCACCTCCCTCAAGTTTAAAAACATACTCCCAATTATTTATATCAAAATTACATCTGGAAACTTGCTTGCCATTACTTGTTTGTTCAATTGCATAAATATATTTTCCATTCTCAGACCATTGTGGCCTTTGAATAAAACAATTATCATTTGATTCTATTTCATTTATTACAGAACCATTAAATGCATCTAATATTACTAATGAACTATTATTTTGTTCATCAACTTCTACAACTACAATTTTATCAGCATTTGGAGAAAAATCAGGACTAAAATATCTTGCCTTTTTGACTAAAATTTTCCTTTTCTGCGTTTTGATATTTAATGTCTTTATAGTTGTATACTCTCGGTTAGCCCACCTGAGATCAGGTCTGTATTCAGCCCAAACGAGTTCATTATTCGCGTAAGAAAAATCATTTGATATTAATTGTCCCGGCTCATATATTAACTTTTCAGTATTATGATTAACTAGTACAAAATAAGGTATATGCGAAAATCCTTTCTTTAAAGCCAGAACTGTTTCCTCGTCAATTACAATTGGATTTATGTAATTTTCATAATCTTCAATATCATATGTTTGAAAATATTTAGGTTTATTATATTCCTTTTTATCATTTTCAACTGACCAAGTGCTATCAATGTAATTATAGGTTTCTTTAAATAATTCTTTTTGCGATAAACCTGTATATTTTTTTAATCCTTTATAAAAAGCAAAGCTTGTTGGAAGAAGGGTATATGAATTTTTAGCAACATAATTTTCAACATTGCTCCAAATTAAAGATCCATACTTATATCTGGCATATGATGTTAGCTGATATCCCAACTCATAATGATTAGGCACATAATCATGATACGAACCGAATAGCATCTTATCAAAAGAATATCTTTCCTCGTCGCTTAGCAAATGTGTTTTTACGCCTCTTTCGAAAAAAGGTAGTCGACCTCGACCAAAATCTAATAAGGCTGTTTCTGTGCAAACAGCATCACCTTCGAGAAACCACAAAGGCAATTGACCAACCATAACCCCGGTTGCTTGTTGTCCAAAAACAATTGAAAGTATTTTTGTTATTCCCTGATTTAATTTATCAACCTGCACAACATGCCTGAATTCGTGCACACATAATAAATCAAGCCAAGAATCCGGGTTTACATCTTGTGGTGGTGTTGTATAAAATTCTGTTCGTTTTGGAGCCCAACTTACGTATCCGTTTGAATTTACCGTTTGATTATGAAGAATAACCGATATTTTTTTTGGCTTGCGCTCTAATGTCTTACTTGCATTCAAATAATTGCTTTCAAGTAAGTTTGCAACTTTCTGGGCTTTATCTTTAAATTGTTTTTGAAAAATTATCTGAAAATTATCCGTTTTTATTTGACTCCATTTAGCCGAAGCTGGATCCTGACCTGTAGTATAATATTGAGCTTTTAAACTCATCCCAAAAACTGTTGAAAACAAAACAAACAAACAAAAAAAACGTCGTAAAAATCTCATAAATGTCAAATAAATATAGTGAACTAAAGTTTCTTGGCTTTGTAGCCTTCGTTATTAAGAATCAGAACTATTTTATCTCTAAAATCACCTTGAATTAATATGTCTCCATCTTTTACAGAACCTCCAACTGCACATTTCGTTTTAAGTAATTTACTTAGCATTTTTAAATCATCATCGCTCCCTTTAAATCCGCTTATAAGAGTAGCTTGCTTACCCTTTTTCTTAGCTTTTGTATCAAGATATACTTTCAATTTTTGCTTTGAAGCATCTATTGTTTCTTGCTTTTGTTCTTCATTATAGTCATATTCAAAATCTGTTTTCGTTGAATACACTATGTCAACTCTATCTTTTCTGCTTTTTTTTGACATAATTAAATATTTACTAAATAGTCAATAATTATATAATTTTTTGTTACTTGCCTATCGGTCAGGCAAGCTCACTCTCACAAACCCAACTCTCACTCTGCTTGTAAGCCTTCAGTCTAAAATTTCAAATATTAATCCTTTATATAAATATTTTACGTGAAGGTTTCAGAATTTGGCTAAAATACGTAATTTCGAGCAATATATTAATTATGACTATTTTTTTTGACTTTTGCACAATAAACTAAGGTCAGAAATCATTAATTATCAGAATTTGAATTAGATTTGGCACGGAATTAAAATCATAAATAATCGATGAAAAAATTTAAAACTGTAAATCGTATAACAGGTTGGGTAGTATTTTTAATTGCCGCAACGGTCTATTTATTAACCATTGAACCCACAACCAGTTTTTGGGATTGTGGTGAATTCATAGCTACAGCTTTTAAACTAGAAGTAGGACATCCTCCGGGTGCTCCTCTTTTCATGATATTGGCCAGAGTATTTTCTTTATTTGCAGGAGACGTTTCAAATGTCGCAATGATGGTAAATGCCATGTCAGGATTAGCAAGTGCATTTACAATTTTATTTCTTTATTGGTCGATTGTACACCTTGCGAAAAAGATGTTCCCAACTAATGATGAGCTTTCAATAGGGCAAACTATAGCAATTATAGGTAGTGGAGTAGTTGGCGCCTTAGCTTACACTTTTTCAGACACTTTTTGGTTTTCAGCAATTGAAGGAGAGGTTTATGCATTGTCATCATTATTTACTGCCGTAGTGTTTTGGGCTATATTAAAATGGGAAAATGTTGCTAATGAAAAATATGCAAATCGTTGGTTAATCCTTATTGCTTATTTGATGGGACTTTCAATTGGTGTTCACTTATTAAATTTACTTGCAATACCTGCAATTGTTTTTGTATATTATTATAAAAAATATCCTATTACAAGAAGTGGCATTATAAAAGCTTTAATAATTTCTGTAGCAATACTTGGAACAATAATGTATGGAATTATTCCTGGAATTATAAAAATTGCAACAGGATTCGAATTAATGTTTGTAAACGGATTCGGTTTGCCTTTTAATTCAGGTAATTTCTTCTATATCTTATTAATAATCGGATTTGTTGTTTGGGCAATTTATTATACTCACAAGCATAAAAAAGTTTTACTAAATACTATTGTTCTAGCATTTACGGTAATTATGATTGGCTATTCGAGTTTTACAATGATTGTAATTCGATCACTAGCTGATACCCCAATGGACGAAAATAATCCAGAAACAATATTTAATCTTTTACATTATTTAAATAGAGAGCAGTATGGAAACCGCCCTTTAGTTAAAGGACATTACTATAATGCTCCGATTACCGCAAGTAGTGAGCCTTATACATACAGACAAAAAGATGGTAAGTATATTAAATCTTATTCACTAAATGCTAAGTACGAATACGATAAACAATTTACTACTGTTTTCCCACGTATGTACAGTCAATCGAATCCTGAACATGCAAAAGAATATAAAAAATGGGCTAACATAAAAGGCAGAAAAGTTACTGTTGACGGATATAACGGAGAACCTGAAATAAAATTTGTTCCTACCTTTGGTGAAAATCTTAAGTTTTTCTTCACATATCAAATAGGACATATGTATATGCGGTATTTTATGTGGAACTTTTCCGGGAAACAAAGTGATACTCAGAGTCATGGTGAATTATTGAACGGTAACTGGATTACAGGTCTGGATTTTATTGATAATGGACTAATTGGGCCTCAGGAAAATCTTCCAGCCTCAATGAAAAATGAAAAATCAAGAAATGTATACTTTATGTTGCCATTAATACTTGGTTTAATAGGATTCTTTTTTCATTTACGTCGTCATTTTAATGATTTTACTGTTGTTCTATTATTATTTTTACTTACAGGATTAGCAATTGTTGTATACCTTAATCAATATCCATTGCAACCGCGTGAGCGAGATTACGCCTATGCTGGTTCTTTCTACGCTTTTTCTATTTGGATTGGACTTGGTGTACTTGGAGTTTACAACTTCTTCCTTAAAAAGGTAAATGCTATTTTAAGTGCAGGAATAGCTACATCAATTTGTTTAATTGCAGTTCCTGCTGTTATGGCAAAAGAGAATTGGGATGATCACGATCGTTCGAACAGATATATTGCGAGGGATTTTGCTTCAAACTATTTAAATTCTTGCGCACCAAATGCAATATTATTTACGCATGGCGATAATGACACTTTCCCTCTATGGTATGCACAAGAGGTTGAAGGAATAAGAACAGATGTTCGTGTTGTTAACCTTTCACTGCTAAATACACATTGGTATATAGATCAGATGAAACGTAAAGCTTATGATTCAGAACCTGTTCCTTTTGGATTGACTCACGAACAATATTTAAATGGCGTTCGTGATGTGGTTTACATTAACGACAGAATAAACGATTATGCACCTGTTGATCAAGCCATAGATTTTGTTATTTCAGAAGATCCTCGTACTAAATTACAGGCTGGTCAGAATGAATGGATTGATTATTTACCAACGAGTAAATTTATTGTTCCTGTTGATTCTGCTACAGTAATTGCAAACGGTACGGTAAAGCCTGAAGATGCTGATAAAATTGTTCCCGAACTTCGCTTTACAATAAAAAAGAAAAGAATCATGAAAAATGAACTTATGATTCTTGATTTATTAGCAAATAATAACTGGGAGCGCCCTATATATTTCGTGTCAACAGCGGGAGATGGCAACATAGGAATAGATAATTATTTACAATTAGAAGGTTTTGCTTACAGACTTGTGCCAATTGATACTCCTGTTAAAGGTTATCTTGAAACAGGCCGAATTGATGTTGATATTATGTATCAAAAATTAATGAATGATTTTGCCTGGGGAAATATGAATGATCCTGATGTTTGGATTGATCATACAATTGAAAGAACAACATCTGTTATTAGAATCAGAAATAATTTTAACCGATTAGCAAAAGAGTTATATAAAGTTGGCAAAAAGGATTCTGCTATTCAAGTATTAGATAAGTGTATGGAAATTATGCCTTCTTATAATTTTAAATATGACTTATTTATGCTGGATATACTTGAAACATATTATAAGTTAGACGCAACCGACAAAGCAAATGCTATTGTTGAGGAGTTTGCAGAAACTACAATTGAAGAGTTAAATTATTACTTTTCATTACCTACAAGATATATGGAAAGTTTAGATTATGAATTAAGGTTATCTATTCATTATTTACAAAGACTGAACGAATTTTCTAAACAAGATGGAGATCCTGAAATAGCTACTAAAATTGAATCTGCATTAGCAAATGCATTTAGTCTTTATCAAGGTCAATAAAAATATTATTTTCTTTAAACTTAACCCTGTCGAAATTTAAATTTTGACAGGGTTTTTGTTTTATACTTAAAAAAAATAAATTGGTCGTAAAATCATTTTTAATCTATTGTTTGTTAGTCCTTTTCACCTAAATATAATATAAAAAATGAATCTTTATAAATGATAACTAAAAACATAATCACTATTTCATCTGTTTATAGCTTATATTAATTTAAATCACATACCTTTGCACGCTGAAATTTTAGGGGGTAAAAATGCAAAAAATCAAAAACATAGCTATAATAGCTCACGTTGATCACGGTAAAACTACTTTGGTTGATAAGATGCTATTGCTAGGAAAATTATTTCGTGAAAATGAAAATCCTGGCGACTTAATTCTTGACAGTAATGATCTTGAACGTGAACGAGGAATAACAATCCTTTCTAAAAACGTTTCGGTTGATTATAAGGATTATAAAATCAATATTATTGATACTCCTGGTCACGCCGATTTTGGTGGTGAAGTAGAACGCGTGTTAAATATGGCAGATGGCGTTTTATTATTGGTTGACGCCTTTGAAGGCACTATGCCACAAACTCGTTTCGTTCTTCAAAAAGCGCTAACATTAGGATTAAAGCCTATTGTTGTAGTTAATAAAGTTGATAAAGCCAATTGTCGACCTGAAGAAGTCCAGGAACAAGTGTTTGATCTAATGTTTAACTTAGAAGCTAACGAAGATCAGTTAGATTTTCCAACAGTATATGGTTCTGCAAAAAATGGTTGGATGTCAAACGATTGGAAAGAACCAACTACAGATATTACTTCTTTAATGGATTCAATAATTGAGCATATTCCTGATTCAAAGTCTTTCGAAGGAACTCCTCAAATGTTAATTACTTCATTAGACTATTCTTCGTATGTTGGACGAATAGCTATTGGAAAATTATTACGTGGAACATTAAAACAAGGAATGAGAGTATCTCTTGTTCAAAGAGATGGCTCAATTAAAAAAACTAAAATAAAAGAGTTACTTACATACGAAGGCTTAAGTAAAAGAAAAGTTGATACTGTAGAATCAGGAGATATTTGTGCTTTAGTTGGTATCGAGGGTTTTTCTATTGGTGATACTATTGCTGACATTGAAAATCCTGAAGGCTTAGATCCTATTGCAATTGATGAGCCAACTATGAGTATGCTTTTTACTATTAACAACTCTCCGTTTTTTGGAAGAGATGGTAAATTTGTTACTTCTCGACATTTGAAAGAACGATTGGAAAGAGAACTTGAGAAAAACTTAGCAATGAAAGTTGAGCCAACCGATTCAGCTGATGCTCATACAGTATATGGCCGTGGTGTTTTACATTTATCGGTTTTAATTGAAACTATGCGTCGTGAAGGTTATGAAATTCAAGTAGGACAGCCTAAAGTTATCATAAAAGAAATTGATGGTGAAAAATGCGAGCCTATCGAATACTTAACCATTGATTTACCTGAAGAATATTCAGGTAAAGCGATTGAGATTATTCAACAGCGTAAAGGCGAGATGATGAATATGGAACGTAAAAACGAACGTATTTTACTTGAATTCCACATGCCATCGCGAGGAATAATCGGATTGAAGAATATATTGATGACGGCTACTGCAGGAGAAGCTGTAGCTGCTCATCGTTTTAAAGATTTTGAACCTTACAAAGGCGATTTTGTGAAACGTCAAGTAGGTTCATTAAATGCAATTGAGACTGGAACTGCAATTGCTTACTCTTTAGATAAATTACAAGACAGAGGAAAGTTTTTTGTTTCTCACAATGAAGAAATTTACGAAGGTCAAGTGGTTGGAGAAAATAATAAAGCAGGTGATATCGGTGTAAATATTACAAAAGCCAAAAAGCAATCAAACGTGCGTGCTTCAGGAACCGATGATAAAGTGAAATTACCACCTCCAATTAAATTCTCATTAGAAGAAGCCTTGGAATACATTCAGGCAGATGAATATGTCGAGGTTACTCCAAAACATATTCGATTAAGAAAAATACTTCTGAAAGAATTTCAACGTAAAAGAGCATAATAGAAAAGATCTATTATATATTATAAACCATGTTAAGATTCGAATCTTAACATGGTTTTTTTGTGAAACTTACTTTCATGTACAAACAAGGTGTGTTGGTCAAAAAAGAGATACAAGATGTATAAAAAAACATTTTCTTCGCCAAATCTATTTAATATAATATCAATATTTAAAATAAAATAGCTTTGAGAATTCTTGTATCAATATTAGTATTCATTTTAGTTGCAGGTATTCCGGAAACAATGAGTTTCTCACCAATGCATTCTGAAAACTCCGGGGAGTTAAATCTCAGAACACTTGATAAAATTGAAAGTCTCATTCATAAAAAAGTAGAAACTGACCATACTACAAATCATAAAAAATCTTTTTCGCTGAACGGTCATAATTTTTATACAGAAGTTGTTGAACATCGTTTTGGTGCAAATATTTATAAAGAGTCTTTTTACGAAGTACAAAACCCCAACAATGAATTTAGAATACGTTTAGTTATTAATCCTAATGGAAATCAAGAACTTGCTGTAATGATCCAGGGAGATGAAGGATTTAAGAACTATCATGCTTGTTTTGATCCCGATGGAATAATGATAGAAGATGACCCTTGGGGTAAAGACAAAGGAAATTATACTATTGAAATTTTTGATCTATATAAAAAATATATAGAAATATATGCTCAAAAAATTGATGAAATAAATATTAAACAGCAAGAATCAAAAAATTATATTTCCGGGCAATTTTAACCCGAAAATTCTCTTTTTCTTAAAAATCCACCTCAACCATTATAGGGCAATGATCAGAATGAACCACATCCTGTAAAATTGTAGCATTTTTTAATTTAGGTTTCAATGATTCGCTTATCATATGATAATCGATTCTCCAACCCAAATTTTTTCCTCTTGATCCTGCACGATAACTCCACCAACTATATTGTTCTGCTTCTTGATTATATTCACGGAATGTATCAATAAAACCTTTGGCAATAAATTGATCTACCCATTCTCGCTCTTCAGGTAAAAAGCCGGATGATTTTTTATGCCTTTCCGGATGATTTATATCTATTGGCTTATGGCAAATATTATAATCACCACTTAGAATTATCTTAGGGCGATCTATTTTAAGCTCATCAATATATTTCTGCATGTCAACCAAATATTCCATTTTATAATCCTGTCGAACAGTTCCTGTAGTACCTGAGGGAAAGTATGAATTTATTATTGTAATATCTCCAAAATCAACTCTAATAGTTCTTCCCTCAACATCATATTTTTCAATACCAATTCCTTTTACGATGTTATCAGGTTCTTTTTTAGATAAAATTGCAACACTACTATATCCTTTTTTAACCGCCGAAAACCAATAATGATGATATCCTAGTTCATCAAATAAGGTGGTGTCGACTTGTTCTTTATGTGCTTTTGTTTCCTGAATTAAAACGATATCTGGATCGGTTTCTTTTAACCATTCGACAAATCCTTTATTTAATGCGGCACGAATGCCATTTACATTGTAAGAAACTATTTTCTTTACCATAATAAATTTCTAATTAATAATTAAACATTGTGCCTTCTTTGTGTCATTGTGGTTTACTGTTCACAAGAGCTAAAATTATATAATTCATCACATAATATGACAATAATATTGAAATATTTAATACTTTCGCAAAGTATGTAAAAGAACAAAGTATTTGAAAAAAGGTTTAATCATAAAATCAACCGGGAGCTTTTACTCCGTTAAGGATTCCGAAACAGGCGAGTTTGTTACGTGCAATATTCGTGGGAAATTACGAATAAAAGGAATTAAAAGTACAAATCCTGTTGCTGTTGGTGATATGGTTGAATATGATATCTCTGAAGATTATGATACAGGAGTAATAAAAAACATTTTAGCTCGTAAGAATTATATCATCAGAAAATCAACAAACCTTTCGAAGCAAACTCACATTATTGCTGCAAATCTTGATCAAGCAATTATCATGGTAACTATTGCTTCTCCTGTAACATATCCAATTTTTATAGATCGATTTTTGATTACTGCCGAAGCGTATGAAATTCCTGCAAAAATCATTTTTAATAAAATTGATTTATATAATGAAAAACAAACTGATTATTTAAATGAATTAGTTTATATATACGAGAGAGCTGGATATGAATGCATTAAGACTTCTGTAAAGAATAAAACAAATATTGAGAATGTTAAGTCGCTATTAAAAAACAAAACATCCCTATTTACAGGAAATTCCGGTGTTGGAAAATCATCCTTAATTAATCTCATTGACTCATCTTTGGATTTAAAAACATCGGAAATCTCTGATGCTCATAAATCGGGGAAACATACAACCACCTTTGCCGAAATGTATGAGTTAAAGTTTGGTGGCTACATTATTGATACCCCCGGAATTAGGGGTTTTGGTTTACACGATATAAAAACTGAAGAACTTTTTCATTACTTTCCTGAAATATTTAACATCTCTAAAAACTGCAAATATCATAATTGTACTCATGTTCATGAACCTGGTTGTGCTATAAAGGATGCGGTTGAAAACGGCACTGTAAGTTTATTACGCTATGAAAATTATCTTAGTATACTTTTTAATGATGAATCAAAACATCGTTTGTAAATAATATCGATTCATTTATATTCAAATAATCTCCTTTTGTCATAAATCGTTATAATCATTTTAATTTTTTTCATAACTTGTATCACTTATTCTATATTGTTTTTAATGAGACGATTTTCGTACATTTTTTTTGTTTTTCTTTTAGTTTTTTCTTCATGCAAAACTCAGCAAAATGAAGATCTAAACTTAAAACATGCAAAACATATTGCAAATGCTATTAATAATGATCTGCTTTTAGTTAGAAATAACATATTTAATACCGCCAATGTACTTCAGCATAAAATACCTTTTGATAAAAATGTACAGGATTTTTCGAAAAATATTTATCGGTTTTCTTTAAACGGCACTCTTGTTAGTAACTATATTAAATCAAAGTCAGCGATATATTATCCTGCTAACAGCATATTAACAAATGATCTTAAAAGGATAATTATTAATAGTGAAGCTCTAGATACTTTATTTACTAGTACAATAAAAAAGAATCCGTCGCTCTCACAAATATATTTTATAGATACAAATTCCTTTTTAAGGATTTATCCATATATTGATGTTTTAAGTTACTTAATACCAGATATCAATTTAAAAAAATTTGCACCATATCAATTAGCTAACAATAAACCTTTTAGCGAAAAGGCATATTGGATAAATAACCCAATTGCCGATCCGTACGGAAGAGGATGGATTGTTTCATGTGTAGAACCTATATATTATAGAGATCATTTTATTGGTATTTTATCTGGAGATATTACACTTAATAGTTTAAAAGAGAAATACTTTTCGTCCGGAACAGAATTAATTCTAATAATTGATCAAAAAGGCAATATTATTTGTTGTACAAAGGGAGCAGGAAAAATAACTAATATCCCTCATTTAAGAGATTTTGGATATTACAAACCAATAACTGAAGATATTTATAATTTTAAAAAAACAAACTTAACAGATCATAAAAATAAGAGTTTAAGTAATGCAATAAAATCATTGTTGTCAGAAGAATCTATTGAAAATTTTTATATCGACAATAGTAAATATACAATCTACAAAGCTTTGATTGAAGAAACAAATTGGTTATTACTAAAGATTATTAAATGATGCTAAGTATTTAATTATGAAAAAAATCTATTATATATTATCAGTAGTAATTGCTGTGATTTTAGGTATTAATGCCTATCAAGGTTATCATATCTATAATCAACAACTAAGTTTTCATACTGATATGTTAACAAATCAATCGCAGATTTGCGGATGGGAAATTGAACAATCTGGATATGAATTTGAAAATGAAATAAACTACATTGTTTTCTCAACAGAGATTGCTAATTTTTTTAAAAATCAAGATGATATTGAACTGAAAGTGAAGAAGCTTGAGCTCTTCTATTTTAAATACCAAAATCTTATTAAAAACATAAAAATTATAGATAATAATAAAAACGTATATAGCCTTTTTAAAGATAAAACAAACCATTTTATAAGTGATTACTATATATCGCAACGACAAAAAACACTTGTAAATAGAGAAGAAATTAGTCCAAATAATGACGGAAGTTACACATATGCTCTTCCTGTTTTTGTTGATAATAAGCCTGTTATTAATATTTTAATTAAAACAGATATAAATAATTATATCAATTCTGTATTTAATAATTATCATTTAGGAAATACTTTATGGCAATGGCTTGTGAGCGCTGATGGTGAAATAATAACAAACAATTTGGTTCATGATACAATTTCTGTTACCAATATAACAAGAATTACCAATGATATAAAAAATGGTTTTAATGGTTCTTTGTTGCATGATGTGGCTTTTGAAAATTCCAAAAATGAATATCTTTCGGCATATTATCCGGTACGGATTTTAACTAAGGATTTGGGTGTTGTTTTCTCCCTCGAAACAAAAACCATTATAAGTTCTGTTGTTACAAAATCTATTATTGTTAGTACATCAACTACTTTAATTTTAATTCTGATAATTATTTTATTTATCTTTTATATTCGAAAAAAGAATAAAGAAGAAAACAGTATTAAGAGCTCATTATCTGCCTTAAGAGAAATTCTTGAGTCACTTCCAATAGGTATAATGGTTCTTGGTGATAAAAATCTTGTTAAAAGTTTAAATAAAACAGCAATAAATATTTTTGGTTTAAAAAATGACAATGAATTGGTTGGAAAAAATTTAACTGATCAATTTCTAATTTCTCGAAAATTTAAAGATAGCGATTCGTTTTCTTATTCCGACAATGACAATCAATATATTTATTATGATGATCATGATAATGAAATTATACTTTACAAAAAAGAAATTCCTTTCCGAATTGATAATGAGGATGTTTCACTAGAAGCATTTATTGATATAACTCCAATTGAGAAAACGAGAAAACGAGAAATTGCAGCAAACAAAGCGAAAACAGAATTCCTTGCTAAAATGAGTCATGAAATACGTACGCCGTTAAATGGCATAGTAGGAATGGCTAATACCCTTGAGACTTTAAATTTAAATGCGAAGCAAGCCGACGCTGTGCATATAATAATTAAATCTGCCGATTTATTACTTTCGATTATAAATGATATTTTAGATTTTTCTAAAATTGAAGCTGGAAAAATGATTCTTGAAGAAACTCCTTTTAAGCTACGAGAAGAGTTAGAAGCAACATTATCATTATATAATCCACAAGTGCAAGAAAAAGGTTTACAGCTAATTTCTAACGTACATAGTAATGTTCCCGATGATATTATTGGTGATCCTTTCAGGTTAAAACAAGTAATTTCAAATCTTATCGGAAACGCCATCAAATTTACATACGAAGGTAAAATTGTGCTTTCGGTTGAGATGCTAAAAAGACGCAGCGATCGCCTTACAGCTCAATTTTCAATTGAAGATACCGGTATTGGAATTCCGAAAGAAAAACTGAAAGATATTTTTGCATCCTTTTCTCAAGCCGACGGATCAACAACACGAAAATTTGGAGGAACAGGATTAGGTATAACCATTTCGAAACAACTCGTTGAATTAATGGGCGGAGAAATATGGGTTGAAAGTCCTTCTTCTATATCAAAAGATCCTCAATATAGTGGTTCAAAATTCTCTTTCACTATTCAGGTTTACTCAAATGAAAAATCTAAAAAAGATGTTGATGTCTCTAAAATAGTTGATTATAACCAGATTAATGTTTTAATAATTAATAATAATCCTGACGAGGAAAATACCCTTTATAATTCGTTCAATAGCTTTGGTACAAATAATGAGCAAATTAAATCAACAGACAATGCTTTAACAAAAATTGAAGAAAGCTTGAAAAAGCCAGACAAAAAATATCAGTTAATTCTAATTAAAGACAATGCAAACTTTGACGGTATCGGTTTTGCTCGTAAAATAAAAGAAAAAGGAATCTCAAATAACTTCTTTATCGGTATTGTTAGCTCTAACGATCAGCCTGGAAATTATGTTAAGTGTAAAATGAATAATGTTGATTATTATTTAATTAAACCATATGAAGCAAAAGAGGTTTTTGATATACTTAAGGAAAACTTTACTAAACTAAAAGTTGCTGAAAAAGTACTTCCTGAGTTAAATAAACTTAAGAAAAATATAAATATCTTATTGGCAGAAGATAATATTATAAATCAAAGAGTTGCACAAACGATCTTTAAAAATTTGGGTTATGAGATTTCCATTGCTCAAAATGGAAAAGACTGTTTTAACAAGGTAAAAGAAAATAAGTACGACATTATTTTTATGGATATTATGATGCCAGAAAAAGATGGGATTGAAGCTACTGCTGAAATCCGAAGTGCAGGTTTCCAATTGCCTATAGTTGCAATGACAGCTAATGCGCGTGAAGAAGACAAAACAAAAGCTTTTGATAGCGGAATGAATCATTACCTTTCAAAACCTGTGCGAATTGAGGAAATAAAAGAAGTGCTTATTCGCTATTTTTCTGAACCTTCTGATTTTAACTAAAATCTGACCGTATTAATAGTGTAACAGATAAAATTGCATTTATTATTCTGAATTACAATATCAAAGTCAGGTTTAAAAAGATATAATATTATGACCTCACACGAAATTGATTATAAAATAATTGGGGATGATATTCAGCTTGTAGAAGTTGAATTAGACCCACATGAATCGGTAATTGCAGAAGCTGGTGCAATGCTATATATGGAAGAGGGAATTTCGTTTGAAACAAAATTAGGAGATGGCTCTACTCCTAATCAGGGATTATTAAATAAGTTATTTTCTGCGGGAAGTCGATTAATTACCGGTGAATCGCTGTTCATGACTCATTTCACAAATCAAGGTTTGAGCAAAAGAAAGGTCTCGTTTGCTGCACCTTATCCCGGTAAAATTATTCCAATAGATTTAAAAAATAGTAAAGGCGAAATTATTGTGCAGAAAGATGGATTTCTGTGTGCTGCATTGGGCACAAAAGTATCGATTCATTTAAATCGAAAACTAGGTGCAGGACTTCTTGGTGGCGAAGGTTTTATTTTACAAAAGCTTATGGGTGATGGATTAGCTTTTATTCATGCCGGAGGTACAGTAATCGAAAAAACATTAAATAACGAAACCTTACGGATTGATTCGGGATGTATTGTAGCTTATGAACCACAAATAAATTTTAATATTGAAGCTTCAGGGAGTTTAAAATCGATGGTATTTGGTGGTGAAGGACTTTTTCTGGCTACATTACAAGGAACCGGAAAAATTTGGTTACAGTCTATGCCAATTCGTAAACTCATTCAGAGATTATCGCCAACAGGAGGAAATATTAAAAAAGGAAGCAGATCAATTCTGGGTAATTTTCTAGAAGATTAGACAATCTTTTTAATTTAGTTCATCTTTAAAAGTCTTAAAAAGGCATTAACGTTTATCAATTTGTCCAGTTTTTAAACTGATTAATTCATTGAAAGAAAACAAGTCCTTAATATTTGATTTTCAACAAAATAAAAGTGATGAGCTTTTAAAATAAGAGTTCTAATTCTTATTTTTGAAATACGCCAATAAATCAGAGTTTCAAAAGCAACAAACAGTTAATCTTAATTACTTTTTTTGTGTAACTTCGCAAAATAAAAAAATAATATATGTCAACTAAAATAAGTCCTGAAGAATTTTATCATCTTTCAAAAAATATTTCAATAATTGATGTTCGATCACCTCAAGAATTTGAAACAGGGCATATTCCGGGAGCACATAATATCCCTATTTTTAGTAACGAAGAAAGAATAATAGTTGGCACTAAATACAAAAAATCCGGGAAGGAAAGCTCTGTTCTTTCGGGATTGGAAATTGTTGGAAGAAAACTACGATCATTTGCCGAAGAATCCCGAAAACTCGCAAAAAACAACAAATTACTTGTACATTGTTGGCGTGGTGGAATGAGAAGCGCTAGTATGGCATGGTTATTTGAAACCGTAGGAATAAATACTTATATCCTTGAAGGAGGGTATAAAGCCTTTCGGAATTATGGAAAATCGCAGCTTGCTGAATCGAAAGAACTAATTGTTGTTGGAGGACTTACCGGAAGCGGAAAAACAGAGACTCTTTTAAAGATTAAAGAAAAAGGGCAACAGGTTATAGATCTTGAAGGATTGGCAAATCATAAAGGATCAGTTTTTGGAGCATTAGGACAAGAGCCTCAACCTAAAAATGAGCAATTTGAAAATAACCTGATTTATGAATGGTTAAATCTTGATAATACTAAAGCTATTTGGCTTGAAGATGAAAGTCACTCTATTGGATCAAATTGGATACCTGAAGAGTTATTTAATTTAATGCGAACAACAAGCGTAATTAAGATGGAGCTTCCTAAATCCGAACGCATTAAAAGACTTGTAAATGAGTATGCCGGATTTGATGCCAAATTTCTCGAAGATTGCATTCTGAGGATTGGAAAGAGACTTGGGGGTCAGAATGTAAAAGCGGCTCTAGAATCGCTTCAAAATGGGCAATTAGATACTGTTGCCGATATAACTCTAGCTTACTACGACAAGAGCTATAGTTTTGGTTTAGATCAAAGAACAAATAATACCGTCTATCCTGTTACATTAGAGGCTGACAATCCTGAAAAAAATGCTGAAATTCTAATTGAATTTGCTGAAGAAAATATTTAGCTACTTTTAAAACCTAACAGGTATTAAAAACCTGCTAGATGTTTGTTATAACAATTCTTTCTGTATATACTTATTCATATCTTAAAGCTTCAACAGGATTTGTTCTTGCGGCTTTAATTGTATGAAAAGCAATTGTAATAATTGTAAGTAAAATTGAAGAAAAGAATCCTAATACAAAAACCCATAAACTAATATCAATACGATAAGCAAAATCCTGAAGGATTTTATTGCTAATATACCATGCAGGAAGCCATGCAACAACATTTCCTAAAACGGCTAAAAAAATATATTCACGAGCAATTAATTTATAAATTTCAAATACCGTCGAACCTAATGTTTTTCGAATTCCAATCTCTTTTGTTTTGTGTTTTACCGTTAAAGCAACTAAACCAAAAATTCCCATACTGGCAATCAAAATTGCAATAAAGGCAAAAAGCCCCAACGTTTTTTCAATACCATCAACTTCTTTAAGTGTTTCAGCTTTGAAATCGGTATCACCATAATTAAAAAACGAATACGTATTATCAGGGAGATATTCTTTAAGCGCAGCCGATGCTAATTCACTTATTTTATTCAAATTGTGCTCTTCACACCTAACAACCATCCAATTAGATACTCTAGGATTATCCACCAAGAAAATCACCTGAGCCAGTATCTTACTTTTTAATGAAGAAACATGAAAATCTTCAAATACCCCAATAATCTCATATTTATTTTCCTCCATAATAATTCTTTCACCGATTGGATTTTCAAAAGCCAGCTTATTCGCTGCCGTTTGATTGATATAACAATATCCAATAACTGTAGAATCATTGCTTACTGAAATCTTCTTCCCGGTTATACGTTTGATATTAAACGTTTCTAAAAATGAGGTTTCAGCTACGTTAACATTAACCAATAAAACTTCTTCTTTAGCTGCACCATCTTTCCGTAATGTAGAACTACTATTACCGTAAAACGGCATGTTACTGCAAAGAGTAATATTTTGAACCCCTGTATATCCATATAGTTCATCTTTGAAATTTTGCAATTTCGAATTACTCTCACTACTTTCTTCTCCAATATAAACTGCAATTAGCTGCTCTTTATTAAAACCCAGGTCTATATTTTTTATATAATCAAATTGTTGATATACTATTATAGTTGATATAATTAGAATAACAGAAATAGCGTACTGAATTACAATAAGACCCTTTTTACCCAGTCCAATCTGGTTCAGGCCTGTTCGTTTTCCGGTTAATGCCCTTAAAGCGTGAATTCTGCTTATTTTTATTGCCGGAAATATTCCTGATACAAGACCCAGCAACAATGAGGTTAAGAACATGCTAAAAATGAATGAGAAATTTAAAATTACCTTAGAAGGTATTTGAGTTCCAAGTATTGCATTGAAGCTTGGTAATAACCTTTCGGCTAACAAATACCCTAAATCAAAGGAAACAAACGATAATAATACTGATTCACCTAATTGCTGAATGATTAATGATGATATTTTACTTCCAGCTATCCTGCGTATACTTGTTTCTTTTGTACGATTTACAGCGTTTACTATCGATAAATTAATAAAGTTTATACAAGCTATTATTAAAATAAATATTGCTATTAATCCAAATATTATCAATAATTTAAAAGAGTTAGCCTCTTTATGGGGTTTTAAATGATACATGGATAAGGGACTTAAAAACAATGCAGTTCTGACACTAAATCCGCGATTCTCAAGGAATCCGGCAATTTTTTCATTTAACTTCTCAACATCGCTATTCTTATCTATTAAAAATAATGTCATGTAATTTGTATTCATCCAAAGCTCTGAATAATCTCTGTTTGAATTTATTGCTAACATTGTTTTCATTGAAACAAATAAATCAAACCTAAAATCCGAGTTTATAGGCAATTCATCTATCACTGCTGTTACTTTTAAAACGTATTTTCCATCATATAATAAATTCTTTCCGATTGGATTTTCATCTTCAAAATACTTTTGGGCAGTTTTTTTAGTAAGAACAACAGTATATGGCTCATTTAATGGATTTTCTTTATCGCCAGCTAAGAAATTGACCGTAAAAATGTTAAAAAATGAATTATCCACGTAACTGGCTTTTCTTTCAAGGAATGATAAATCACTGTTAGAAAACTGACCATCGAAATGACGAAAACGAGTTCCATTTTCTACCTCAGGATAAGCGGAAACCAGCCCTTCTACCAGAGGGTAAGGAGTCGAGGTCGCCTGTTGAATACCATTGGGCATATAATAATTGAATTGTGTTAAAATCCAAGTTATTTTCAATAATTTTGTATTAGCAGAAAGAAAACTTTTGGTGATTCATTGAACCGAAGTTTATCTTGTATAGTGAGGGAATTATTTCCTCACTATTTTTTTGCTTTGCAAAAAGCAGAAAGAAAAACTTATGGCTCATCAATACCCGAAGCGTATCTTTTACTGATACTTTTTTCATGCCATTTTTCTTGAGACATAGTATTGATCATAGGGCAATCCAGACTTTGCAATAGCATAGACCATTTTTAATAATTTATTGGAAACTGCAATCAATGCTACTTTTTTTGGTTTGCCTTTAGCGAGTAAGCGCTGGTATAGTTCTGCACATGCTTTATTATGTTTAGATGCTTGCAAACTGCACATATATAGCTTTTTCCTTACAAGAG
>WTBR01000170.1 GCA_013138975.1 Bacteroidales bacterium
CCTTCTTTATAGGGATGATCTATGAACTTTTCTTTTGTTAATTCGTCCTTCTTCAAATAACCTCGTGATAAACCTACGCCGGATATCATTAGCTCTCCAATTATTCCTACGCCTTGTAATTGTAATGTGTTTTTATCAAGAATATATAATTCGGTATTGTCTATTGGTTTACCTATTGGTATAGTTTTATAGTCTACATCTCTTAAACAATCGAAACAGGATACATCTACTGTGGCTTCTGTTGGACCATAAAGATTAACCAATTTTGTATTTACTTTATCTGTAAATAGTTGATAAAAACTATGTACCTGACTTGGTCGTAATGCTTCACCACTGGAAAATACATATTTCATGCTTCCCAAATTAATATTCTGTGATTCAGGCTCCATAACTTTCAAGTATGCTTCTAACATGGATGGAACAAAGTGCATTACATTGATCTTCTTTTCTTCTATTGTTCTGGAAATTAGTTGTGGGTCTTTTTCTCCTTCTGGTTCTAGCATATAAACACTTGCGCCTTCAAAACTCCACCAAAACAATTCCCATACTGAAACATCAAAGGTATAGGGTGTTTTTTGTAAAATTACATCTCCTGTGCTTATGGGGTAGTTTTTTTGCATCCATTTTATTCGATTAAGTACGGAATGGTTCTCAATCATTACTCCTTTTGGATTACCTGTAGTACCAGAAGTATAAATAATATATGCTAAATTATTTGGATTATTTTGTTCTGGTAAGTTTTCGGGGGAACATGATAAGGTTTCTAATTCTTCCAGATTTATACTCTTTACTCCTGTTAGCTTATCTTCATATTTTGTTTGTGTTAATATCAAAGGGCTTTCACTATCCTCAAGCACATAATCTAATCGTGATTTAGGCATGTTTGGAATTATTGGCAAATAACAACATCCTGCCCTTAATATTCCCATTAAACCTATTATCATTTCTATTGACCTATCTAACATTAAGCTTACTACACTCCCCGGAGAAACTCCATTTGACCTAAGAATCTTTGCTAATTTCTCAGCCTTTGCGTGTAATTCTCTATAATTAACTGATTTATCTTTTGTAGAAACTGCTATATTATCGGGGTTTTTCTCTACTTGCTCCTCAAATAGCTGATATATTGTTTTATCTTTTGGATAATCAGCTTTTGTATTGTTAAACTCGTATAATAGCTGATGTTTCTCGTCTTTGCTTAGAATATCTATTGCAGAGATTTTAACTTCAGATTTTCTTGTTATTTGACTTACTATCTTTTTAAAATATACTATAAATCTATCTATTGTTTCGGCTTTGAATAATCTTGTACAGTATTCTAAACTTAAAGATATGTTATTATCAAATTCAATTGCTGTTAAATTTAAATCGAATTTTGATATTCCCTTTTTATGACTATTATCAACATCCTCATTTACTGAGCTTTTATACTCAGCTTGATTCAACAAATTAAACATTACATCGAAAATAGGATTGCGGCTGGTATCTCGCTCTACTGAAGCCTTATCTACTAAATCTTCGAACTGGTAGTTCTGATTTTCGTATGCTCCAAGTACGGTTTGCTTTAAGCTTGATACGAACTCTCGTATTGTTGTTTCTGCTTTTACTTCATTTCGTATGGATAGTGTATTAATAAACACACCTACTATATTCTCCAAATCAGCGTGATTCCTTCCGGCTATTGGTGATCCTACTACTAAATCATCTTGTCCACTTAGCTTCGATAGCAAAATACTAAATACTGATAGCAAGGACATATACAAGGTAAGATCATTTTCTTTGGTGAAAAACCTTATCCCTTCTGTCTCTTTTTTACTCAGTACAAAATTTACTGTTGCTCCTTCGTGACTTTGCATTAATGGCCGAACATAATCGGTCGGAAGATTTAATACGGGTATCTCTCCTTCAAATTTATTAAGCCAATATTGTTCCTGATATTTTATAAGTGCTTGCTGCTCTTTACTATTTTGCCACTCGCCATAATCCTTGTATTGTAGGGATAATGGAGATAATTCTTCTCCTAATAGTAAAGCCTGAAATTCTTTCTCTAAGATTGCTTGCGAAGTTCCATCGCTTATTATATGATGCATATCAATCATTAACAAGCTATTCTCTCCTTTTATATCTACTATGGCTGCTCGTAAAAAAGGTGCTTTAGATAAATCAAAGGGCTTTATGAATTTGTTTCGTATGTGCTCAATTTCTGTGTTTTCTATACTTAGTTCTTCAAGCTCAAACTCAACATTCTTACTTATAAGCTGAACAGGATCACTATCCACTAAAACTATGCTTGTGCGAAAACTTTCATGTCGATTTATTAGTTGTTTGAATATTTCTTCTATTTTTAATTTATCAAGCTCTTTTCCCAATGGAATTACATTGGGCATATTATAAGCAGTTGATTTCAAATCAAACTGTTGCAACAAATACAATCGCTTTTGTGCCGGTGATAATGGGTAATTTGATTGTTCCTTTGCTTTTGGTATGGATACAAACTCTTTTTTTGTACTTTTTTCTATCTGATTTGCCTGGGATTTTATATTTGGATGTATAAATATTTCTCGTAATGGAAATTCAACGCCAATTTCTTTGTGTATATTACTGGTTAACACCATCGCTTTGAGCGAATGACCTCCCATTGAGAAGAAATTAGCAGTTACACTTATTTCTTCTTTATTTGTATTTAATACTTTTGACCATATTTCAAGCAGCTTTTCTTCTATTTCTGTGGATGGTGCTACATAATCGTCTCCCGCTTTTAATTCCGGTGATGGCAGAGCTTTGCGATTTACCTTTCCGTTTGAATTTAGTGGTAAACTCTCCAATTCTACAAAATAAGAAGGAACCATATAATCGGGAAGTTGTGCTAACAAATAAGTTCTTAGTTCTTCATGATTGAGTTCTTCTTTACTAACGATATATGCGCATAGGTACTTGTCTCCATTTTCTTCTCTGGCAAGCACTACACTCTCTTTTATGTTTTCATATTTTAATAAAGTACTTTCTATCTCGCCCAACTCTATCCTAAATCCCCGGATCTTTACCTGATGATCAATTCTTCCCAAAAAATCAATGTTACCATCGGGTAACCATCGCGCTAAATCGCCTGTGCGATATAAACGTTCTCCTTCTTTAAAAGGATGAGATATAAATTTCTCTGCTGTTAATCCTGAATTTTTAAAATAACCTCGTGCTAATCCTGCTCCACTTATGCATAACTCTCCTTCTACTCCTATTGGCTGTATTTTATTTGAATTATCTAATATATAGATTTGGGTATTACTTATTGGTTTTCCAATATTTAATGTCAAATCCTTTGAAACATCTTTGAATGTAGACCATATAGTTGTTTCTGTAGGGCCATACATATTGTATATTTTCCCTTTATAAATATCTCGTAAAGCAGTAAGTAAGCTTATTGGCAATTCTTCTCCTCCAACCATTACTACCTTAATATTTTCTAATACATCTTTTGAGTTAACATCTGAAAGAATCAGACTTAATCTTGACGGTGTTAATTGTAATACACTTACTTGTTCATTTCTAATTATTGAACCTAATAACTTAATATCTGTACTTTCCCGGTCTTTTGCAAGAATCATTGATGTCCCTTTTAACAGGGGAACATAAAGTTCTAATCCAAATATATCAAATGAGATTGTTGTCATGGAAAGAACTGCTCCTTTTTCATCCTCAGGAACAATACTTGACATTGCTGTTACAAAATTAACTATATTTCCATGTGAAATCATCACTCCCTTTGGTACTCCTGTTGACCCGGAAGTATAAATTACATATGCTAAATCTGAACTCTCTACATTACTTAAAACAGATGTGATATTCTCTTTATAAATATTTTCATCTCTTAGATTAAGGCTTTTTATATCTTCATATGAGAAATCATTATTATCTACAATTATAACTTCTGTTTGACTTTCTTGTAAAATCTTCTTATTCCTATCAAATGGTTGTTTTGGATCCAATGGTAAATATGCATGACCTGACTTTAACACTCCAAAAATACCTACTATCATATCAATTGAACGATTTGACATAATAGCTATAAGTTTTTTATCACAGACATTACTCAAAATATAATTAGCTAATTGACTGGATCTTATACTCAAATCTTTATAACTAATCTCTTCTCCTTCACAAGAAATTGCTACATTTCCAGGGGTTCTTTCTACCTGCTCCTCAAATAACTGATGAATGGTTTTATCTTTTGGATAATCTGCTTCTGTATTGTTAAACTCATATAACAACTGATGTTTTTCTGCTTCGCTTAGTATATCTATTTCAGAGATTTTAAGTTCTGAATCGGAAACAATATGATTAATTGCTTTCTCAAAATGTACTTTCAAGCTCTTCATCATCTCTGAATCAAACATGTTGGCGTTGTAAATAAAATTCACATGCAATACATCACTTAAAGAAGCAGCAATAGTTAAATTATAGTTTGTCTGTTCAAAGGTATCAACTCCTGATATTTGAATATTCAACTGATCATTTTCATGATCTAAACTCTCCATCTTTTCTGCTATAGGAAAATTCTCAAAAATAATTATATGATCTACTAAGTTTTGTTTTAATATACTTTGTGATTGTATTTCTGCCAAAGAAATATAATGATGTGTTTCTGAATCGAGATTTGAATTTTGAACTTGCTTTATTAATGTACTAAATTCTATATCTTTTGAAAACTGTATGCGTACAGGAACATTATTTATAAATAATCCTACTATATTTTCTACCCCATAAATTTCTGAAGGTCGCCCCGATACTACGCTTCCAAATACAATATCTTCTTTATTGCTATACTTTCCTAAAACTATTGCCCAAACAGATTGTAGTATTATATTCGCTGTTACATTATTATCGGATGCAATTTTCTGAAATTTAGCAGATACTTTTTTAGATAATTGTAAATGTTCTTTTTGCTGAACGAATTCATTTCCTTTTTTTGATAAATTAGGAAGTGATGCTTGCTCTTCATATCCTGAGAGATAGTTTTCCCAATATTTTAAGGAAGTATTCTTATCTATGCCATCTAACCATTTTACATATTCTTTATATGGAGTTACACTATTTAATTTTAATGTTCTGTTATTTAATAAACCATTATATATTTCAAAGAAATCATTATTTATAATACTTATACACCAGCCATCCATTACAATATGGTGGTTTGACCAAATCAGTTCATATTCTTTATCGTTTATTTGCAATAAGGAAACTCGCATTAAAACATCGTGATCCAGAATAAAACCTCTTTTCTTATCCTTGTTTTTATAATTGCTTATATATTCCTCTTTTTCTTCTGATTTAAGATGTCTTATATCTTCATAATTAAACTCACATTCTCTATTCTTTAATACTATTTGAATCGGAATTTCAACATCCTTATGTATAATAATAGTTCGAAGTACTTCATGCCTGTTAAAAAGTTCATTTAAACTTTTTTGCATTATATCCAGAGATACTTCACTATTTAAGCGATAACTCATTTGAATAAAATATGCTAAGGATTCTGAATCATGTATTGCATGAAACAACATTCCTTCTTGCATTGGTGTTAACTTACAAATATCTTCTATCTCATATTTTTCATTTAATTTATCAACTTCATTAATTGAAAGGTCTTTATAGGTAAAATCTGATGGTGTTAATATTTTAACAGAACTGTCTTTACAATGATTAATGATATTTAATAATGAGTTTTTATAGCTATCTAGAAAATCTGACACAAATTCTTCACTGTAATATTTTTTCTTATACTTTACAGTAATTAATAGCTCACCTCCACTAATCCTTCCTTCAAATGAAAAGTCATTAATAAATTCTCTATTCGGGCTTTTTGTCTCTCCATAAGATTCATCTGCAATACTAAACGTTTTCATTTGCTTAACATCTGCATCGAATTGACCTAAATAATTGAATTCTATTTGTGTGGTATAATTTAAATCCAGATCTGTAAGAAATTCTTTGGGTGTGAGATATTTTAAAATACCGTAACCAATACCTTTCTCTGGTATTTGATGAAGGCTTTCCTTTATACTCTTAATTTGCATTGACAGATTATCAGCATTTGACATATCAAGTAAGACAGGATATAAGGAGGTAAACCAACCCATTGTCCTACTAATGTCAATATCTGCAATGACTTCTTCTCGCCCATGCCCCTCCAGACTAATCAATACTTTATTATTTCTCAGGGAATTTTTTATTCCATAACTCAATCCACAAAGCAAAATATCATTGATCTCAGTCCCATAGGCCGAATTTGTTTTATTTAACAAGTCAGATGTTGTTGCCTCATCAAGTGAAAACTGATTACTAGCTATTTCATTTTCCAAAAATCTTGATTCTTCAAATTCTCTATGGAGTGGTTCTATTTCATTGTTTGTAATATTATCCCAGTATAATCTTTCCGAAAGCAGCTTTTTGCTTTGTGAATATTCTCTTAATTCTTTTGACCAATCTCTAAATGAATTAGTTTTTGATGGTAAACTTAATGCTAATCCTCTTTCTAGCTGATTATACAGATTAACCAGATCTTCAATTAATATACGCCATGAAATACCATCAATTGCAAGATGATGAATAAGGATTAATAATCTATCTCCATCTGATAATTGAAATAATCCCAACTTCATTAATGGCCCATTCTCCAAATCTATTGATCTCTGAATTTGATCTGCACTGTTTGTTATCTTTTCTGAAGCCTCTTTTTCATCTCTAAAATCATAAACTTCAAGAGAAACTGGAAAATCTTCAATACCATTATTGTATAATCTGGTTCCTTTTTCCGAATTGTCTACATTACATGTAATTCTTAAGGCATCATGATGATCTTGTAATTTCTGAAATACTGCTTTTATTTTCTCTTCATCAAGTCGCTCTTGTGAGGACAACATTACCGATTGGTTATAATGATGAAGATCGGTTTTATCACCAAAAAATTCATGATGTATAGGAGTTAATTCTACGTCTCCACTCACAGCATCTTGAGATACTTCCTTGGTGGTATGTATCATTTTTGAAACCACACTTGATATTGTTGGCTTCTCAAAAATATCTTGTACACTTAATTTATAACCGGCTTTATTCAACCTGGCTTGTATTTGAATGGTTTTTATAGAATCTCCTCCTAAACTGAAAAAATTATCTGTTACTCCTATTCCTTCAACTCCTAGTACTTTTGACCATATTTCTACTAATAAGCTTTCTTCTTTTGTTTTCGGTGCAACATAATCGTTTCCTGCTTTTATTTCCGGTGACGGCAAAGCTTTTCGATCTACCTTTCCATTTACATTTAGGGGTAAACTTTCCAATTCCATAAAATAAGAGGGAATCATATATTCCGGAAGTTGTGCTGTTAAATATGCTCTAAGCTCTTCTTGACTAAATTCTTCTTTACAAGCTACATATGCGCATAGGTACTTTTCATTGTTTTTTTCTATACCCAGTACTACACTCTCTTTTATGTTTTCGTGTTTTAATAAAGTATTCTCTATCTCGCCTAATTCTATCCTAAATCCACGGATTTTTACCTGATGATCTATCCTACCTAAAAACTCAATATTACCATCGGGTAACCA
>WTBR01000209.1 GCA_013138975.1 Bacteroidales bacterium
AATTTATATAGAGGGACATCAAAATTTGATATGATATTTTTTGTTTATGAAAAAGTTAATAAAATTGATATTTCGATTGAATATTATACTGATATATTTAAACGAGAAACGATCGAAAAATATATTAGATGTTTTAAGCGTATTGTAAGTTCAGTTATAAAGGACTCTACAGTTAAACTAAAGGAGATAGAGTTATTATCACAAGAAGAAAAGCAACAGTTGTTATACGAATTTAACGATACCCAAGCAGATTATCCAAAAGATAAAACAATACAAGAATTATTTGAAGAGCAAGTGGATAAAAATCCTGAAAATATAGCACTTGTTTGTGATCAAGAAAAAATTACGTATAGAGAATTAGACAATAGATCCAATCAGTTAGCACATTATTTGCGTTTTGAATGTGAAGTTAGTATTGATGAATGTATAGGAATATATATGGATAAGGGAACTAATGTTATAATAGCTATACTAGGGATTTTGAAATCGGGATGTGGTTATTTACCCCTATCAGTAACATATCCGGAGGAGCGTATAACACTTATGATAAATGACGCATCGGCTCGTGTAATAATTAGTGAAAAACAATATGTAAAAGAGATGAATAAGTTCCAATGGGAGTGTTCATTATTTAAGACATATATATGTTTGGATAGCTATAAGGTTAATGCAGAGCAGGAAACCCAAAATAAGTTGAATGACAGAAAACTATGGGAGTATGTAGGAGATGAGTCTGTTGATGAAGTAACTGGTGGAGGTTGGACTAGTAGTTATACCGGTAATCCTATACCACAAGAAGAGATGAATGAATATGGCGATAATGTGCTAAAAAAACTAGAGCCACTTATTAATTCTCAAACACGAATTCTGGAAATAGGTTGTGCATCAGGAATAAGTATGTTTCGCTTAGCACCAAAAGTAGCCTTGTATTATGGCACCGATCTATCAGGAATCATATTGCAAAAGAATGAGGAAAGAATAAACGCAGAAGGACATTCCAATATCATTCAGAAACGATTGTCAGCCGATGAAATAGACCAGATAGAAGAGAAAGATTTTGATCTTATAATAATAAATAGTGTAATTCAATGTTTTGATGGACATAATTATTTAAAAAAGGTAATTCGTAAGGCAATTGATTTGATGAAGCCCGAAGGATTAATGTTTTTTGGAGATATTATGGATCAGGATTTGAAAAAAGACTTGGTTAAAGATTTTGAAGAGTTTAGGCAAATAAATAAGGATAAAGATTATAAAACAAAAATAGATTGGAGTGAAGAATTATTCTTATCAAGAGAATTTTGGAACGATTTAAAAACTGAGGATTCATCAATTGAAAAAATTGAGTCAAGTCCTAAAATATTTACCCTGGAAAATGAATTAACCAAGTTTAGATACGATGTTTTGGTATCGATTAATAAAAATCAAGAAAAAAGGGTTTCCAATAAACCAAAAAACAAGCAACAGCATGACCTGAATATCTTGAGTAATTATTCAATTGGCAGATTGCCAAAAATTAATACACCAGAGAATTTAGCTTATATCATTTACACTTCAGGCACAACAGGTAAGCCAAAAGGAGTAATGGTTGAGCATAGAAATGTAATACGATTATTTATTAATGATAAGTTTCAATTTGATTTTAGTGAAAAAGATATTTGGACAATGTTCCATTCACATTGTTTTGATTTTTCAGTATGGGAAATGTTCGGTGCTCTTCTTTATGGAGGAAAATTGGTTGTCATACCAAATATTGTAGCAAAAGATGTAGTTAAATATTACAATATACTTTGCGAAGAAAAAGTTACTGTTTTAAGCCAAACTCCATCTGCATTCTACAATTTAGCAGAAGTAGCATTAAGTAATTCAGAGAAATCTCTTGAAAATCTTAAGTATGTAATCTTTGGAGGAGAAGCGTTAAAACCTAATAAACTGAAAAAATGGTTTGATGTTTATTCAGATATTAAGTTAATTAATATGTATGGAATAACAGAGACTACAGTTCATGTTACCTATAAAAAAATAGGCAAATACGAAATAGAAAATAACATAAGTAACATTGGAACACCAATACCTACTCTTACAACGTATATAATGAATAGCGATTTAGGGCTTGTCCCTATAGGTATTGCAGGGGAATTATTAATAGGAGGAGATGGACTTAGTCGTGGGTATTTAGGAAAAGAAGAATTAACGAAAGAAAAGTTCATAACTAATCCATATAAAGAAGGAGAACGTTTATATCGTTCAGGAGATCTTGTAAAGATGTTATCAAATGGAGAGATGGAATATCTTGGACGTATTGATAATCAGGTACAATTAAGAGGTTTTAGAATAGAGTTAGGCGAGATAGAGAATGTTTTATTCAAACATGAAAATATAAAAGAGTGTATAGTAACAGCCATTGAAGAAAACAATGATAATTACTTATGCGCATATGTTGTTTGTAAAGAAGAATTTAATCCTGAAGAGCTCAGAGCTTATACCATATCACAACTTCCGGATTACATGATTCCTTCTTATTTTGTTGAACTGGATAAACTTCCTTTAACTTCCAATGGCAAAGTAAATCGGAAAGTTCTACCCTCACCACAAATTAAAGCAGGAGACGATTATGTAGCACCATCCGGCAAAATAGAAGAAAAGCTGCTTGAAATCTGGTCAGAAGTATTAAATATAAATAAGGAAGAAATAAGTGTAAATACTAATTTTTTCTCAATAGGAGGTCATTCCCTTAAAGCTACAGTGTTAACAAGTAAAATACATAAAGAAATAGGAGTTGAATTCCCATTACGTGATGTATTTTTACACTCAACAATAAAATCACAGGCAAATCAAATAGCAAAAAGTACTAAGAAAGAATTTGTATCCATACCCAAAGCAAAAGAACAATTAAACTATCCATTATCATCGGCACAGAAGCGATTATATTTGTTGCAACAGTTTGATCTGGCATCAACAGCCTATAATATGCCTCTTATAATTCCAATGGAAAAAAAGGTCGATAAAGGAAGAATAGAAGATGTATTTAAACAACTGATAAATCGTCATGAAAGTTTCCGAACAAGCATAATTTTAGTTGATAGTGAGCCTGTTCAAATTATAAGTAAGGATATTGAGTTTGAGCTTGAAGAACTAAGTATAGAAAGCACAGAACTTGAACACACACGAAACAAATTCATAAAGTCCTTTGATTTATCAAAAGCACCCTTTTTACGAGTATCTATTGCAGATATAAAAGGAGAAGACAGTTTGTTAATGATTGATATGCACCATATAATAAGTGATGGAACCTCGCATGCAATTTTACGTAAAGAATTTCAAGCCTTGTTATCAGGAGAAGAATTGTCCCCATTACCCTTACAATACAAGGATTATAGTGAGTGGCAAAATAGTAAAGAACAGCAAGAACGTGTAAAATATCAGGAACAATATTGGCTTACTAAATTTGAAGGTGAGATACCGGTACTGAGTCTTCCAACCGACTATGTTCGACCTTTAATGCAAAGTTATGAAGGAGCAGTAGCGAGATTTGTACTGAGCAAAGAAGAGACAGAAGGGATAAGATTTTTCACCAAAGAAAATGACCTTACATTGTATATGTCACTGCTATCAGTTTTTAGTATTCTACTATCGAAACTAAGTGGACAAGATGATATAATACTAGGAACACCAATAGCCGGAAGGAATCATGCCGATTTGGAAAATATTGTAGGTATGTTTGTTAATACACTATCCATACGAAACGAAGTAAAAGGAGAAGAAACAATACGAGAGTTCACATCAAGCTTAAAGCAAAACGTACTTGGAGCTTACGAAAATCAGAATTACCAGTTCGAAGATTTAGTAGATAATGTATCGGTAGAGCGAGATACCAGCCGCAATCCTATATTCGATGTAATGTTTAATTTGTTGAATCAAACTGAGTTTAAAGGGGCAGAAAATCAAGATATTGATAAAAGTCACAAGAAGGGGACATCTAAATTTGATTTGAATTTAACAGCAATTGAATTAGATAATAACATAGTTTTTAATTTAGAATATAGTACAAGCTTATTTAAAGAAGAGACAATAAATCGAATTATAGATTATTTTAAACAAATAGTAGTTCAATTAATAAGAAAGTTAGAAATTAAAATCTCGGCAATTGATATTCTAACGGAAGAAGAGAAACATCAGTTATTATATGAGTTTAACAATACAAAAACAGATTATCCAAAAGATAAGACAATTCATCAATTATTTGAGGAGCAGGTAGAGAAAACACCTGAGAATATTGCTTTATCCTTAAATGGAGAAACCATCAAATATTCAGAACTCAATTCCAAAGTAAATCAATTGGCATGGAAACTAAGAGAGCAAGGGGTGAAAAATGATTCGGTGGTAGGTCTGTTGGTTGAACGTTCCATAGAGATGGTAGTAGGAATTTTGGGAATATTAAAATCAGGCGGAGCTTATTTACCCATTGATACAGAGTATCCTAAGGATAGAATATCCTATATGTTTGAAGATAGTAAATTGCAAATCCTATTGGTCAATACCGATGTTTCAAATCTGAAACTTGAAACAGAACAATACCTAATTTATGATCTAAGGGATGAAAGCAGTTATTCTTCAAATATATCTAATTTGAGAACAATTAGTTTGCCGGAAAACTTGATTTACATTATCTATACATCAGGTTCTACAGGTAAACCCAAAGGAGTAATGTTGGAGCATAGGAATATGGTTAATCTGATACAATTTGATTATGATAAAACCAATTTAGATTTTAGTTCCATCTTACAATTTTCGACCATTAGTTTTGATGCCTCGGCACTTGAAATATTTGGAGCATTATTAAGTGGAGGGAAACTTGTTTTAGTTGATGAACATACACGTTTAAATGTAACGAGACTTTTTGATTTAATGACAAAAGAAAGCGTTAAATCTGTTTTTTGGCCCATGTCATTTATACAACTAATATTTGGAGATCAAACTTTTGTTCAGCAAATACCAAAATGTTTACGCCATATTCAAACTGCAGGGGAAAAGGTAATAATAAATGAATCATTAAGAAATTATCTTAAAACGAATAATGTTTTTATACATAATCATTACGGGCCATCAGAAACCCATGTTGTTACAACTTTAACAATATCACCTAATGATTATCATCCGGAATTTCCTACAATTGGTAAACCTATTTCAAACACATCAGCTTATATCTTGGATAAGAGTCTTAAACCTGTACCAATAGGAGTTAAAGGAGAGCTTTATTTTGGAGGAACTCAAGTTGGAAGAGGATATTTTGGAAAAGAAGAACTTACCAGCGAGAAGTTTATTGAAAGTCCATTTATTAAAGGAGAAAAGATTTATCAAACAGGAGACTTAGCAAAGTGGACTAATGATGGTAACATCGATTTTTTGGGAAGGATAGATCACCAGGTGAAAATCCGTGGGTTTAGGATAGAATTAGGCGAGATAGAGAGTACTTTATTAAAATATGAGAATATAAAAGAGAGTGTAGTTCTTGCCAGAGAAGAAAATGGAGACAAGTACCTATGCGCATATATAGTTAGCAAAGAAGAAATTAATCATAAAGAGCTAAGAGCTTATATGACAGCACAACTTCCCGATTATATGGTTCCTTCTTATTTTGTTGAGCTCGAGAGTTTCCCACTAACAGCAAATGGAAAGGTAAATCGTAAAGCTCTGCCATCACCAGAGGTAAAAGCAGGAGACGATTATGTAGCACCATCCAATGAAATAGAAGAAAAGTTGGTTAAAATATGGTCAGAAGTGCTAAACCTATCACCAGAAAAGATTAGTATAAATGCTGACTTTTTTGCTATTGGAGGTCATTCTTTGAAAGCAATGTCTTTAGTTTCTAAAATAAATAAAGAATTTAACCTAGTAATTCCATTGGTGAGAATATTTGAAAACCCTACGATTTCAAGAATAGCAATGACTGTTTTTAATTTAGTAGAACAAGAAGAAAAATTTGAGGAAATTGAAATTTGAAAAAATATTTTTGTTTTTTACTTGGACAAGAGTAGCTGAATTCTGAGTTTATACAGTAAGTAATTCGCAGTGTTAATTAATTAAGTTTATTAAAATTGATTTTATGAAAATTGAGAGAATCCTAACTAGATTGTATGATCTAGGTATTAAAATTAATGTTGTAGATAATAAATTGAAAGTACAACCAACAAGAGAAAAAATATCAAATGAAATATTAAATGAAATCAAGATAAATAAAGTTGAATTAATAAATTATTTAAAAGGAGGAGGGACAAAATCTCAATACATTGAGATCTCTAATGTAGAGATGAAAGAGTTATACCCATTATCCTCAGCACAAACGCGATTATATTTGTTGCAACAGTTTGATTTAACATCAACTGCCTATAATATGCTCAATATAATTTCATTGGAAAAAGAGATAGATAAATCAAAAATAGAAGATATATTCAAACAACTAATAAATCGTCATGAGAGTTTCCGTACAAGTATAAATATAGTTGATCAAGTTCCTGTTCAGCTAATAAGCAAGCATGTTGAGTTTGAACTTGGAGAACTAAGTATAGAAAACACAGAACTTGAAAATACACGAATTAACTTCATAAAGCCTTTTGATTTATCCCAACCATCCTTTTTTCGAGCAGCTATAGTAGATATAAAAGGAGAGGAAAGATTGTTAATAATTGATATGCACCATATAATAAGTGATGGAATCTCGCAAACAATCTTAGAGAAAGAATTTCAGGCTTTACTATTAGGAGAAGAATTAGCACCATTACCATTACAATATAAGGATTATAGCCAGTGGCAAAATAGTAGCGAGCAGCAAGAGTTTATAAAAAATCAGGAACAATATTGGCTTAATAAATTTGAAGGAGAGATACCCGTATTGAACCTTCCAATGGATTATGTTCGACCTTTAATGCAAAGTCATGAAGGAGCAAAAGTAAATTTTGTACTAAGTAAAGAAGAGACAGAAGGGATAAGGTTTTTTACCAAAGAAAATGACCTGACTTTGTATATGTCTTTGTTATCCATTTTTAGTATTTTGCTATCAAAGCTAAGTGGACAAGATGATATAATTGTAGGAACACCAATAGCGGGAAGGAATCATGCCGATTTGGAGAATATAGTAGGCATGTTTATTAATACACTGTCCATACGAAATGAAGTAAAAGCAGAAGCAACAATACGAGAGTTCGTATCAAGTTTAAAGCAAACCGTATTTGGAGCTTACGAAAATCAGAACTACCAGTTCGAAGATTTAGTAGATAAGGCTTCAGTAGAGCGAGATACCAGCCGCAATCCTATTTTCGATGTAATGTTTAATTTGTTGAATCAGGCAGAATATAGTGGTGATTTATCGGGAATAGAAAATCTTATTCATACAAAAGGAGTTTCCAAGTTCGATTTGACTTTAACAGCAGTAGACTATGGTGAACAGTTAAAGTTAAGTTTTGAATATTGCACCCAATTATTCAAAGCTGAAACAATAGATAGATTTATAGTATATTTTAAAAAGATAGTAAGTCAAATAGCAAGAAATTCTGAATATAAAATCTCTGCAATAGATATTCTAAGCAAAGACGAGAAACATCAGTTATTATACGAGTTTAACAATACAAAGACAGATTATCCAAAAGATAAAACAATATATCAGTTATTTGAGGAGCAAGTAGCCAAGACCCCGGATAATATAGCCGTTTTCACAAAAGATAGATCCGTTAATTATAGAGAATTACACCTAATGGCTGAAAAATTAGCGAAGATTCTTAGGTCAAATGGAGTTTCTTCAGGGAGTGTAGTAAGCTTAATGTTAGATAGGTCAATAGAAATGATAATAGGTTTAATGGGAATATTAAGGGCAGGATGCTGTTATTTGCCAATAATTCCAAGCATGCCTAAATTACGATTAGATTATGTCCTTGAGGATAGTGAAAGCCCATTGATTTTAACACAAACAAAATATGAAGATAAGCTAACAGGAGTTAAGAGTATAAATCTGGAAGAATTAGAAACCTTATTATGTTCCCCCGAAAACTTACCAGAACAAAATAATCCAAATAATTTGGCATATATTATTTATACTTCAGGCACTACAGGTAATCCAAAAGGAGTAATGATTGAAAATCACTCCGTACTTAATCGAATAAAATGGATGCAAAAGAACTACCCCATAAGCACAGGAGATATTATTTTGCAAAAAACGCCTTATACCTTTGATGTTTCAGTATGGGAATTGTTTTGGTGGTGTTTTGAAGGCGCAAGTGTTTATATGTTAGAACCAGAAGGAGAAAAAGACCCCCAACTAATCTCTAAAACAATAGAAGAAAAGAAGATCAATGTAATGCACTTTGTTCCATCCATGCTAGAAGCATACTTGAAAGTTATGGAGCCTGAATCCCGGAATATTAATTTGGGAAGTATGAAATATGTATTTTCCAGTGGTGAAGCATTACGACCAAGTCAGGTACATAGTTTTTATCAACTATTTACAGATAAAGTAAATACAAAATTAGTTAATCTTTATGGCCCAACAGAAGCCACAGTAGATGTATCCTGTTTCGATTGTTTAAGAGATGTAGACTATAAAACTATACCAATAGGTAAACCAATAGACAATACCGAATTATATATTCTTGATAAAAACTCATTACAATTACAAGGCGTAGGAATAATTGGAGAGCTAATGATATCCGGCGTAGGTTTATCACGAGGTTATTTGAAGAAGGACGAATTAACAAAAGAAAAGTTCATAGATCATCCCTATAAAGAAGG
>WTBR01000120.1 GCA_013138975.1 Bacteroidales bacterium
CTTCCTACAATTATATCTTCCTGACCACTTAATTTGGATAACAATATCGTGAAAGTGGATAACAAGGACATATACAATGTTAAGCCTTGTTCCTTGCTTATCTCGTGAATTATCTTTGTTTCTTCTGCTGATAACATAAAACCTACACTCGCTCCTTCGAAACTTTGAATGACTTCACGAGAATAATCTGTAGGCAATTCCAGAACAGGAAGTTCGCCCGCAAACTTATCTAACCAATATGCTTCTTGTCCTTTAATTCTTTCTTGCTGTTCTGTGCTGTTTTGCCACTCTGAATAATCTTTATATTGTAATTGTAATGGCTCTAATTCTTTTCCTTTTATTAAATTATTAAACTCTTCTTCTAAAATAGTATGAGACCTACCATCACTTATGATATGATGCATATCTATCAACAACATATCATCACCATCGCTGATTTCCAAATAAGCTATGCGTAATAAAGGCGCCTGACTTAGGTCAAATGATTGGGTAAGGTCTTCCTTTATGTTGGATAACTCTGATTTTGTTATCTTATAATCCTTGATAGAAAAAGTTACTTCCGGATGGATATGTTGCACTGGTAACTCGTCCTTTACTTCAAAACTCGTCCTGAAATTTTCGTGTCGTGCTATCAATTTATTAAAAACAGTTGTTATTTTGTTTTTATTTTGTCCTTTGGGAACTGCTAATAATCCGGGCATATTATAAGCGGTGCTTCCTAATTCCATTTGTTGTAATAAGTACAATCGTTGTTGGGAGGAAGATAATGCGTAATATGCCTGAACCTTTGCCTTAGGAATTGAAAAATATGAATTACTCTCTGTTGAATCTATGAGTTTAGCCTGAGATTTAATGGTCTGGGATTCAAAAATTTCTCGTAATTCTAATCGCACATCTAATTCTTTATGAATGCGGGATACAAGTACCGTAGCTTTCAATGAATGACCGCCTAGCTCAAAGAAACTAACATTTGTACTTATTTCTTTAGAATCTACATTTAATACTTCTGACCAAATTTTTACAAGCTTGGTTTCTATTAATGTATTGGGAGCTACATAAGCTCTACCTGCCTTTATCTCCGGTGCAGGTAAAGCTTTACGATCGACCTTTCTGTTTGGTGTTAAAGGAATTGAATCAAGTTCTACGATATAGGAAGGAATCATATAATCGGGTAATAAGCCTGATAAATATATACGTAGTTCTTCCTGATTTAATTCTCTTTCCTTAACAATATAAGCACACAAATATTTTTCTCCATTATTATCCAGTGCTAAGACAATGCTTTCTTTTATGTTTTCATGCTTTAAAAGAATATGTTCAATCTCCCCTATTTCAATTCTAAAACCTCTAATTTTAACCTGATGATCAATTCTTCCTAAGAATTCAATGTTCCCATCTGCAAGCCAACGTACCAAATCTCCTGTTCGATACAATCGTTCGCCTTCTTTATATGGATGGTCGATAAATTTATCTGATGTTAATTCGGGTTTGTTTACATAACCTAAGCCTAATCCTGCTCCACTGATACATAACTCTCCGGACATACCTATAGGAACAAGGGTATAATTTTTATCTAAAATTAATATTTGAACATTGTAAATGGGTTTTCCTATTGGTATTATTTCTTCGAGGTAATCCAGAGGTGAATCTATGATAAAAGAAGAGCAAATATCAGTGGCTTCTGTAGGGCCATAAGTATTTACTATTTTTGTTTTATTGCCTTCCTGTGAAATCCAATCCACTAATTTATTCATTAATATAGGTTCTCCACCTAAAAATGCATAACGAAGTGATAATAGCCTTTCGTAATGAGAAGCTTCATTTATTTCTACAATAGGATAAAAGGCACTTGGGGTGCAATTAACCCAGGTTATTTTATCTTTCGATATAATATCGGAAATGGTAACCGGATCATATTGTGATGTTGGTAATAAATGTAAGGATCCACCACAAAGTAAGGCTGCAAAAAGGTTTTTTTGTGTTAAATCAAAACTTGTTGATGACATTAATAGAACTCTATCGCTATCTGTTAAAGTATATTCATTTATAAACCAATATAACAAATTAGCAAAACTTTTGTGATACACGGCTGCACCTTTAGGATTACCTGTGGAGCCGGATGTGTATATTAAATAGATAAGATTATCTGATCTTAATTTGACCGGGGTTTGCTGAACTGTAAATTGATAATTATCTAATTCATCAACATTAACTATATAATCTTCTCCAATTCCCTTTAAGGTTTCTTTATTGTTATTCCTTACCGATTTTGTGCTTAGTATGATTTTGGCATCACAATCTTTTATTATATAACTCTTTCTTGATTCCGGATAATTATCATCGATGGGTACATATGCTCCTCCTGCTTTAAGTATTGCAAATATGGAGATAAGAAATTCTATAGATTGATCTGCAAATATGGCTACAAAATCATTACATGTAATTCCTTTATGAATCAAAATATTAGACAATTTGTCTATTTTCTGATTAAATTCTTTATAATTTATTTTTTTATTTCCCCGAACTAAAGCTTGTGCGTTTGGGGTTTTACAAACTTGTTCTTCAAACAAATCATGAATCGCTTTTTCTCTCGGTAAATCTATATCAGTGTTATTAAAGTCAAATAATAACTGTTGTTTTTCTGATTCGGAGAGTAATTCTAATTCTTGAATATTTGATTCTTCATGATTTATAATCGAATCTAAAATCGTAATAAAATGTCTATTTATATTTTCAATTTCAATCCTGTCAAAATCCGAATTAAAATAGTTAAAATTAACTTCAATTTCATCCGACAAAAAAGCGCTTACTGTTAATTTATAATTGGTTGATTCTTTTATATCGAAAGATTTTATAGCCAGACCATCACCTTGCTGCAAACTACTTGTATCTATAGGGTAATTTTCAATTACAAAAATAGATTCAATTAATTCATCGCCTTTATATGATGAATCATTTAAAATATCATGTAAAGGTACATTCTCAAAATTTACCCTTTTTCTTAATTGATTTGCATTCGTTTTTATAATTTCAAGTAAGGGGTTAACTGGAGGCAAACTTACTCTCAACGGTATGGTGTTTATAAATAAACCAACGATTTCTTCTATTCCTTCAAGCTTTATATTCCTTCCAGATACGGTAGTTCCAAAAAGAATATCTTCTTTTCCGGAATATTTGCTTAGAAGGATCCCCCAAGCAGTATAAAGTATATCTGCAATTGTTAATCGGTGTAATTCGCAATAGCTCTTAAGTAATTGCACCTTTTCCTCTGGAATTATATGCTTATAACATTCATTTGATTTATCCGATAATAAATTATTTCGCTTAGAGCTGAAAACACTATTAACTTCGTAAGCATTTAAATAATCTTTCCAAAAAAATTTCCCTTCATTTGTAAGCCCTTTATTTAGTTTGACATATTCATTAAACGAAGTTTTTTTGAGTATTTGTAGTTTACTACCATTTATATGTTCTTGATAATGGTGAAGAAACTCTTTTAAAATTATTCCATTACTCCAACCATCATAAATTATATGATGATTGCTTATTAATACACTGTATTTATCAGCTTTGAATTTACATAAGGTTATTCTAAACGGAACTTCCCTTAAATCAAAACTTTCCTTATAATCATTAAGTATAATTTTTTGATATTCGGATTCTGATATATTTTCTTCTTTGGATAAATCATAATATCTAATATCTATGTTTGGATCTTTTAAAATAATCTGAATCGGGTTAGTTAATTTTTCCCATCTAAATACAGTTCTTAAAAGTTCGTTATTTTTAACTACATTCTTCCATGCTTCTTGAAAACAATCTTTTTGTATCTCACCTTCTATTTCCAGAGATAACTGAACAAAATATAAATTTTCCTTATCTTTTTTAAGGTAATGATATAAAATACCTTCTTGTAAAGAGCTTAAGTTAAAAATATTATCAATATTTTTTTTATCTAATTTAAAATCTTTGTTCATATTTGAATTATGATTATAATTTTTTTGACGACTGAGCATTAAAAAGAAATTTATACCCGATTTGAAGATGATTATGAAATTATTTTAAGATAAGACTAATTCAATTACTTAACGTTTTTTACAATTTTATAACTACAAGTTTATATTTTTTACTTAATATCAAGCAAAATCATCACTTGTGAATATAAAAAGTCTGAAAAAATTCGCTGAATTAATTTTTATATAATTTTAATTTTAATGTACCTAATTTTATTTTCAATCAACTAACACAAAAATGATTATTCTATTACAAATATTGGACTTACGTTGGCTCCCAATTTAGCATTGATAATTCCATATTCATTATCTGAAGGAAGAAGTCTAACATAACCACCTGCATATGTAGTACCAAAAACAAAAAATCCAAATACTATTTCATGCAATGCGGCTTCGTTTTGATTTATTTGATACCAATAATCTTGAGGCTTAACATACTCTTGGACAATCCAAGATTCTTCTTTTAATGCTAATTCAACTTTTTCCCTCCAAATTTCAGAAGAAACCTTACTTCCAATAAATACATCATCCCCTGAAGAACCTAAAGATCTTTTCAAAACAAAATTTGTTTGTTTCTTTAACACCATACTTTTTAAAGAACAATTTTCATCCTTATAATGTGTATTCTTATCGATTAATTTTCTTGTCCAAGGGATATGTTTCTTTATTAATTCCCTTTCCTCTTCAGTAAATAACTTACTATCCTGATACTCTGATAGTAATGAAATATTAAATTTATTTGTCATTAAATATGTAATAGCACCATTCAATATTATTACTTTATTTTTCTGAGCGATTCTTAAGAAACTTGCAGGAGTTGATCCTACCCATTCTAAAAGACAATGAATTTGCTTTTTATTATAAAAAACACCATTACTAGTACCTTCAAGTTGATCATAATTACAAAATATTACTTCACCTTCAATATTATTATTCTTAAAGGTACTCTCAACAGAATTTTTAATTGCTACAATTCTCTCATCTTCATAACAGTCTGAATTTACAAAACGAGGATCTACAATACATATTCTTAAAAAATTTTGTTCTGAATTAATTTTATTTACTTCTACTGCGTTTTGTATATGTAGAATTAAATATTTAAAAAACTGACTCTTTTTCAATTCGAGATCATTGTCTACAATAAATTTTTCAATATGCTTAGATTTCATGTAAACATCTACAAATAATTCTTGCTCCCACCCCCCTAATCCTGTAGCAATATTATACTCAATACACTGCAATTCATTTTTATGGTCTATAATAAAATCGCCCCGCCCAAGTAAATTATCAATATGATTAGTAGGTATACTCCATAGTAAAACTTCTACTTGATAGAGAGGAATTTTGTAATATTCGCTTATCTTTTGTGCATTATTATCAAAGATTCTCTTTGGAATAGATTTAATTAAATTAAAAATACTAATTGAAGTTTGTTCAAAATAACTTTCTGTTTCTTTTGAAATGAAAGTTGGCCAAGGATTTAAAATGCTATCAGGAAAAAGCTGTCCTTCATTTAAATATGTGAAATTGTTTTTATTTAGAAATTCAGGATTTTTATTCACATATTCTATGAATAGTTTGTTTTTTTCTGACAAAAACTCGTGATTTTCTATTTTTTGATTAATAAATCTTTTATTCATATGCATTATTTTTAAAATAATTCTCTAAATTATCTTCGTCTAAATAAATACTTTTAAAATCAGATGATTTAATATATATCATCTTCGTTTTTAAATGAAATACTATATCATTAATGTGCTTAATTTCACTTCCAGATTTACTGTCAATTGATTACATACAGAAATTTCAACTCCTGAGAATTCATTAGAATAAGAAAATAAATTATTTGATACCTCTTCTCCGAACAGCCCAAGTTAATTAAACCTGATTTCACTCGTCTTTTTTAATGGTTTATTTTCCCCTTCACCTAAATATCTTAATACTCCAAACCCAATGCTATTGTCAGGAACTTTTTTAACTTTCATTTTTGCTTTTTTAATAATAAAACCAATATGATTATTCCCTATTTCATTCTTGTTTTCATCATTAAGAATTACTGCTTTTATTAATGAGGTTTTTGCTATTTTAATTATGACTCAACTGATCCCTAAATCCCACTTTAGCTAGTGTAATTTTCAAATTATATTAACATTAAATAATCGGTTGTTGAAAATCTCCAAATTTTTCTTCCACATATTTTGCAACTGCAAGAACTTTATGTTCTTGCCATGGCTTTCCAACAATTTGAACTCCTAACGGCAATCCTTCAGGTGATATACCTGTTGGCACTACAGCTACAGGCCAACCAATTATATTATGAGTCATAGTATAAGAATAAACACCGACATCCTTAAGTCCATGATAATGTGCAGGAATAGGAGAAACAGGACATAATATTATATCATAATCAGTAAAGAAAGAACCCATTTCACTTTTAAACATGCCCCATCTTTTAAAGAGTTCAGCAAACTGCTTGGGAGAAATGCAGTCTTCATCAAATTCTTTAATATCACTAGCCAATAAGAAACTTTTTCTTTATTAATGCATTTTTAGAGGCTTTTAGACTATTAAGAGTTAATAATCTCTAATAGAGTCTCATAACCCATTATTTTAATAATCATTAATCTAATACAATTTAATTTTCACAATGATTTAAAACCAGAATAACTGCGTTTTATACAGATTTTTTTACATCAGAATTCAAAATCCCCATCATATTGTATTAAGTTCTCTGCATAATCCACCTGACCAATATTTTTGCATTCATTTATCACTGTTTTGTAATCCTTAAAAGCTACCATGGAAGGAACTGCATTTTTGTGTAATTCTTCCCATCTTTTATCAGCGTAGTAATAATCATTTAATGAATATGGATTTGGTATTCCAAGTTTTCTGCAGTGTGCTTCAAAACGATGAACACGATTAAACGTCTCTTCTCTAAGTGGTGATCTATCTAATGTCCAATGCTTAAATATCAACATATCATCATATTTTTGATCATAAAGTGGCATTCTGTCCTTTGCCCACTCATGATCACTTCCCTGCTTTGAATAATGATATAGAAAATAATTACATTCAGCTTGAAAAATATCGTTCTTTAACTCCTCAATTAAATCTAAAGTGGCTTGAAAATCCTCTTCTGTTTCACCAGGATGTCCAATAACCCAATATGTTGTCACTTTTATACCGGCATATGCAAGCGATTTAACAGTTGCTCTAATTTGATCCGGTGTAATCAACTTGTTCATTTCATCAAGTATCTTTTGAGATCCACTCTCAGCTCCTAACCTAACTCTATAAAGACCTCCTCTTCTCCACAACAATGTATTATTAATATCTGCTGATGGATCATCTACTTTAAAATAAGCATCGTAATATAAAGCAACATCTGATTTAATAAATTCTTTAGCTAGATCATTAATAACCGGATTAATCAAAGAATCTGTCATAAAGAAAAGTTGGTGTCCATGCAACTTATATAAATCGATCATTTCCTCCACTACTAATTTGGGATCTTTTTTCCTATAATCACCGTTTACTTTCTTTGATACACAAAAGCTACAATTGTATATGCAACTAGCTGAAGATGTTGCTGACATACAAGGATAGACATCAAGATTTAAATTAGAAAAATCAGGATTTTTCTGTTCTTCAAATCCGAGTATTCTTCCTCCTATATCCTCTCTTGAGTATACTCGCTGATTTTCATCCAAGTCATTTCTCAAGTATTTTAATAATAATATTTCGCCTTGTCCTAAAAAATAATGATCAACAAATCCCTCTGAATAACTTAACAAGCTATCAAAACTAGGTGAATCAGGAGAATGAGACTCATTAAAAGTTCCTCCACCTGCTATTAATTTAATATGAGGAAATTTCTCTCTTACCTTTTTAAACATATACAAACTAACAGGTGTAGTACATTTATACAATGTACAACCAATAATATCAGGTTTCTCCTCTTCCACCCGTTTCAAGAAATAAACTTGCAACATATCATAGAATGAATCCAATAATTCAATTAGTTCATTTATACAATTTTCATCAACTTTATGATAGTAATGCTTATAAACCACATCAATAGTTAAATCAATATAATCTTTTTTATTTTTGTAGTTAACATGTGCCATTAACTGATTTTGAAGCACATCATGCCCAATATTTCTGAAGTTACCTTGCTTTTCATAAGGTATATGTCTTCCCAGAATTCTAAAATATTCGGTATAAAAATCTAAACACTCTTTTTTAACTATTAAATCTTCTGTAATTACATTATATCCATATTGCTGAATGTATTGCTTTAAACTTGTTATACCCATAGGAGGTATCATTGGATCCCAATATGGAAATATAGTTAAAAAGATCTTAGTATTCTTTGGTTCTTTTTTCATGCTAAATCAAATTTATAAAAATTTATTGATTCTGAAACAAACAGCAACTATACAGTTAATCATCTACACAATAACATATTAATATATTATTATCTCTTATTTGTACATAAAATTAGATCAATCAAGCTCAAAATTAAATTCACTTTCCGTTTCAATAGTTGAGGTAATTTTTGTTAATCTATTAGTCATACTAAGATCCTTAATATTAATATTAGAAAGTACCTGATTTATTATATCCGTATATAACACAATGTAGTTCTCTACAGTACTCTTTTTAAATAGCTTAGTATGATTTCTAAGATTAAGAGTAATCGTTTCACCGATTCTTGAAGCAACGAGTTGTAAATCAAATTTTGAGAAATTATCATCAATTCTAGTATAATGCTTCACACTAATCCCTAGAATACCAAATTCTTCTCGTTCCAAATTATTCATATTAAACAAATAATTGAATAATGGATTTCTATCTGTTTCTGCTTTTACTTTCAATTCATTGATTAAATCGTCGATTTGAAACAATAACGGCATCATTACTACCATTAACAAAAGTAATTCCATTATTTGAACAATTATTAAAGACCAAGAAGGCATCTTGAAAAGTATTAAAAAATGGGTGTGAATCAATTACAAACTAAATATCACTCCCTTGTCTAACTGTCGACTATAAAAGTAAACAAGCTTTATAATTATCATTTTATAAATAATCACATATCTTCCCTTCGAACTTTGGATAATGACAAACTATTTCTTTACAGAATAATTTCTATTCATCACAATCATAGTTTATTTCTAAATATCCATAAAAAATTTAATAGTAATACCAGAACTTTTTAATAAAAAATCTGTTTTAGAATCAAATATACCAACTAAAATTAAAAGGAATAATTTGGAAAATGTGAGCTTAATGAAATCAATTTAATACTCAGAAAAGCTTATCAAAAATGCTGAAATATTAAATTTAAATATAGCTTCGCCATTAAAACTCACAAAAATGAGTTTATATGTAATCAAGTTTGGTTAATAGAGTATATAAAATCCGTGGACTAAGTTATACATATTAAAAAATAATGCAAGAAAACAGAATAGAATATACTAAAAAGCCACAAATTGCGCTCCCAATAAAAGCTAATACTAATTGAACATCATAATATTATAAAGAAATATTAATTTTATGTTTAAAAACATGAAATTACTGTGTTTTAATTTAAACTCTGATCTTTAAACGGCTAATCCTTATAAGGATACTATACATTTTTACACTACAACTAACTCAATAACTATTAATTACAACAACTATCCGAATCCTATTAGCTCAATTCAGAACAAAAAATAGCAGAAACTAAAAAAAGGTTAATTCTATTTTTCCTATTAATATTACCCGAAATACTACAAAATTAAAGTTGCAGGGAATCGTCTTGAAATAGGTTGGCAGATTTTAAAATAAATTAGATAGTTTTTATAGGCCTCTTGGTCTATTCGTTTTTCTTTTAATACAAAGGTTGAAGTCAAATCTCTTTATTATTTCTTCCATACTTTCTTTTAAGCAGTTGAATGTCAAACTCTTTCCTTCATATGTAAATAATTCTAATTATCTTCTAAGGATTGAACGACACAAAACATATACGATAAAATGATATAAAATGGTATAATAAAGCTTTTAGAAAAAAAACAGACACCCCGCCAAACCAATTATAAACAAATTAGTTATATTTTTAAAAGTTAGTTTATTAACTAAACTGCTAAGAATAGCATTTTATAAATACATTTATTATTGCGAATCGTTTCCATATCGATATGAAAACACAATCATCATAACAAGAGTTACAATGATTAATGCTATGTCTTATTTATAAGTAATTTAATTCGTTAAATCTTCACTTCTCGTAAATCAATTGTTTATTGTTAATCGAAATCTTTTTAAAATATTAGATATCCAAATTAATAATGTCTGAAAACAAATCTTTTTAAAACATTAATTTATAAATGGATTCCAGCACCAGGTCCCAATGGCACTCCAATTAACAGCCAACAAACCAATAATATTATCCAGCCAATAAAGAATACTATTGAATAAGGTAACATGGTTGCAACCAAGGTTCCAAGACCAGATTTTTCGTCATATTTTTGAAAATACACGATAATTAAAGCGAAGAAACTCATCATAGGTGATATAATATTTGTTACACTATCACCAATTCTGTATACTACTTGTGTTAATTCCGGTGTATATCCCAGAAACATGAACATTGGAATAAATATTGGAGCTAACAAAGCCCATTTAGCTGAAGCACTTCCCATTACTAAGTTAATTGATCCTGCAAATATTGCAAACATTATCATTAAAGGAATCAATCCTAAGTTCATACTTTGAATAAAACTCGCTCCATTTATTGCTAATATTATACCTAAATTACTCCAGTTAAAATATTCAACAAACTGAGCTGCAAAAAATACCAATACAATATAAGAAGCAAGTGTTTTCATCGATTCAGACATACCTTTCATTACATCCGAATCATTTTTATATTTACCTGTTACAACACCGTATATAATTCCCATTATACCTGCAACTAAAAATAAAATTGCCACTACTCCTTTTAATACAGGTGATTTTAAAAACGAGCCATCCGTTCCTCGTAAAATTCCATTTTCAGGTATTAATCCAATTAAAAGCAAAACAATAAATCCAAAAAATACTAATGTTGATCTTTTAATTCCTTTTTTCTCAATGGGTGTTAATCTTGCTATCTCTTCTTTTTCAATATTACTGTTGTTGTAACTACCAAGACGTGGAATAACTATTTTTTCTGTAACCCAAGTACCTAAAAATGCAATTAAAAATGTAGAAGCAACCATAAAGTAATAATTAGCTGTTGGATTTACCAAATATTCCGGATCAACTAAGCGAGCAGCCTCTTGAGACAAGCCTGCCAATAATGGATCAATAGTTCCTAATACTAAGTTCGCAGAATACCCCCCCGAAACACCAGCAAAAGCAGCAGCCATTCCGGCAATGGGATTACGTCCAACGGCAATAAATATGGTGCCTGCCAATGGCACTAACAAAACATAACCTACACTTGATGCCAAATTCGATAATATTCCAGCTAATACTATTATAAATGTTAGATATTTCTCGGGTGAATAGATAACCAGACTTCTGATTAACACAGCAATTAGTCCTGAATTTTCTGCTAATCCAATACCTAGCATTGCGACTATAACAATTCCTAAGGGAGCAAAATTGGTGAAGTTTTTAACCATTTTAGTTAATATCATATGAACACCATCACGTGATAGTAAATTAACTGCCTCAAATATCTCACCAGTTCCAGGATGCTCTGCTGATGATCCTAATGCCGCAAATATGGCGGAGAATATTAAAACTAATAATGCAAATACTCCAAATAATGTTGCTGGATGTGGTAATGCATTTCCTACTTTTTCTATTCCATTTAAAAATATGCTTATCGGACTTCTCTTCATATCAAAAAATTCTTTATCGTCTTATTATTAAAAGTCTTCGAAAATATATGATTCTATTAAGGAATCAAAGTTTAATTAACAAAAACGATTTTTATTATCTCATTGTTCATTTTAAGTTCAAATAAAAAAAGAGCTACTTTCATAACTCTTTCTTAAATACCCTATAATTATATATATATTTTAATTTAGTTCATTTCAACTATCTTAGGTATCGAGAATTTAAAAACGCTCCCTATTTCCAATTCACTTTCCACCCAAAGTCTTCCTCCATGTTTTTCAACAAACTCCTTACATAGTATTAATCCTAATCCACTGCCTTTTTCTTGGTTAGTACCTGGTTTAGAATATATTTTATCAATTTGGAAGAGACTTTGCAATTCAGTTTCCGACATACCTATCCCAGTATCCTTAACAGATATCAATGTTTCCAGATTATCTTTCTTTGAACTAATAGTTACCATCCCGTTTCTTGGAGTATATTTAATTGCATTATTAATTAAATTACGAATAATTGTGTTTAACAAATTTTTATCTGCTATAATATGATAATTTTCAGATACATCGTTATTTATATCAATATCTTTAAACTGACTTTGATTCTCAATATCATTAATACAATCCTGAATAATTTTATACAGATTAATTTTAATTGGCTCAAATATAATTTTATTAGTTTGTGTTTGTGACCATTGTAACAAATTTTCTAAGAGGTTATATCCTTTAACAGATGTATTATAAATAATATTTAATTGTTGATATATTTCGTCTTCACTAAACTCTCTAAAATCTGTTTTTAAAATATCTGAATATCCAATTAAAGTATTAAAAGGATTCTTCATATCATGAGCAATAATGGAGAAAAATTTGTCTTTTGTATTATTAGCTTCTTCTAATTTATTGGCGTATTCCTGTGTCTTTTTAGTTCTTTTTTCAACAAGCAATTCAAGCTCCTGATTCATCTTTCCTAATTTTTCGGAGCTTTTAATAGCAATATGATAGAGCTTTGAATGATCGGTTGCAAGAATAAAAAATATTACTAAATTTATTCCAAACACAGCATTTGGAATTAATAATAAAAATGGTTTAATTTTTAGTATTGCAAAATAATATCCATCATAAATACCAGCAAAAATATTTAGAAAAAAGATAAGAAAAAGGAAACCTGATTTAATACTTTTTTCTTTTAAATAGTATAATAATGCAATTGTGAATAAAATAAAATTACCTATAATCAAAACAACCAAAGGATACCCATTGTATGCTTCTATCACTTCTGTTGTAGTATTCGGAGTTAAAACCAATATAATAGCTGGCAGGTAAATCAGTATTAATGCTGCTTTTATAATTTTCTTTTTCTTAAAAACACCAGTGTATTCTAATAAAAAACAGATTGCTACAAACATAAATAAAGGAAAACCTGCTCGTGAAATTTTTTCAAGTAAAAAAGTATGTGAAAAATTAAAAGTGAAAATATTATTATTATAGCATACTACAAAAAACAAATTCATAAAAGCAAAAAATAAAAATTGTTGCTTCTGGAACTCCCGTCTACTTATATAAATTATCAAATAAAAAACAAAAAATACGAAACTACATAAAGCCAATCCAAACATTAAATTCGGCCCCATAAGGTTTCTATAAAAAACATAAGCTGATGCATCATTAAAATTTGTAATAAAAACCTCACAAAAAGGATACGACTCGCCCTCTTGAGGATATAATTGAAAAGCAATTTCATTAATATCATTATAATTTATTTTATCTGATGGTATAAGAAATTTTTCAGAAAAATGAATGCGATTTGTATATATATATTTATAACTTCCTCTATAAGCTAATAGTTTTCCATTAATATAAATTGAACAAGGATAATCTATTGGAAGAGTCACAAGGTAAATAGATTGATTCGAAAAACTACTGTCGATTTTAAACCTTGATCTCAATGTGATCATCCTATCATTAATAGGCCTGTCTTTTGAAATATCTTTATTATCGTATTTAGTAAAATTGTAATCATTAATATTGCCATCAAGATATTTACCTTCTGAAAATTCACTTTCAAGTATATAGAATTCTAATATTGTTCGAGGAAAAGAATTTAACGAGTTCTCTTTTGCATAGCCGTTAGTACAAAAAAGAATTATCCAAAAAAAAAGTACTCCGACATTTCTTAAATTCCTTTGATTCATTTCTATAAATTAATATATTAAATTATTAAGTGTTTTTATTGGAAAAATAAAAAAGCGTAGATTTATATTACGCTTTTTTAAATACTTTACTTAGATTTCTCTTTCAGATTTTACATAATTTATATTACGCTCTTTTAAATACTTTAGAATGTAATTAAAACATGTTGGATTTTTTCCAACCATTTCCGGTGGGAACATCCCTTTTTCATTAAATACATTATTAAGTATCATATCGGCTGTTGCGGTAGCGGTAAATCCTGTTGTACGAGCCATTGAGGATATTTTTTCAATTGGGTCATACTCGTCATATAAATCATATACGATTTCTTTATTTACTCCATTTTCTTCACCTTGAACAAGTATTCGCATAATCGTAAATTCCTTATCTTCAGGATTTAATTTCCATGCTTTAAATAATATTTCCGAAGTAATTTCAAATGGCACAAACTCCTGATCTTTTATTTTCAAAGGTTCTAGATCTAAAAATCCGGCAGCTTTTAATGCTTGTATCATTCTAATATGCCCAGGAAAACGTAGTGTTTTCTCTTTCATATTTGGAATATTATTCAATGTATAAATCAATGATCGTAATCCATCTGAATTAAATGCTTCCAATGTTCCAGCATTTTCAAATTCTAATAATTCAGTATCACTCATGGCTGGTTTTATAACAATTTCTCTATTTTCTACATATCTTGCCGGACGCGTATATTCTTCAATTACATCGCAAGGAGAAAATGGTGCTTTATATTCAAAAGGAAATGTACGAACCTTAGGTAAACCACCAACCATATATTCAAAATTTTCGATTTTCATTAACTCATTGTGATAACCTGCTATAATATTTGGCATTCCTGGAGCAACGCCGCAATCCATAACAACAGTAACCCCATGCTCCTTTGCCATCTCATCCAAATCTAAAACACCTTCTGGAAGAAATGAAATATCAACTAAATCTTTTTTATTTTTAATTACATTTTTCATTGTTTGCAATCCTAAAAATCCAGGTACTGCAGAAATAACTAAATCAAAATCAGTAATTACTTTTGAAAGATTTGCTTCTTTTGTTACATCCAAAACCTCTGTATCTATATTATAATTACTCGATAGAAACTCTAAAGAATCCTTATCGATATCTACAGATTTTACTTTATGTTTTTTTGATAAATCGATAGCCATAGCTTTTCCAACCATGCCCGCTCCAAGTATGATAATTTTTTTCATTTCAATAAGTGTAATTATTTAAAAAAAAGTTAGACAGTTAATTAATTATGTAAATAAATATTAAAAGTTTAACCGAAGATTATAATCCATTAAAACGATTTAGAAATTTCACTGTGTTTTTTCTTTGAAGTGTCATATACCACAAATTTAATAATTATATATTAAATACTTTTATATTTACATCTTATTGTAATTATAATACGTATACAATATCTTTATGTTTCCATGTTAAACTTTTAAATTTTATTTATATGAAATATTTTATTACTATATTATTCTGTATTACCGCCATAACCATAAATGCTCAAAGCATAGAAAATTTTAAATCTGAGCAAAAAGGGGGTGAATTATTATTCCATTATGATCTTAAAGGATCAAAAGAGGATCTTTTTAAAGTTAGTTTTATGTATTCAACAAATGATAAAGACTGGCTTAAGCTTGATAAAATTTATCGGGATGTTGGAGATAGTATATTAACAGGTAATGATAAAAATGCAGTTTTATGGCTTGATCATTTACCTAACATTACAGAAAAGATATTTTTTAAAGTTGTAGCAGAATATTATACAATTAATGATGAAAAAGAGGGTATTCTTTCTGATAAAGTTGGTAACACATACAATTGGGTAAGGATTGGTAAGAACAATTGGATGACTCATAATTTGAAAATAGAAAAAACAGACGATAATTGTGGTGGCTATTTTAATAATTCAAATGCTCGCAATGCCTGTCCTGATAATTGGCAACTACCTTCTGATGAAGACTGGATGGCTCTTGAAGTAGTATATGGTGTTAATAAAGCAAAAGTAAAAGAACATGGCTTACGCGAAATTAATATAACTGAACTTGTAAATGCCGGTTTTAATATTGAGGAATGTAAATATCAAGCATCATTATATCCAAATCAAAAGGCTATTGCTTTTTGGACAAGTTCTCAGAACAAGATGCTTTATACTGGTTATTCTGATAAGTACTTTGCACGTATAGTTAGACTCAACGAAAATAAAATAAGTAAAGAACTACGCATGAAAACTGAAGAGTTAAATGTTAGGTGTGTACAAAGTGCCATATATCTTGCCAAAATCGAAGCAAATATTGAAACAATATTAAAATTAAATCCTGTAAGTGGAGTTACCAAACATCCTTTTACCGGCGAAAAACTTGAGTGGCAATATATTGGAGGTGCAATTTGGCAAAAACATGATATTACAGGAAGTTACATGTATAAAGAAACATCAGATAGATGTCCTACCGGTTGGCGTATACCTGAAAAGGAAGAATGGGAAAAGCTTTTAAAAGAGTTCAAACCATCAATTAAACTTACAAATCACAAAGAAGTTTTAAGCGATAGACTTAGCGCATCTGGATTATGGAGCTTTAACCTTAGTAGTAATGATTATTGGTTGAACACTCATTATTATACTTATAATACTTTCTGGATTAATGAAAAAGATAAAGAAGACAGTGAAAAAACAATGTCTTTTCCAAGTAATAAAAAAGGTGAAGCTGAATGGGTTAAAAAACAAACAAACGAGAAAGCCAAAGTACGTTGTGTATTAGATAATGTGGATTACATTTCTAAAAAAGATGCTATAAAAAAAGGAACTATAATTGATAAAAGGGATAATAAGGAATACGGATTTGTAGAAATAGACGATCAAGTTTGGCTGTCCGAAAATTTAAGTTTTGACCTTGGCGAAAATAGTTCATGTAGAGATAACATTAAAACTGATTGCGACTTATTTGGCCATATGTATAAGCTTGAGGTTGTTAATTCTGGTTGCCCTGATGGATGGCGTTTACCAACTTCTAAAGAATGGAAATATCTTTTAATAAATAAAGCAGCAAATAATCTTAAAATATTATATCCATTTGGAGGAACAGGTTTTAATCTTTTGCTTGGTAGTGAAATGGTTTACGACGAAGAAAAAAAATCTGATTATTATACTGCGAAATATCTATTTAATGATGGAGAAAAGACAGGCTATTATTATATAAATTCATATGGCAAAGTTGAATTAAATGAAAAAGCAAAAAAGAAGGATTCTTACTATGTAAGGTGTATAAAAAAATAATACCGTTTATTATTCAAATTGTCATATTTGTGAAAAACAAATATGGATTGAATATATAAGGGCATTAACAATTCTAAACTTCAAAACACCACATTATATGTGCCATTTTGAAGAAGAATTGGTATAATATCATTATAAATATATTAAAATAAAAAACCCGATCTCAATTTAATGAGATCGGGTTTTTATTTCTAAAAACGAAACTTTAGCCTATAACAAGTTGCTTATATTTCTTGAATTAATCAGGGTTTACATTTCCCCAGTTTTCACCAGATTTTATTCGGTATAATTGCATAACGGATATGCCATACCTTTTGGCAATAATCTTCATGCGGGTTTTTCTATTGGGGTCATTAATCTTACGTTTTATCATTTTTACTTGCGATTCAGTAAGTTTTGAATAAGCACGGAAGCCTTCTGTTTTATTAATCGACCAACCTGGTGTAAATTTAAGCTGATGAACACTTTTTTCTTTTTTTGTTACCCACTTAAGATTTTTATAATAATTGTTTTGCTTATTATTATCAATATGAATAACCCACTCCTGATCTTCCTTGGATTTTTCTAAAAAATACTCAGCAACTAATCTATGTACATATCTTACAATTTTATTCCCAAATTTATCTTTTAAAGAATGTGTTTTATATTTATGTGTTGATCCAAGCTTTAAGAAAACTCCCTTTTCATCGTAATAATAACTTATAATTCTGCCATAATTTGAAATTTTATAACGACTTCTTTCCGTAAGATCATCAAAAGTCAAATCTTTCCATTCTTCGTCCCAAAAACTTTTAGATTCATTAGATTCCATATACTGCTGATATAATAGAGAAGATCAAATAATAATAATTAATTTAAATAAAACAACTACAATATCTAACAAAAGTATATGGACTAAAGTTCATCAATAAGTTAAGTTTTATAAGCCTAGCTTAATGCTAGGCTTATAAAAGTCACAAGTTAATTAGGCTCTAAGCCTTTTATTTAAACTTTTCTTGACAATAGCGAAATTTTATAATTATACTCAATTTTAATATTATAACTATAAATTTATTATAACTTCTAATTCTTCTTTCGATACATTAATTAATCCTGACTTTGGTAATCTTTTTGTTAGTTCAATCCAGTTTTTATCTAAATCAAAAACATACTTAAATATTGGTAAAGCTTCTTTTAATCTTCCATTATTAGCAATTGCAACTGCTTTCCAATATTTCATTTCTAAATTATCCGGAAACATTTGCTCTGCAGCTCCATATTCTTTAAGTGCTAAATCCATATCGCCATGTTCTATTGCTAAATCGCCGTTATTCATATGCTCATATGCACGATGCACTTTCAATAACCTTTCAAGCTCTGGTAATGGATCAGAATGATCATCAACTCTTAAGTCAATTTTTTTATCCATCCATTCGTGCTCCACAGGCTTATTACTAACTACTAATAAAACGGCTGATTGTCTTCCTCGAATATCCCCACCCGCATTTTGTGCAGCCAACATTACTTTAACAACTCGCTCGGCAATAGGAAGATTTGAGTTTTCTTGAAATGCTTTAGCCATTGCAGGAACAACATCATCGTTAAGCATCATATTTGCTTGTACCGAATAATTTTCTCCAATTATGTTTTGAGCCGATGCCACACATTTTTTTCCTGTAAATGAAAAAACATTTCCTGAAGCGTCTAACATGGCTAATTGGCGAAAATCTCTTCCTTCGTCTGCATCAATTAATATTTTAATTGCTTCTTCTGCTGTTTTTCCTTCCGACATTAATTTTAAGCCATCAGGGCCAAATGCAGGATTTACAAACGATTGTGTAGCTACTACTCCTACTCCCGATTTTGCCCAGGAAACAATGGATCCTACCGAAAACCAGTGACTTTGAACTCCTACTGCAATATCTCCAGTTATTGGATCCTGAGCTACAATAGAAAATGTATGAGCAAATGGTTCTTTACTTGAATAAGTTTGAGCATTTGCATTAAAACCCCACATAAAGAGTGCACTTAAAAAAAGTAGTTTATGTAATAAAGTTTTCATAGTTATAGTTTTTGTTTATTGATTTTTTAAATTCTATTTTATTAACTCGAATCCCATTTCTATATTTTTATCCACGGCAGGAATTCCTTCCTTCATCCATTTAGGCATAGGTTCATTTTTTAAATAGTGATCAAAAAACTGTGCCATTCTTATCTGGAAATCATATTTATCGCGAACAATTAACGGCCAATGATCTGCTTCGTTATAATTAAGTAACCATGCTTCTTTTTTCAATCTGCGTAATGCTATAAAGAATTCAATACCTTGACTAAAAGGTACAGCACCATCATTTGTATTATGCATTATAAGCATAGGAGTTTGAATCTTATCTACAGTAAATATTGGTGAATTTTCTATATATCGCAGAGGTGATTCCCATATTGATTGACCAATACGACTTTGTTCATGCTCATACTGGAAGGAACGATTCAGTCCTGACCATAACCTTATGCCGCCATATGCACTAAACATATTTACAACTGGTGCACCAGATTCAATTGCTGCAAATATATTAGTGCGAGTTGCCAAATATGCCACCTGATATCCTCCCCAACTATGTCCTTGAGCTGCTATATGTTTTTCATCAACAAATCCTTCTGAAATTAGTTGTGTAATTCCCGGCATTACGCAATTAAATGCATCCTCGCCTGGATATCCTTCTTTATAATAAACATCTGGATTAAAAATTATGTACCCATTGCTTGAATAATAATGATAATCAACTGTTGAGCGATGTGCTTCGGGTATTTGATGATAATATAACTCTTGTGATTGTTTTTCATAAAAATTCACAATCATCGGATACTTTTTATTTGGATCGAAATTTTCCGGTTTGATTAATAAGCCTTCAAGTTTTCTTCCATCTAGCGATGTCCAACTATACAATTCTTTTGTACCCCATAAAAAATCTACTTGTTGCGGATTTACTTCACTTATAGATTTTGACTTTTTAAAATCGTTCTCTGTAATTAATAAATCAGGGAATTGATCGAATGTTTCTTTGGTATAAACAAAAACTTCTGCGTCCTTTGCTTTTAAAGGGATACTTAAACTATAACTACCTGACATTAATTCAGTTGGAGTACTCGGATCTACAGAAGCCATTTTGTAAAATCCATCATTTCGAGAAATTTCGTTGTATCCCGTCAAATAAATTGATTTTGTTGGATCTATTCCTTCCTCAACTTCTTCATCTAATATATAATCTCGAAAATCAATTATTCTATAGTTTATTCGGGATTGTTTTCCATTAATCGTAAGATTTATCGGATCGTATTTATTCTCTGGATCAATTTTCCAAACATCAAATCTATCATAAACCAAAAATGCTTCGTCATTATTTAACCATCCAGCTTTTCCATAATTTTCAGGTGGATTTGGCATATCATTTAGTTCATCAGCTATTTGAATTTTATTTGGTGTAGTAAGCTTAAATTCCTTACCAGTAATAACATTATATGTATTCCAACTTGTATCAATGGCATTATACCAGTATAAATATTTTCCTTCGGGAGATACTTCAGGATAAGCTCGACAATCTTTTTTAATCATTATTGCTTTTCCTGAATTAATATCTATCAAATAAAAATCATTATGTTCAGGATAGCCTTCCCACATCGTTTGAACAGAATATGGTAAATTCGACCAAGCCAACAACTTGTCTGATTCACCTTTATTAATAATACTTATACCTGTATATTCTGGTTTCTCAAGTTGAACTATTTTTTTTTCTTTAATCTGATAAACAGCCAAATATGATTTTTTTAAGTCGTCAGCTTTAGTATTAATTTGCTGAGAATGCAAAACAGATTCGTTCCAATGCCACACATCCAGTTTAGCAATTTCTTCGTCAAGAATTGTTGTGTCTTTTTCGGGTTTAATCACTTGTGTCCCAAAAAATATTCTATTGTTTAATTCTGAAAAAGTAATTCCTCCTTCTACACTTATCTCCCAATTTTCAAGAATACCTTCATCATTGTTATTAATAATTTCTTTTGCTAATCCTTGACCATTCCATAAATACATGTTATAATTCTTGATCTTGTTTTTGGTTGTATCAGCAAGTAGAGCAAGTAATGATCCTGACTTATTTATTGATACTTGTTTGTATGTACTTTTTCCTGTTAATATTTCAGTTTGTTTTTGTGTATTTAAATCGAATAAATAAACACCTGGTATAAATTCTTTATCATCACCGGTTGAAACAAATGCCAACACCTCTTTTTCTTTAGCAAAATAATAATCTGTTACAAATGGAAATTGCTTTGTTGTATTAATTTGAGGATTATATACTGTTAGTTCAAATCCATTTTCGTTTGATTCTTTTTTAATTTTTTCATCAACTTCCTTTATGCTTGTATCTTTTACTATTTCGTTTCTGGTTTGATATGCAATCCACCCAGCCCATTTATTTGGTACTTTATGCGATTTCAAATTATGAATTGTATCAAGCATTCCATTTTTGATATTATATATACCTAGCTTATTTAAAGGCATTTCATCTTCCTTCGCTTTTTTCAGCTTTAGTTCACGAATTTCATCTTCTGTTGATTTTATTGTGAAAATTACAAATTTAGAATCAAAACTTATTATAGCTTCTGTTGCTGAATTAATAGTTTTAAGTTCTTTTCCCTTATTATCTATAATACTTAATACAGGATCTCCTTTCCATGGTTCTGCCTTATAAACAACAATATTACCATCATTCGAAATCATTTTCTCTGTAATTCGATTCCACTTGAGGATATCATCAAATGTTAATGTTTTTTTATTGTTTTGTGCAAAAACAGAAAGTCCTAATACCACACAAATAATAAGAAATGTAAGCTTTTTCATTTTGCTATCGTTTTAATTAGTATTGGATATAATGTTTAAAGATACTTAAAAACTAAATTGGTTTAAAAAGATTCTAAAAATAAAAGGTCATACTGTAATAGACTTAGTATGACCTTATGGTAATTAAATTTTATGTTCAACTATTTCTTTTGAATTATTTAGGCTCTTTTAGAACATATTTATTGTAAACCCAACTATCTTCGTTCCATTTAATTTCATCCATAACATTTGAAATATAGAAAGATGTAAGGAAATTAATTTTAATATATGTTAAAAATGATTTGTCAGAATAATCTTGGTTTAAATCATCAGAAGGAGAATGATACTTTTTCTGCATCCATTTATCAACGATTTTCTGACCGTCATTTTTAGGATTCAATGCTGTATAACCACTACCAATATTTAATGCCGGAACTTCATTCTGAATAAACGAAATCTGATCACTTCTTTCTAAATACATGCGTTCTTCCCATTCATTATCATCAATCTCTAAATTAAGAGAACCTGCTGCAAAATCAACTGCTTCTGATAAATTCGAATGTGAATACCCCAGCGGTATAACATCTGTAGTTTCAAATAAATTCCCTAACATATCAATATTTACATTAGCAATTATATTACCATTTATCACATTATTTCTGTTTGCATAATAACTTGAACCTAATAAACCTTTTTCTTCACCGGTATAACAAACAAATACTACCGATCTTTTTGGTTTTTCAGCCAATTCATTATAAGCTTTTGAAATACTAAGTATAGCTGATGATCCTGAAGCATTATCCCACATTCCGTTATATATTGAATCTCCTTTAACTTCAACTCCGATTCCTAAATGATCCAGATGAGCACCAAGAACAACATATTCATTCTTTAGTGTTGAATCAGTACCTGGAAGCAATGCAACAATATTTTTACAATTAATATTCTCTTCTTTAACATTAAATGAACAATTTAATTTTGATTTTAATTCCTTACTTGCAAAATTTCCTTTTTTAATCCTTTTTAATTCCTTTTTTAGTTTTAATCCGTTCAATTTAAAAATATCATTTATTAATTCTTTTTTTGAATAAGCAGCAATTTTAAAATCTATATCGATCATAGGTTTTGCTATTGAAGTATCTGTTAATGACATCATAGGGGATCTTAAAAAATTATGCATTTGTTTAAAAGCAAATCCTTGAATTAATCTATTTGGCAAAAAAAGAATTATTCCACTTGCCCCATTTTCATCAGCATTTTGTACTTTAGAAAAAGGATCAAATGCACTTCTACTACTTATGCCTTTAGGTGCACCCAACGAAACAATTACAGTTTTTCCTTTTACATTAATTCCTTCATAGTCGTTAATATTATCTTCGGGAAGAATATTTCCAAATCCAACAAATACAAGTTCTTGCTCACTATCAATTTTATCGTAATTTGGATTTATTAATAAGCTAATATTTTCTCCGTACTTCCCTTCAACTTTTTCTCCATTCAATAATGCTTCAACTTTAATCGAAGATTTAATGAGTGATCTTTTGATTAATGGCACTTTCTGAAAATAGGTATCATCATCACCAAATGGAAGTAATCCATTCTTATTAAATTCATCAGCAACATATTCTGCTGCCATAGCATAGCCTTCTGAACCAGTATCACGACCTTTTAATTCGTCGCTAGATAAATATTCAAGGTGTTTATAAAATTCGCTATACTGAATATTATTTGAAACCTCAATTGCATTTATTGTTGACTCTTGCGCAATTACTGAAGAATAAGATAAACTTAAAATTCCACATATTAATATCCAACTATATTTATTCATGTTTTCTTGTTTTATAAATTAATATTTTACTTTTATAGAATTGTAAATTCCTTTTAAGGTTTAATATTAGCTATTTTGATTTTTGATATATTAATAATGTTATCGAATTAAAAGACTCTATAAACACTTAAATAGTTGCAATCATTAACAAATTAAACTTATATTTCTTTGAAAATTACTTATTTTGATTTTTACATTATATAATTTGAGATGTTATATTTATAAATATACGAAGTTATTTCTGTTTCACCTGATAAATATCTACTCCTTTTCTTTTACCTTTTAGCTTAACATTTCCAAGATTTTTAAAATTAAAGCTGTTTTTATTTTTAAGTAAATCATACAAATCACCTGAAATAAGTAATTTTTGTTTGAACTCATTGCACATGGACTCTATTCGTGCAGTAGCATTAAGTGTATCGCCGTTATATGATATATCTCTACGGATTTGTCCTACCTGCAAAACCATAACATTGCCTACATGTATTCCTGCTTTAAATTTTGGACATAAATCATATTTTCTTTGATAATACCTCTCTCGTTTACTAATTACTTTATTAAATGCATAAAAGGCGTTTAAACAATTATTATATTTCAATCCTGATTTTAAACTCCACGAAATAATAGCTCCATCGCCAAGGTATTGATATATCTCGCCATTATAATTATCAACCACGGACATATCGTTAAAAACATCCTGAACTAAATGACTAAACTTCTTGTGCATCAATTTTTCAGCTATGGTAGTTGATGCTTTCATATCAATAAACATAAAAATACGCTTTTGCTCACGTGGTTTATTTAGCATTCCCAACGCCCAATCTTTGAAGTTTCCTCTACCAACTTTTTTTACTACAGCTTTTAAAAAATTAATTAAATATCCTGATATATAGAAATACGATAAAAAGCGAATAAAAGCGATTTCCATATCAGGTAAATAGCTTAAAATCTTGATGTAATCTTTTTGAATGATTAATTCTATTGGTAATTCAACTGCAATAAATATAATTACAAAAACTGAAATAAAATACAATATTGTTTTTAGAAATATCATAAATCTGCGAGGGAAAAACCGCATTGCACGATCGGTAAAAAGAAGATCTAAAAACGAAAATAAGATTGATATGCTGATACTTAAAAATAGTAAAATGTAGTAAATTGAATCTGACTCGAATAAATTAAAATAATTTTTAAATAGCAGTTCTTCTCCAGTTAAGAATATAAAAAACAAAAAACTACAATACCAAAACACTACATGTGCAAAAAGATTTCTAAATAGTTTGATTTGACGAATCCGTATTTTTTCTAGTGTAATCATTGCTTCAAAGATAATCAATCGCATTTAGTAAATTTCGGATTGATGATTGAAAAACTACATATTTGAATTATAAGATAAACCATTTCGGACACCCTCAAACAGCTAACTACACTGCATTTCTATTAGTTAGTTTTTTTCTGTATACTTTATAAATCACAAATAATAATCGTAAGAAACTTATACCGAGCATTAAGAAAAGTAGTACTATACTGATTAATATTTTAAGATTATCTAAATCGAACTGGAATTGGGTTTGCTGAAATTTCCAATCCTGATTTTCGTAAACCATTACTCTGGTAAAACGCAAAGGTAAAACCAATAAACTCGATAAATTAAACTCTACATACCCAATGGTTGATATCCAGACCACACTATCTTTTAAGGATATATTGGCATTATTCATTAATAATTTTACATCACCCCAATAAGCCCAATCATCATGTACGAGTCTTTTACCAGGTTCATATCCCGAATAAATCTCATTGGGTATTGTACCTAATATCAATACAATTTCTTTCGAGAATAAATTCTCCATAAAATTATCTACCTTATTTAAATCTCGTGTAGTATAGCCTTTTTGAAAGTCTTGAAGTTTTAGAGCAAACTCTTTTTTTACTTTGGGTGATGCATTTCCTTGCGAACATATGAAAGCATCCTGCTTTTCGTAGTATTCCTTATGTGAAATAGTAAAAGTTTATGTAATAACAAACATGGCAATTGTAAAACTTAAAACTACAAGTGAATTTAATACGATTTTCATAAGTATATTTCTTGAGTTAAACCTAGCCAAATACTTCAACATCAACACCAAAACCCATCTCAGGTTCATAATAAGAAGTTTAACTATTAATAATTTATATACGAGAAGTAATCATGCACCAAATTGACACAGTAATTGTCGTGTATTGAAACACTTCGATGAAATACAAATAATTTCTAATGAGATTATTAAGTTAAAATTCTGGCAAAAGCTCTTACAGGTGATCCATCAGCATTTTCAATTTTTAATGGAATACAATTCAGTTCAAATTGTTTATCTAAGAGTTTATCCAAATTTGTTAAATTCTCTATAATCAGAATTTCATTTCTAAGAAAAATGTTATGATTTGGAAGCTCTTCGCTTCCCATTTTATCTACCGAGATAACATCAAAACCAAGTGCTTTAAGATTGAAATTTAATAACCATTCAGCAGCTTCGATTGTAAGAGTAGGAAAATCATCCAAGTAGTTTGGCGTTTTCCATTTTTTTTGCCATCCAGTATAAAAAAGAATAAAATCAGTTTGATCGATTTTATCTTCCATTCCTTTTATAAAGTCTAATTCAATTGAGTCTTTATTAGAGCAATCAATAACAATAGCTTTGCCTACAAATTTCTCTATCGGGATTTTATCTAATGTCTTTCCATTTGGAATTATATGACATGGAGCATCAATATGAGTACCTGAATGAGTACGAATTGTTATATTTAATTCTGCAAATCCATCACTTTTTATTGTAGTACTCTGTTCAAAAGAGGGAGCTGAGGTGCCCGGATAAACTGTTATATTATTATTCAAGGTATGTGTTAAATCTATCATTTTTCTTACTATTTATTATTTTTTATGGTTTGCGGCTATATGGAATAAGCATTTTGGAGTTGTACACATCCGCAACATTGAAATTTAATTCTTAAATATTGATCAGGTATCACTTAGTGTATTATACAATATAATTTTAGCTATACGCTGTTCTTATTTTTATATTTATTCTTTTCTTAATATCATAATTATCAAACCAAGGGTAAGGTAAATTTAAAATCACTTCCTTTTCCTTTTTCACTTTCTACCCAAATTTCCCCTCCATGTATTTCAACAAATTCTTTGCAAAGTACCAAACCTAAACCCGAACCTTTTTCATTATTAGTTCCTGTAGTTGTTATATTTGTTTCGAGATTAAATAATTTTTTAATATCTTCTTCATAAATTCCAACACCATTATCCGAAACAGTTATTTCTATGAATTCGTGAATTTGTTTTGCATAAATATCAATTTCACCACCATGATTTGTGAATTTTATTGAATTGAAAACCAGGTTACGTAAAACTGTTTTCAACATATTTTGGTCAGCATAAACTTCTAAACTATCTGATTGTAAATTATTAAAAGATATGTTTTTAATCGATGCTATTATGTTTGATATTTCAATTATTTCCTGAATAATTAATGACAAATCATTTTTTTCCGGGGTAAAATTTAATTGTCCTGATTGAGATTTTACCCAGTTTAATAAATTATCAAGCAACACAATCGTATTTCTTATGGATGAGTTTATAAGCTTTAAAAAATTTTCGGATTTTTCAGCATTATAATTTCCAATGTTTTTAATTAAAAGTTCTGAAAATCCCAGTATACTGCTAAACGGATTTTTTAAATCGTGGGCAATAATTGAAAAAAGTTTATCTTTAGTATCATTAATCTCTTTTAGTTTGCTTTCATTTACTTTTAATTCTTCCTTTTTTGTCTGTAGTTCCAAGATTAATTTTGCCTGCGTTACATTCTTTATATTCAAATGATTAATGTAAAAATTCAATAAAATAAAAAACAATAAAGAAAATAATCCCGTTGTACCTCCTACAATTAAATGTTCAGAGTCAAAATATGGTATATCCGGATGTAAAATTGAATCAACAATTGCATTTAAGTTAGTCATAAAAAGAATTACTGAAATACCAATAATTATTTTTACAATACTAATCTTTTGCCAGGAAAACAATATTTTCAAATAATGCATTTGTTTTAGATTGCTTTTTTTGTTGATTTATTTTTACTGCTAATAACCATAATTGAATTACTATTGACGTTTTTTTTTTGCCTTCGTCTCAAGAGATCACTTAGCTTAGCCTGTATTAATAATACTCAATAAATATAGTTCTAAGATAGAAAAACCTTTGCAAACTAACAAGCAAGTTATTTTTATTATCGCCTTTTACAAATTGATTATAAAAACTTATTTTACTTATTAAATTGGTGAATAGATTTTTATGAAAAAATAAATATTTCAAGAATAAAAACTTTAATTATTGACTATTATATGATGTTAAAAAACACTTAAATATATTTTTGGTCTAAACCAAATTATATAACTTTGAATATCTATTTTCTACTCTATGAGAAGCTTTTGTTTTTTTTCTGTAAAATTGATTCTTATACTCTGTATTATTCTTTTACAGAATATTTTCTGCGGTTTCTTTCCTAGAGTATCTAAAAATATTTTAGAAAATTCCGAATCTCAAGAACAATTAATTTCTTTTGAGAATTTAATAGGAATTGAAAATCTATCCTTATTTGAAAATAGTAAAGAAGAAGAGCAAGATCAGTATTCTTCTTCTTTTAACTCATTCCAAAGTATTATAAACAATCATTATAATTCCAGTGTTTTTTCTATAATGAAGAAGCATGTTAAAAGCTTTATATTGTTTGAATCTGACAACTCTCCTCCTTTAAGAATAAGGTCATAATTTTTTTTAATATTTATTGCATTACATATTAATTTAATTATATCTCATTCTTTTTACTAAGTTGAAATATTTACTTAACACCATTTTAAAATGAAAATAAAAATAAAAATCTTAGCAGGGTTTCTTCTTATAATACTTATGCTATTAATTGCTGGTGCAATGTCAATTTATGAATTTTCGCGTATTGGAAAATCAGTAAAGGCATTAATTGATGATAATTATATAACCCTAGAAGCTTCTAAATCTATGATAGAAGCATTGGAAAGAGAAGATAGCGGTGTTCTACTTTTAATCTCAGGGAAATGGGAAAAAGGACGATCTATATTAAATTCAGCAGATAGCTCCTTTTTATCAGCTTTTAAAGTGGCAAAAAATAATATTACAGAGGAAAACGAGGAAAAACATATCAAGAATATTGAAGAATCTTATTTGAAGTTTAAATCAATTTGGAAACTCCCAATTGTTGGAACAGATAAACAAAACAGTACTACTTGGTATTTAAGTGATGTTCATGAAAGTTTTCTAGATGCAAAGTTTGAGGTTGAAGCGCTAATGAGTTTAAATCAAACAAGTATGTACGAAGAAGCATCTGATCTGAAAAATCAATCGATTAGAGCTATAATGCCTGGTATTGTAGCTATTAGTTCTGCTCTCATTTTTTTGGTCATATTTAATTTTTTCATAGGATTGATATTAGTGAGACCTATAAAAAAATTAATCGATTCAGTAAAAGATTATAACTCTTATTCACAAAACTTTAGTGCAGACATATCAAATCATGATGAACTAAAGGTTCTTGAAAATGAAATTCTAAAGTTAACCCAAAGATTACAAAAATGAATTTGAGAACTGAAATAGTAATAAGGCATATAGGATTAGTATTAATATTTAATGCAATATTCTTATTTATCTCCTTTCTAATATCTCTATTTTTGGTTGAGACTTCTGTCATAGCTCTGTTGTACAGCTCATTAGTAGCATTAATATTTGGTTTATTTCCTTTAATTTATGTTAAACCAACACATTATTTATCGATATTAGAAGGAACTTCAATTGTTGTTTTTGGATGGATTGCAACTTGTTTAATAGGCTCGTTGCCATACACTTTATGGGGAGGTGAATTTTCTTTTATAAACGCATGGTTTGAAAGTGTATCGGGTTTTACAACAACCGGATCAACAGTTATTAATAATATTGAAGCTCTACCCAAAGGATTGTTATTTTGGCGCTCATCAACTCATTGGATTGGAGGAATAGGTGTTGTATTATTTACGATTTTAATTTTACCCGGTTCAAATACATCTCGATTTGTATTGTTAAATACAGAAATGTCTCAACTTGCAAAAACCAACTTTAAGTATAGAGCTAAAGAAATATTAAGAATATTATTATATGTATATGTAGGTTTAACAATACTTGAAACTATATTGTTGAAATTTGCAGGAATGACTTTGTTTGATGCAATAAATCACTCTTTCGCTACTATTGCCACTGGGGGATTTTCAACAAAAAACCTAAGTATATCGTACTACAATAGTGTTACGATAGAAATAATTATCATCGTATTTATGATATTATCAGGAGTACATTTTGGATTAACATTTAATACAATTATTGGAAATAAGAAGAATATTTTTAGATCATCCATATTCAAGGCCTATATTTTAATTTTATTTATTGGTGTCTTATTGGTTTCATTGAAACTTTATTATTCGGAAATTTATCCATGGTGGGAATCAGTTCGCCATGCTGCATTCCAGGTAGTATCATTAGGTACCACAACAGGCTTTGCAACTGTTGATACGGGGCACTGGCCTAGCTTTACACAAATTATACTTATTTATTTTACTATTCAGTGTGCAATGATAGGTTCTACATCGGGTGGTTTAAAGTTCGATAGGATTTATATATTTTTTAAATCGATAAAAAAACAAATAAGGTCAATTCAACACCCAAATGCAGTTATATCTTTAAAAATTGATGGTAATTCTATTAATGAAAAAACTGAATTACATGCAATGATTTTTATAATCCTATATATTGGTATAATCTTTATTACAACCATGTTGCTTTCATTTTTAAATGTTGATATTTTTACTGCCTTTTCAAGTTCTGCGGCAACAATTGGAAATGTAGGGCCTGGATTTGGAAATGTTAGTTCGTTGGGTAACTACAGCAATTTACCAGATCTGGGGAAATTTATTTTAACGCTGAATATGCTCTTAGGACGTCTTGAAATTTATGGGATAATTTCTTTATTTTTTATAAAATCATGGCGCTAATTAAGTGTATTTTATTTAAATCTGTTATTAAATTAAAGTAATGACAGTTCAACGGGCTCAGTGTGACAATCAGAACTACAACAATTTGTCATATTGAGCCTGCCTGATATACCTAAGGCAGTTAAAATGGCAATCAGGCTTGTCGACCTATTCTCAAGTAAAGCATAAATATGGAAGATCTAATTACTGTTTGGGCATCCTCTTAATTTTTACAGATAAGGCATCAAAAAAAATCTAAAAGCTTTATTCATTTGATAAGATCGTAAGTCAAGAATCCTTATTATAAGTTTAACAATTTAAGTTTATCTAATACGTAACACTCTGATTAAGTGTCCTCTTTTATTTTTATCATATTAAAATTCAATTATTCCATTCCATCAATAATTCAATTTCATTTGTGCTTTTATCCACCTCTTCTGTAAGAACTTTAAAATCCTGCCTTTTATAAAATTGAACACTATCGGTATTTTTTTTATAAACTTTAAGCTGAATCGTTTCTCTTTTGTCTTTGATATAATTTAATAGTTTCTTTCCAATACCTAATCCCTGCATATTAGTTTGTACAAAAATTGCTGCAAGATAGTTATCTGCCATTGAAATAAAACCAAGTATTTTCCTGTCCTTAATTGCTAAAAAAGTTTCTGAATTTGGCAGGTATATTTCAGTCATTGCTACTTTATTTTCTTTCCAATAATCTGGTGAAATAAAACTATGTGCCTTAATTGATACTTCGTACCAAAGTTCAACAACATCTTTAATATCTGCACTTTCTAATTTTCTAATTTCCATTTTAGATATTCTTATTTAATTTTTTCCTTAATGTTCTGTTTTTCTTCGATGGTAAAATCCATATCAAAAATGATATTGGAACAATAAAAGCCTGATTTCTCAATCGCTTTTCGTGAAGCGATATTGTCCAATGTGGTTGAACAAATAGGCTTCCTTCCTGCTTTTATCACCCTGTTTACTTGCATTTGCATTACCTGAGTGGCAATGCCTTTGCCTTGATGATCTCTGTTTACAATGATTCCTAAGTCTGCTATTTCAGCTTGGGAATCGCTCATTCTGCACTCACTAGTTGCAATAAGTACACCCGATTCCTTCAGCATGAATATCTCTTTTCTTGAAACAAGATTTTCGGTATAACCAAAAGTATCATCCATGCCTACTTGCTCTTTCAAAAATGCTTTAACAGCAGGGATTTCTTTTGTTGTAACTAATTCTACATTCAAATCCGAATTAACTTCCACTGCCCTATTCGTATGCTCAAAACAAAAGGTGTTTGTTTTAATTGATTTTGAATGAAATAAACAGGCACTAAAGGCAATTGGTTCGTTTGAACTCAAGCTAGCCGATTTAATTAGTTCTGTTTTGATCAATTCTTCAATGACTTTATCCATTATCGAACAATAGTCTTCCTCAAGAAATATTTGGGTCAAACAGCCTTCTTCATCAATACAACAGTAGCCTAGTGTGTTGTTATTGTTTTCGATTAAATAATGTTGAGAAGAACCTATGTATAGGATTTCCCACATGGCATCGATGGGTGCTGTCAATTTTTGATATAATTTTGATCTTAAACTATTGATTGTATCGGTATTATTTGATTTTATAAATTTCATTACTTTGTGTATTTTTTAATGATGTGTTTTTTAATTTGTTCTAATGGGAAATCTTTATAAATCCCTAAATAACTGATTGCTATTCCATCCAACTCTGCTATAAACATATGGCTCATAACGAGTGAATTCGCTGTATCAATTTCATCGAATAGACTTTGCGTCGCTTTAAGTATGAATGACGACCTTTCTTTTATCAAGTCATTCAATATTTCCCTTGTACTAGGTTGAACTATCATATTCAGATTAAAATGGAAGAATAGCTTATCTGATTCCAATTGTGTGAAAAATGATTCCAATAAAACAATTAATCGCTCATGAGCTGACAGATTTGTTTTATCCGACTTATTTATTTCAACGATTAAGTTCGTTGTTCTCATGAATATTTCTCTCAACAAACCGTTCTTTGATTTAAAGTGATGGGAAATTAGTCCTTTGGAAACATTGGCAGTTTCGCATATTTCCGAAAGAGGTGTATTTTCGAATCCATTTTTAGAAAATAGTTTGGTAGCGATTTCAATTAATTGTTCTCTTTTATCCATAAAATGATACCTTTCTATTTGAACTGACCGTACGTGCAGTCAGTTCAAATATATGAATACTTTTTTAATATACAAGTATTTTTATTTTAATGGATTAAGATCTATAGTAGGTATTCAATTATACACCGAGGTTTACGATAAAGACAATGCTAACTGGGTAAATTTTGAAATGAATAAAGCTCTGTATGCAACAAAAGATGATGGCACAATAATTTTTTGCTTGATGGGAGAAAAATACAAAAATTATAGATATGCAGAAGAGGGAATTTTCTTTCTCCCCTTTATAAAAACTGTGATAATTGCTTGTGCAATTTATAAGGTTCTCTAAATCTTTTTTGCGACAATAAAATAGTTTGTTGGACTATGATGCATAATTTCAGTTTCAACAATTCGAAAATTTCCTTTAGCAATTAAATCTTCTAATTCGTGGGTTTTAAATAGGTTCATATATCGAACGAGTCCTATTTTTTGTAGAAGGTATATTATAATATTTAAAAATGTTTGCCTCTCTCCTAGGCATGGAGTTGCAGAAATAATCAAGCCTCCCGGTTTTAACAAGTCATTTATCCTTTGTATGATCTTTTGTGTATCCTCTAATATATGCAAAACATTAAAAGTCAGGATCACATCAAATGATTCTTTCTTGTAATTATCATCAAATAATGATGATTGAGCAAAATCTATATTCTTAATTTTAATTTCGTCTGCCTTCCTTTTTGCTGCTTCTATCATTTTATACGAAATATCAATAGCATAAATCTTTTGCGCATATTCAGCAATTTCATTGGCTATTAATCCTGTTCCGCATGCGAAATCTAAAACAATATCCTTAGCATTAAGATATTTTCTGGTCTTCTCAACATACTTGATGTAGGTCTGTTCGTGCTTCTTTACTCGTTTATCATAATTAACTGATAACTTATCCCACAACTTTTCTGCGTTCATATTAAATATTATTTATAATTAATGTTCGATTAAAGCATGTAGAATGAAGTCCATTAATGAGTTACGTTCTAAAAAAGATTATCCAAACAGCTAGTCTTAAAGCAAAAACATTTTGACCCTTCGACAAGCTCAGGGTGACAAGCTGATTAACAAAAAGTTGTCATGCTGTCCCGATAATTATCGGGATGTCGAAGTATAGACAACTTTTTAACTTTTGGACACCCTCTTATTTAAGCTCACAAGCCAATTAAGCCCCTTTATTTGATCTTTTTTCGAACACACTAATTATTTATAAGAACTAAATATTCGATTTAATCAAATATTGCAACTACCCTTGCCGGTGCAGCTGAAGCGCCAACAATACTTAAAGGAAATACTGCAATTTTAAAACCCTGAAAAGGAAGTGCGTCAAGATTGACCAATTGCTCCATGTGATAATATTCTTTGTCCTTACCCACTAAATGTGCCTCCCAAAACAGTTCTGAATTCCCTGTTTCTTTTGCCATTTTTAACATATAAGGCAAAGGTAAATCCCATCCCCATGCATCAATTCCCATTACTTTTATTCCTTTATCAATAAGCCAATTGGTTGCTTCGGCACTCATTCCTGTGCCTTTTTCGTGAAAATCTTTTGTACCATTAAATTTATCACGCCCTGTTTTAATAAGAACAATCATTCCTTCTTTAATAGTCAAGTCATTTTTCATTAAAAACTCTTCCATATCGGCAATGGTGATAGGATCAAAATCAGCTTTATGCTTCATATCTATAACTATTCCTTCACCAAAACACCATTCCAAAGGTATTTCGTCAATCGTTTTGGATTTTTTCCCGTTAGTTGTTGGAGAATAATGCCAAGGAGCATCAATATGTGTTGTTGAATGCACTCCCATTTTTTCTATACTATCATCTGCCCAACCTATAAAATCTTTGGGAAACAACTTAAAAGGTAATCCTAAAAAACGAATTAACCATTTTGCTTTTCGATGTGGCTTATGCTTAATTTTCACCTTCATAAACCAAGGATCGGTTTTGTTGTACTTAATGGGTTTTGATAAATCTATAATTTTCATTTTTTTTCTATTAATTTCTGACGCTAAATTGATTTGTTTATATGCAGATTTTAGCCACATTTCTGTACCATTTGATACGGAAAGTTAAAGATAACAATATTTGTTTAATTACCATAAAACCTCATACTGTAGGATTCGCAGCTATATTTTGTATTTATATTCCTAAGCTGTGTAATTCATTTTTTAAATTTACTCCTTCATTCAAGAAAATTGTATGAAAACCAAGTTTATTTGCTACAAAAATATTTTCCTGATTGTCGTCAATAAACATTGATTCATTTGCTTTTAATCCATAACGAGCAAGTAGTAGTTGATATATTTTTGGATTAGGTTTTACGATTTTCTCCGTTCCTGAAACAACAATACCTTCAAATTCTTTGAAAAATGGATATTGATTAATTATTTTAGGAAATGTTTCTGCCGACCAATTCGTTAGTCCAAATAAGCGATATTTAGCTTTTAAATGTTTTATCAGGGATACATTTTCTTTAATTTCTCCCCCTATCATTTCTATCCAATTGTGATAGTAAGTTTTAATTTCGCTTTCGTATTTAGGGAATTTATCTCCTAATTCTTTTATTGCTTGTATAAAAGAGCGTCCGGCATCTTGCTTAAGATTCCATTCATGATTACAAATTTGGCTCAAAAAAAATTCCATCTCCGTTTCATCCTGAAAAATTTTACAATACAAATATCTTGGATTCCAATCAATAAGTACTCCACCAAAATCAAATATGATATTTTTAATCTTCATTACTTTTACTCCGTTATTTCCACATGATTCCCTTCACAATCTAAAACAACACTTTCGTAATATCCATCCCCGGTTGTACGTGGCTCACCTATTATTCTATAGCCATCCAAGCGTAATATTTCTGTTAACTCATCAACCCTTTGTTTGCCCCCAACGGATATTGAAAAATGTGTTAATCCGTTTAAAATGCCTTTTTCACCTATAAACTCTGAAATATCAGGTCTATACATTAATTCTAATCTTGTTTCAGCACTATTAAAAGAAAGGAAATAGGAAGAAAATTGTTTACTTAGGTTTTCATATTTTAAACTACTTTTCATGTTAAAATACTTCGTATAAAAATCCTTCATCTTTTCTAAATCATTTGTCCAAATTGCGATATGTTCAATCTTCATATTATATTTTTTAATTTATTGAACAAATGTAAAGTGGATAAAATCCTTATAATTGTATATTTTAAACACTTTAGAAAAGCCTGAAATTATAGTTTATAATTTTACTTTCCCTATCGGCTGTTTTAATTAATGATTGATATGCAGATGGTGTAGAGTTTAAAAACATTTTAAACTCCCGAATAAAATGAGCCTGGTCAAAATATCCTGAATCTACACCAATGTTTGTTAAACTATCATCACTATCAATAATACTGCATAAGGATTTTCGAAATTTTATCAATCTCTCAAATCGCTTTGGACTTATTCCAATTATTTTAGTAAAAAATCTGTTTAAGGATGTGTAATTTGTATGATTTTGTTTACAATATTCTTCAATGGAGATCATTGAATTGTCACCTCTAAAGTATTGATAGTAATCTCTGATTATTTTTGATTGCTCGTAATTCTTTTTGTTGAACAATTCAGTTAATAAGGAATAAATATAACTTAATATATCATCATTATTATTGCTATGCATTTCAGCGCTTAAAATAGCATTATCATTTAAAAATGATTGTAAATCAATACTACTATTAATTATTTGCTTTCCTGTTACATTAACAAATGATTGTAAACCATGAGGGTAAAATCGGATGCCAATCAATTTTGTATTTTCTGTATATTGCAGATAAGTCGATTGTAGCGTTAAACCTTCAATTTGAGGTGTTTGAATCCATTTTTCGTTATGCGAATACGTTGAATTATTAAGGGGAATAATAACATTAACATATTGATTCGGTGGAACCAATAAATGAATTGCTTCTTCTTTATTTTCAGCTATCCAAATTCGTTCTATTAAATCAGGAAATTTTTCAGGCTTATATGTCCTTAAATCAAGCATTCAGTTTTTTTAATTACAAATAATATAGATTGGTTCTCCAAAGCTCTGAATTATAAGTCCTATTTTCAAAACCAAATATAACAAAGCTTTGCCAAACTACAAAGCGCTTTAAATAACTTATGATGTGATGTTTATAAATTATACTTTCAAAAAAACTAATCCTATCAAGTTTGTAGATGGCTTACAATGAAAAACTAAAAAAAACATTTTTTTGCTTAAACATTTCCCACTTACAGTTGTTAAGTTTTAAAAGAGAATGATTCTCATTAAAGAATAATTTGCATGAATGCTAGTATTAATAACATAAGAAATAAAATTGCTGAAAAGGGTCTAAAAGTTACACCTCAAAGAATGAGTATTTTGGAAGCAATTTACAACTTAGAAAATCATCCAACTGTTGAACAAATCATAGAATTTATAAGAAAAAAACATCCCAACATTGCAACAGGTACAGTTTATAAAGTATTAGATACACTTGTTAGCAATGATTTAGTAAAAAAAGTTAAAACAGAGAAAGACATTATGCGTTATGATGGTCTTATTGAAAATCATCACCATTTATATTGCGTTGTATGTGATCATATTGAGGACTATATGAATGCTGAATTGGATGAAATTCTAAAAAGGTTTTTTGAAGAAAATAAAATAGACAACTTTATTATTGAAGATATCAAATTACAAATAAATGGAAGATTTATAATTCATAAAAATGTTAACCGTTAAAATCAAAATCTAAAATGGAAGAAAAAAAAGAACAAGAAGTTTTTTCAATGCCTCGCATTGGAGATCCTGCACCGGAATTTAAAGCAGTTACTACACAAGGCGAAGTCAATTTCCCTGGTGATTACAAAGGAAAATGGTCAATATTATTTAGCCACCCTGCCGATTTTACACCTGTTTGTACTTCTGAGTTTATGACTTTTGCCCACATGGAAGAAAAATTCAATGAAGCAAATTGTCAGTTAATTGGCTTATCAATTGACGGTTTATATAGTCATATAGCGTGGTTACGTACAATTAAGGAGAAAATTGAGTACAAAGGAATGAAAGATATAGAGGTTACATTTCCTTTAATTGAAGACATAAAAATGGATGTAGCCAAAAAGTATGGAATGATTCAACCAAATGAGGATAATACAAAAGCTGTTCGTGCGGTTTTCTTTGTTGATCCAAAAGGAATTATTCGTGCTATTATTTACTATCCACTAAGTTTAGGTCGTAATTTCGATGAACTGTACAGGGCCTTAATTGCCATGCAAACATCGGATGAGTTTGGTGTTGCTACACCTGCCGATTGGCAACCTGGTGATGATGTAATTATAAGTCCTGCCGGTTCTTGTGGTACTGCGCAAGAAAGAATGGAAGATAGCGATATTGATTGTAAAGATTGGTTTTTCTGTACCAAGAAACTTGATAAGGATACAGTCTTAAATAAAATATTAAAAAAATAAATCTGTTAATATGATGTAGAATAAAGCATGATACAAACTTTCAACATCATAATTACAGTGAGCTTATTCTAAAAATAAGAAAGTTGTCATTACTTCGACATTCCGATAATTATCGGGAAAGTATGACAACTTTCTATTTACCGGTTTGTCACACTGAACAGTGTCACCCTTAGCCCGCCGAAGGTCAAGGTATTTTTGCTTTAGTACTCGTTTTTTGAACAAGCTCCTTATACCATAAGAAAAAACTAAACACATTTGCTACCCCCCGCTTCTTTAAAGTACTCAAATTGAATTGGAAAATCTTTGTTAATGATTAATACAAAATCGAAATGATCTTAAAATTTTTTGGTAAATCTTTTGCTAAGAATTTTACATTAAAAGCTAAGCAATATATGTGTAATTGTACATTCATAATAAAAGAATAACAAATATTCCTATTATAATTCTTAGTTATGATCAATTTATTGTAAATTGTGTATGATAATTACATTAAAAATGAAACAAAACATTAATTGTAAAAAGGAATTATGATTAGCGATATGAATACAAAACCAACATATCAAGAATTAGAAAAAGCTCAGCAAACGCTTAAAGTAAAAGTAGATTTGCAACAAAAAATACTAAATAATTTTAAAGATGATATTTATATAAGCAATCATGATTATAAAATTGAATATGTAAATTTAGCTTTACAAAAAAGATTAGGACGAAATCCTGTTAATGAAATTTGCCACAAAGCAATATATAACCTCGAAGAGAAGTGCGATTGGTGTATCTATGAAAAACTAAATGAAAATAAGCACAGAATTGAATACGAATTAAATACAGAAAATGGAAAAATAATTGAAGTAACGAATATTTTGCTTACACGAAGCCAAAAACTTACTATTTATCATGATATTACTCAACTAAAGAAAAACGAACAAGCACTTAAAGAGAATGAAGCAAAATTAAGAGAAAGTAATAATACAAAAGATAAATTTTTCTCTGTTATTGCACACGATTTAAGAAGTCCGTTTAATTCGATGCTCGGTTTTTCGGAATTATTGAACGAAAATTTTGAGAGTTTTGATACTACCCAACAAAAAGAATTTATAAATATTATACATCGCGGATTACAAAACACATATAAATTACTTGAAAATTTACTCATTTGGTCTCAAATGCAACAATGGCATATTAATTTTAAACCCGAAAAAATAAATCTTAATGTTTTATCAAATGAAATAATTGAGCAGTTAAGTCTATCTGCTGAAAGCAAATCAATAAGTATAAATAACAGTATTTCAGACAATGTATTTGTTAAAGCAGATAAGAATATGTTATCAACGATCATCCGAAATTTAATGTCAAATGCAATAAAATTTACGCACAAAGAGGGTCGGGTATCAGTAAATGGTAAATTTATAACAAACGAAAACAAACAGAATCTTGTTGAAATATCAATAAAAGATAATGGATTAGGAATTTCAAAAGAAATGCAATCTAAATTATTTTTACCAGAAGAAAACACTTCTACTAAAGGAACAGAGAATGAAACCGGAACCGGACTTGGCTTACTATTGTGTAAAGGATTTGTAGAAAAGCACGGTGGTAAAATTTGGATTGAAAGTGAAGTGGGTTGTGGAAGCACATTTTTTATCACAATACCATTATCTAATTAGTGATATAATCCGATATTATACTTAAAATCGGTTAAAAAATCAGTCATCTACATAAGTAAACTCATAATTTTTAAAATTTATTTAATTATCTCCCATAAAAAAACTAACGCTGATATAAAACTTAATCTACAAACCAAAAATACGTGCATAAATTGACCCGCTACGTCAAGCTTTTAAGCTTACTACGCTTTATCAACAAAGTACAAAATTACTCACTGTGTTCTTAAGAACACTTCGCTAAGTTATATTATACCAATTAAACACCAAAATAATATTAAGTAAACATCATATCACCCATCATTACAATAAGTTAGAAATTATATTTTATATAAATTAACAATTATCCTCTTTGTATTCTCATTTACCAAAACCTTATGTTTTTTAAAATTTCCCGGGATACTTTTTCCGTCATAATTAGTGAACCCTACCCTCTCCTTTGGGATTCCAAGCATTCTTGTATCTAAAACTCCATTTTCATTACTATCTTGAAATATTGAAAAAAGATATTCTCCATCGGGTAATGTTAATGGTATACTTATGATATCGCTATATGTCTTAGATTCAAAGGATTTATATATATCCTTTTCTTTATAGGATCGTTCATTATTGAAAATGGAAACCTTGATTATTCCACTATTCTTGCAAACCCCTTTAACTTCAAGGCTTAATTCATTTTGTGCAGAGGCATTCATACTAAACAGTAAAACACCTAAAAAGCTAATTATAAGTCTTTTCATTTTTTTTTATTTTAAAGTGATTTTCTTTTTCCGTGTCTTATTGCCACTTTTATTGCATCTCGCCAGTTAAAATGAAGATTAATAGCTCTTTCCTTACAGTTCTTTTCACATAATTGGCAAATAGTGCAATCCAGTTCTTTTAATGAAAATGCTTTACCTTCTTTCATATCAATTATTCCTAAAGGACAAATATCGACACATTTACCACAACCTATGCAATCATTCTGATTAAAAGTTAATAAATCACCTTTTAAAACTACCTGCGTTTCGCCTAAGCTCACGGTATAAGTATTTACCTTCCCTTCTTTTACCGATAATCTTGTTTTAATTTGTTTATAACAGTCTGGCACACAATATTGCGGCATATGATCTTGCAAAAATTTCGCAGCTTTTTTTAAATCTCGTTCATTAGGTTTACCGCAATTACCTCCACCAATTATTGACCATGGCCCGGTTCCATCGTACCCTTTTACTGAAAATTCACCCAATAACTTTTTCCCTTTTTCAACCAGTAACTTTTTGAGTTGCTCGTGGTATTTACCCAATCGCGGATTTCCCCGGCTAGAAAATAGAAATACATCTTGTTCTGACATATCCAGTTTTTCTGCAACTTTAAAAATCAATGGATGATGGCATCCAAAATAAATACCCGAGCCAAAACCAATTGACTTATATTGATTTAAATCGATATTCATTGCATTGGTTGAATTGATAGAACGGCAACCAAGCACTTGAGCCATTGCTTGTGCAATTTTCTTGGTATTTCCATTATAGATTGACTCATATATAATGATGGATTCGTTTCTCATCTTATTAATTTTTTAGATTAATAAATTGTTCAAAGGGCAAAATAAACAAGCGCAACGCAATTTTTAAATGCAAATACGCTTGTTTTAAAAATCAGGTTAAGCAATTTTTAAAATGATAAATAATACCAATTAAACACCAAAATAACCTATATAATTCGTTTCTTTTTCACTTATATTTCTTCAAAAAATAAAACCGTAGCTATACTTCGACAAAGCTCAGCACGGGTGGCTATGCTTGGATTTTTCGAATCATCTAAGCAAAAAATAATTCAAATTATTTATAGGTCATTTTGAAATTTAATTGGTATAAGATTAAAAATAATAACTGTATCCTAAACCCAAAAATAAAGGACTATTCTTAAATGTTCCAATATATTCTACAGTGCCCCAATTCGCTGTATACGATTTGCTATATTGTTTTTTACCATAGATATATCCAAGTTCGATGGAAATACCACTTCGCTTTTTCTTTCCAAAATAGTATTCGTAACCTGCAATAGCACCAATAAAAGGACTTGTTAAGTTAAACGTTGGATCGTTTATAAATTCAAAACCTAAAATAGATCCGGCATAAAGGTTTGTTTTTTCCTTTTTTCGGATAGAATAGAAGACTTTTAAATCAATTACATAATCATTGTAAATAAAATCTTCATTAAAGCTTGCAATCCCTACATCTAGTTCGGTACTTAATTTAAAATTCGATATCGCCTTAAATCCTAATGAAATATTGGATGTTGTAACTTGTAAGTTTACTGCTTTCTTTTCAAAGAAATTGTTGGGTGTAACTTCTGTTTGAGCAATCAATGGAATTGACGTAATTGCTACAAAAATTATTGCTAAAATATAGTTTTTCATTTTTTCTTATTTTATTTGTACAACAATTTCCTTAACAATTCTATCTGCTGAAGTTACACTGGACAAATCTTCGTAAATATCTCCATTCGTTCCGTCAGCACTGCTGTGACCAATTAGTTGTAAGTTATATTCTTTGATATTAGTATCAAGATCGATCAGGTCTGAATATACTAAAGCGGGCTGACCACTGCCCATATCTCCACCGGAATAATTAGAATCTCCTGTGTTCGCATTTTCGGGAAATGCATCATTAAAATCAATTGAATGATTAAACTCTGCCTTTATAACAAATTGTCGCAAATAAGCAGCCGGTTCAACTTTTAGTTCAATTCCTGCTTTTGGAGTAGCTCCGCTTATTCCATCAATTAAAGGTTTTTCTTTGGTTGGGAGATATAATCCATCATCATAAATAATTCCTCGCTGATAGCACCAGTGTGGTAAAGCTTCTTTCCTTCGATTTCCATCGTTGCTCATCCATGCTTCCGTCGCTATTTTTTTGGTAACAAATAAAGTTGAAATGTAATTTCCTTCGGTATCTTCTAACCAAATTACAAATTGGGGCGGATTCTTTAAATTAATTCCAAGAAACAAAGGAAAATCGTGTAACCAGTTTTCGCCTTCAATCACTTTCACTGAAATATTATCAGCCTCGAATTGAAGATCTTCTTTTTCGCAAGAGCATACGTTTAGCATTAACATTGCCGATATAGCAATGCTTAAAAATGGTTTTTTCATCTTTTTAACCTCCTAAAATTTTAAAGCTAATTTGTGTGTTTTTTTAATTAATGTAGAATTTATTGTAGTCTTGTTTTTTGTTCCGGGCTTTGTAATAATCCCTTTTATTTTATAACCACCGTACTTTAAAACCTCTTTTACCGATTGCACAGCTCCGCGACTTTCCGGTAAAATAAAGTTAAATGGATAAGGTGTTGTACAAGCAGTTACAATAGCTGCTTTTTTACCCTTTTGATTTGGTGTAGGAATTCCATTTTTACTTTCTCCCATAAATACCGGAACATTACGTTCTAAAAGCATCTTAAGTTGTGCACTCATATTGCCCCAATATGTTGGCGTACCAATAATTAAGTTATCTGCTTCGTTTATTTTTTCACCCATTTCGTGAGCATCATCCATTGGTAAAATGCAATTTCCTGTTTGCCTGCATTTCATACATCCAATGCAGGGTTTAATCAATAAATCATAAACATTTATCCATTCCACATCTTCCTGATTATCCAATCCGTTTATAATATGCTTTAATAAGGAAGCTATTGTTCCTGATTTTCTGGGACTTCCATTCAATACTAGTGTTTTCATAACATTAGTTTTTAATTGAATCAAAATAAGTATTTACTATCATCTGAATAGCGTTTTCAATTTGTTGCCATCCTTTTTCAGAGTTTAAGCTAATGCCATTAAATACATCAACTGTGCGTGATCTTAATACTAAATAATAAATACCCGATACAAGTATCGCCATTACTGCATCTGATTCATTATTGTTTAAATCCATTTTTTCTTTCAGCTTACTACTTAACTCATATCCCTTTTCTTCTCGTTCTTTTGCTATTGCATCTGTTAATTCATTTTTTTCTACCATTTCCCATAACATCAGTTCTTGCAACTCTTTATTATCTCTTAAACCACGTAGTTGTTCTTTTAATACTTTAGCGATAAGGTTTTTAAGTTCATGCTTTTGAGCGTTTTCAATTTCATCTTGTATTAAATTTGAAATGTTTATATAAAAATCCTTTTGTTTTGCAAATTCCCGAAGCAAGCCATTGAGTCCGTCGAAATACCTATATATTAAAACTTTATCTAAATTAGCTTCTTTCGCAATTGCATTTATTCCAATTCCTTTAAAACCATCACGTAATATAATTGTACTAACCGCATCAATCAGTTTTTGCATTGATTGATCCTTATTTCTTGAACTAATTTCTTTCTTTGTCATAAGCATTTATTTTATATCACTAACTGGTGACAAATATATGTCACTTTATGGTGACTACAAAATTTTTTACATTTTTTTTTGTTTTTAATTTTTCTATTTGCCTAGAAGTGAGAAAACTCCTTAGAATATACTAACACAAAATATACATTGAATGGCAAACTTTATTGCCGGATAAGACAAAATTGAATAAGATTACCAGCACTTTGTTTAAAAATTCGTTTTTGTTTGACTTTTTCATATTAAAACTATACTTTGACAAAAATGCAAATAGAAAAAGTTAAAGAAATTAGAAATATATGAACTAACAATAGTGTCGGATAAAAGTATATGAACTAAAGTCTATCAATAAGTTAAGTTTTGTAAGAAGACGTTTAAAAAGTTGCTAAAATTATAAAAACACTTCGACAGGCTCAGTGTGACAATCTGAACTAAAATAATTTGTCATATTGAGCTTGTCGAAATATGGTTTATCTAAATACTTTTTAAACACCCTCCTATCAAACGCACAAAACAAATAGGCTTTAGTCCATTTGTTTAAGTTTTTTTGGACAATAACAATAAACCAACTTAAATTACATATTATGAAAAAGTTAATCTCAATTATTGTATTGCTACTTGTCATTACAAGCCAGGGTTTTTCTCAAGAAACAGGAAAAACAAATGATAGATTAAAAATCAATGACGTACATTGCCATTACGTAGATTTTATACAGAAAACTGACGGCATAGATACTCTTTTGAAACGCATGGACAGTGCGGATGTAGAAAATATTGTTTTGTTTGGTTTATCGGTGACCAAATTATGGACGGATTTTGATCGGGAGCAACCAAAATATTACGACGACAACGACGCTCCTGTGTATTACTATGGATTTACTGATGTGATTGTTGCTGAAGCGGTAAAAAAGCTATCTCAAGATCAGCAAGACAGAATTTATCCTATGATTTGTGGTTTTAACCCAGTTGATAAAAATGGTTTAGATCATATCAAACGAATGGTAAAGATGTACCCGGATTTTTGGGTAGGAATCGGTGAAGTATTTTTCAGGCATGATGATCTTACGCGCATGACTTATGGAAGAAATCCAACTGCCAATTGCGTTTCTATGGACTCGGTTTACGAATATGCAGCGGAGAAAAATCTTCCCATTTGGATTCACAGTGATATAGCCGATCCAATGTCCAAAAAGCTTAGCTTTCTTTATGAAATGGAAGAAGCACTTAAAAAGCATCCCCATACAAAAATGGTATGGTGTCATATTGGAGATACCAGGAAAATGGAAACAGCAGGATTATCAGATACGGGTGAAGTGTATAGATCAGGATTAGCAGATACTACCAGAAGGCTTTTAAATACCTACCCTTGCCTCTATTATGATATTTCGTGGGTTGTTTATGAGCAGATTATTGCACCTGACAGTATACCCTCCAAAAAATGGATAAAGGTTTTTAAAGATTTCCCGGACCGATTTATGGTTGGATCAGATAAAATTGGTGATTTCTCCGAATATGAAGAAACGATCAGAAAATATGATGTGCTTTTTAATGTACTTCCAAAAGATATAGCCCAAAAATTAGCTTATGATAATTTGTTTGAATTAATAAAAAAGAAACCAAAAAAAGATAAGTAAGTTGGGATTATTTTTAAGGACTCGCATTAATTATGATGCGAGTTTTTACTTAACAAACATTATATACCTATCAAGTTATTCCCCAACCCGAAGCCTGAGGTGGTTACTGAGTTCTGTCGAAGCACTCTCGAAGGCTTAACCTCACGCCAATAAGTTAATTACTACGTTAAACTACTTCGATTTATAAACTACTCTCACCTGATGTGTAAACAATCATGTTTTATCCATAGATGACACATATCACATTAATTATTATTCAATTTATCTTTTATTAATTCTATAAATTCATTTACTTCAGATTCCGACGCATTTCTTAATCCTTCAGTCAGTTGTGCTAAAGGTGATTTTTTTATTTGAAATTTCCTTGCTTTTTCAATGACATCAAGAAATCTGTATAACTCACAATATTTTATGGTATCAGAACCTTTTGATGTTCTAGGCACATATACACACTCATCTTTAATAAAAATATTAGTGGAATAATTATCATAATGAGCATGTACTATTACAAATGCGTTTCCACTTCTAGGATAACAGCTGCATTTCTTATTTAATACAGATTTTGTACTCTTCTTCGTATTACATGCAGGACAACTAAGTGCTAAATTTTTATTATGAAAAGTAAAACTTTCATATTCTGATTTTGGAATTATATGTTCAATATCCATTTCTTTAATATCAAATCCTAATTCACTTTTGCAATAACAACATTTATTTTCTTGCTCATTTCGCAGATGAGTAATTATGTTGACTTTTATTTGGTTAAAAACTGTTTTAGTCCAATCATGATGTGTGTTAAAGTTATTAGCAATAATAACATTTTCATCATCTAGAAATTCATAAGGTTTATTTATTCTATCACTCATTGGTATGCTCCTGTAATATCAATTTGGCCACTTTTTTCAAAGGATCACTATCTTTCAATAATGGATAATAAGTATTTATTTTTTCCTTAGCTTTTTTAAATTCAGAAACTGAATGTTTATCGTCTGCTAATAATTCTAAAGCATTAGTTATAAGTAAAGAAAAATTAAAATTTCTTGTAGTTGGTAAACCAAAAACATTTAACAGAATATCCTCAGCTGACGAACCATAAATTGGTTCTTCCATTAACTCTGCAACGATATTACCTTTTTTATTTCTTAAAGTAGTAACTGAGGAATTATTAGGTGGCAAATCAGCAGCCAAAAGATGTGAATGTGAAGCAATTATAATATGACAACCGTTAAAATTTGAAAATATCTTATTTAATAAGCTTACATATTGAGATTGCCATAATGGATGTAAGCTTATTTCTGGCTCATCAATTAATATTAGACTATTATCTTGAAGTAAAGGAATTAGAGCTATTAAAGTTGACAAAATATTAGCTTCTCCAGAGCTAGCTTCATTAAAATTGAATTCGAAACCTCCTTTTTTATAAACCTTTATTTCGAAACCTTTAACAATTTTGAGCTTAGTTAATATTCCTAGTAAACTATAAGCCTGTACATTATCAAAATATTTTGACTTATCTTTTTCAATACGAGAAATATTTTTTTCGGAAAAATTTATAAGTATCTCCTTTTCCCTGAACCTATGTGAGTTAATAAAATCACAAATCTCATAAATCCTATTTTGTCCAAATTCTTCAATTCTCTCTATCGATTTTTTTCTAGGACGAATACTATCAGATTGCTTATCTAAAAATTCAAGTAAAATGTTAGGAGTAATTTTAACTTTATTTAAATTGAATAATTTAGAGCTTATTTTATAATCAAGCTTAATAACAGGTTCATAATCCAAGTATTTAAAAACATGTCTATAATTTTTTGAAACATCATATTCAATATAATTTTCAAACAATATATCCAAAGCTCTATTCATTAAAGCTTTATTTGAAAAGCTATTAATTCTGTTCCTTGTTCCTAAATAATTATATTTAAAATCTCTATAATATATGTTTTTATTTATAATACTTGATTGCCTATAACTTTCGTCAACAGGGAATTTATCTGAAATACTATTTGTTAATGATATTATTTTTGCCGGAAATCTATTATAATTAAAATCTGAACGAATCAGAGTACGTTTTTTTTTCTCCTTTAATACTTCTACAAAATATCTTGCTATGCTACTCAAAACTCTACTTTTTCCAGTTCCATTATTACCAATAATTAATGAGAAATAATTATCTTTTGAATAATTTTCACCTTTTACAAGTTCTACCTTATCTGTAATAAAAGCACTATCATTAATCTGTACATCATATAATCGAAAGTTATTTAAACTGCTTTCAAGTCCAAATTTGTTGCCAATTTCTTCATTAATTTTTAAACTTTCTTCATATAAGTCAAGAGCTTCCTTTTTAAATCCTAAATTATCTTTTATTGAACCTATATTGTTTAAATTGTTTGCAATACCAGATTTATCACCTATTTCCTTACGAATTTTTAAGCTTCTTTCATATAAATCAAGGGCTTCTTTTTTTATACCTAAAGCATCTTTTATAGAGCCAATATTACTTAAACTATCAGCCACACTGTATTTATCACCAATTTCTTTACTGATTTTTAAACTTTTTTCATATAAATCAAGTGCTTCTTTTTTTAATCCTAAGTCATTTTTTATTGAACCAATATTGTTCAAACTACTTACAAAACCAGATTTATCTCCAATCTCTTCTCTAATTTTCAAGCTTTTTTCAAAAAAATAAAGAGCTTCATTTTTTAAACCTAAATTAGATTTTATTTTGCCAATATTACTTAAACTATCAGCCACACTATATTTATCACCAATTTCTTCGTTGATTTTTAAACTTTTTTCATATAAATCAAGAGCTTCATTTTTAAAACCTAATACAGATTTTATCGTTCCAATATTATATAAACTTGAAGCAATACCCTCCAGATCTCCTAATTCTTGCCTTATTTTTAATGCAGCTTCCAGTTTAATTAATGCTTCTTTAAAATTTCCCCAAAATCCACTAACTAATCCCAAATCATTAAGAGCTCTTGCATGCCACTTTTTATAATCTCCATTTCTTGTATTTTTTATTACATCTTCAAAAAGTGCTTTTGCTTCTTTGGAATATCCTTGTCTATATAGTATTTCGCCATATTTAATAGTTCCCTCAATTCTTACTTCATCATTAGTGCTTTGTTTGGCTTTTTCAAAAAATAAAGTAGCTCTATCCAGATTCCCTTTTATTTGTGCTATATCTCCTTCATAAATATCAAATTTAAGTTCAAAAATATTTTGATTTTTTACTGTCGTAATCATTTTCTCCAAAAGGTCTATGTAACCACAAAACATAATTTTTTTTCCTGATTGCATAATTGTATTAGCAATATATTTCCACTGCTCAGCACTTTTTAAATGGTAAAATATTCTCTCCTCCAGTTCCAGAATCCAATTATTCTCTCTTTTTTTTATGAAAATTTCAGCAACTTTATAGTGTAGCTCTTTTTTATTTTCAAGCTTCTTATAACAAAATTCGCGCACTAAGGGGTGCAATTCAAAATACCCATTTTTTAATTTCAGTAGATTCCTGTCTATTAATTTTTGACTTGCACTTTCAAATATGCCATTAGGAATAACAGACTTAACATCTTCATCTTTAATTTTTCCTCTAAACACTGAAAATATTTTTAAAAAAATTCTTTCATCTTCTGATGCATCTGGTCTTGTGAAAATTTTGTTTAGAAGACGGTTACTTATTTTTTCTATATCACTCCCTTCATCCATAGATCCTTTACCCGAAAAATCTATTATATTCTGCGCTGACACATTCAAACTTAACAAATATATTGCTAGGTCAATTGCTAGCGGATATCCTTTTATGGATTCACAGATTATTTCTAAGTCTTTCGTTGAAGTATGAGTTAAATTAGGATAAGAATATTCTATTAATTTTTGAGCATGCAACAAACTATCTTCTCCAAGTCCCTTAAGCTTTATTTTCTTAGGTTGTATATGTGGTGAAACAATATTATCGCGACCAATAACTACTAAATGCCCTTTATTTAAATATTCATTTATAAAAGTTAAAAAAGATTTAAATGATGGTTTGTTTTCAACTTCCTGATAATTATCCAGAAAAACCACTAAATCATATTCTTCAATTTTATCTTTAAATGCACTAAATTTTTCACGTTCCGTTTTCTCTTTTCCTTTTAACAATTCTTCAAATCCTGCTCCTTTAATTAAATCATCAGGTTGAGATGTAGGAATACAATCATACCATACAATTTTATCTTTTACACTTAATCCATCAATGAATTTTGCTACCAGTTGTGTTTTACCAATTCCACCAGCCCCTTCAATAAATATAAAAGGACTCGTTTCATATACTTCATTTAGTTCTTTCAATTCTGCTTTACGACCTGCAAAATAGGGTTTTGATTTAGGATAATCATTAAGTTGATTCTTTGGTAATTGCTTCATATCAATGATGGATGTAACTGTTTCAGCATTATCCTTGGCTTGCATTTCCTTAATTGCATTAATTATTTCATCCGGAAGTTTTGGTGCATACTCATATACAATCACTTTTGAATCAGAACTTATGGAAATAGGGATATTATTATTATTTAAAATATCAATGATGGTATTATTCTTTTTTCTGAATTCATCTATGTAAGTTTTCCTTACATATTCTCCAAAAGATTCAAAATCTATAGGATTAAGTACTATTTTGAAATTTAAATTACTATCAATAATTTCAATTGTAGTTGAGTTATGTAAATACCAAAAAAATGCATTAAAAGGATCTATTGAAAAATTCCTAGCCGTTTCTATTGAAACACGATTTTTAGCAATATCAAGTTCGTCAGCAAATCTTACCAAAGATGCAACAAGCTGTTTTCTACCCTGACTTATTTTAAGCTTTAATGAACACTTTGATATATCAAGACTGGAATGAAACATACATATATCTATCAAGTCTTGCATCAGGTTAATATCGATAGTATTTATTGAATTATCTAATGCTGTTCCATTGTTATGAAAAGCATAATCAATCCATGCTGCCGTTAGGTACTGATGGTTTTTACGAATTTCTTTTTGTTCTGGTAAAGAATATTGGTTTGCATTTGTACTTGTAAATTCTATTTTAAAGTCGGCACCAAATTTAATCGCTTTATCCTTTATTCCCTTAAATTTAATTACATCGCATTGCATTCCAATGTCGTGCAAGTAAATACCGGCAATTAATAAATACATTTCTTCATCAGACAAAGAATTGCCATTATTTGCATTTAAAAGTTGTGAAGCATAATCAATTAAACGCAAACAATGATCTAAGCCGTGATCAGTAAAACCTTGAACAATACGGGGAGCTTCATTTGACCATATAGCTTCTACAGATTTTCGAATCTGAACTAAACTATCTCTTAAATCTTTATTGGTTATTTTTTCAATAAGAGCATTCTCAATGGCTGTATACTCGTTCATAATTTTGTTTTAATTTCTGCATTACAATAGTGGCATAAAATTACAAATAAATTAAACAACTAGAGTATCTAAAAAAAATGTTATTAACTTTAATAAGAATGAAATTATTAGTGTTAATACTTAATGCAAAATTGAAAACTGTCCAAAATGTCTTTGTGAAACTTTGTGAGTCCTTAGTGCTCCTTTGTGGTATAACTTAAGAGATTATTTTTACTTAATTTTTTGTAACTACTCAGGTACACTATTTAAAACTAACAGATAAAATATTAGTACTTTATAGTTTTCTCGCAAAAGTCGCAAAGTTTTTCGCAAAGATCGCAAAAAGCTTATAATGTGTTAAATGCGGCCTTTGCATATTTTTTTCTTAGCGTGCTTTGCGTGAAACTAATTTTTCAAAT
>WTBR01000199.1 GCA_013138975.1 Bacteroidales bacterium
TTCCTTTTTCCGTCTGGCAGCTATTACAACTTTAGCTCCTTCTTTTGCAAATGCGATTGCTGTAGCTTTTCCAATACCTGAGTTTCCACCAGTAATAAAGGCAACTTTATTTTTAAATTCACTCATACTTTAATACTTTTAATTAATTTAACTTTTTTTTTAATAATGTACTAGAAGATAGTTTTAGTAAATTAAAATGTCCCTTCTAATAATAAATCAGAAATAATTATTATCTAAGTTTGATCCTTCTTTCTTATTCTTTAATTGGTTAGGTATGCCGCTATGTAGTAGGATCTAAATACCTTACTCATAACATGTTTAGCTATGAAAAGTAAGGAGTTAATAAAAAGTAACAGTTTCCTTTATAGCAAAATTTATATTTAATTCACAAATATAATAATATTTATATGCGTTTGTGCTAAATGTTAATTGTAATAAGTTAACTTCTAAACAAAATATTAAATCGAAAAATTCACAATAAATGCAATAATTGAATGTAATGAATTATATTAAAAGTAGTTATACTATAAATATAATTAATACAAAACACCTGATCGCCGACATGTTGTAGGAGTGTTAATAAATAACGATTAACAAAAAAGTATATAAAACTGGTTCAAGTAACATTGGATCAGTTTTATTTATATAGCATTAGTTTTTGTAAGATTTTCATTGAATAATCTTAATTCAATAAAACACACAACAAGTTAGTTATGCTTTTTGCATAAGGACTTAAACAAAAGATTCTCATTAGATTAGATTAGATAAAATACTATTTCTTCGGTGATATATATCATCGAAGAAATAAGTATTTAGTATGTGTTATTGCTTTTAATTCCCTAATTTTACATTAAGGGTTGAATTATTTTACATATGATTTAATAAAAACAGGACAATGAAATTTTGGAAATATATTTATTTTAATAAGCTGGTAAACAGATTAAATAAGAATCTTAAAATAAAACAAAAGTCTTATCTGGCTTTTTTACTTGTATCAATCATGATACTTATTTTTTCAGTTTATATACTTTATTCATATTCAGATATTAAAAAAAGAGAAGTATGTATTGAAAGAGTATATGAAATGCACCATAATTATTTAGAATTAATAATATTTTTAGAACAAAAATATTCTATATTTGATAATAAAAACCTACAACAGAATAATCAAAAAAATGAAGAAATTTTAAATTCTGTTAATAGTTTAAGAAATTCTGTAAACCGAATTAAAAGTGAAGGTAATTGCACAACTTTGGATTTACAGAAGTTATTAAATATATTATTTAATGTAGAATCATTGCCAATTTTTAAAGAAAAAAGTTCCAATATTGACTTGACCGAAGAGAAATTGGCTCAATTAAAACTTTCCATTCATGAAGAAATTTATGATTTAATGGAGTATAATAATTCTGTAGATAAATATATTTCTTTGTTTGCGGAACAAACTGAAACATTTTTTAGGTATAAAAATATTTTAATTTTTATTTTCTTAGGAAGTGGTTTTATAGGATCAATAATAATTGCAAACTTTTTAGTTTTTAGGATTACTACACCTATTGAAAAATTGAAAGATAATATTAAAATCTTAGAACAAGGCGATTACCATTTAGACAGTAAATTTGAGGTTTTAGATAACGATGAAATTGGCGATATAGCAAATGGTATAGAAAGAATAGGTCAAACAATTAAGGAAACAGTAAATTTTACTGATAAAATTGGGAAAAATGAGTTTGATGCTGATTTAAAAGTAAATAGATCAGGGAGATTAGCAACGGCTTTACTTTCAATGCGTGACAATTTGAAAGCAGTTACTGAACAAAACGAAATTCAGAAGCAACAGGAAGAAACGAGAAATTGGATTATTAAAGGATTGGCTGATTTAGGGAATATACTTAGGTCAAATACAGACGAAATTGAAAACTTATATTTTAATATTTTAAAAACAATTTGTAATTATATTGGTGCTAATCAGGGTGGGTTATTTATTATTAAGGAAAAAGACAATAACAAAGTTTTAGAATTAAGTGCCAGTTACGCTTATAACAGAAGGAAATATCTAAGCAAAGAAATAGAGATTGGAGAAGGATTAGTTGGACAGTGTGCATTAGAGAAACATATTACAAATATAACAGAGATACCTAGCGATTACATTGAAATAACTTCAGGACTAGGTAATTCAAATCCTAATAATCTGATATTAATCCCTTTAATTCTTAATGATGAGATTTTTGGTGTAATTGAATTAGCATCATTTGAATTATTTAATGAACACCATATTGAATATCTCGAGCAATCAGCTGAAAGCATTGCATCTACGGTTTCCAGTATGCAAATAAATATTACAACAAAAGCACTTTTGGAGAAAACTCAAATTCAGACAGAGGAAATGATTTCTCAAGAAGAGGAGATGAGACAGAATATGGAAGAATTGAAGGCAACACAGGAAGAATCGGAACGAAAAGTTGAGCATTATGAACAATTATTAAAAGAAGCTCAAAAGAAAAATTTAGGTTAATTAAGGTGTTGTAATTAAGGATTTAAAACTCCAAAATAAACTCACTTCCTTTTCCTAACTCAGAATTTACTTGAATACTGCCTTTATGTAAACGCATTATTTGTCGGGAAAGGCTTAAACCAATTCCTGAGCCTTCTTTTTTAGTGGTATAAAAAGGAATAAAAATTTTATCCATTTCGTCGGAATCAATACCTTTTCCATTATCAATAATAACTATCTTGTGTTTGTTTAATTCAGTTTTTAATACATCAATCGAAATTTGGGGCTTATCTTGATTTTTTACAGCTTCAATAGCATTAATTATTAAGTTAATTATTACTTGTTCAATTTGGTCGTAGTCGGCATAAGTTTTTCCAATATTTTGTGCGCAGTTTAGCTGAAAATTGATGTTATTCTCAGATATATTTTGTTTTAAAAGTGTGCGGCAATGATTTAGCAATTCCATTAGATTTACTTCCTTAAAATCGGGTTTTGGAATGCGGGTTAGCTGTTTGTACGAAGAAACAAACTTAAGTAATCCTTTACTTCTGTTTTCAATGGTTTTAAGGCTTGAAACGATATCTTCGAAATCATCATCTGATATTTTTGCCAGTTCAGATTTTTGTCCTTTAGTATTCTCGAAAGTTTCGTTTATGGCATTACTCAAGGATGAAATAGGAGTAACCGAATTCATTATTTCGTGGGTTAAAACACGAATTAATTTTTGCCACGATTCCAGTTCCTGGTATTCTAATTCTTGTTTTATGTTTTGTAGCGAAATAAGTTTAATCGATTTACTTTGAATTTTTAGCTCTGTTGCAAACACTGAAAGATGCATTAAATTATCATTAAGTTTTAGTTTAACTAATTCTTTTTCTCCTGATTTTAAGCGTTTGATTAAATTATAAAGATTAATATCATGATTTTTGATCTGACTAATATTATGCTGACTGTGAAGGTTTAACAGTTTGCTTGCCGTTTTATTAATAAACTGAATCTCCCCAATTTCATTATAGCTAAATAAAGCAATTTGAATATGCTCAACGATGGTTTTTAAATAATGATATTGAACTTCTTTATCTATTCTAATATTTTGGAATTCACTTAAAATTGTATCATATGCTTCCTTTAAAATATGCTTCGAATTTTTATCCGATAAAGCATTAACAGAACTAATAAAATCGCGTGATTTAATTGATAATAGAAAATCGCCCAAGCCACGTTTATATTTTTCGGCATATCTGATTATTTCTATTAAAAAACCAAGAGAAATAACTGCTGTTGCAATTTGTGTTACATACCATTCATTTTTGTAGGCAGAGAATATAGTAGCAAATATCGAAAGAGCTAAAAATATAGTCCTTATAATTAATCCGAATCTAAAATTTTTAAAATCCATATTTTGTCATTTTACGGTACATTGTTGTTCTTCCTAGTCCTAATTCTTTTGCAGCAGCACTTACATTAAAACTGTGTTTTTTTAATGCATTTTCAATGGTTTGTTTTTCAACTTCTTCAAGATTTAAAATATTTCTGTTGCTTGGCGCACTTTCCGAAATATTTAAAACAAAATCCTGACTGTTTAAAACTGTTCCGTTGTTCATTATTACAGTTCGTTCGATAATATGCTGAAGCTCACGAATATTACCCGGCCAATTATACTTTTTCAGCTTTTTAAAAGCATCAGCACTAATTTTCATGCTTTGCTTTTTGTATTTCTTACAATACATCTTAAGAAAATGATTCGAAAGTAAAGGAATATCTTCTAATCGATCTCGTAAGGTCGGAATATGAATTTCAACGGTATTAATTCTAAAAAACAAATCCTGACGAAATTCGTTTTTATCAACCATTTCTTTTAAAGGCATATTCGTGGCGCAAATCAAACGGATATTTACAGGAATCGGATGATTTGAACCAACTTTTGTAATTTCTTTATTTTGTATAGCCGTTAACAGTTTCGACTGTAATGGGAGTGATAGGTTTCCAATTTCATCCAGGAGTAAAGTGCCATTATCAGCAACCTCAAACCTTCCTGCACGATCTTCTTTAGCATCGGTAAATGAACCTTTTGTATGCCCAAACAATTCTGATTCGAATAAATTTTCTGCTATTGCACCTAAATCTACATTTATAAAAAGTTTATCAGCTCTATCTGATTTGCGATGTATTGCTCGTGCAATAACTTCTTTACCAGTACCATTTTCACCTAATATTAAAATATTAGCATCTGTATTTGCAACCTTGTCAATAATATTGAATAGCTCAATCATTTTGGGTGATTCTCCAATCACTTCAGAAAATGATTGATCAATATCTTGAACAAGTGTTTGTTGCTTATTTTTTAATTGAACAATTTCCTTTTTTGATTTACTTAAATTATATGCAGCGATAATGGTTGCCAAAAGCTTCTTATTTTCCCATGGTTTTACAACAAAATCTACCGCTCCAATTTTCATCGAGTCAATGGCCAAATTTATATCTCCATAAGCAGTCATCATTACAACAGTAGCCTCAGAATCAATTTGTAATATGCGTTTTAACCAATCAAGCCCTTCTTTTCCACTTGTTGCTCCGGTTGTAAAATTCATATCCAACAGAATAACATCAAAAATCTTTTTCTCAATGTATGGGATAATCTCCTCAGGATTTGAAATGGTTTTAATTTCTTTGAAATCCTTTTTTAATACGACCTTAGTTGATAATAGTATATCCTTATCGTCATCTATAACCAGTATTTTACTGTTAATCATATTTAAATCTATTAAATTAGATGAAACAAGCATGATAAAAATAATTATTAAAATACACCAGTAATGATTATTTTTAATCGTGCGGTTCCATTTGACAATTAAAATAAGTTATATTCAAATGAATAAAAGTACAAAAACTATTTTTATAAAGTGTTCTTATATGAAACATTTTGTGTTCCGATTAGGAACAGTATTTTTGAGCAGGGATAATGGATGGTTTTTGTAAAGTCCATTATTTTAGGTGTTTGTAAATATTGGCATAAGTATTGAAATTCGAATTGGGAAACATACAAAAAGAATCTATGTTACAAAACTATTTTAAAATAGCATTTAGAAATATTTTTAGAAATAAGAAATACTTTCTCATTAATGTACTGGGATTTTCTTTCGGAATAACGACTTGTTTATTAATATTCACCTACATATATCAAGAAGCCTTTGGTTTTGATAATGAAATAGGAGATAAACATAGAATTTATCGTGTTATCTCAACATCCGTAATAGAAGATAAAGAGTCGGTATATCCATTCACTTTAGGTGATTTTGGTGCAGAAGCCCTTGAAAAAATTAATGGCATAGAAAAGATGTTTCGTGTTCATACATATTCAAATATTGAATTAAAATATGAAACATATAAATCATCGGCATTATTAATACAATACGTTGATTCAACATTTTTTGAAGTCTTAGACTTTCCTTTAAGTGTTGGAGATTCTAAAAATGCATTAAAAACGCCATTTAGTGCTGTTCTATCAAAAGAAACAGCGCTAAAAATATTTGGTGATAAAGATCCATATTTTAAAATAGTAAAAATTGACGGGAAAGATTATACTATAAAAGGGATAGTAGATACAGATAAATTTAAATCACATTTTGAATTTGATGTCCTTACATCAATGTCTTCACTAATCAGACCTGATTATAATATTATCGAATCAGAAGGAATTCATTTTCCAACTTATATTAAATTGTATGAAGGAGTCAATGTAGAAAATGTAAATGTTCAGCTTAACAAACTAATTGATAATATAGTAAAAGAAAAATTTAGTGAGTATGGTATAGACTTGAACACTTATCTTCAGCCATTAAATAAAATACATTTATATTCTGATTTTAATCCTGATTATGCCATAACAACGAATATAAAGTACATTTCATTATTTACTATTTTGGCAATCTTTATATTACTTATTGCAATAATAAATTTTATAAACCTGTCGATTGCGCTATACAATAAAAGAACAAAAGAAGTCGGAATAAGGAAAGTAAATGGAGCACGTAGAACCGATCTAATAACTCAATTTGTAACAGAATCAGTATTAATCACATTTATTGCATTTATTTTTTCTTTAATATTTGTTGAAATACTTTCAAATCCTTTTCGAAATTTAATGCAATCGGACATTCAACTTATTTATTATAAAAATCCGCTTGTTCTCATACTATTATTTGTTGCGATTATTTTTATCGGGTTTTTATCAGGTATTTATCCGGCTTTTAATTTGTCGGGTTTAAAAACCATAAGTACTTTAAAAGGAGTAAGAAAATTTAAAAAACATAATCTTCGAAAAGTACTTGTAGTATTTCAGTTTGGTATATCCATTTTTATGATAATAGTACTACTGCTTTTATCAAGTCAAATGAAATATCTAAAAAATAAAGATATGAATTTTGACAGATCAAATATTATTGTGATTAAAGATTTAACTGAGAAAGTAAATGAAGATTATCCGATAATTAAAAATGAATTGGAACAAATCCCCGGTATTGTTAAGGCAACAGCATCTGTTTCTGTTCCCGGAATAAACAGAGTAAGCAATGATTTTATTTATGTTAAAGGAGAAGATTCAAATTCAGGCATTTTGTTTAATATCAATAATATACATTTTGATTATACTAAAACCTACGGTATTAAATTTGCACAGGGAAGAGATTTTTCCGAAGAATTTAATTCAGAAAGTACAGGATATATTATAAATGAAACTGCCGCTAAAAAACTTGCTTTAAAAGAACCGGTCGGAACAATAATTAATGTAAGGGAACAGGAAGGAGAAATTATAGGAGTAGTTAAAGACTTTAATTTTAGATCCTTGCACGAACCCATAAGTCCCGTATTATTATATATGCGTCATAACTATTATAATTTTATCTCCTTTAAAATATCAGGAGAAGAAGGCTTAGTTATTGAAAAATTAAAACAAAAATTTAAGGAAATCGATCCTGATTATATATTTGATTATTTCTATCTCGATGAATCATTAAAGAATATGTATAAAGATGAGGATAGAACATACGAGTTATTTACTTATGCTGCAATTCTTGCTATTATTATTTCTCTGCTAGGCTTATTCGCTTTAACCCTGTTTAACATGCAAGAAAATGTTAAAGCTATTGGTATCAGAAAAGTCATGGGAGCTTCTAATAAATCAATTGTAATAGCTTTATTAAAAGAATTAACCAAATGGGTGTTTATATCGAATGTTATTGCATGGCCAGTTGCTTTTTATTTCATTAAAACATGGTTGCATAAGTTTGCTTACAGTATTGATATTTATGAATATTGGTGGTGTTTTATTGTAGCAACTGCAGTCACCTTAATTATATCAATTATAGTAGTTATTAATCAATCATTGAAAGCTGCGAATACAAATCCTGTCGATAGTTTAAAATACGAATAATTAAATTTAAAATTATGTTACGAAATTATTTAAATACAGCATATAGATTACTTGTTAGAAGTAAAGCATTTTCACTGATTAATATATTTGGATTAGCAGTTGGATTAACGAGTTGCTTAATTATATATATCTACATTACCAACGAATTAAGTTTTGACAGATTTCATGATAATTATCAAAATATTTATCGAGTAGCTTCTAAAGAAAACAATCCGGAAGGCGAAAGTAAAAGTACGGCAATACCTTATCCTTTTACACAAGCTGTTCGTGATAACCTAACAGGTTTTGAGGAAATTACTTTTGTATCTGCAACAAATAATGATCAGGTTATTATTGATAATAAAATTATAAAAGAGAATGGTATACTCTATGTCGGAACTGAATTTCCTCGAATTTTTAATGTTGAATTGGTAGCAGGTAGTTTTGAATTATTAAATGAGCCATTTAAAATACTAATTACTGAAAATACAGCAGAGAAATATTTTGGAGATAAAAATCCTTTAGGTATGGTTGTTTCGTTTAATAATTTACAAGATTTTGAGGTGGTTGGAATTATTAAGGATACACCATTAAATACGCATTTACCTTATCATGTTCTTGCATCAGAATCGAGCTTAAATGATGATTTAGTTGTATTTGATTTTAATCGTTGGAATTTAAGTATGGGGGGATTTTATTGTTATTTAGAATTAAAAACAGAAACCAACTCAGCTCAATTTACAGAACAATTAAATAATATTATTCATGAAATTTCAACCACAGACGATGATGATACAGAATATATTTTACAGCCAATTAATAAGGTTCATCTTAGTAACGATTATCATTATATAAGTTTAAATAATGTTACAGTTAATCCAAAATTTATTTTAGCATTATCTGTAATAGGCTTATTTATTCTTGTAATTGCTTGTATAAATTTTGTGAATTTATCAACCGTTAAAACAATAAAACGGGCACGTGAAATAGGAATACGAAAAGTTATAGGAGCAACAAAACGAACCCTTATATTTCAGAATCTAAGTGAAACATTTATACTTGTTCTGATTTCTGAAATAATCGCAGTTATATTAACCGAAATTTCATTACCTAAATTAAGTTTTTACTTTAATATAAAGTCGCAACTCAATATTTATGGTAGTTTCCATATATTCGTATTTATGTTTTTAATATTGCTTGTAGTAGTCTTATTATCTGGATTATACCCGGCATTTGTTTTGTCAGGGTTTTCTCCTATTAAATCTTTAAAAAGCAATCAGAAATTAAAATCCTTAAAAACATTTTCATTACGAAACGGATTGGTAACATTTCAGTTTATTATTTCGCAGGTGTTAATTATATCTTCAATATTTGTGGCTTTGCAGATAAACTATATCAATAAAAAAGATTTAGGATTTGATAAGGATAACATATGGAGTATTCAATTACCCATTAATGATAATGATCGTTATGAGCAATTAAAACAAGAATTAGAGCATGTTCCGGGAATTAATATGGTTTCGTTTGGAATGGGTGGGCCTATTGCTCCGGCAAATATAAATACTCAGTTTGCATTGGCAGGTACAGATGTTTGGGGTAATATTAATTTAAAGCCTGCCGATGAATATTTTAATGATATTTTTAATATTGATTTATTAGCAGGTCGCTGGTTAAAGCCTTTGATTGAGGGAGATACAATTGTTGAATTTGTTGTGAATAAAGCATTAATTGATAAAATTGGTTTTCCTGACCCAAATGAAGCACTCGGAAAAATAATCACATGCTCAAGCTTTACGGGCGAAATAGTTGGAATTACAGACGTGTTTAACGTAGAAGATTTAAAAGATGAAATATCTGTTGTTGCATTAATTGATTTTCCAAGGTTTTTTTGGACTGGATTTTTTAAAGCCAATATGAATTCTGAATTAAGATTTAAATTAAAAGAAGCATGGACTAATGTTTATCCCGAATATTTATTTGATCTGAAAAATTACTCCGATACCATCGATGAAATGTATCAAAATGAAGATAATATCTTTAAACTAATATTATTCTTTTCCATACTGGCAATAATTATTGCATGCTTAGGACTTTATGGTTTGGTTTCATTTATAGTTGTTCAGCGCACAAAAGAACTAGGAATCAGAAAAGTTTTAGGTGCTTCGGGTCCATCAATAATTATTTTAGTTACAAAACAATTCTTATGGTTAGTCGTAATTTCTTGTGTTTTTGCTTGGCCAATTGCGTTTTATATTATGAAAAGATGGCTTGAGAATTATGCTTTTAAGATAGGAATATATCCTTGGGTTTTCTTTGTATCATTATTCTTACTGTTGATGATATCCTTTATTACTATATTGTATCAATCAGTAAAAGCATCAAGAACAAATCCTGTTGAAAGTTTAAAATATGAATAGTAGAAATTAAGAAATATGATACGAAATTATTTTACCACAGCTTACAGAATACTTTTCAGAAACAAAGTATTTTCATTGATTAATATTTTTGGCTTATCAATTGCGTTAACAAGCGTACTCATTATTTTTTTGTTTATAACACATGAGTTAAGTTTCGATAAGTACCATTCCAATTATGATCGTATTTATAGGATAGTAAATAGAGAACTTAAAAATGACAAAGAAAATTTTGACGAAACAGTTCCTGTACCTTTAAGCAGTGCATTAAGAACAGATCTTAATGGGCACGAAAATGTTACACAAATATATTTTAGCCATGAACAACTTATTCGAGTAAAAGAGGATAAGTTTCTTCAAGATGGATTATTGTTTGCAGATACAAATTTTATAAAGGTTTTTGATGTTGAATTTATATCAGGAAATCCTTTAGAGCTTAAAAATCCCAATACTATATTTTTGACAGAAGTGTTAGCTGTTAAATATTTTGGAACTGCCGTGAATGCTCTTAATCAGGAAATAATCCTTATGGATTCTGTGAGTTTTAATATAGTTGGAATTTTAAAAGATCCACCTAAGAACACTCATATTCCCTATAAGGCTATTATATCTTTTAATTCCATAAGTGATGCTTTTTTTAGTTTTGAATATGATAATTGGGGAACTTCAATATCAGGTTTTAGAACATATTTAACATTAAAAGCCAATGTTTCCGAAAAAAATATAAACGATCAAATTAAAAATATTGTTAAAAAGAATAATCCTGATGATGATAATTTGGACAACAATATATATTATTTACAATCACTAAGTAAAGTGCATTTTGATGATAGATTTGGATCTTTCGAAGGAGCATATAATACCAGTATACGATTTATCTGGATTTTTACGAGTGTAGGATTATTTATTCTACTAATAGCCTTTATTAATTTTACAAATTTATCAATAGTTCAAGCAATAAAAAGAGCAAAAGAAGTAGGTATAAGAAAGGTATTAGGAGCTGATAGATTTAAACTAATTAAGCAATTTTTTGGAGAAACATTCTTATTAATATTGATTGCTGAAATTATAGCTCTTATTCTTACTGAGGTAGTTATAAATAAGATAAACTCAATTCTGGGAAATAATATGGAATTGGAACTTTACAGAGATTTCTCCATATTATTGTTTCTGTTTATTGTACTTATTTCAGTTACTTTTTTATCCGGTATTTATCCTGCAACGGTATTATCTCGTTATAACCCAATAAGAGCCCTACGTAATAACATGAAGTTAGGAAGAAATAAATCATTTTCACTTCATAATATTCTTGTTGTATTCCAGTTCTTTATCTCTCAAATTTTAATTGTTAGTGCAATTGTAATTTCTTTGCAAATAGATTTTTTTATGAATAAGGATTTGGGATTTGATAAAGAAAATATAATACTAGTTAATTTACCGCAAAATCAAGCAAAAAAAGCCGAAACACTAATTGATCTGATTAAACAAAATCCTAATGTTCAAAAAGTTTCTATGGGTATTGGTGCACCGTTATCCGGTTCAAATATTAACTCAAGTATTCAATTACTTGATGATCCGGAAAAAAATTATTCCGCAAATATAAAAGCAGTTGATACTAGTTATTATGATTTATTTGACTTTCAATTAATAGCAGGAAATTGGTATAAAAAACCAAATACGACTGACACTTCATTTAATATTGTTATAAATAAAACTTTAGTTCAAACAATTGGAATTGAAGACCCTATAGATGCTATTGGTCAATATTTAAAAGTCTTTGGTTATATACATGCAGAAATAGTAGGTGTAGTTGATGATTTTCATTCCAGTACATTACATCGTGATTTTTCTCCTGTTATTTTTGCACCTATCGACCAATTCTATTATACAATTCTTATTAAAACAAACGGAAAAGCATATTCCGATTTGCAATTATTTATGGAGAATTCATGGAATGAAGTTTTTCCTGAATATATATATAGTTATAAGTTTCTTGAAGATACAATAAATGAGAGATATTCCAGTGAACAAAGGATTTTTGATATAATAAAACTATTTACAATTATTGCAATATTAATAGCATGCTTAGGATTATACGGATTAGTATCTTTTATGCTGGTTCAACGAACCAAAGAAATAGGAATAAGAAAAGCTTTGGGTGCATCAATTTCATCATTAATAATACTTGTGTCAAAACAATTCTTAAAATTGGTTCTAATATCCAGCGTATTTGCATGGCCTCTCGCATTCTATTTAATGAAAAATTGGTTAAATAACTATGCTTTTAAAATTGATCTAAATATATGGATATTTATTATTTCAGGCATAATGCTGATTATCATCACATTTATAACCATATTTTATCAATCGATAAAAGCGTCCGGAAAGAACCCTGTTGATAGTTTAAAATATGAATAGTTTAAATATAGAATGAGAAGAGTTGAAAACCTGTCAGAGTCTGAAGATTGCCGGAGTGAAAGAAAGACCTGACAGGTTTCACATTAATAAGTGAATGCCGATTCGATATAATTACCTGTTAATCAATTAAAACCTAACAGGTCTTGCGGATATAAGCCCTTCATTACATGAAAAACAAAACAATATATATTAAATCAAGAGAAGCATCATTGAAAAATGAGTTTCAGAGAGGAATACTTGTTATTTTTAAATGAATATGAAATTGAATACAACGAAAAATATTTATGGACAGATCAAAAATAAGCTACTCTTTCAGGGTGAATATTTAATTTAACCTAATTAATCCCGAGGCGTTACCATCGGGCTAAATTAAAGTAGACTTTCAGTCTGATTTTTTAATTTAATATTGTTTCTCCACAAAGATTTAAAGTGATCCTATATCATGTAGTTCTTATACTAAGATATTCTTCTCGCTAACAGCATATCGAACCCAATACGGACAGGCGTTTAAGCCGAGTCGGTTTGCGTACTATTAAACCCCGCTGAAATAAATTTACTCACAATCATAATTGATTTTTTATAGTGTTCGTGAGTAAACAGTTCAGCTAGATAAAAAATTGTTAAATTGCAGCTTAAATTTATTCAGCTATGTGCATACACCAAACCGAGATAGTAATCAATTCCGTACTGGGTATATGCAATCGTTAGGGCCAACTGAACAAAACAAATAAGAATGAAAAGAATTAGACTTACGATAATAATAGCTGTCATGCAATTTACGACACAAGGAGTTTTTGCACAAAACATTACTGCCGATACTACTTTGGCAAATCGCTACTTTGCAATAGCCGACTCCTTACAAACTACAAGGAATTATGATAGTTCAATAGTATATTTTACAAAAGCCGCAAAAATTTACCAACTAGCAGAAAAGTGGCAAAAATACCTGCGCTGCGAAGGTAAAAACGCCCGTATCCTGGGAAAAAAGCGAAAGTATGAAGAAGCCCTGCAAAAAGCAGATTCTGTAGTTACATTAAGCATAGAGAAACTCGGCAATAATAACACTGGACAAGCTTACGCGCTCTGGGTCACTGGAAATGTGTATGCCTCTGGAAAAGGTAAATATGACATTGGCTTGAAATATTTGCAAAAAGCACTATTAATACAAGAAAGTATATTACCTCATCACTATGTAGATTTGTCATGGTCTTACTACGATATCGCACATATTTATTCCCGTAAATCAGAATACGATAAAGCGTTGGAATATTATTTAAAAAGTTTGGAAATATTCAAAGAACTACTCGGTGAAAAACATATACGTGTTGCAGATTCTTACAATAAAATCGGTATTGTTTACTGGAGAAAATCAGAATACGACAAAGCATTGGAATATTTGTTTAAAAGTTTTGAAATCAAAGCAGAACTACTTGGCGAGAAACATGTCTCAGTGGCATTGTCTTACAACAATATTGGTGTTGTTTGCAATGAAAAATCCGAATATGACAAAGCTCTGGAATATCATTTTAAAAGTTTGGAAATTCGCAAAAAACTGTTCGGTAAAAAACATACAGATGTAGCAGCTTCTTACAATAATATCGGTATTGTTTACCGGGCTAAATCAGAATACGACAAAGCTTTGGAATATTATTTTAAAGCTTTGGAAATAAAGACAGAACTGCTTGGTGAAAAACATGTATCAGTGGCACGTTCTTACAATAATATTGGATTTGTTTATCGTTTTAAATCAGAATACGATAAAGCGTTGGAATATTATTTAAAAAGTTTGGAAATATTCAAAGAACTACTCGGTGAAAAGCATACATTAGTGGCAGCTTCTTACAACAATATAGGAAATGTTTACAGTGATAAATCTGAATATGACTTGGCTTTACAATATTACCAAAAAGCAGCAACTGCTTGCTTGTGGAATTTTAATGATACTACAAATATTGTATCGGCACCTGTAATAAGGGATTGTCTGGATTGGCAAGAATTATTACAAATATTACAAGCTAAAGCTAAAATATTTTCGGATAGCATATATTCCGCCTCTCAAAGAAGTGGAATATCTAATTACGAAATAGCACTGCAACATTACCAAGCCTGCGATACCCTGATAAACCGAGTTCGCAAAACGATTAATACCAAATCCGATAAAATTGCACTTGGCGAAAAGGCGGCAAAAGTGTATGGTGGAGCAATTAATGTATGTATAAAACTTGGAAGCAATTATGACGATTTATCCTTTTATTTTTGCGAAAAAAATAAATCGGCTGTGTTATCTGCTTCGCTTGCACAGGCAAACGCTTTGCAATTTGCAGGATTATCCGATACTTTGGTAGAACTGGAAAAATCGCTGCAAACCGAAATTGCTCTTTACAAACAAAAACTTGCTGAGCAACCCGACAGTGCTAAAAAAGTGCTTTCCCAAAGCAAGTTGTTTGATGCAAACCGCAATTATGAAGCACTCACGGCAACATTCGAAAACAATTACCCCGAATATTATAACCTGAAACACAGTACAAAACAGATGACAGTATCTGAATTACAGAAAATATTGGATAAAAAAACTGCAATGATTAGCTATTTTGTGGGAGATAGTACAATTACGATTTTTACGATTACTTATAAAGATTTTCAAGTTCATTCTATGCCGAAAATAAGAAATCTCGAAAGTTTTCTGAAAATGTTTCGTGGTTTATTGAAAAAACCCACCACTAGTTCTGTACAGATATACAAAAATCTCGGACATAAACTATACAAACAACTATTCCCTGTGCAATTTTCAAAAATCATTGAAAATTTAATTATTATCCCTGATGGTACTCTTTCTACAGTCCCGTTTGAAACATTATTAACAGAAAAATCAATCACAAATACATACGAAAGTTTACCGTATTTGATAAAAAAATACAATATCTCGTATGCTTATTCTGCTAATCTCTGGTATAAACAAAAAGCATCTGACAAAAGTAAAAAACAAAAAACAAATTCTGCCAATTACGATTTACTTGCTCTGGCTCCCGTATTTGATGATGGTAACACAGCAAGTGTAAGTTTGCGTACTCGTTCGATGTTAGCAAACATAGATTCAATTGCAACCGATAGTTTGCAGACAAGGGGAAAACTATTAAATGGAAAATCAGTGTCTGCATTGCCCGGTTCTGAAGATGAATGTATGAAAATATTTGATTTATTTAAAGCAAAAGGAGCTTCGGCGCTGGTAAAAATTCGTCGTCATGCCAACGAAGAGTTTGTGAAATCTGACACGATAAGCCAATACAAATACATTCATATTGCTACACATGGTTTTGTAAACACATGGAAACCTGAATTATCAGGAATTGTTCTTGCTCAGGACAGTACAATTAACGAAGATGGTATTTTGTATTCGGGCGAAATTTACAATTTAAAATTAAATGCAGATTTAGTTGTTTTATCGGCCTGCGAAACCGGTTTAGGGCAAATGAAAAAAGGCGAAGGTGTGATTGGACTTACACGGGCATTAATGTATGCGGGAGCCAATAACCTTATCGTATCACTTTGGAAAGTAGCAGATAAATCAACTTCGGATTTAATGATTGATTTTTACAGCAATATGCTTAATGATAAAAAAAAGGATTATTCAAAATCATTGCAGCAGGCAAAATTGAAAATGATAGGCGAAGGTAAATTTTCACATCCTTATTATTGGAGCCCTTTTGTGTTGATAGGGAGACAATAATATTTAGAATTATTTTAACATTACTTTCATCAAATACCCAAACAAATCGGTTTCTGGATATTTCTCAGTTCCTAATTTAATTGTGTGCTTTGCTGCAAACCATAATTCGTTATTGGTGTAATACTGATAGGCTTTTAAAAAGTCAATTTTATTATTGAGTTCAAATTGTTGGAGGGTTTCCTGTTTTGTTTTATCCAAATAGGTTATTAAACCAATTTGGTCGGTTTCTTTCTCATCTGCTTTAATCATCCAAATATAGTCATGACCTTGCTGCAAAGGTATTTCATTTAAAGCAATTTCGGTTTTAGAAATGTTTTTATTGCTGTAAACCAGTTCATTGTTTAGCATATTAAATACTTCGAGTTCAACAATAACTTCTTCGGTAGTTTTAAAATCAACAGTTATAAATGCATTGTCAATATTGGCTAGCTTAGACGATATAGGAAACAAAACCACATTAACACTCTGTCCACGAACAGTAAGCGCAGAGTTACTTTGGCTTTGGGTAAAATATCGCTCTTTGCTTAAGTTAATATAAAACTCATCTATTTTTAACGATTCGGTATCTTTACCTAATGTTATTTTATGTGTTTTGCCTGCCTCTAGTTTTATTTCTTCACCATTTGCTTGTAGCAATTCAACGCTGCCTGTTTTAACCGTTATCACATCATTATTCTCAAAAAAATAGGGAATGTTAAGTCTGTTTTCCCCCGATTTACTATTTACATAGGCTTCTCCCTTTATTGCCAAAAGTAATGCCAGCTTAGGTTTAGTTTTCTGTCCAAAAAGTACTGTATTTGCTACCAAACAAAGCAATATAAAGCATATAGCTCTTTTATTGTATTTATTTGTTCTTAATATTACCATAAGCAAAGTATTTCTTTGAATATTGTTTAGGTTTTGAATATGTTTGTGCCGAAATTGCATCTATATTCAATTCTTACTATTTGTTAAAGAAACAAATATTTTTTATATAAAGTAACTATTTACGTTAGCAAAATGTTAACATTAAACGATGAGTAAAAATATCAAATTATTGTCTATTCTTTTTATTTGGTTCCTTGTTGGTGGGGCATATGCTCAAAAAGCGGACTCCCTTAATGTACTTATTAGAAGCAAAGAATTTTCAAATTTCAATTATAAACAAAGAGTAATCACTTTAAATGAACTTATTGATTTAAACTGGCAATTTGCACCAGAACAAAATATCAAATTAGCAAATTATCTTGTTTCGCTATCTAAAGAAAACAATGATAAGCAAAATGAAGCATTATCATATAAAATTATTGGTAAAGCATATTACCAAGGCAGTTATTTTCAACAAGCCTTATTAAACTTTCAAAAGTGTTTAAAAACTTCTGAATCAATTAATTTTACAGAAGGAGTATCGGCAGCAAATTATAATATTGGTTTAATTTTTATTGCACGTCAAGAGTATGATAAAGCACTTGTTTATACTAAAAAAGCACTTAGTATTGATAAAGTTGCAAATAATAATAGGGGACAGGCATCGTGTTACAATAGTCTGGGTGTAATTTATAAATATTTAGGAAATACAGATAAAGCTGTAATATATTTTAACAAAGCAAGGAATCAAGCTATTGAGTGTAATTGCTTGATTGAAAAAAGCAATGCCCACTTAAATATAGGTATAATTTATAAGCATAATAATAACTATTCATTAGCTTATAATCAATACGAACTGGCATTAAAAGCTGCTGAAAATTGCAATTATCCACAAGGTATTGCTAATGTAAATTTAGAAATTGGAAAGTTGTTTGTACTTCAAGGTTATGATTCAAAAGCTTTGCAATATATTTTAAACTCGTTAGAAAAAAATAGGAAATTAGGAAATAAGAAAAGTATTGCCCAAAGTTTAAATAGCATTGGGAATATTTATCGAAACCAGAAAAGCTATAATAAGGCACTTGAAAACTACAATGAAGCATTATTACTTGAAAAAACTATTAAGAATAAAAAAGGGCAAATAATATTGCTTAATAATATTGGAACAACTTATTTACTTAAAAAGAATTTTATAAAAGCACTTTCCTATTTTAATCAATCGATTGAAATAAGTTCTGAATCGAATAACGAAGAGACTTTAGCAACGACATTTGAAAATATTGGAATACTTTACGTTAAGCAACAAAATTTTAATTTGGCATTAAAAAACTACATAATAGCTTTTGAAAAACGTAAAAGAATAAAAAATAAGGACGGAGTTGCAAATGTTGCATATAATATAGCCCTACTTCATTTAAAAATGGGAGATATGCCTAAGGCAATTGAATATCTTGATATTAGCAGAAATATTGCTGAGGAATATGAATTGCATAATCTTTTATTAAGTTGTTACTCGGGTTATACAGATGTATATTCAGCGAATGGTGAGTTTCAAAAATCCTTATATTATTATAAACTATATTCCGATGTAAAAGATAGTATATTTACTAGAGAGGGGGATATAAGAATAGCTGAGCTGCAAACGCAATATGAAACAGAAAAAAAGCAAAGAAAAATAGAACAACAAGAGTCTGAATTAAATATAACTCATACTGAATTAGAGAAAAAAAGAATTCAGTTATTGTATGCAATACTGGCTGTATTATTAGCAGTAGTTTTTACAGTTTATTTAATAAATACGCAGCGTAAGCTTAAATCACAATCAAAAAGATTGAACTTAAAAAACAAAAAGCTTAATAAGCTTTCTGAGTTTAAAGAGGATTTAACTAATATGATTGTTCATGATCTTAAAACTCCTTTATCAACAATTATAAATGTAAAACTTCTTAAAAATGAGAATAATTTTATAGAGATAATTGAACAAACTGGGTATAATATGTTGAATCTTATTGAAAATATTCTTGATGTTTATAAATTTGAAAATACAACTATCCCGCTTAGGAAAAGTTCTGTTCAACTTTCAGGATTAATACAAAAAAGTATTTCTGAAATAAAATTTCATGCAGAAAGCAAAGGATTAAAATTTAAGATTGATATTGATACTAAAATTCATTGTAATATAGACGGAAATGTAATAAAAAGAATACTTACAAATCTTCTTTCAAATGCTGTAAAATTTTCTCCTCAAAACAGTAAAATTAAAATTAGCGCTTCCATTATAAATTCTAATACATTAAAATTAGGCATATTAAATCAAGGGTCTGGAATTCCAAAAGAGTTCCAAAAAATTATATTTGATAAATTCAAACAAGCAGAAGTAAAAGAATTCGGAGGAATTAATTCATCGGGCCTAGGTTTAACATATTGTAGAATGGCTATTAAAGCTCATAATGAACAAATTGGGGTTATTTCAGAAAGTGAATCAGGGGTTGAGTTTTGGCTTACATTGCCTTTTACTAAAAATGAAATCGAAATTTCAGGTTTAGACGATAATATCACGTTAAATAATGCATGGAGTGAAGAACTAATGCCATATTTAATTGAATTATCAAATTATAAAACATATGAAATTTCCGAAATTAATAAAGTGATACAGAAAATAAACAAATTAGATAATTCCGATTATGTTAAAATTGCCAAAGATATTAACGCCGTTTTATATACAGGTGATGAAAAAATATATATTGGTGTTATTCAAGATTATATTAATAAAATTACAATAAGTTAGAACAAAATTTAGATTTCAAGATCTATGCATTCATTGTAGTTAAAAACAGTAAAATCTAAATATGACTCAAATAATTCTCCTGTTTCTTTTAAATCGTAATCATCTTCTTCAAAATACCAGTCTACTTCCACTTGATTAACTTTTGGATTTTGCTCAATTTCCTGAAAGAATTTAAGTAAGCCTTTAGTAGAGCTTGTATTAATATACTCCAAACGAGAATTTATTTTAACTTGATTTACTTCGAGTTTTCTAACCCAATCGATTAAAGCATCAAAAAAAACATGTGAATTTTCAGGGATTAATCTTCCTGTTATGTCTAAAATACCATTTTTGTTAAATCTTACTTCCGGGGTATTATGTGTTTTATTCAATACTAGGTTCTGGAAACCTGAATCTACTTTTGGTTTAAATAATTTCATCATCACTTTAATGTATTTTTCATATTAACAAAGCTATAAACTACTTTAAAATATTTGACTTAAATCTTTTAAAGTCTCATTTAAAAATTCAAAGTTACAATTCAATATATAGATTGTACCATAATTCGGATTAACAAAAGGTTAACACCGAGTATGGCTCAAATCAATTTTGCAACTTTCTTAATTTATAAAAGGCTAGCTAAATTTCTCTAAAAAAGATTCAAGATTTTGTGTTAATTCCAAATTAAGTTTGGCTCTTAATCGGGATCTAGATACTTTAACACTTCCTTGAGTTTGATATAGGATTGAAGCTATTTCCTTTGTCTTTACTCCTAGTTTAATTAACGTGCATAATTTAATTTCACCAGGTGTAAGATTAGGATATTCTGATGTAAGTCTTTTTATGAACAATGGATGAGTGGCACTAAATGAAATGTTAAATTTTTGCCAGCTATCTTCTGAAATTTTATTCTGGATTCTGAAATTTAATTCATCAAATAGTAATTTTAATTTTGGATTAGAAAGATTACATAATTCCCCAATCTGAGAAATTCTCTTTTTAAGATCATCGTAAAACTCGGTGTTTTTAACTGAAAACAGATCTTTCTGAACTAATTCAATATTTTTATTTTCAAGAATATTTATGAACCTTTTTGTAATTTGTAAAGCTGAATTTGTCCTCGCCATAAGTTCAATAGGATCGATTGGTTTTTTTAAATAATCAAATGCTCCTGCTTTTAAGGCTTCTTCAAGATCATCTGAACTAATTTTTGCCCCTGATGAAATTATAACGGGAATATCCATTGTTAGCGGCTCTTCCTTAAGCAGTTTAATAAGATCTATTCCCGACATATCTGAAAGTACCCAATCGGAGATAATTACATCAGGTAGTTCTTCCTTAGCAATTTTTAATGCTTTTTGTGGATCTAAAGCTTGAAAAATAATATATTCTGGATGGTGTTCTTCAAACGCTTTTACAAAAAGCTCTAAACAAGCTATCTCATCATCGACGATAAGAATTCTATAGCTCTTGTTCCTTAATCTAAGTTCAGAAAATTTCATTTAAGTAAAATTATAAAAAATATTTATATTTTACTATATTTTAATTTGATGAGCAAAGTTTACAATAACATATCGTCTAATAAATAAAGGGAATCAGTAAAACTATCATGATTCCTTTTATACTTTTTGATATTTATACTTTTATTATTAACCAAGGCGTTGTCATTGGGCTGAAATAAGTTGCCACTTTGTGGCGAGACATGAAATTATAATCAGACCTGACAGAGTTTGAGTTAAATATTAGATGAATAGAAATAAAGAGAAAATATTATAAGTTTCTCTTTTTTCTTTTCTTTTCTTGATACTCGGTACTTGGTACTTGAAACTTGACGCTCAACACTCAAATTTTCTTATTACTAAAAAACTTACAAAACGGAGCAACACCACAAGTTTCACATTTTGGTTTTCGGGCAATACACACATAACGACCATGCAGAATTAACCAATGATGTGCAATAGGAATTAAATCTTCGGGAATATATTTTACCAATTGTTTTTCTGTTTCCAAAGGCGTTTTAGCATTTGTAGTTAGTCCAATTCTTCTAGAAACACGAAATACATGTGTATCAACAGCTAAGGTAGGTTTATTGTAAACAACAGAGGCAATAACATTTGCTGTTTTACGTCCAACTCCGGGTAATTTCTGTAGCTCATTAATATCATCAGGAACAATATCCTTAAAATCTTCAGTAAGCATTTTTGACATGCCTACTAAATGCTTTGCTTTATTATTTGGGTAAGTACAAGATCTTATGTATTCAAATACTTCTTCAACAGATCCTTGTGCCATTTCATAAGCAGTAGGAAATCGTTGCAAAAGGGCAGGAGTAATTATATTTACTCTTTTATCGGTGCATTGTGCACTTAAAATAACAGCAACAAGCAGTTCAAATGGTGTTCCATAATCCAGTTCAGTTTCAGCAATAGGTCGTTCCTTTTTGAAATATTCTATAATATTTTCAAATCTCTCTTTCTTTGTCATTAAAATCAATTTATGAAATGAAATTCAAAATTAAGTAAAAATAAAATATGTTCACTTAGATTATTTATTGGGCAAGGAAATAAAGAATGTACTTCCTTTTCCTAACTCAGAATCAACCCAAATTTTTCCATTTAACATTGAAACAAATTCGTTTACTATTGTTAATCCTAAACCAATACCTCCGGTTTTAATATATGTGTTACCTAGTTGCCTGAATGGTGAGAAAATAATATCAATTTTCTCTTTTCCGATACCAATACCGGTATCTTTTACATAAAAAATAACTCTTGCTTTTTCTTTATAACAGCCAACCGTGATTTTCCCTTTTTCGGTATATTTTAATGCATTTTTAATCAATTGTAGAATTGTTTTTCTTAGAATATTTATATCAGAATAAAAATCGATTTCATTATTGAAATCTATGTCAATAATAATATTCTTATTATGATCATATAAAAATCCATCATTTACCTTGTTTTTGATATTTTTAAATAAAAGAGAAGCTTTTATGTTTGTTTTATTAACTTGGTATTGTTTTGATGATATATGTGCCATTTCAACAATGTTTTCTATTGTTGATGTTAAGTCTTGACTGCTTCTATATAAGTACTTCTTAATATCTTTAAGTTCATTGTCTGAACGCTTATTTGAAATGATCATGTCTGTAAAACCAATAATTCCATTTAAAGGTGTTCTTATTTCATGTGAAATGGTTTTTAAAAATTCACTTTTTAATATATCTGATTCTTCAGCTTTATTTTTTGAAAGGAGTAGCTCCTTATTTAATTTCTTAAATAAAAACAGATATTTAACAATAATAACACCGGCAATCACAAGAAGTGTGAAAAAAGCAAAAAGATGTATAATTATTATTTTTTGCTTTTTTAATTTGAGCTCAACTATTTTAGTTTCACTTTCTTGTTGAATAAGCTTATTTTCAATTGCTTTTGCTTTACTTATTTTTTTTACATCGAAAATTTTATTATGTATTTCGAAATATAAATGATGATAATTATATGCTTTTTTATAATCCTCTTTTTCAAAGTAAATATCAGAAATGGAGAGATATGCATCTTTAAGAAGAATATTTGAATTAAGCATTGATGCCAAATCAATTGTTTTGTTTAAATAAAAAATAGCGGAATCAACTTTACTATTTTCAAGATGAACTTTGCTATATTCGTAATAGGTTTTTGCTAATCCACTTTGATTATCTGATTTGATATTATTTGATTTTGCCAATTTAAGGTAATGTTCTGTTGAATCCAGTTTATTAAGTTTAAGGTAAATGTCGGCAATAACATTAAATGAATTACCTAAATTAGCATACAATTCATATTCTTCTTCGAGTTTTATTCCTTTTTCAAGATATTCGAGTGCCAGATTTAGTTTATTTTGATCATAAAATAAATTGCCAATATTAGCATATATTACTCCGGCAAATGCTTCATTTTCTTTAATTAAGGCTTGCTCTGCCGATTTTGAGTAATTTTCAAAAGCCAAATCGTATTCCATAATTCCTTGGTAACATAAAGCAAGTAGGTTATAAACTTGATATGAATATTTCTTTGTTTGTTTACTTTCGATGAGCGTTCTTAAGTCCAAGCTTTTTTCAAGAGCCATACTAAGATTTCCTGTGATTCTATATAAATCTGCCAAGTTCCAAAGAAAACTAGCGCGCAAATCTTTATCCCGAAAATCATATTCTAAACCCTTATTATAATAATGTATTGCACTATCTGTATTGTTCTTAATTATATTAATTAAAGCAATATTGTAATAACAGTTATTAATTCCAATTAAGTAGTTATCTTTTTTTGCTAAACCTAACGTTTGTATAGCTAGCATTAAGGAGCTATCACTATTAATTATATAATTTTGTTTTATAAATTCTATATTTTTATCAATAAGTTTAATTTGATTTTCAATATTTATTGCATCCGAACTAGTTTCAGAATTTTCTGAAAGTAGATTTAAAGGAAAAATGAAAATCAACGCGAGTATTGTATATTTGAAAATCAATTTGTAAAAACTTGTTTTATTTCTATTAAACAGGAAATATAGCTAAAGAGAATTAATATACAAAAAACATTGCGATTTTTTTTTTATAATTAATGAATTGCGTTGTTTTGTAAATGAATTAAAGTTGTGAAAATGATAAGTTATTTACAAGTAGAAAATCTAAGAAAGTCTTTTGGTGATTTAGTTCTTTTTGAGGGAATTACATTCGGAATTGATAAAGATCAGAAGGTAGCATTAATTGCCAAAAATGGAACAGGAAAAACATCCTTATTAAATATTATTGCAGGTAAAGATAGTCAGGATGAAGGAAAAATAACTTTTAAGCGTGATTTGAAAGTAGGTTTTTTAGAACAAAACCCACCATTAAACTTAAATAATACCATTATAGATGAAGTATTTCACTCATCGGAAGAAGTTAAAAATGCTATTTTAGATTATAATAAAGCTGTAAAAAATGATGATAGAGATTTATTATCAGTTTCTATGGAGAAAATGGATCATTTGCAAGCTTGGGATTATGAGGTTAAGGTAAAGCAAATACTTACAAAACTTAAAATCGATAAATACGAACAAAAAATTTCTACACTTTCAGGTGGTGAAAGAAAGAGAGTCGCTTTAGCATCAGTTTTAATTGAAGAACCGGATTTGTTACTGCTTGATGAACCAACAAACCATCTTGATTTAGATATGATTGAGTGGCTTGAAAAATACCTGAAGAATACAAGATCAACCTTATTAATGGTAACTCACGACCGTTATTTTTTAGATCGGGTTTGTAATGAAATAATTGAAATGGATAATTCCTATATATACTCGTATAAAGGGAACTATACTTATTTTGTAAAAAAGAGAGAAGAACGATTACACAATGAAGAAGCATTGGTTGAAAAGGCGAAAAATACCTTACGGAAAGAGGAAGATTGGATGCGTCGAATGCCAAAAGCTCGAAGTACAAAGGCAAAATATAGAATCGATAATTACTTTCAATTAAAAGATGTAGCTTCAGGTGGCAGGCATGATGAAGAGATGAGAATAAGCGTACAATCATCGCGGATGGGAAAGAAAATTATTGAAGTTAAAAACCTAAATAAGAAGTTTGATGAGCTTATCGTTTTAAAAGACTTTAGTTACAATTTTACACGTGGTGAAAAAATAGGCATTGTTGGAGATAATGGAACAGGAAAAACTACCTTTTTAAATCTTATAACAGAACAAATTCCTGCGGATTCGGGAACAGTTGATATTGGTCAAACAATAGTTTTTGGACATTATAAACAAGAAGGAATAAAATACAAAGAAGATCAACGTGTAATAGATGTAGTACAAGAAATAGCAGAAGTGGTTACACTTGGTAATGGTCGGGAAATGGGAGTAAAGGAGTTTCTGAATTTTTTCCTTTTCTCATATGATATGCATTACACTCCGGTATCGAAGTTAAGTGGGGGCGAAAAACGAAGATTATATCTTGTTACTGTTTTAATGCGCAAACCAAACTTCCTGATACTTGATGAGCCAACCAACGATTTGGATATTATGACATTGGCTGTGCTTGAAGAGTACCTGTCAACTTTTGATGGTTGTGTTATTGTTGTATCTCACGATCGATTTTTTATGGATCAGGTTGTAGATCATTTGTTTGTGTTTAGAGGAGATGGCATTGTAAAAGATTTCCCGGGAAGTTATACCCTATATCGCGAATGGCTAACGAAGTTAGAGAAGGAAGAAAAAAAGGAAGCAGCATTAAATTCAAAGAAAGAATTGGCAGGTTCGGTGGATGAAAAGCCAAAATCGGATAATCAAAAAGTAAAACTTTCATATAAGGAGAAAAGAGAGTACGAGCAATTAGAAACTGATATTGATAATTTAGAAAATGAAAAAGAAGCTCTGGAAACGGAGATTAATAGTGGAAGTTTATCAAATGACGATTTAATTGAGAAATCAAATCGAATAGGCGAAATCATAAAACTATTAGATGAAAAATCGGATCGTTGGCTTGAACTTGGTGAGTTTGCATAATCTTAAGGGTTTTATTCCCTTTACTTTGGTGGGTGTAATAAGATGATATTCCACCGTAATGCCTCGCCAGTTTGCTGAGAGGATTTTATTAAACTTAAAATTACAACTATGTCAAACATTCTTATTTTATCTACAATACTTATAAACTTAGCGCTCATATTTTATTCAATTGGAGTATGGGCTGAACGATTTTCAAAATACCTTAAAAAATGGCATGTAATCGTTTTTTGGGTTGGATTTACATTTGATGTGTTAGGAACTTCAGCCATGCATTATATTTCAGAAAGACCATTCGATTTTACCGATATGCATACCCTAACCGGACAAATTGCATTATGGCTTATGCTTGCACATGCTACTTGGGCAACCTTAGTTGTGCGAAAAAACAAGACCGAATTACTTAAAAAATTCCATAGATATAGCCTGTTTGTGTGGTTAATTTGGCTGGTTCCTTATTTTGGAGGAATGATTATGGGAATGAATGGATAATTTAAATCTTATTTACCAGAACCTTATAAGTTGGATCTTCCATTACATTAACATCAATAATTTCATCAGCATTTTTAAGTAATTTTTTACAGTCGGGACTTAAATGTTTTAAATGTATTTTTTTGCCTACTTTATGGTAACGCTCTGTAATTCTATTTAAAGCTTCAATTGCTGACATATCAACAACTCTACTTTCTTCAAAATCAATAATTACCTCGTCAGGATCATTTAGTACATCGAATTTATCGTTAAAAGCACTTACAGAACCAAAGAATAAAGGTCCATAAATTTCATAATGTTTTGCTCCATTTTCATCAATTCGTTTTCGGGCTCTAATTCGCTTTGCATTATCCCAGGCAAAAACCAATGCAGCAATAATAACTCCAATAACTACTGCTAATGCCAAGTTGTGTAATACGGCTGTTACAAAAGTTACCATTACCATTACAAAAATATCCGATTTAGGCATTTTCGTAAAAGTTCTTAAACTTGCCCATTCAAATGTTCCAATCGCAACCATAATCATTAATCCGGTTAAAGCGGCCATTGGAAGTTTTTCTATTAAACTTGCTCCAAACATAATAAAAACCAAAAGCATTATCGAGGCAACAATTCCTGATAATCTGGCTCTGGCTCCCGACGAAATATTAATTAAACTTTGTCCTATCATTGCACAACCACCCATTCCGGAAAATACACCTGATAAAATATTTGCAGCACCTTGAGCTACCGCTTCCTTATTACCCCTTCCGCGTGTTTCGGTTATTTCATCTACAATATTTAAAGTCAATAAACTTTCTATTAATCCAACACCCGCAACTATTCCTGCATAAGGTAATATTACTTTAAGTGTTGCAAATGTCCAGGGAATATTAGGGATATGAAAAGGAGGGAAGCCACCTTTTATTGAGGCAATATCACCAACTGTTTTTGTGTCAATCCCAAAAAAAGCTACAATTCCAAAAACAACAAGAATTGCAGTTAAAGAGGCAGGAACTGCTTTCGTAATTTTGGGTAAGCCCCAAATTATTAGCATAGTAAGTAGTACTAAGCCAACTAAAATATATAATGAATTCCCGGTTAACCAATTTCCCGATAAATCTTTAAACTGATCTAATTGAGATAGAAATATAATGATCGCCAATCCATTTACAAATCCAAAAATAACGGGATGAGGAACTAATCGTATTAATTTTCCAAGCTTTAATATACCTGCCAACATTTGAATGATACCGGCTAAAACAACAGTTGCAAAAACATATTCAACTCCATGAGATTTTGCCAAGGCAACAATTACAACAGCAATTGCACCTGTAGCACCGGAAATCATTCCGGGACGACCACCTAAAATAGAAGTAACCAAACCCATAACAAATGCAGCATATAAACCGGTTAAAGGCGAAAGACCTGCAATTAGGGCAAATGCAACTGCTTCTGGAACTAGAGCAAGAGCCACTGTTAATCCCGATAAAACTTCAGTTTTGTAATTTACCTTTTGCGATAAATTAAATAGATTAAAGTATTTTTTCATTCAAATTTTATAAAACGTTAAACATTAACGGAATTGATAAACCCCGAGAAATCAAATCAATAAATACTCTAGAAACTTACAAAGTTAAGATGTAGTGATAACAAATATATATATGTAGAGAATATGTTTTTCATTTGAGCGTGCAAATGTAACATTTAAAATGAAGCAAAAAATAGCTTTAAAAAGAAAATCATTTAAAAATTAAATTTTGTTCATCACAGAATATTCTGTAATTTCAATACCTGAAACCTTTATACATGAAATATCAAAAATCAGAAATGATTATATAAATTATAAGTTTAGTTTTGTAAAAAGAACCAAAGTATAAAGGTTCACGAGCAGGTTTTTAGCGATGGATTTGTGGGAGTGAGTAACAAAAACCTATTAATTTATAATTAATCAACAATGTAACAGAATTATGAACACATTTGGAACATTATTTAGGATAAGTATTTACGGCGAATCGCATGGAAATCAGGTTAGTGTGTTAATTGATGGATGCCCGGTCGGGCTTTTAATTTGCGAAGATGATTTTACAAAAGATATCTTACGCCGAAAAAGCGGTGCAAAAGGAACAACCCCACGAATAGAGGATGATAAACCAATAATAGTATCTGGTGTTTTTAATGGTTTTACAACCGGTGCTCCAATCTTAATATCGTTTCAAAACAAGAATACAAAATCAGCCGATTATAATGATTTAATTAACACGCCGCGTCCCGGACATGCTGATTTTACAGGTAAAGTAAAATACGGTGGTTTTAATGATCACCGTGGTGGAGGCCATTTTTCAGGCCGATTAACGCTGGGATTAGTAGCAGCAGGTGTAATTGCAAAAAAACTTATTAATCCACTTTCAGTAAAAGCAAAACTAATTGAAGCTGGTGGCGAGCAAGATATTGATAAAGCCATTGATAATGCCATAAAAAACGAAGATTCAATAGGAGGGATAGTTGAATGTACTGTAAATGAAATTCCTGTAGGCTTGGGAGAACCGTTTTTTAATTCTGTGGAATCAATTATTAGTCATTTAGTGTTCTCTATTCCGGCAACAAAAGGTATAGAATTCGGTTCCGGATTTCAAGCAGCAAAAATGTTTGGGAGCCAACATAATGATAATTTAATTGATACATCAGGAAAAACAGAAACCAATTTTGCCGGTGGAATAAACGGAGGAATTACAAATGGGAATCCCATAATTTTTAGAGTTGCAATTAAGCCAACATCGAGTATATCAAAACCCCAAAATACCGTAAATCTTAAAACAGGTAAACAAGAAGAATTAAAGGTGCAAGGCAGGCATGATGCATGCATAGCATTAAGAGTTCCTGTTGTTCTTGAGGCTGTTACAGCAATTGCAATGGCTGATCTATTGTTGCTAGAACAGAAAATACCTAGAGTATTTACTAGTAAATCTGAAAAATAATTTCAGAAGAAGGCGCTAAGCGGCTAAGTTAAATAGATTTCTAAGTAATTTTTATAAAGATAATCAGTCTAAAAATAAATCCGCTAAGCGCCTAGATTTCATATAGAAAACATAATAAACGTGAAATGAGAAAATCATTAATAATTGTAATTATAAGCTTTATTATAGCTGTACTATTTATAAAACAATTTGTAAATGCTCCAATTTTTGACGATCCCAAAGAAAAATTGGATTTTGTAATAAAAGAGAAACAGAACGATCGTTTAGATTTAATATACCTGGAAATACTAACAAAAGATTCCTTAGATATTGATAATCACTATGGTTTTATAACGAACCATTTCTTAATTAATCCTTCAAATAGGGTAATTAATGAAAAAAGTATTCTTGATAATTATTGGAATTATATAGATTCTCCTGAAAGTCAGATAAATGATATTGGCTTTTATAGTTTAGGCTTAATATCTTCGATGAAAAAGGATTATAATAATGCCTTAATACATTTTACACAAGTATCAAACGAGAAACTTAAATATTTGAATAATTCTCTTGGAATTGATTATCAAGAAATAGGTGATTTCTCAAATGCCGAAAAGCATTATTATAAAGCAATTGAGGCGAATGGTAATATGGAAGGAGCTTATTCAAATCTTATTAATTTGTATACTTCTCAGCAGCGATATAATGACTTAAATACATTATTAAAAGATCGAAACGCACGTAAGTATTTTCCGTCTCAAACTAAACGATATATATATTTATCAAAATTTAATTTCTATCGATATTTTGAAGCCGTTTTTAGTCATACATATCAAAATCAAAGTTTAATTGGCTTTCTGGGTGCATTGTTGGTCATGTTAGCCTGGTTATTCTATTTACGTAAGATTGATATTTACGAACCCGAAAAGTGGAAACATATCCTCATGATATTCGTTTTAGGAGCCATCTTCTCGGAGTTTACTTTTCTTTTAAGCGATTTAAACTCAATGTTTACAGGCTTCACGCTGAACGGTAATGTTTTAAACGATTTGTTTTACTGTATTATAGGAATTGGAGTAATTGAAGAATTAGTTAAAATTCTTCCTGTAATTATAATATTAAAATATACTAAGGCCATTAACGAGCCTGTTGATTATTTGATATACGGATCAATTTCAGCCTTAGGTTTTGCCTTTTCCGAGAATCTTTTATATTTCAACTCTTACGGGCCTCAGATAATAATTGGTAGAGCATTAACGGCTGTTGTCTTTCATATGTTTTTAACCTCATTGGCAGCTTATGGATTAATGCTTAAGAAGTACAAGTCGAGTAAAGGCTTATTTTCCGATTTTTTAATGTATTTCTTGTTAGCAGCAATAATTCATGGCTTATATGATTTTTGGTTAATTAATCAAACCGTTAGCCAATTTAGATTATTATCAATTGTAATATTAATATTCTGCTTGTCTTTTTTTAATACCTTAATATCTAATTCATTAAGCAATTCTGATTTTTACGATGAAAATATACATTTAAACAAAAGGAAGCTCCAAAATTATTTGGTTTACACTTTGTCCTTTGTTTTAATGTTTCAGTATTTGGCAATATCATTTAAATTTGGACATGAAGAAGGATGGATCAGTTTAAAAAGTTCATTAATTTCAGGTGGATATTTAATAATATTTATCTCGGCAAACCTGGGAACAATAAGTATTAAACATCGAAAATGGAAACCATTACAAATTAAACTACCAAAATTCTCTTTAAAATTAGAGCACGATCCAATGGATGTTGTAAATGAAGAATTTGAGATTCACTCAATTTCAAAAAACAGGGATTTAAAAAAAATATTTCCTAACAAAGGAAAGATATTAAAACAAGTAATGGTTTCAAATAATCCTGATTGGTATCTTTTTGAATTGGAGAATAAAAAGGAAATAATAGATTTCTGTGGTTCTCATGTGCTTATCAAAGCTAAGGATGCAAGCAAACCAATAAAAAATTCAACAAAAACTGAAGTAGCTGTATTTGTATTTCTTAGCGAAGATAAAATTGAAGCAAAAGAAAAACTACGGGAAGACTTCTTATTTAAAGGTTGGGCAACTATAAAATAGATTTGATTAACCTGTGTTCGATATAAGAAAATACGTAAATATCTGGTTTTTATAGAGGGTATCTAAAAAGCAAACTTAAAGCAAAAACACTTCGACAGGCTCAGTGTGACAAGCTGATTAACAGAAAATTGTCATACTGAGCCTGTCGAAGTATAGACCCATGGTTATTGAAAATGAGCTGATAAACTTTACTTATGCTAAATTATTACATCAAACTCACGTTAATTTAATTTTGGAAACTAAATATTGGCGTTTAACAACTATATACCAAGCTTTAATCAAAAAAGTTAATTAATATATTGTAAAACAGTATTTTTAATTCTTCTAAGAGATTTAAAAATATTAATTTAAAGGCCTTAAATTAATAATCTATAATCATGAAGAAGACTATATTGTTTATTTGTTTCAATATTTTGGTAATCAATTTATTTTCACAATCTCCGCAATTTTTTAATTATCAAGCTGTAATTAGAAATAGTACAGGTGCATTGATCACAAATCAGGACGTAAGTTTTAGAATTTCCATTATCACAGGTAGTGCAACAGGAAATACTGTATTTCAAGAAATACATGATAACCAATCAAACGATAATGGTATGTGTAATCTAAAAATTGGAAATGGAACCAGCCAAACTACGAGCTTTGATTTAATTGATTGGGGTGCTGGTAGTTATTATTTAAAAATAGAGATTGATGAAAATGCCGGTACAACTTACACTAATATGGGTACTGTTCAATTATTATCAGTGCCATACTCATTATATTCTTCAAAAGCAGGGAATTCTACATATTCTGTTTATTCAGATACTGCGTCATATTCTTCAAACGCAGGGATTTCTATATATTCGGTTTATTCAGATACTGCGGCATTTGCAAGTAAAGTTGATAGTACAATAATTGCTGATACAGCTTTAGTTGCTAAAGATTTCGTTAATAATACTTTGTACTTTTCTGATACTGATACTCTTTTTGCAGTAAAAGACAGAGAAGGAAATATCGTTTTTGCAGTTTTTCCTGATGGCGCAGAAATATACGTGAATGAAACGGCGAAAGGAAAAGTTGGAGGATTTGCTGTTAGTGGACGATCGCCCTCAAAATCAGTTAAAGAAAATTATTTTGTTGTTACAGCCGATAGCACAAGGGTATTTGTAAATGAGGCAGCAAAAGGAAAAGTTGGTGGGTTTGCCGTTAGTGGTCGATCACCTTCAAAAACTATTGAAGAGGATTACTTATTAGTTACAGCCGATAGTACCAGAGTTTATGTAAATCAATCAGAAACTAAAGGAAAAGTAGGCGGATTTGCTGTAAGTGGCCGTTCTCCTTCAAAAGAAACTACAAGTAATTTCATGGTATTAACACCGGAAAATTACTTTATTGGTCATGGAAGTGGTAGTAATAATACAACAGGTTTATACAACTCTTTTTTGGGATTTGAGGCAGGTTTATCAAATACTGAAGGAAACAAAAATGTATTTGTAGGTAATATTTCAGGAAAATATAATACCACAGGATATTTAAATACATTTATCGGTGATGAAACCGGAACTTTCAATACAACAGGATATAAAAATGTTTTTGTAGGAACATATAGTGGATTTAATAATACAGAAGGATTTGCCAATGTATTTTTGGGAACAACAGCAGGACCATATAATACTACTGGTAACCGAAATATATTTATTGGTCAGGCAAGTGGTTACTATAATGAAATAGCTAATTATAATATATTTATTGGTAATCAGAGTGGTGTAAGTAATACAGAGGGAGAATTTAATGTGTTTTTAGGTACAAACTCTGGTCGTCAGAATGTTAGTGGAGAATATAATGTATATGTTGGCGAACAAACAGGATATGCGAATATCGTTGGATCAGAAAATACTTATATTGGCCATAATGCAGGTAACGAAGGCGAGGATGGAAGTTTCAATACTTTTTTGGGTAGTCATGCAGGATTCAAGAATGCAGGCTCAGAAAATACATTTGTTGGTCATAGTGCAGGTTTTGAAGGACTAAACGGTGAAAATAATACATTTGTTGGTAGTTTTGCCGGACTAAATAATTCAGGTTCATATAATAATTTTATTGGAAACTATGCAGGATTTCTTAATACGGGAGGTAGTGGTAATGTATTTCTTGGCCCTTATGCAGGTTATAAGACACTAGGAAATAATAATATATTTATAGGTTTTGGTGCGGGATCTGAAGATGTAACAGCTTCAAATAAATTATATATTGATAATACAGATACCAGTGAACCTTTAATTTATGGTGAATTTGATAATGATATATTGAGAATAAACGGAAAAGTAGGTATAAATACTTATCCATTTTATCAATTTGAAATAGCAAATACCAGTGGGCCGGCTTATGCAAGAGTAAAAGGAATTGCAGATGATTTCAGTTATGCCCGAGTTGTTCTTATGTCGGATGAGGAAACGGATAAACGTTGGGATATTAGCCATAATTTATCGAATAACTTTGAATTTATTTATAATGATGGTACAACATGGTTCGATAAATTATTAGAAATAAATAATAATGGAGACTTAACAACCGGTGGTTCAATTTTTCCTTTAAACGATGACGCATTTAACTTAGGAAGTCCTACTAAGAGATGGAATTATATTTATGCAACTAACGATGTTATTCAACTATCTGATATACGATTTAAGGACAATGTTCAAGAAATAAATTATGGATTAGAGCAAATATTAATGCTTCGACCTGTAAGCTATAATTGGAAAGATAAAAAAGATGAAGGATTGAAACTTGGATTAATAGCGCAAGAAGTTCAACTAATAATTAGTGAAATTGTAAACGTCGGTGATGATGTTAATAAAACGTTAGGAATTGAATATTCTTCTTTAGTTCCGGTTCTAATAAAAGGAATGCAAGATCAACAAGCACAAATTGAAGATCTGAAAAAAATGGTATTAGATCTTAAAACTGTAATTGAAGAATTAAAGTCAAAATAGCATTGTAGAAAGTATATTTTTAAGTTTATAAAAAATATAATGTATGTAGTTTTATATTTTTTCGTATGAATACGACATTGTTGATTCTGCGAAGGCTACATCAGCTTTTCGCTTTACACATATAAATATATAGGTGGAACTCAGTTCCATCTAAGCAATAGTTGAACAAAACCGCCTTTGGGCGGCAATCTGGCAATAATTGGTTACTTTTCAATTTATTATGATGCAAACAAGCATTTTTTCACAAAACTACTTTAAATAAACACTCCCAAATTATCCGTTCCAGATTGAATGCCCATAGCAACGGACGGCATCGTCCAACAGAATTCTATCAACAATTTCTAGTGGGAATAGGATGGATTGAAGAATATTAGAATCACAAGCTTTGTATTGTTGTTTAATAATTATATTTTTATAGAAACAGTTGATAGAATACTAATACGTTAGGCACAAGGGTTTTTAAAATTCAAAAAAACAATCTGATAGCTTTCTTATAAATTGATTCTTTCTGCAAATAAGACAAATAATAATTTAGTATTCCGGCCCGCTTTTGCACTATCGTGCAATTAAAAAAATCTATCGAGTATAAAGCACATTTGCTCCACTTCGTTTCACAAAAGAGCTTAAATTTTACCTAATTAATAAAGTAGTTAGTTTCATTCTTTCCTTAATATTACTCCGCCATTTCCAACTACAAATATTTTTTCATCAGGAGTTTTTGTTATAGCCGAAAAAATCATTGAGCTATCTGTATGATCTTCTTTCCAGGAAATACCCCCATCAATTGTTTTGAAAACAGAGCGACTACTCAATCCATATCCTTCGTCTTGCGACAAAAACACTATTCCACTAAATATTCTAGGAAGTGAGTCTGATAATAAATTCCAACTTACACCACCATCTTGAGTAATGAAAAACTCTTTGTTAAAATTTGTTATGTACCCTATATCATTAGTAATAAAATCCATAGACATAATTTCCCACTCATAAACCTCTTTAATATCTCCTATGTTAGTCCAAGTGTTACCACCATCAATTGTTTTATGTAATATGCCATATGACATACCGTCCCAACTTGCTCCTCCAGCAAGATATCCAATTTCATTAGAAACAAATTTCATTTTATTACAAAATCCACCCTCATATACTTCTTCCCAATTTAAGCCTCCATCATTTGTTTTTCGAACTCTACCACTTTTATAAATCAATCCATTTTTTGTATCAAAAAAAATGATCTCAAAAATAGTGGAAGCTATATTACTTAATTCTCCGAGTTCCTCATATGAGTATCCCCCATTGTTTGTTTTATAAAGACCATTTCTTCCCAGATAAAATTCATTTTCATTTAATACAAATACTTTATATGATACATAATTATTTCCATAATTAACAGCTTGCCACTCCAATCCTCCGTTTTCTGTTTTTAATACTGTGCCTTCTGCACCGCAAATTACTCCAAAGTCTTTATTTAGAAATTCAATATCTGTAAGACTTTTATATCCTGTAGGACTTGTAATCCTTTCCCATCCTGCCGGAATAGGGTCAGGAGTATTATCATCATCTGAACAAGCAAATGAAAGCAATATAATAATTAATATTGCTATAAATAATTTTATTGAATGACTCATATTAAATTATTCTTTCCTTAATATTACTCCGCCATTTCCAACTACAAATATTTTTTCATCAGGAGTTTTTGTTATAGCCGAAAAAGTAAATGAGCTATTTGTATAATCTTCTTTCCAGGAAATACCCCCATCAATTGTTTTAAAAATTGAGGAACTGCTCAATCCATATCCTTCATATTGCGACAAAAACACTATTCCTTTAAATATTCTAGGAAGTGAGTTTGATAATAAATACCAACTTACACCACCATCTTGAGTAATGAAAAACTCTTTGTTAAAATTTGTTATGTACCCTATGTCATTAGTAATAAAATCCATAGACATAATTTCCCACTCATAAACCTCTTTAATATCTCCTATGTCAGTCCAAGTGTTACCACCATCAATTGTTTTATGTAATATGCCATATGACATACCGTCCCAACTTGCTCCTCCTGAAATATATCCTACATTATTGGAGCTAAACTGCATTTTATCACAAAATCCACCGTTATATACTTCTTCCCAATTCAAGCCTCCATCATTTGTTTTAAAAACTCTACCACCTTTACAAATTAATCCATTTTTTGTATCAAAAAAATTGATTCCGAAAATAGTTGCTCCAAAACTACTTAAATTGCCAATTTCAGTATAGGAAAGCCCCCCATTGTTTGTTTTATAAAGACCAGTTCTTCCCAGATAAAACTCATTTTCATTTAATACAAATACTTTATATGATACATAATTATTTCCATAATTAACAGCTTGCCATTCCAAGCCACCGTTTTCTGTTTTTAATACTGTGCCTTCTATACCAGAAATTACTCCAAAGTCTTTATTTAGAAATTCAATATCTGTAAGGCTTTTATATCCTGTAGGACTTGTAATCCTTTCCCATCCTGCCGGAATAGGGTCGGGAGTATTATCATTATCTGAACAAGCAAATGAAAGCAATATAATAATTAGAAATACTGTAAGTTTTTTCATAAAACTTCTATTTATAAGATTGTATTAATATATTATTTTTTGTTTAATAATTAAAATAATGATAACTTAGGTTTTAATAGAGCCATCAATAAACTGAATAAGATTTGATGGCTCTGTTATATATATAAGCTATTTAATAGTTAAGCGTTTTTGATGTAATTTACCTTTTTTATCTTTTACAGTTAGAATGTAAACACCGTTTTTAAAAATTGAATTTTTAAATGAATATGTATCTGAACTAAAGCTTTCTTGAAGCAATAAATTACCTGATAAATCATAAAGTTTAATTTCATTTTCTACGAGACTATAAGCTTCAGGATATTCATCACAGGGGTCATCTGGAAGAGGTTGTATTTTTAATATTGTAATTTCATCCTTTTTTCCAGGATTAGGATAAATAGTCATTACAGGGTCGCAAGGGTCAGGATCTTCAGGATCATCAGGATCTTCAGGATCATCTCCTCCACTTGGATTATAAACATTTATTACCCTGTCTTGATAATAACTAGCACACCAATAGTTTCGAGCTTCACATCGGAGTATGTATGTTCCGGAGCAAGTACCATGATTAACAAGAACACTTGTTCCTGTATTAGAACCTATAAAACGAGGAAGTGTGAAAGAGATACAACCCATTGTATAAGGTATTATTGACCAAACATAGCTTGATGTTAATGTAT
>WTBR01000099.1 GCA_013138975.1 Bacteroidales bacterium
CAACAGGTAATGTTATCGAAAACGACAAGATCGTTGAACTTACAGAAATGCTTGACCATATTAATAGCTTAGACAGAGATGGTCTAAAGCAACTATACAAAAGCCAGATGAAAGAAGGTAGACTTTCTGAAAAAGGTGGAGCTGGTTTAGGTTTTATTGACATAGCTCGTAAAACAGGAAACAAACTTGAATTCCATTTTTTACCAATAGATGAAAGCAGTTCATTCTTTCTTTTAACATCTTCGGTTTCTAGAAACTTATAAAATAATAACGATATTATGGAAGTAATAAAGATCAAAGGTACTGACGATACTCCAACCATTATACTTGATAAGGATAGTGGGATTTTTGAAATTTCAGGTAGATCTCTTCCTGAAGACGTAACAACATTTTACGAGCCCGTGCTTAATTGGCTTGACGATTATCAGGAAGAAGCAAATGATAAAACTATATTTGGGTTTAAACTTGTATACTTCAATACTGCATCTTCAAAATTAATTCTTGACATTTTAATGAAACTTGAAGAAATGCATGAAAATGGAAAAGAAGTTTTAATTAAATGGCACTTCCCTGAAGACGATGAAGATATGGAAGAAGCAGGTGAAGAATATGCTGATATAGTTGACGTACCATTCGAACAAGTAAGTTATACTTTATAATTTACTTTTGTCATTTTTAATTTTAAATTATGAGTGAAGAGATTTTAAAAGCCCTTATGCAATTGTTTGCTATTATTGCTAAACAAGATGAAGGAGTAGAAACTGGAGAAAGGGAATTTGTAAATAACTTCTTAACACAGCAATTAAATGATGAAGCTGTGCCTGAATATATGGCGCTTTTTGACGAAAAAGCGGGTTTTACAGGCAAAAAAGCTGAAAAAAATGAAAAAGTAAAACTTACTTCTGTTAAAGATTCAGTAAGAATTTTAGGGATTTGTAAAAAAATTAATAAAACTCTTACTCAAAAACAGAAAATTATTGTTCTAGTAAAGCTTTTTGAGTTGGTCAATGCCGACCGTAAGTTTTCAGAGCAACGTATGGCAATAATACATACTGTATCAGAAGTATTTAAACTTACAAGAGAGGAATTCCGAAGTATAGAAAGTTTCGTAATACACAACGAGATTTTAGAAATTGACAATGTCAGTAACCTTATAATTAACGATAAAGAGAATCAATGCAAAGAAGCTAAACACGTCAGAGTTGAAGCCTTAGATGGCAATATTTTTATCCTACAGATTAAGAGTGTTGATCTCTATTTTATGCGTTATAATGGTAATGCAGATATTTTCTTAAATGGTTTACCAGTAAACAATATTAGAATATATTCATTTGCTAGTGGAGGGACTATAAAATTGCCGAAAGGCAAACCCATTTACTACAGTGATATTGTTGCCCATTACCTTTCTGATAGTACATCAACTAGAATTTCTTTTATTGCAAATGATATTAATTACGTATTCCCAAATGGAGGAATTGGATTAAGAAATATTTGTTTTTCTGAAGATCAAGGTAAATTAATTGGGTTAATGGGCGCTAGTGGTGCGGGAAAAACAACATTGCTAAATGTTCTTACCGGTTTAAATGTTCCTACTTCAGGAGAAATTCTAATTAATGGTATAGATCTTCACAAAGAAAAAGATAAACTTGAAGGAATTATTGGATATATTCCTCAAGACGATTTATTAATTGAAGAACTAACTGTTTTTCAAAATCTATATTATAATGCAAAACTATGTTTCAATAATAAATCTGAAGAAGAAATTGTTGAACTAGTAGATAAAACACTTGCAAGTTTAGGTTTATTCGATCGAAAAGACCTAAAAGTAGGATCACCAATGAACAAAATGATTAGCGGTGGTCAACGAAAAAGATTAAATATTGCACTTGAATTAATTAGAGAACCTTCTATCCTTTTAGTTGATGAGCCAACTTCGGGTTTATCATCGCGAGATTCAGAAAATGTAATGGATTTACTACGCGAACTTGCACTTAAAGGGAAACTCATTTTTGTGGTAATTCATCAACCATCATCGGACATATACAAAATGTTTGATAATATGATGATTCTTGATACAGGTGGCTATATGATTTACTATGGAAATCCTGTGGAAGGCATTATGTATTTTAAAAGACTTGATGCACAAATAAATAGTGATGTTGGTGAATGTCCTACATGTGGTAATGTTAATCCCGAACTTCTATTTAATATTATCGAAGCCAAGGTCGTTGATGAATATGGAAAATATACTCCTAAAAGAAAAATATCACCTATAAAATGGGAAGAAAATTTTAACGAAAATATTAAAATTGAAAAAGTAGAAGAAGTATCTGATGCTCCTCCGTCTACATTAAGTATACCATCTTGGTTTAGGCAGCTTAAAATATTTACTATACGTGATTTCCTTTCAAAAATTAGTAATAAGCAATATATTGCACTAAACTTATTGGAAGCCCCGGTATTAGGCTTTATTCTTTCCTTTATAATCAGATATATAGCCGATCCAAACTCAAAAGTTTATATATTTAGGGAAAACGAAAATATTCATATATACATATTTATGGGACTTATAGTTGCCCTATTTTTAGGATTAACTGTTAGTGCCGAAGAAATATTCCGCGATCGAAAAATATTAAAACGAGAATCATTTCTTAATTTAAGCCGTTCAAGTTATTTAGTTTCCAAAATCATTATTTTATTTACAATTTCAGCAATACAATCAATTCTTTTTGTTTTAATTGCAAATAATATTCTTGGAATTAGCTCAATGACCTTTGAATACTGGTTTGCTCTGTTTACAACAGCGGCCTTTGCAAATATGCTAGGATTAAATGTTTCTGCATCTTTTAATTCTGCTGTTACAATATATATCCTAATACCATTGGTTATGATTCCAATGATGATTTTAAGTGGTGCCATGTTTCCATTCGACAAAATGAATAGATCTATTGGAAGTGTTAAAAAAGTTCCATTTATAGCGGAATTTATGCCTACAAAATGGTCCTTTGAAGCATTAATGGTTAATCAGTTTAAGAATAACAATTTTGAAAAGAACTTTTATGAAATTGAAAAACGTATAAGTACTGCAGATTTCAAACAAGTTTATTATATTCCTGAACTAGAAAAACATTTAAGTTATATTGAAGATAACTGGTATAAGTTTAGTTCTGATAATAAAGTTAAAGAAAAAATTACTGAAGATTTAAGATTACTTAAGAATGAACTTTCAAAAGAAGAAGTTAGAACAGGAATTCCATTAGAAATAAGACATCAATTAGATACAGCGCTGTTTAATGAAATAGTATTATATAAAGCAAGTGATTTTATCGAAAAGTTAAACTCATATTACAGTTTAATCTTTCAAAAAGCCAATAATGAAAAAGAAAATATTATTAGTTACCTTTTAAAAACAAATAAAGAACTTTATATATCAAAGCGTTCTGCTTTTCATAATGAAAGCGTTGAAGATCAAGTCAAGAAGGTTTTTGAAAAAAATAAAATTATTCAATATAAAGATGAATTAATTCAACAAATTGATCCAATTTACAGAGATCCCGATATTGAAGGTTTTTTTAATTTCAGATCCCATTTTTTTGCACCAAGAAAATATTTCGCAGGTAAATACCATGAAACCTATTGGTTTAATCTAATATTCATTTGGGTTTTAATAATGTTTTTCTATATTACACTTTATTACGAATTACTAAAAAAGTTACTTGATCTAACTGAAAAGATAAAGTTTAAAAAATAATTATTCAAGATATTGAATATTTTTATATCTTTATAAGATATGTTAAATTTGCAATATAATTGAAAATAACACCATTAATTATGAGCAAACGATTGATTTACATACTTTTACCCTTGTTAATATTTGCTTCATGTGGAGGAGATAAACATAAAAAGACTGATTTCTCAAAAGAATTTGAAATTCCTGATTCTCAAAGATATGCAGGAGAGTTAGCTATTTCCGAAGCAGCAATGGGTGAAATAGTTGAAAATATTTCCTCTCCTGTGGAAATAGCAGCATTAATAAAAGCTGTAGGTGTGCCGTATTCTAAAGATTATCTTGCAACTACTGATTATGTTGACAATTATAATACAAGCTTTAAAAAAGCATTAGGTTTAGGGATTTTTGGTGCTGATTTAGGTTACCAAAACATGTACAATAAAACAGGTTCAGTAATTGATTACATTTCTGCAATTAAATCACTTGCTGATGGGATACATGTTGGTCAATTCTTTGACTTTTCCACACTTAAACGATTAGCTACTAATAATCAAAATTTAGATTCATTGATGTACATTTCTGTTCAGAATTTTAATCAAATGGATCGATATTTGAGTGAAAATAACAGAAGTAATTTAAGTTCTTTAATTATTACCGGGGTTTGGATTGAAAGTATGTATTTATTAGGTGAAGTAATTAAGGAAGCGCCAAACGCAGAACTATCTGAGAAAATAGGAGAACAACAAATTATTTTAGGTAGTTTAATGTTGTTACTTAAAAATTATGAAAGAGATCCTGACTTTAAAGAATTAGTTAATGATTTATCCGAAATACAAAATATATTTAGAGAAGTTACCATTACTAATGTACAAGGTGAGCCTGAAATGGTTGAAGAAGACGGTATGTTGACTATTAAACAAAATGACAAACAATTTATCGAGATCTCGAATGAAACATTATTTAAAATTATTGATAAAACCGTTAAAGTTCGGAATAAAATAATACAGTTGTAAATATGAGAAACATTTATATAATTTTTGCCTTATTTGCACTTATCTTATTAGGGAATAGTAATAAATTATTTGCTCAATCAGGACAAGAATTAGTTGACATTTGCGGTATGGTAGCTGGTGACGCTACTTACTTAAAAGATTTTCAAATAAAATTAGAAGCAGCGAAAGCTGGCGAAGAACAGCTAAAAGGAAGATATTCTATAGTATTGAGTAAAAGTACAAAATATCGTTTTTCTGTTTGTAGTTCTAATGATTTTCCTGGAGAAGCAGTTTTGCAAATTTATGATGCTAATAGACTAATGGGAACAAACCATATGGTAGCTACGGGAACAACATATCCCTTTGTTGATTTAAAATGTTCAACAACAGGAGTTTATCATATTTTCGTAAGCTTTAAAGAGGGAAAACAAGGTATGGCTGTTGTCCTTTTATCTTTTGTTGAACGATTCTAATTTACTTACATCAAATATTAATATTATTTTTAGCTCATTAACTAATGAGCTATTATTTGTATATAAAAAAGTGATCCAAGTAATATCCATAAAATACTATTTAAATAAGAGTTTCTTTTAGAATAATAAAAATAATCACTTAAAAGAAAAGAGATAGGTATACTAATAATATAAATTATTTCGTAAGTGACATTTCTAAAAATCACAAATAATCCTAAACTTATAACAAAAAGCCACCAATTAATTTCTAAATATTTCCTTGTTTTAATCTTCTTTTTTTGATAATTAGATACTATTACATAGCTTGCCACAATTATTAGCAAACTTAAAAATCCATAAAATATATAATACGAGTAATGCAGGGAATAAAATGGTTTAATTAATTCGAAATTTGAAATAAAATAATGTGTTATTCGTGTAAGCTCATCTTCTTTTAAGAATACGAAAAAATACACAAATACAAATAAATATGGAGTTAAGAATCCAAGAACTCCAACAATCCATTCTCTTCCAATAAATGGCCTTAAGATTGAAAGAGAAATCCAAATAATTATAAAAAAGATAGCAAACGGCCCCCAGAAAAAAGATGCTAAGGCAATAAGAAATCCAGCTAAGTAAAGCTTGTTTAATGCATAATCGCTCCTGTATGTACTAAATATAAAGTTTATGGCAGTAAAAACAAACAGCGTGCCTATTATTACAGGATTGAGCCTATGCAATTGTATAAAACTACTTGCAATTACAATATAAAAAAAGGCTGGTAAATATGTTCTATAATTAATTATTATATACTTTTTATTAAACTGTACCAACAAAAAAGCTTGTAGTAAAACTAGCAGAAATGTTATTAATATTGCAAAAAATGAATTATGTTGAATATAACTAGCAATAAAATCATAAAAGGGCATATTTATATTGTCAGCAGGTATTGCAATTCCTATAGGATCAATAAATGAATACACCCAAAAACCCACACCAAAAATAAGAATAAGTATAATTACAAATGGCTGGTTACTTTTTAGAATATTTGATAGCATAACTCTTATTTTAAATCAAAACCAATATCTTTTCTATAATTTTTACCTGTAAACTCAATTTGTTCAGCACTTTTATAACTTTTCTCAAGTGCATCGTTCATGTTTTCTCCATAAGATGATACTGCTATTACTCGGCCTCCATTTGTAAGAACGTTCTCTCCTGATTGTTTTGTTCCGGCATGAAATAAAATTGAATTTTTTATTTCCTCTATTTTCTCAATTTTCTTTCCTTTTTCGTGGCTCCCAGGATACCCTCCAGAAACAAGCATAACTGTTGTACAATATTCATTACAAATCTCTAATGTTGCTTCTTCCAATGTTTCTTGTGCTGTATGTACAAATAAATCAACAATATCCGATTTAATCCGAGGTATTACAACTTCCGTCTCCGGATCTCCCATTCTTACATTATATTCAATAACAATTGGTTCTTCGTTAACCTTAATTAATCCAAAGAATATAAAACCTTTGTATTTAATCTTTTCACTAATAAGGCCATTAATTGTGGGCTTAATTATTTGCTCCTCTACTTTTTGCATGAATTCCTTATTTGCAAAAGGTACAGGAGAAACCGCTCCCATTCCTCCGGTATTAAGTCCGGCATCTTCTTCTCCAATTCGTTTATAGTCTTTAGCTTCCGGTAATATTTTATACGATTTGCCATCAGTAATAACAAAAACAGAAAGCTCAATGCCATCTAAGAATTCCTCAATAACAACTGTAGCACTAGCATCACCAAACTGCCCTGCTAGCATCTCTTTTAAAGCTTTTTTAGCTTCATCTAAATCATCTAGAATTAAGACACCCTTTCCTGCTGCTAAACCATCTGCTTTTAAAACATATGGAGCTGATAAGCTTTCCAGAAATTTCTTTCCTTCCTCTAAATTTGAATTAGTAAAGGATTTATACTTTGCCGTTGGAATATTATATTTCATCATAAAGTCCTTTGCGAAATCTTTACTACCTTCTAAAATAGCTCCAGCTTTTACAGGGCCAATAACAGGAATCTTCTGAAGTATTGAATCCTCCAAAAAATAATCGCCTATACCATCAACTAAAGGTTGCTCCGGTCCAACAATTAGCATATCTATATTTTTTTCGATAACACAAGTTTTAATGGCTTCGAAATCCAAAATATTAATATTGATATTTTCTCCTACCTCTGATGTGCCGGCATTTCCGGGAGCAATATATAATTTATTAATTTTGTCGCTTTGGTTTATTTTCCATGCTAATGCATGCTCTCGTCCACCTGAACCTAAAAGAAGTATATTCATCTATTTATTATTTTATATTTAACTAATTCTCTTTGATTTAATTATCAAGAGAAATTTAATATTTTTTCAATGCCAAGGAACATTCATGCCTACCTAACAGCAGTCAGGTTGTAATCATATCTTTGTCTATACAATAGTGCATTTATGTTTCATCTGTTTTTTGATTTTATTGAAAACAAAGATAATTATCTAATTAATAGACTGCAAATTAATCTGTATAAGTCTTTAAACAAATAAAAAAAGCCCCTTTAAAGGGGCTTTGTAATGTTCTAATTCGTCGTCTATTGCAACAATATTTTATCTTTAAAATTAAAAGTATTATTATAAATCCTTACAAAATACACCCCTTTTGGATAAGATGATAAATCTAATTCCTCTTTTGTAATTCCGTGAGATTCCATTTCTTTGCTTAGTAAAACCTGACCGGAAATACTTAAAATCTCAATTTTCAAATTATCAAATTCATAATCGATCTCAATAAATATTTTATCAGATGTTGGATTAGGATATATTTTTATCTTATTATATGCTATAACATCCTCAATAGCATTTGCAAATCCCACTGTAATAGTATCTGAAGTTACTGGGCCACAACTATTATCATCTGTAACTTCAACAGTATAGTCACCTGAAACAAGACCGGTAAATATTCCCGTTTGATTTATTGCACCTCCTGAGCTAATTTCATAATCAAGTGTTCCTGTTCCTCCGGAAGCAGTTACAGTTACAGTTCCATCAGCTGCCGTCTGAGATGTGGCATCTGTTGAATTTTCTGAATCAATTGTTATTGCAACAGGTTCTTCAAGCAATATTTCAAAAACCGAAGCACATGAATTATCATCAGTAACTGTTACATCATATGTTCCTGCACTTAAATTTGTCTGATCTTGTGAATCGGCTACCAAACCTGATCCATCCATTGTTGCCCAATTATAAGTATACGCTGTGGCTATTGTCCCTCCACTAATTGTTATATCAATACTTCCATCAGTAGAACCATTACATGAAGGATTGATATTATTTGAATTATCAAGATTAATAATCGAAGGTTCTGATAATATAATTGTTGTTGTTGCAGTACATAAATTATTATCTGTAACTGTTAAATCATAAGTGCCAGCACCTAATTCTAATTGGTCTTCACTAGCAGTTACTAGCCCAGTACCATCTAATGTTGTCCAACTATATGAATAAACGGATGCAACTACACCTCCTGAAACTGTAACATCAATACTTCCATCTATATCTCCATTACAATCTAAATTAACTACCGAAGTTTCTACAATATTAATTGATGTTGGTTCAGAAATTAGAATTGGATCTGAAGTAACCAGACCACATCCATTCTCATCATCAACATCCACGGTATAAAAACCTGCGCCTAAACCAGTAAATATTCCTGTATTGTTAGTTTGGCTTGCATCGGGATTTAAAGTATAATTCAACACCCCTGTTCCACCACTAGCTGTTATCGCAATTATTCCGGTATTATCTCCATTACAAGCTGTAATATCAACATTAGTTGTATCTGTAATTACTATTTCTGCAGGTTGTATCACAATATAATTATCTGTTATCTCGCATAAGTTATCATCTGTTACGGTTAAATTATATGTTCCTGCTCCCAATCCTGATTGATCTTCTGAATCAACAACTTCACCTGAACCATCTGCAGTCGACCAATTATATGTATAAACAGTGCTAATTGTTCCACCTAATACTGTAACGTCAATAGCTCCAATAGCATCTTCAAAACAATCTAAATTTGCAACTATCCCTGAAACAGAAAGAACCTCTGGTTCTGTAAGAAGTACTTTTGAGGTATCATTACATCCTTTAGAATCATTAACTGTAACATTGTATAATCCGGTTCCCAAATTTATTGCAATTGGAGTTGATTGACTTCCCTGATCATCCCACTCATATGTATAATCTCCATTCCCCCCTTCTACGCTAACTCTTACAGCACCATTATAATTACCATTGCACTGTAGTTCATTTTCAATTCCCGCTGTAGCTACAAGGAGTTCTGGCTCTGTAATCTCATAATCTACAATTGAGAATGTACATTCATTATCATCCGTGGCAGTAACACTATAAAAATCTGGAGGTAAAGAATTTATATCTTCAGTATTTTTTCCATTACTCCAACTATAAATATATGGTGCTATGCCATTTTCAGTAGTTAAATTAATAATTCCATCGGAATCATCTTTACAGTTAACATTTGTTCCTTCTAATGTTCCGGAAAATGTATATGCAAACTCATAAATTATAACACTATCAACAATTTCCACATCCGGTTCTTCTTCTGTATCGGTAATTGTTACATAATATTTTATACCTGCTAAGCTTCCTGTTAAACCAGTAGCTTCTGCTGTAGACTGGTCTCCTGTGTTTGCATCCCACAGATAAGTAATAGCTGTATGTCCTATAGGAGAATGGTAGTTTACAGTTGCTCTACCATTTGAAACTCCATTACAAGCATCCTTTTTTGACTCAATATAGCTGGAAAATTCAAACTTATTAACAATTACAAATGATGTATCTTCTATACAAGAATTTTCATCTGTAACAGTAACATTATACGTCCCTGGCTGTAATGTAATAATATCTTGTACTGTGTTTGTGTAACCGTCGGTACCTGTCCAACTAGCTGCATATGAAGATGGAGTACCCGTGCCTCCAGTTACTTCTAAATCTACTGCTCCTTCTGAGCCTGCTCCATAATATGATGTTGTATCAGAATTACCAAAATGTATTTCCTGTGGTCCTGTGATATTTATTGTTGTATCTCCTGCACATGTTTCAGAATCAGTAACAGTTACGCTATAAGTTCCTATAGCGAGACTATCTTGATCTTCAGCAGTTAATTCCGTTCCAGAACCAACCCAATAATATGTATCGCCTCCATTTCCACCTGTTACATTTAAATCAATTACACCTTCTAGACTATCACTACATGAAGTCACTGGAGTAATTATTGGATTAAAAATAAATGAGCCAGGTTCAATTATTGTATACTCAGCAATAGCTTCTGAAGCTAGAGCATCTGTTACAGTTACAGTATAAGTAATTCCAGCTGACAGATTTGATGCGGTAGAATCATTTGGCGCACTATTACTCCAAGTATAGGAATACGGAGAAACTCCAAAGTAGGGAGTTACAATTAATTCCCCATCTGAGCCACCATTACAAGTTACTTCTTTTATACTTGTATATTGTGCTGAAAATGGTGGTGCATATTCAGCTATAAAAGACTGGGAGCTTGGTGAAACTGTATTTGTTAAAGTATTAGACCCAATAGTTATAGATGTTGAATAAAAATCTCCGAACAATATTGCATGAGTAGCATCAGTAATTTCAAGCTCTACACCAAAATCATCAAAAACTCCAATGCCATTTAATGCTTCTCCTTTAAGTAGGTTACCATCAGAATCAGCAGTAGCTAAAAAAATATCTTTATTTGCAGTACCTGAATTAAACAAAGTATCTAAATTTATAATTAATGAATCGGAATAATATCCTGTGAAATAAATTATTCCTTCTTTTTCTTTTATATCAATTGCATAATCAGAGCCAGCTTTACCATATCCTTGAAGCCAGAGTAAATTACCGCTTGCGTTATATTTTGCTATAAATAAATCCGAACCTCCGTTATTAACTAAACTATCTGATACTGAACTTCCATCACTATCCATTCTAAAATCAGTACTTCTGTAATATCCTGATATATATATATTCCCACCTAAATCCTGAGCAATAGTACCAGAAGCATCGTCATCTTTACCATAACTACTTCTTGCCCATTGACTAGTTCCATCATAAGCTAATTTATAAACAAATGCATTTGATTTATTCGCAACATCGGCATTCAATGTATCATTATCAAAGTAAATATTATCTCGGTATGTACCATTAACATAATATGCATCAGTAAAAGCACTAACCGCACCTATTCTAGTACCTGTTGTTACATTTGAACTTAAAATGTTTTTAATCCATAAAAAATCGCCGTTCGCATCGAGCTTTAAAATATAATTTTGAAATCCTGTACCTAAAAGAGTGTCAACATTTGTAACTAAAGAGTCTTTATAAAAGCCGGCAACAATTATTTCATCATTATCATCTACATCAATAGATGATATCAGTTGGCCTGTTGTTCCCCAAGCAATAGTTTTTTTCCAAATAAGACTTCCATCCAGATGATCATATTTTGCCAGCATTACATCATATAATCCAACATTAACCAAACTATCGTCTTCTGTAAAAAATACATTATCTCTGAAAGATCCTCCAATTAAAATATCTTTATTAGAATCAAAGGACATACTTACATCCCTTTCTTGAGCTGCACTTCCAATTCTCTTTATCCAATTAATTGAAAAATCAGAACTATGTTTTGCAATAAACCAATCATCAGAACCATAAGATGCCAAAGAATCACCAATAGACCCACTAAATATTCCTGTGGTATAAATGTTCCCATTTTCTAATAATAATTCTTTCGCTACTACGGATCCATTTGAATTTATTGCTGTTGAGTTTACCCATTCCTGAGCAGAAAGTACGCTGTTTATAAATAATAAGCTAAGCAAAATAGCTAATTTTCTCATAATATTGTTTTTCATATCTAAATCTAATAATATAATCTATTTAAGTATTCAGACTAACTTGGCCCTAGTGTGTAAGAATCATCTTCAGAATGACCGGGACTTGTACCACCAAAAGTATTACCTAATTTTAAGTTATATAATTTAGGAGTTACCCAAGAAAGTTTTTCTTCTTGAGAGATTTTTTCATCTTTTAATTTTTTAATCTTCTTCTCCATCGCAAACTTTTGTTATTCTATCTCAAATTTGATGCAAAACTATTAAAATGCTTATCAAATATATTTATTAAAAGTAAAATTATTGTTGTTTTACTGATTCTACAAGTTTTTAACTGAAAAATAAATAAAACTAATTCTTTAATTAAAATTTCTTCTATGTATAAAAACCAACCACAGTATGTTGTTTATGTCCTTTTCTTCCTGAAATAAAAACGTCTCCGCTTTTTAACCAGGCATGAGCAATTAAAATTTCCTCCTCCTTTTTAGCAACACCGAGATATATGGTTGTTTTTATATTATACTTCTCTAATATCTTTTTTGCAGCTATAGCTTCTTCAAAACACTTAACCGTCCATGGTAATCGCTTTTTTAATCGTCTAATGTTTTTTTGTAAAACAGATATTAACAGTAATTGTTTATTGTTTAAATCAAGCTTTATTTCTTTATTAAAAACTCCCAATAAATTACTAAACCATTTTATAGGAATTAATCTAACTAGTATTAAAGCAAAAATCAACCAAAATAAGGTTCGATTCAATATCTTACGTTCAGTTTTTTTAAGACTAAAATATTTTTTTAACAGTTTGAACATAGTTTATGTTCATAATTTTTAACGTATTTAAGCTTAATAAGTTGCAACAATTAGCTCTTTTTCAATTAAATCCTTAATAAAAGGAACTATATCTTCAAAACATTGGTTTTCATCTACATTATATTTTTCTATAATCAATTTTATTAGATCAGCAATTTTAATTGATTCCTCAATATTATCCCAAATAAAAGTTCCGGTTTTGCCTAAGCCATAATATTCTCCCTTTTCGATGCTCATCATAACTTTCTCTCCATCTAAATTGCTCGCTAGTATCTCCTCTTTTCTCTGAATTACTGTATGTAAATTAATATCTATCTTACCCATTACTTAATAAACTGGTATGTTATCTGAATCTAAATATCCAAATTTACTCATAACTTTAATATGATTTGCAATTATCTCCTTTATCATTTTCTCGTTCAAATGATTCTGCCAATCTCCACTTTTGCCTTTCCTGAAAAATGAATTTGATTTTATCATCTTTTCTTTAAATCCGAGTTCCTTTTCCTGATTAGAGAGAACTGAAAAATCACTTTTTTTTATTGCTTCTGTAATTTGCAACTTAGATTTTTTTATCTCAATAAATTCAACTGCTTTGCTAAAAGTTTTAAATGTATCTTGAATCATATCTTCGTACCTAATAATATGCACAGGAATATTTTTTTGCTGTGTCCAACTATTAACATGATCTGACCAACTACCCATAATTTGTCTTAACTGATTTTGTAATTTGTCGTTCTTATCACAGAATGCATAATTTGAATTATTGAATGTGGAAATCATTTTTTCCACGGGTTTTGCACTATGATATGCAAATGAAACTAATACATCGAATGGATTCCTAATAATATAGATTACGCCTTTAGAAATTTCTGAAGGAAAAAGGGCTTGATCTTTAGCTACTGTATAATATTTATCGTGTGCTTTCTTAAATAATAGCTCCTCTGATTCTTGGGATTGCATACGATAAACGTCGGGTCGCATACTGTCAATTTCCTCAAATGTTAAATCGGATGAAGAAAGTCCTGTATATTCATCAAATAATTTTCTGGAACTCGATATTGATGTTTCTGCTAAATCGTTAATGCTGGCTGGAATATTTGAATCACTTAATAAGTTTGTAAGAAATACCCTAAACCATGTATTTCCTGACTTAGGATAACTCGCCAACCATATTATATTTTTTTTATACATCCTAATCAAGCAAATTAATAATAAAATCTCCAAGCTCTTTTAACATAATTGGAGATTGGGGTCTTGATACATTAAATACTTTTATATTAGGTAAAAGCTTATTTAATATCTGAAAATGATCTTGCTGTTTTTCCAATCCTTGAACAAATCTATGCCGATATGTATTGTTCCTTATGGCGTTAAATTTTTTAATTCCGAAGAGTTCTTCATAATTAAAACCTGAAGAATTTTTTGTTGTCAGTATAATGATGTTCTTTAATGGAAGAGATTCATTATAATAGTTATCGTTTATTGGTAATTGATATTTTTTTATATCAGGTCTAATTTGTGATAAAGATTCGTTTTGAATATCAAGCTTATTTAAAACGTCATTCCAAATCTTTAGGTTTGGAAACCCAGGCACCACTTCAAGATTCGAATTTACAACACTAATATCATCAGCCAAAGCCTGATATCCTTGATTTATAAAATAAGCTGCCATTGATGATTTTCCTACTCCACTTAATCCTGTAAAAATAGTTACTGATTCATCCAATTTTATCGCACTCCCATGTATTGGAAGTAATCCTCGTTGCAGAAACAATGCTCCAAATGATGAGCCCAATAAAAATAATCGAACTTCTTTATCTAAGTTTTCTTTTAATAACTCAACAGTAATTTTGTTTCCACTGTTTACAAAATACTTTGCAATATTATCAACCTCAAGTAAAAATTCATTTTTAGAGGCTTGGTATTTTACTCCTTGCTTATTAATGTTTTTAAGATTTTGAGGAGTCTTGCCAAGTATTATTTCTACATCTGAAATTCCTTCGTGATTTAATAATTCAGGTATCTCAAATTCCGATTTAATTACTAGTCCAAACGCTTTATATGTAAACAGTTGTACCATATTAATTAATAACAAACACAAATTTACATGAAAATCGCATAAAACTATGTATTATTAACGTTTTTAGTTTTAGAATAATCTTTTTCAAATGTTATCTTTGTTAAAACTGATTTTGCATGAATTCAATTTTTGGAAGAATCAACATTAATCAAGAACCTATTAACAAATCATTGTTTTATAGCGGCATTGACAAATTGGTTGTTTCCCATGACTTGCAAAAAAAGATTAGTATAAAAGACGATTGGGGTTTAGGACAAGTAAAACTCTCCCCTACTAATGTTCATGACAAATTAAATCATGATACAAATAATAAATTAAGCATTGTTTCAGATTCAGCACTTTATAATAAAATTAAATTATTGGAGAAATTAAATATTTCAGAAAAAGCTTTGTCGGAAAGTTTAATAATTCTTAAAGCATTTGAAATATGGGGTAGAAATTGTGTGAACCATTTTATTGGAGATTTTTCATTTGCTATATGGAACTCCGAAAAGAAAGAGCTTTTTTGTGCAAGAGATCATCTAGGTGTTAAGCCTTTTAATTACTATTGTGATGACGAAAGCTTTGTTTTTTCTTCATGCATATCAGGAATTACTGCACAAAACGACTTAAACTTTAGTGTCGATGAATATTATATTGCAGATGCCTTGTCAACTGTAAAATCGGAGCATTCCATCACTACTTTCAAGGAAATTCAAAAACTACCTCCTGCACATTATCTATTTTTAAAAGATAACAAATTAGAAATTTCGCAATATTGGAAACTTAAACCAAAAAAACCTATTGCCAAAAATAATGCGGAAATTATTCAAGAATTTAAGTCATTACTATTTGAGGCGGTTAAATGTAGAGTGCCAAACCTAAACTCTGTGGGTTGTGAATTAAGCGGAGGAATTGACTCTTCGTGTATAACAGCAATTGCATCGCAATTTACTCAACTAAAAACCTTTTCACATATTTTACCTGATCATCTTTTAGGTAAAATTCATCCGTTTAATGATGAACGAGATTTCATAAAACTTTTAACTGATTATTGTAATATTTCAAATCGTTTTTTTATAGAGTCAGAAAACAACTCTTTAATTAATGCCATTGATCAAAATATAAATGATTTATCATGCATAACTCAACAAGGTTTTGGTGTTTTTTCTGATCATTTGTTTCAATCTGCTATGCAAGAAAAGATTTCCGTTTTACTATCCGGTTTTGGAGGAGATGAAGCTGTTACCTCAATGTCATTAGGATATCTTTCTGATTTAGCAAAAGAAAATAAATGGAATGAAATTAAAGATGATTTAAAGAAACAGCACAATGATAAAATTGATTTCTTTAAACCTTTTTTTAAATATTACCTTAAATCCAAATTCTCAATTATTTTAAAAATATTACGATTAATAAAATCTAAGAAACCTTGGTGGAGCGAAAAATTCAAAAATTTGGCTTTAAATATCAGTTTTTCAGAAAGGTTAAATATTAAAGAACGATTCGAATCAAAGTACAGAAAACAAGGGAATTTATCTTTACAAGAAAGAAATATTGAGAGAATTACACATCCCCATGTTTCGCAACGTCTTGAATATTGTTCGTTAATTGCAAGAAAATATGGAATTGAGTACCGATATCCATTGTTAGACATCCGTTTGATTGAATATTATTTAGCAATACCCGCACGTTTAAAAGCTAGAAATGGAATTGGAAGATATGCAATTCGAAAAGCCATTGAAGGACTTGTTCCAGAAAAAATTCAGTGGAGAGAAGATAAAAGCGGAGCTACAATTCCAACTGTATTTATGAGAATGATGAATGATAAAAACCAGATTCTTGATATAATAAATCGCTCAAAATCTAATAAAGTAGTTAAACAATATATTGACCTGGATAATTACGAAAAATGGTTTCAAAAATTATGTAAAAGATCGGAAGAAGTCCAAAAAAATATTAATCCGGGGGCATTTTATAATTATTTAAAGTTGATCCTTTTTATTGAAAAGAATCCGAAATTTTTTAAATAATGAACTTTTCAAATTATATAAAAGAGAATTTTTCGAATGAGCTAAACCTTTTAATACGTTTATCTCAAAACGAAATTGAATTAGAATCTGACTTTGGGGTCTTATCAGAGATTAATTGGGATGTATTTTTAAATCTTGTTTTAAAACATCGCCTTGTTTCACATGTGCTAAAGCATTCAAATAAATTAGCAAGCAAGATACCACAAGAAATTATTAAGCAATTAAAAGAGATCAGGCTAATACAATCAAAAACATCTTTAGAATACACAAGTGTTTTGATTAAAATAGCTAATCAATTCAGAATTAATAATATTAAATTCATTTCATTTAAAGGCCCTTTACTTTCATTTGAATTATACAATGATGTTGGATTCAGAAATTTTAATGATTTAGATATCTTGGTTAATAAGGATGATGTTGAGAATGCTAAAAAAATAATTGAAGATCTTGAATTTAAATGTATTTACCCAAAGATTGAACTTTCAGATAAGCAAAGAGAAATAAATTATAGTTTAAGTCATCATTACCATTTTAAAAATAAACCAAGGTCTATAGATATTGAATTGCATTGGAGTATAAGCAATCCCAAATCATTTTTTGGGATGCCAACAAGTCAAATAATTTCGAATTCGCAAATAATTGATATTTCTGGTCATAGCATTTCTTATTTATCGACAATAGAGAATTTAGTATATCAGGCTGCACATGGAGCAATTCATCAATGGTATAGATTATTTTGGTTAAAGGATTTTTCTGAACTTCTTAAGAAAACTAATCCAGAGCTAATTAAAAAAGCCTTCGAGTTATCAAAAAAATTAAAACTTGACAAATGTTTTCTGCAAGCAATTGCTTTATCTTACTTATTATATAATGTTGATTTGCCTGATTATAGAGATATTGAAATCAATAAATATTTGATGAAAATTCCTTTAAAATCAATAAGTTCAACCGATTTAAACCAACAAGGAATTAAAGGGAAGATTAAATCCTTAATTTATAGACTGAAATTAAAACCCGATTTGAATTATTATTTCGAATTAACTTATAGGCTTAGAACTCATTTAACAGATTGGGAGCTATTAAAATTACCTAAACCCTTATTTTTTCTATTTTATATACTTAGGCCTTTCCTGTTGATCTATAAGTTTTTATTTAAAAAATGAGCTAGTTTTAAACTCAATTGGATTAAATATATATCCCAAATCAGAAAAATGCTTTAAAAATTGCGGTAAAACGTACTTAAGGTTTTTTTCGGCTTTTAAAATATCATGAAAAACAATTATAGAGCCTGACTCTGTATGATCCAAGGCGTGTTTTAAGCATTTTTCTTTATCAAGTTTTCTATTATAGTCCTTTGTAAGAACATCCCACATAATAATCTTAAAATCTTTTTTAAGATAAGTAATTTGTTTAGGTCTAATTTTACCATATGGTGGTCTGAATAAATTAGAATCAATTACCTCAGCTGCATTTCGCACTCCTTGAACATATCCCTTGTTACGGGTAAACCATCCTTTATTATGATTTTGAGTATGATTTCCAACAGAATGACCTTCATCCAGTATTTGTTTATACAATTCGGGATGTTTTTTTACATTTTTACCTATACAAAAGAACGTTGCTTTTGCATCAAATTCTTTCAAACAAGAAAGAACCCATGGTGTTATTTCGGGTGTTGGCCCATCATCAAAAGTTAAGAAAAGTTCATTATCCTTGCCAGTAAAATGCCAAGACAAATCTCTAAAAACCTTTGCAGCAATATGTTCTTTTTTTAACATTATTACTTAACTATTATAGAACTGCATGTATTGCATAAATTTCTGTTCTATTACTTTTGCAACTTCAACCTGATTATTATCTGTTGTTATTTTATAAAGTTCTTGTAAAATATATAAATTTAGTTGTAGCTCTTTAGATATATCTTTTGTGCCATTTGTATATTTTGCTTCTAAACCAAAATAATATTCCAACTCAAGATACATCTTATTTGAGAGATTTTCAACTAATTCATTCGCTTTTTCAAATGCTTCTGCATGATAATACGCTGAAATAACTGAAATTAAGGTATTATTAAATGGTATTTTATGATCAGGAAATAATTCCATACAACGATCAAGAACTAATAAAGCTGAGTCAATTTTATTTTCTTCGATTAGTTTTTCAGCCAGACGCCCGAAACTACTTCTCAGATTTGAAAACATACGAATGTTATTTTCATCAAAATAAATGTTATTTTCCTCTATTCCACCCCAGCGAAATTTATTCATAATATTATCGTACATAATATCGGAATCAACTTCTCCACTAAAGAATCTTTCAGACTTAGTTTTAACAGGAACCAATTGATATGTTAAACCATCGACTTTAAAATATTTTTGCAGATTAAAATACTTGGTGCTAGTTACTGTCATTGCCCAATAAATTGGGCGCTCCCAATTATTTGTAGCCAGCATATCTAATAACATTAATCCGTCTTTGTATAAATAACTTTGACCAAAACTCCATTCCATTTGATCAACAATTCGATCGCTATATTTTTCGCTAACAATACCCTTGCTTAATATATTTTCGGAATCAATTTTTAGTTTGAATTTTTTGGTTGGGATATAATTAACTGTCTCATTAGCAACAAATGGCGATTTAATTTTTGTTTTAGCATCATCATTTGCAATAAAATCAATTACATCTTTAACATCCACAGCCCCATCAACTCGATCATATATTGGTAAAACATCCCTATTTCCTTTATGGTATTTATCATGTGTCAAAGTAAATGGCAAACGATCAGATTCATATGACTTTCTATCCATTTGATCTATATACCAAGCTGCTCTTAAATAACTTAGATTACAAACTTTGATATCGGTTCTTATTCCCTCAACCTCTTGCGCATACCACAATGGGAATGTGTCGTTATCTCCATTTGTAAATAAAATGGCATTTTCACTACATGAATTTAAATAGTTATATGCTATATCTCGTGCAGTATACCTGCCAGATCTATCATGATCGTCCCAATTTTCAGTCGCCATTACACCTGGAACTAATACCAAGGATATAACCGTAATAAAAATTGCTGATGCTGATTTTGGTAGTTTTTTGTTAGCAAAATTTATTAAGCCTGCAACACCTATTCCTATCCAAATAGAAAAAGCATAAAATGAGCCGGCAAAAGCATAATCCCTTTCACGTGGTTGCAAAGGATATTGATTTAAATACACAACAATAGCAATCCCTGTTAATATAAAAAGCATTAATACAATTGTAAAATCGTGCTTGTTCTTTTTATAGTGAAACAATAAGCCTACTAATCCTAAAAATAATGGCAACATATAATACTTATTGCGTGCCGGATTATTTTTCATATGTTCGGGAACCATATCCTGATCACCAAGTCTGGCATCATCAACAAAAGGTATTCCACTAATCCAATTTCCTTTGAGAACATTCCCATGGCCTTGAATATCATTTTGCCTTCCGGAAAAGTTCCACATAAAATATCTTAAATACATATGGCCAATCTGATATTTAAAGAAAAATGCCAAATTATCATCTAATGAAAGTCTTACTTTCTTTTCAACTTGACCTCTACCATTGGTAACTGAAACTTCATTGTTTGCCAGATCAACCCACTTTTTATACTCCTTGACATGACTCTTATCGGAACTATACATTCGTGGAAATAAAGTTGTAAACTGTGGATCATACTCAACCTCTATCTTATAATCTGCGATTGCGTACTTGCCATCTTTTTTAATATAAACAGGTTTTGTTTGTTTGTTATCGATCATAGGAGCATCAAAAGTTTGACCATAAAACAATGGTTTATCACCGTACTGCTCTCGATTCAGATAATACAATAAATCAAAAGGATTATCAGGATTATTTTGATCCATTGGAGGATCGGCAGATGAACGAATAACAATCATTGCATAAGATGAGTATCCTATTAAAATAACAGTAATTGCCAGTATTAAAGTATTATAAACTACTTTCCCTTTTCGTTGAGTATATTTAATTCCCCAAACAATTAAAGAAATAATAACTGCAATATAAAAAAGTACTCCCGAATTATATGGCAATCCAAAACCATTAACAAACAGTAAATCAAACCATGAAGCAACTTTTATTACCCCTGGAATAAGCACATACATTATTGCTCCTAATAATATCCCAGAAATTAAAAAAGCATAAAAAACTCCTTTCTTTGTTACTTCGTATTTTTTAAAATAGTATACAAAAACAATAGCCGGAATTGCCAATAAATTCAATAAGTGAACTCCAATAGATAAGCCCACTAAATAAGCAATAAGTATAATCCACCGATTCGCATATCTTTTTTCAGATTCGTTTTCCCATTTCAAAATTGCCCAAAAAACAAGTGCAGTAAACAATGATGATGTAGCATAAACTTCTGCTTCAACAGCCGAAAACCAAAAAGTATCGGAAAAAGTATAAGCTAAGGCTCCAACAAGTCCACTACCAATTATAGTTATAATATTCCCAGTAGTAAAAACGCCATCTTTAATTACAATTTTACGAACAAAGTGAGTAATTGTCCAGAATAAAAACAATATAGTAAATGAACTAGCTAAGGCTGATAAAACATTAACCATTTTAGCAACATTCGCAGGTGAACCGGCAAATAGTGTGAAAAACCTACCAAGTATCATAAAGAATGGTGCTCCAGGCGGATGACCAACTTCTAATCTATATGCAGAGGCAATAAATTCACCACAATCCCAAAAACTTGTTGTTGGCTCTATTGTTAATAAATATACAATTGATGCAATTAAGAATGCTATCCACCCAAATAAGTTGTTATACAGCTTATAATTCTTCATTTTATATAGTAAAATTGATTTAACAAAATAATGCTCTAAAATAAGACAAATAACCTTAAAACACATTTTAAATTATAATATTAACTCAAATTTAAGTCTTATATAAACTCATTTTTAAGGGTTTTTTCTTACTTTCGGGTCGTAAATAATTCATATGGATTTCTGGAAATATATTATTCTCTTTTTTATACTTCTGACAAGTAATTTTCAGACTTATTCTCAATTAACCAACGCCAGTTATATTAGGGATACAAAAATTTATTCGACTGATACAA